>CAYNWA010000014.1:55002-73397 GCA_964400795.1 uncultured Smithella sp.
GAAAAAATACGGGGACGCTCAAGATATATCTTCCCGATTAAAACGCCAGAACAACAATGCGCCGAAAATCAAACAATAAATCATGATATTCATGAAGGGGTATGCGGAAGCCCGTTCAACCCATCCTTCAGCACCGATGCATGAAGAAGCAAATTGCTGGGCTCCAAAAAGTTTCGGCCACAAATAGTAAACAAACTGCCAAAGAGAAAAATCGGATTGATGATGTTGTTGCATGATCGCCTGACCCATCGGGGAATTCCTTACGGCATGGATCACGTCAGAAACAGAGCCAATGATGCCAATGCCAATCACGCAAAGCAGCGCAATCACATCGGGCATTGCAAGGGACAGAAGAAATACGGTTACCACAACAAAAAGAAGATTAATGGAACACAGGAGCGATGCCAAAAGATATTCCGGCATGATGACATTCAATTTTACCGATGTGATTAAAAAAACAATGCCATGCAAGACAAACATAAAGACCGTCAACAGAATCCACAAGCCAAGAATTTTTCCGGTCACATACTGCCGGCGCGTTATCGGTTTGGAAAGCACGCACGATTGCGTTCCATCATCGCGATCCCGTCTGAATATGCGCATGGCCAGAAGACCTGCCAGAAACATCACGCCACCTGCAATAATATGGAAGATTAATTTAGAGACCATGACAATCATTCTCCCGGCTTCCACTTCCTGTCCGTTCACCATGTAACCGTTCTGATAACAACCGCGAACCATTAAAATAAACAAAGCGCAGATAACGAACATAACGATAAAACTTTTCTGCCGGACTTCATCGGCAAGTGTGAATTTCGCAATACTGATTACGGGGGAAAATTTTTGTTGCATTTTCGTTTCAACCTTTCACATACCGGACAAAAACATCTTCCAGCGTGTCGCCGTCTTTGACCAGTGCCGATATTTTATCCTTTACCATCAGCTTTCCGCGATTGATAATCGCTGCGTTGTCACAGATTTTTTCCACTTCCGAAAGAAGATGAGAATTCAGGAAAAGGGTCAATCCCTGACGTTGCAAAGATTCCAACAGTTGGCGTATTTCTCTGATGCCAATGGGATCAAGGCCGGCTGTCGGTTCGTCAAGAATAAGCAATTTCGGTGCTCCGATAAGCGCGGCGCCCAAGCCGAAACGCTGAATCATTCCCTTGGAATACGTTTTGGATTTGGAATGTTCCCTGCCCGTCATGCCGATCAGACCGACGATGCGTTCGCATTGTTTCCACGATTCCACACCTTTCATTCCCGATAGTTCGGCGCAACGCTGCAGATACTGCCAACCGGAAATGTGGGGTGAAATGCGATGATGCTCCGGTAAATATCCCACCAACGAGCGGCTTGCCGGTTTGCCGGTGGAGACGCCATTTAACAAAAGAGAACCTGATGTGGGCCGTGTAAAATCAAGCAGCATCCTGACGATCGTGGTTTTACCGGCACCGTTCGGTCCCAGAAGAGCGAAGGACTCGCCCGCTCCGACGGAAAACGAAACATGATCAACGGCGGCAAGAGAACCGTATAATTTGGTGACGGCGTTGAGTTCAATCATGGCGGGAACTATATGAATTGCAAACGTTCATGTCAATAAAATATTGCCAAGAAATATTTTATTTTCAGTATACGTCCTGAACATTTTTATTAATACAAAATTTTATCAACTTAAATTCCGGGAGCTTTTATCCCCTGCAATTTAACCCCGACCGTTATTGATTTTAAGAACGTGGAACGCAGGACATCGCTCATCAAAGCTTTTTTCACTGAAGGCAGCCTGAAGAATCCGCCCATGATATTGCGCATTACGCTGTGTGTCAGACTATCGGGTTTATCGAACAACTGATTTTGCAAAGTGCCTTTTTCCAGACACTGCAGGATAAGTTTTTCAAAAACGTTTTCCGGGTGTAGCACCCGCTTCTCTCTTTGTATCAGTTTGAGCGCTTTCGTCTTGTCGCATTTTAAAACGCAAACGCCGCAGCCGATGCAGCTCTCCGTGTCCACTTTCGCCCTTTTTTTTATCTTTGAACCCGGATCATCGACCGGCGACATCTCAATAGCGTTGATGGGACAGGCTTTGGCGCACTTTCCACAACCGTTGCATATTGCGACGTCCGGCTGAGCAATGAAATTGGACGTCACCAGCAATCCGTTAATACCGAATTTGCTGATGCCCAAGAGAACATTACAACAACAGCCACAGCAGGAACATATCGCCGTGATATTCTTTTTGACGTTATCCGCGCTCAGCACGAGGCCTGATTCTCGGGAACGCGCCAAATGCTCCAACATTTCAGTTTTTGATATTTTCCTGGCCAGATTATTGCGAATCAGAAAATCAGCGCCAATATCAAATGAAGCGCAGCTCTCCAGCGGAAAGTCGCATTTCTTTTCATCCAGGTGATGCTTTTCGTGACGGCAGGAACACAGCCCGATGCCGAAACGGCTCGCTTCCTCCACCAGTTGAGAAGCTTTTTCAAAATCCAGCACTTCGACAAAATCTTCTTCGGCGACAGTGCCTTCGTGCGGCAGAGCTCTCAGGATGGAAACTTTGTCTCCTTCAATACAATTGGCGGCAATAAAGGATGTGTCAACGAACATATACTCATGAAATAACCTTGCACATTCTTTAACATTGAGATTCCCCCCTGTACGCATCATTGTGAATTCGAAAATACCGATGACCATAGGCGACACCATATAAAGATATTCACCTTTAACCTCAATATCCATGAGCAAACCCTTGGCGCAAAGTCCATCGAGCAGTTTCCTCAGTTTATTTTCTTCAATTTTTGTAATTTTTTGGATGCGTTTAAGGTTGGACAGGCGATAGGGCATCCTGACAATCAAATCGGCTTCCTCGACTGTATAAAGTTCTTTTAATATCGCGTGAAACGTCTCTGTCCACGGTGCTTTAACCGTCAGCCCGTCTATTTTTTTTCCCAATTCGCGATAAAGAGCTTCTTTCCCGACCAAATGCCCCATAAGACTTCCTTTCTTTACTTGTTAAATATTAATGTAAAAGAATTGGTTGTTCTTCATGCTTTCCGGAAATATTGCTTATGCATAAAAGATAAGGAAATTCTCCAAACATGTCAATTGTTTTATTCAATTTTTTTATTTAACCTGCAAAGAACGATATAAAAAAAGCGGCATCCCGAATTTTTCAGAATGCCGCCTGGGCTGCAAATGCATCATTATTTGTAAAATGATTAAATCAGAAGTTGACTATAGATTAGCCTCTCCCATCATGTTCTTCTTTTCCACTGTCTCTCTTTTTTCGCTCTTTTTCCTTTATTTTTCTTTCTCTTTCTTTCATCTTCTCTTTCTGTTCCCGTTTTTCCTTTTCCTGTTTAAAGCGTTTCTCCTGCTCCTTTCGTTTATCTCTTTCTCTATCCCGCTCCCGCTCTAATTTTTCACGCTCCTCTATGCGTTTTTGTTTTTCTTTCTGTTCACGCATCTTCTGCTCGCGTTTGTAGCGATCCTCCTGTTCTTTTCGTTTATCTCTCTGCTTTTCCAGATCCCGTTCGTATTTATTGCGCTCCTCTATGCGTCTTTGCTTCTCCTTTTGCTCGCGCATTTCCTGTTCATGTTTATAACGCTCTTCCTGACGTTTTTGTCTCTCCCTCTCTTCACGTATTTTTTGCTGTTGCTTATATCGTTCCAACTTGTAATATGCATCGGGATGAGAAATACGGTGATGCCGTTTCAACTTCTCACGATGTTGATAAAATTCTTTCCCCCGCACTTTATAATGCGGCCTGCTTGTGCGTATATCATGTTGTGAAATTCTTCTGCCACCGTCATACCAGGGCTTCTGATGGAACCGGTGACCGCCTTTCCAAAAGACAATATCGACAAAGCCGCCCGCAGCTTCATACGTAAAATAGTCGAACGCAAATGTAACGGCAACCGGCGGATCGTAGTACATGGGTTCGCCATACACGATCGGCACATCCACATAATCATCTTCATATCCGTAATTGTATGGTTGCTCATATGTCGTCGTTGTGGTGCCTACAGGAATGGGGACCGGAACACAGGCATCAAATGTAAACACCACGACAAAAAGCAGAAACACTTGTATATATTTTTTCATGAAACATCCTCCCTTGAACGGTTATAAATATTAATATTTCTTTACTCTTTATTCATTACCCCTATAAAACTGCTTCTATACAAAAAAACCTTGTTTGGGATTTTTCTTCTTCCAGCGAAATTCCCCGGGAAAAGTCGCGGGGAATTTTGCAAATCACCCTGTGTCTAACTCCTCTTTACAATTCCGTCATTTCGAAGCGAGAAACCTAATCAGTATGGGCGCTACAAAGATATCCCCCGCTGGTCGATATGACAAGATTTCATTGAGACACTACACGAGGCCGTTACCAATGTTTTTTTAACAAAATCTCCTTGAAACGTTTTTCCCTTGTGTTCAGCAAGTTATCTATACTTCCGATAGATGTCAAACTATTTTATCCCTCATTTCTCCCCGAGCAGGGAATACAGACCTCCCGCCTGTCCCGCAATCTGATCATCTTGGTGGCCATAGTCATTTCGCCGCAGACAGCACAGGGTTTTGACGGCGCAAGTGGCGCGTACCGCGGCTCATCGAACGGAACTTTCCTGGTCGTAAAAATTTCCTCAAAGGGACGCGCCAGCAGGTCGTTTATCTTCAGTCGTTTCAATTTACGCTTGTCATCTTCCGACGCAGTTCCGGCGACAACGGCCGCATCCAATTTTTTAAACTCATCCTTGAAATCACCGGCATACTCGTACTGCGTTTTGCGGGAAAATCTATAGGCCTGACGACGGCCACGAGCCAACACTGTAAAAGCATTTTTCCCATAATTATTAATAATCAAATTACCTTTGCCTGCCACAGTTCCCAGCAGAACCTGCAGAGCATCGATGGCGCAGGAATCATTTTCGCAGATGGCCACAATCTCCTCATCAACAGAGCGACCGATGTTCATCAATTTCATCGCCTCTTTGGCCACCCGATAACCATATATCAGACCGGGACAAATATGCCCGTGGAAATCAACGCACGTTTTCAAATCAGCCGGCATAGTCTGTTTTCTTTTTGTATATTTCATAAAATTACCTGTGAAAGTTTCTCCCCATAAGGTTTTTAATCACAACAACACATGAAGCCGAAGCTATTCGGCTATGCTTTTATTCTCGCCTCGGATGTTTTCAGCATGGGCAAGAATGCTGTGTGTTTGTTTTCCACCAGTTCAACCGCTGAAAAGACACACTGATGAACACATTGACCGCAACCGATACACTTTTTGGTATCGAGTTGAACTTTTTTCTCGACGACTTTTATCGCGGCAGTGGGACAATATTTTTCACATTTACCACACCCTGTGCATTTTGAAATATCTTTGATTGTCGCCTCATAATAACAGCTGTATCGCAAAGGCACTGCACCCATGTTGTAGGAACGGATTATTCCGCAGCAATCCCAGCAACAGTTGCACAGACCGCTTTGCGGAAGCTTGGTATCATCTTTTTCGTGAAAAACAGTATGGACGGCGCCGCAATCCCTCGCCTTTTGAATAATATCATAAGCTTCTTCCCTGCTGATTTGGCGCATGTATCCATATTTTATATACGTTCTGATTTTATCGCCAAAACCCATGCAGGCTATCTCGTCAGGCATATTGAATCGACACGGCTCTCCGGCATTAGCCGCAACATGCCGGCACATGCATTTTTTAAACTGACCGATAATGCTTTTATTCCCGAATTCCATAATCATATCATTGATGGAATTTGTCGGATAAACTCTGGAATCCGGCGCAACAATGGTTTCATTGACGACAATGGTGGATTTGCCTTTGGCATTCTTGGATTCCCGCACCATCCCGACACTCTGATTAGATACGGACGCATACCTGCCCATCATATTCATGACCTTGCGAACGGGAAAGTAGTTACGATCGCGCAACGTATCGAAAAAATGCATATATCTTTTCGCAAATTCTTTTTCTTCCGGCCTGCCGATCATATAGGTCACGATTCCCTCAAACCAACCGACAATAAAAGGGTGGAGGCTATATTGTTCTTTGCCATTTTCCGTTTCTTGAATTCCCAGAAATGCCTTTTTTTTGAGCGATTCAAATATAACTTTGAATTTTTCACTGTTCATCTCGCCGAGCGCCGCGGCCTGTTCATAGGAGTATACTCCTGTTCCCATTTTTAGAAGCAGGCTTAGTTCTTCCGGCTCGATAGCCAAATCAATCGTTTGAAGAATCGGCTCGAACGGAGGCATGAACCTGTTGTTTTGCCTGTTCATCAAGATAACCAGTTTGCGCAGATCATTTTTCCTGTTGCGTAAAGTGATTTTCGTGTTTGCTGTCATGCCTGCTTCTTTCCTGTGTTATACTTCATCATTTTTAGCCATGCCGAGAAAGCGGCAATCCGGGAAAAATAATTTAATTCAAGCCTGCTCAATTTACGCGACGGTCAAACCTTTATCTCGCAAATAATTTTTCACATCCTGAATTTTCAGCAGACGGAAATGAAAAACTGAAGCCGCCAGCAGAATGGTCGCGCCGCCCTTGACCACTGCCTCGTAAAAATCTTCCAGTTTGCCCGCGCCGCCGGAAGCCACCACCGGCAGCGTCACCGCGTCGGCAATCGCCCGGGTGAAAGGAATATCATAACCGGCTTTCGTCCCATCGCCGTCCATACTCGTGGGCAGAATCACGCCTGCGCCTTTTTCTTCACAAATCTTCGCCCATGTCACTGCGTCTTGAGCTATCGGCAACGTACCGCCGGAAACCACGAGTTCAAAACCGGACGGCATCTGAGCATTTCTTTTCGCGTCGATCGCCACCGTTATTTTATTCTTGCCGAATTTATCCGCCGCCCTGTGGATCAAGTCGGGATTTTTCACCGCTGCGCTGTTCATTGAAACCTTGTTCGCACCCGCCGCTAAAACCATATCGATATCTTCCAGCGAAGCAATGCCGCCACCGACGGTTAGAGGAATTTTGATAACCTTCGAAACATTCTTTACCCACTCCAGACGCGTCTTGCGGTTTTCCAGCGTGGCGGCAATATCCAACATCGCCAGTTCATCAGCGCCTTCCGCCTGATAAAAGGCGGCATTTTCCACCGGATCCCCCGCCTCCTTAATATCAACAAAATGAACTCCCTTGACCACCTTTCCGTTTTTCATATCCAGACACGGCATTATTTTGATTGGTTCCATAATATGTCCTTTATTTTTTATTTCCGAATCCTGCACTTATTTCCCGGGATTACGGTTTTTCATATATTCGTGTTCTTCGCCAAGATGTCCGATATAGCCTCCAAATGTCCATGTCAGAGCCGTTTCGGTTATCACGGCAAAAATAATATTTTGAGAATCAGGCAGCACCGCCTTAAAACTCCTCATGATTTTCAAGACTTCCTCACGTTCTTCCGCGAGCACAACAACCACACGGTATTTATAAAGTTCCGGGAATATTTGATCCTCCGCATCCTTTCGCATTTTGGCTGCGTTCAATCCGGAGCCATCGAACACGTCTGCCAATACATCCGCAACTTTTAAACCCAGCATGGATTTTGAAATTGCAATCATTTCCAGCGCGGGTGCTTCCTTATTCAGACTATAAAACGAAGCCCGGCCTTTTTCAATGTCTTCTTCCGATAAACCCAAGCTGAAACAAATAATTCTTTTACTCATATTTCTTCTCTCACTATCAACTATCAACTATTATCTTCTTCAGCTGTTCCAGAAAACCGCGTTGACCCGGCAATATCTTTTCCTGCGCCTGCACAATGGTAAACCATCCGCCTTTATCCACTTCCGGAAAATCCTGCTCCTTACCTGAGCGGGGCGGCCATTCCATCGAAAACATATTACTCTTTATTGACGTTGCGTCAATATTTCCTTCGACCGCCCAGACATAAACCATCTTTCCGCTGAACTGCCTGAGCGGCGTTAATTCCATGAAACGGCCGGTGATACCCGAACCCGTTTCTTCTTTAAACTCACGTTTGGCTGCTTCCAGTGGATTTTCTCCATTTTCGAATTCGCCTTTGGGGACAGACCACGCTCCTTCATCCTTTTTAGCCCAGTAAGGCCCGCCGGGATGAACAAGGAAAACCTTCAAACCGTTTTCGGCCATTCGATATAAAAGTATTCCAGCGCTGGTCTTTCCCGACATAGCCAATCGGATTTAAGTCTCCTTTCTCCCGGATAGAATCTCTCCCAGCATCTTGATATCGGCTCCAAAATAAACAATCTTACCAATCTTAACAATAGGTCTTCGGATCAGGCGCGGCTCTTTGAGCATGAGATTGATCAAATCATCATCTTTAAGTTTTTCCTGCTTCAATTCCAGAGCCTTGAAACTGGGTGACTTAAAACTGAACATGTCGGAAGCAGCCTTTCCCGATAAAAGCGCTTTGATTTCTTCTCTCGCGAACGGTTCCTTAAAAAAATCCCGTTCGTTGATTTCCACCTTTTTCTGCGAAAGAAACTCCTTCGCTTTCCGGCAGGTGGTTCACTTACTCCAACAAAAAAATCCAACGTTCATGATGTCCCCTCCATCAACTATCCACCATCAACTATCAACTATCAACTATCAACTATCAACTATTTCCCTGCCCCAATTGACGCCACATGTCGCACCTGCGCTCTTAAATTTTCCACATAAGATTCTCTGGGCTGGGCGATTTTTCTTTTTTCATCGTATTCTGTCTTTGCCATTAATTGTACAGTGTTCTCGATATCGCCGTTTGCGGCATCCAGATACGTCTCTATCAGTTTCAGATACAGTGGAGTGGCCTCCAGGGACCGCCGCAAGAAATCAGTGGCGTCATCGTCTGTAAAAACCCATAAGTGTGCCATGCCGATAAGTTTTGGTTGAAGCCTGATGATTTTTTCCAGCGAGGCCATGTAGTCATCATACGAAGACAAAAACTCGGCTTTTGCGTTACTGTTCATGTCACCTTCCGGAAGACCGCTTGCTTCTCCCGGAAAAAGCGCGCGAATTTCGGGGATAAAAAATGCCAGCGAGTCGCCCGTGTGCCCCGGCACTTCATAAACTTCGCAGGTCACACCACCCAGATCAAAGCTATCGCCCTCTTTGAGATTGAATTCAAAATCCACCGGTTCGATACGAACATCCTCGTCACCGACGATATCCTGATAAAATCCTCTCTGTAGTTCGCTCAAGGTTGTCATCAGATCGAGAACGGACTGCTTTTTCATCAGTTTCCCGACTCTTTCGAACGCACCGGCCTGAAGATCAGGCAGCTTTCTCCTAAGATAGGGAATGGCACCCACATGATCAAAGTGGGAATGCGTCGCAAAAACATAATCCAGAGCATTTTTATCCCCGAATATTTTTCCCAGTGAAGCGATATAGGCCGGACCCATCAGGTTCATTCCGGCATCGATCATCACATTTCGCTTTTTACCCTTGAGAATATAACCCGGGTAAAGCTGGTTTCCTCCAATGCTTATCCACTCGCCGAAATTTCCATCTGCCTGTACTTTCATACTCTACCTTTAAATGAAACTCCGTGAATCCGCAATTTTAGAAGTCCCTTGTGCGAAGCGGCGAGCCTGTAGGGCGGGATCCCCTGAGCACGCTGTTTCTTTGCGGATTGATCAGGGATCAATCTCTACATCCCACGTGGTTTATTGTGTTTGCTGTAGGGCGCGATCCCCGATCGCGCCGTCATATCTAATGTGGTTGTTTGCGAACTGCTCGGAAATCTTATTATCAGGGACATTTTGCCTCTAATTCCCTGACCATGCCCTTGTAATAGTCGCAGAGTTGGCTGGCGCTCGCATTGGAAGACGCCATCCGGTCTTGTGCCTTTTTTTTCATCTCCTCATTGCCGCTTTTATAACTCCGCGGAATACCTTCGCAGTAAGTCCTTTCTTCCTCGCGATACACTTTCAAATTGGCGCATTGCCGACGCAATTTTTCGTCAGCCTGCGAACTTTTGCGATCTGACTCTACGGATGAATTTTCTTTTTGTTCTCCTTCTTCAGCGACCGAATCATCAGAAGAATCTTTTAACTCACAATCAGTCATCCCGTCTTGAGGCGCGCTGGTAATGATTTGATTGCCGTTACTATCCAAACATCGGTACATTTCTGCGGCATTCGCGGATGTCCATAAAACGGTAAAAACACACAACGTTAACATGATGATTCTCATTCTATTTCCTCCTTAAAAAAATTCAGTTTTGCGGATTGATCGGGGCATTGTGACCGTATAGTGCCCCTTGGGGTATTCAGGTTAGATCAATCCCTACATATCACTTCTTCCTTCAGGCCATAGAGTTCGTAAATCAGTTTGTCGATTTGCTTGTCGGTTGCGTCTATCCAATGACACTCGCTAAGAACAAGTCCCGACGAGACGGGACGAAATTCGAAGCGCAAGTGGAATTGTCCCTTGTGCGAAGCACATAGGGATGCCGCTGGAGCAGTGTTTGTTCATTGGCGGTTTTGGCTTTCTCACTTTTATCGACAAATTCAATCTATTTTCTTGACTTTATTTTCTTTATACTTAAAAGAGTAACTACCAGCGACGAAATTCGGCTCCATGCCGTGTGAGTTTCCTGCAAGACTCGAAACTCCTATTTCTCCGGTACTTTCTTAACTGCCATTATAAGCGGCTGTTTTGTGTGCAACATTCACCACATCGGTTTTTTCTGTTTATTGATATCGACAACCGAATCGACAACCGAATCGACAACCGTTTACCGCATAACATAATAGCTGGCTCTGGCTTGCCCTTCACGTTTAATAATATCCAACCTTACCAATTTACTCATCTCTTTCAAAGCCGCTTGTCTGGTTATTTTAAACATAGAAACCATATTGCTGATGGTAATTTTTCCGTTTTTGTTAATGTATTCAACAATGCGCATTTGCTTTTCCGTCAATGCTATTTGACCTTTCTTTTTTGTTTTAGCACGCTCGGAACTCAAAAGAGCTACTCTATTGCGAACGCTCTCCAGGCTGACAGCCACACCCTCGACAAAATATTCCAGCCATTTGGACATATCACGCTTCGCCGGATCTACAGAGCGTAGTGCCTGATAATATTCCTTTCTATCCATGTCATAATAATCATCAAGACAGAAAAATTGTTTCGTATCGAAGCCGCGCATTCGTAATAGAAGCGCCGCAATCACGCGTGCGGTACGCCCGTTCCCGTCAACGAACGGATGAATACGAACAAATTCATAGTGAGCAATTCCCGCAAGCACAACCGGATCAAGTTTGACTGTCTGAGCCGAATTAATCCATTCAACATAGTCCCGCATCAGTTGGGGAAGTTCTCCGTTAGCCGGTGGTTTGAATGATATTTCACCGGTCAAACGATTTCCCACCACCACATATTTATTTCTTTCACAACGGTAAACGCCACAATCATCCATGTCTTCCAAGGTATTCTCGGTCAGCATTTGCTGAATTTTTTTTATAACCTCTTCCGTAATGATTTCTTTTTTTGCAAATATATCGAGCTTTTCAAGGACATTGATATAATTGAGCACTTCCTCTTTGTCCTTTCTTTTGGCTATGATTTTGCGTCCCGCGGCCAATTCGCTCACCTGTTCCAGAGAAAGATTGTTCCCTTCAATACTGGTTGATGAATGCGCGCTTCTAATAATAGCATCCTTACGCAAGGATACTTCCCACCGCGGAATGAGCGGCGCGTTAATAATAACTTCTCTTGACGCAGCTATTCGTTTTAATGACTCAATTATTTTAGCCGTATATTTATACTTGGGTTTGAACATATCGTATTCCTCATTAGACATTATAACATTAAACAAAAAACTTGCGTTGTCCGCCGATGCGAAAGGAATAGTCGGGCGTTTTGGTGACGCCGCTGACTTTGACGGCGTCTTCGTGAATGACATCCTTGTAGGCTTCGGCATGTCCCACCGTGTTGTCAACATCCCAGCACAGCGCTTCAAAAAAGGGGTCTAGAAATTCGCGGCGGACTTGTGTTTCGTTGTAGCCGTTGGATTTATAGGATTCAATGTTGCGTTCGAATCGTTCAATCAGCTCCAGAATGATTTGCGGTGCGCGCATGAACAGTTCCTTGCTTGAAACAGATATTTATTTGAAGCGCCTGCAATTTATACTCTTTGACATTGCGTGTGTCAACCCCAAGTCTTTTGATGTCTTTTGACCCAGTCGGTCTCATTATTTTATTGACTAATAATGAGTAATTTCTTAAATTTCACCAATGATCACTACGCAGATTATTTCAATTGATACAAAAGGCTACTGTGATATTATTGATATCACTTCCCGGGTGCGTTCTATTTTAAAAGAATCGTCGGTGGCCAACGGGCTGGCTACCATTTTTTGTCCCGGTTCCACAGGCTCGATTACAACCATTGAATATGAATCGGGCGTGTTGCAGGATTTAAAGAAGGCTCTTGAAAAAATCGTTCCGTCGGATATTGCTTATAAGCATGATGAAAGATGGGGGGACGGCAATGGCTTTTCCCACGTTCGTGCTGCTCTTATAAAGCCTTCGCTCTCTGTTCCTGTGGTCAGCGGGAAGATGACGTTGGGAACCTGGCAGCAGATTGTCTTTATCGATTTTGACAATCGGGGGCGCCACAGAGAAATTATGGTTCAAATTATGGGAGATTAAAAATGGAAACTATTTTTGACAAGATTAAGAAAGACGTAAAAAAAGGATGGACTGAAGGCATTGCCGCCGTAATGCATGGGGCAAATGTCGTATCCGTAAAAATGAGTGAACTTTCCGAAGAAGGAAAAAGACAGTACAAGATGTTCAATCTGCACGTAAAAATAAAAGACCGGATGGATGAACTGGGCGGCTTTGCTTATGCCGTTCTCGAGAGCGGAAAAAACCTTGATGAGGATAAAAAGATAAAAGCCACATATCATAAAATCAAAAAGCTCGAGTGGCAGTTAATGAAGCTGGAAGGAAGCAAAAAAATAAAAACGCCCGCTCCTAAAATGACCGCAAAGAAAACGCTCAAAAAAACATCGGCCAAAAAAGGAAAATAAAACAAGCTTTTCATAAATACCCATGTCTTTCACGAAAATTTTCATAATATAAACAACAAAAATGCATATCGGGGTTGAAGGGCAACTTTCGCAAGGCTAAATATAAATGTTTGATAATACAACTTTTAGCAGATTCTCAACAGGATGCCTGCCATGTCCGGTATCGTTACCGGTGCTATAAAAATATTTTTTTATCAAAATTTTCTTGACATACAACACCAGTCTTTTTATATAGCCGTCCAAACCAACAATTGATGTTTCATCACAAACTCTTAAGTGAGATGTTTCATCAAAAATCTTAACTGAAGGGGAATTTTTTATGTGCAACACGTCAACCAAGACACCTATTGTTCACGCAACTGCGGTATATTGCTTAACAATCATTCTTGCGGCAGCGTTCCTGTGCTGCGTGAGTACGTCAACAGGATATGCCCATGGGTCGTCCAAGGCCTGGGAAGTTGGACTACCGATGCCCACATACGACCCTCTGTGGAGAAAGGCCAAGGCCTTGTGGGATAAGCACTGGGACGGTAAGAATCTTAAGGAACTTATTGAAGTCGCCACAGCCCTGAAAGACAAATATCCCGACAGGATTGAACCTTACCTCTGGCTCGGTAAGGCCCACAATCTCTATGGCTGGCACAACCGCAGCGGACGTAAAGAACATTTCAAGGCGTCGGAAGAGCTCATGCTTAAAGCCTTCAAAATCGATCCCAAAAATATCGCGGCTAAAAAAATATTCGTGGAGGCGCTCTCCTTCACCGAAGACAGTCATTACGTCTGGTCAAAGTATGGCAAACTCATTAGATCAATGAGCCCCTTGCCCATCGGGGAAGCGCTGTCGGATATGAATAGCATGCCCGCCTGGAATGACTTCATGAAACTGTGGAAACAGAGAGCCGACCTTAATAAAGCCGATGAGGCAATCGCCATGCTCGAAAAATTCGCTGCCGAAAAACCCAAAAACGGGTTTGCGCAGCTCTGGGCCGCGCGGGCTAATTATTACGTTGGCGAATGCTACACATCCTTTGGCCTGGAAGCACACAATACGAAGGCAATGCCCTATTACGAGAAAGGGCTGGCTTATGCTAAAAAAGCCGTCGCCCTGCTGCCTCACTCCGTGCCGGCACATTACTATTGGCAGCTCAGCCTGTCGCGCATCGTACAATTCAAGTCCAAACCTCACCAGGCCCTCAAGCTCAGTGAACTTATGAGTCATCTGTTGTTTGCCGCCCGGGAAAACGCGGGCTTCATGTTCTGCGGTCCGCTCATAACCCTGGGAACCATGATTACCAACGGCGGATGGGTGGCAGAAAAAGGCATGAATATTGCCGGCATTTCCATTGATGTTGATTTGCTCGGCATTGAAATTAATGAAGTGCTCTATCCGGATTATTATTATTTCCCGTATGTCAAGGCGGATATCCTGCGTTACAAGGGCAAGAAGAAAGAGGCTCTGGCCGTGCTCGAAAAACTGATCGTGCGCAACCCGAACAACAACCCTACACTGATACCGGAGAATATAAGCTTCATTCGTTACGCCAAAATTCTCTACAACGAGATGAAACAGGACGATTGATTCTCTTGATATCTATACCTTCAGGATTTGGACTGGAAGCAGTTCCCGAGGGGAAAGACAACTCTGATATGATAAAAAAACAGGCAGGCTGTTCAAGCGAAAACGTTTGAACAGCCTGCCTGTTTTTAAAAAGGTATATTATTATTACATACCCATCCATTTTGTTTTGTTTTCGATGTTGAACTTTGCCTTCTGCTTGGCCAGTTCATTAAGGATGCATAATCCGCCGCCCAGTTTACAGGAATCCATTTCCATGACTCGTTTGTTCAACTCGTCATACCAGTCCCCGTCTTTGATCAGGGGACAAAGATATCTCGCAACAAATACATCGATGATGCCGTTTTCACCTTTTTCAGCTTTGTTGCCGTTGGCAAACGCCTGCCTGGACGCTTCCGGTCCACTGCCCAGGCCGCCCATAGCCGGCACAATCGCATAAAAGATACCCAGAATGTTCCAGTTATTTCCCCAGGCATACGTTGGATCGAGCTCGACAGAACGCTTTGCCGTGGCAATCGCATCCTGAATATCCAATATCTCTTCCGGAGTAGCCAACTGCAATGTCACCCTCTTGGCAAGATTGATTCCGTACCAGGTCATCGCTTTCAGGTCGTCTTTTGTCAGGTACTTGGCCGCGTCAGGCACTGTTGTCCCGTTTTCCAATGCTTTACGAAATTCAGAATTACTGATCTTCATGGCCCGCATACCGTAATCGGTTCCGATCTTGTAAAGCGATATGGCGTAATCGGGATTTTCGTCCTCAACAAAAAGACCATAGGCACAATAAAGCAGAGAAAGCGTTGATAGAAGA
The DNA here is from genome assembly GCA_964400795.1 of uncultured Smithella sp. Taxonomy (GTDB): domain Bacteria; phylum Desulfobacterota; class Syntrophia; order Syntrophales; family Smithellaceae; genus Smithella. The sequence goes on from CAYNWA010000014.1 coordinate 70,435, forward strand.
TCATAATCTGTTGGCGCCAGTTCGACAAGACCCGTCACCAACACCAGGACTCCGGGAAGACCTTCTTTGATAAGCTTTCCATCTTTGGTTCTCAGAACTTTATCGACGATATCGTCCACCGTCGTATCCGCCAAGGGGATGGCGGTTCTCTGTATGGCATGCCGTGTTGCCGTGCAGCCGTATATATTTAGGAACAGCAAAGCAATTAAACAGAGGATTAAAAAAAATTTTACTAACAGCCTGATTTTTTTCCTTGTCATTCCGTCCTCCCTTAAAATGAATTGATTTAAAAACTACATGATGATGAGTTCCTTACGCGCACCCAGAAAATCAACCAGCCACATCGACAACTGCGGGAAATAAGTAATAATCAGCAAAGCAATGATCATGATTAACAAATAAGGCAGCACAAACAGATAAAGCTTCATGATCGGCACTCTAAAACGCAGACTGCTCAGCAGCAGATTCAATCCTACAGGCGGACACATATAGGAAACTTCCATATTGGTGAGGAAAATGATGCCCAGATGAACAGGATCCATTCCGTAAGATAAAGCCGCAGGAATGATGAGCGGAGCAATCACGATAATCGCGGAGAAGATTTCCAGGAAACATCCGACAACCAACAAAAATGCATTCAATGCCAGGAGGAATGTGACTTTCGAATGGAAATGCGCTTGCAGGAATGCCATAATTTTTTCGGCCATATGTAAATCAACAAAGGCATTCGTCAGCCCCATGGCAGCCGCCAGGACGCACAATATCGCTCCGGTCATAATCGTGCTTTCCCAAAATAAAGACATTAATCTGGAAAGTTTAATTTCACGATAGATAAAGCATTCCGTAATAATGACATATACCGCGGTCAAGGTGGCTGCTTCAACGACAGTGACGAAACCTGTATAAATGCCCGCTACGATGATAAAGGGCAGCGGAATTTCCCATTTGGACTCCCAAACGGCTTTTTTGATTTTTTTGAAAGAAAAAGGAATTCTCGGGACTTTCATAATCATGGCATAAATCGATCCATAGCCCGACACAATGACACATAAAAAAATACCGGGAATGGCACCGGCAATAAACAACTGAGTAATATCTACCTGTCCCACCATTCCGTATAAAATAATGGGCAGGCTGGGAACAAACAGAAGACCGATGCTTCCCGTGGTGCTGACCAGACCCATTGAAAATCTTTCGGAATATCCTTCCTTGAGGAGATACGGCAGCATTAAAGCGGCAATGGCAATAATGGTAACACCGCTGGCTCCCGTCATGGCGGTAAAAAAGGAACACGCTATGACCGTTATCATAACCGCACCGCCCGGCAGCCATCCAATAAAAGCGTTGGATAAATTCACCAGCCGGGTGGATGCCTTGCTGGCTACGAGGATGTAACCGGACAACACAAACAAAGGAATGGCCATGATGCCCGGCGCATTGGCCAATCGGCACATCTCAATGATGCTTGATGATATGTCAACATGAGAGATAAAGTGAAATATAAACATGGATGCGGCGCCGACGATGCAGAAAAGAGGCGCTCCGGCCAAAGCCCCGAGGATTATAATAATCGTAAAAATTATATTCATTCTCTTATACCTTCCCTATTGCGTAAATTCAGATTCTAGTTTTCTTCAACTGGATTTAAATTAGCTGCATGTTTCGGATTTTCATCAACTTCACCGGAACCCATCTCTGGAAGTTTAATATGATCCTCGCCCAAGATATCCTTCTTAATATGCAATACCCCTCTCAGTATCGCCACAGCAAAAAAGTAAGGAATGATAAGACTAATGACCCAGTCCGGAACTCCCTGCAACATCAACTGTACGGTGGATTCCATTTGATATTTGATGTGATTAATCGACGCCACAAAAAAAACCGCGCAAATGATGATGACAAAGACATTGCCGACAATTTCTATCATACGCTTTTTCGTTCCCTTCACTAAATGAAGAATGATGTCAATGCGCATGTGCCGGGCATATTTTGAACACAACGCGCCTCCTATAAAAGCCATCCACAGCACAATACAACGCGTAAACTCATCTATCCAGATAAAGCCAACTTGGAAAATATTCCTCGCAATGATCTGACCGAAAGAAAATGCAACCAACAGAAAAAGCAAAAAAACAATCATCACTTTTTCCAGTCGCACCAGGAATCCATCGATATGCTCTAAAACGTTAAATAAACCTGACATCGCTTCTCCTTTTTCATGTATTTATATTTACATTAAGTCAGTGAGTATAGTGAATCCGTAAATGATACCATCAACCTAGTTGTCATGAACCTCATTAAAATATGTACACAAGACGTGTATACATTAAATAGAGAGCTCTTGCTGGATAGTCATTAAAAAAAAGCAAGAGCTCTCTTAATATGCTCACCAATTATTTATTTGCTCTTCTTGCTGCGGAACTCGGCTAAAAGACGTTTCACCTCTTCCAACTCGGCTTTGGAATAATATCCTTTCGCGGCAAACTCATCCCAGATCGGCATGGCTCTCTTTTTCAACTCGGCAAGCTCCGCCGGCGTCATCTTCACTTCTTTCATGCCGTATTTGTACATGGCTTTCAGGCACTTGTCATTGCTGGCGCGAACCTTCTGCCTGAATTCCTTCTCGACGGACATAACGTAATTATCAATGGCCTCCTTCATCTCCGGAGCCAGAACATTCCATGTCTTTAATGTTACAATGCCGCCTGCCGGCGAATACCGTATATGAACAGGATTGATGTATTTCATCACCGTATACATCTGGGTTCCGACCGCCCAGATACCGGGGCTGACAAAAGCATCGCAAACACCGGTACGGATGGAAGACGCGACTTCAGGAACACGAATCGGCAAAGGACTTGCCCCCAGGGCCTTCAATGTCTTTTCTTCCAAGGGCCCGTACCATGCCAGAAAACGGCTTTTCTTAAAGTCATCAGGGGTTTTGACGGGAATTTTTGTGGAGT
>CAYNWA010000015.1:0-1652 GCA_964400795.1 uncultured Smithella sp.
TGATGAAACTTCGATGCTGCTTAGGGTACACACATCCAATTTTCGGATTATCGGCTTTACTTCTGAAGTCTCACCTGATGAAATGGTAAAGCTGGCCCAGCAAAAAGGGTTGGCTACTATGGAGGATTTAGGCAGTGGTAGCCTCATTGATTTGTCAAAATATGGCTTTCCCAAAGAACCAACTGTGCAGGAAATTGTAAAAGCAGGCGTGGATGTGGTAACCTTTAGTGGCGATAAGCTCTTAGGTGGTCCGCAGGCCGGAATTATTGTTGGTAATAAAAATATTATTGATAAAATTAAGAAGAATCCTCTTAATCGAGCATTGCGTATTGATAAGTTTACTCTTGCAGCGCTAGAGAGTGTTTTACGTGAGTATTACGATCTAGAGGAAGCCCTGCAGGCTGTACCAACACTTAAGATGCTGACCACGCCATCGGATGTGCTTAAAAAAAGAGGACAGTCCCTGTTACGAAGGATTAAGGCAAAATTAGAAAAAAGCTGTGTTCTCCAGTTGATACCAACTGTATCTCGGGTCGGAGGTGGGGCACTCCCTGAATATAATATTGATAGCTGGGCTCTTCAAATTAACCCTCTTACAATGAAACTTATAGATCTCGAAAGAGGGTTAAGGCAACTGGTCACTCCTGTTATTGGTCGTATCGAAAATGACTGTATGCTTCTTGATGTACGAACTATCCAAGATCGTGAATTACAAGAACTTGCTACACTGTTGATAGATTTTTTTGAAGATGTTGAGGCAAATGCAGGCGAAATACTCATCGCGGATAAACTTTCAAACGGTCCTCATATGCTTACGATCACAAGCAAAGATAATCCTCTGGCATTGGAGGGCATGAAGATACTGGGACCAGAAACATTTTTCTTCCCCGAAAAGAGTATAAAAATATTTCCTGATTCCGGAGCAACGACCAGACAAACGAATTATTTGACAGTCTCATTAAATACGAAGCAAATGTTTCCCGGTTTATACAAAGATGATATCCTGTTTATCACCAACGGCGGCGAAGCGATTGTTGAAGTATTTGCTGAAGTCCTTCCCGATATTGTCCCCAAGGTGATTGATATCTACAGATATTTCAATGGGAGTGATTATCTTCTTACCGCTGATCCGCAATCGGAAATAAAAAGATTATTTCAGAACAGATATGTAAAAGAAGGAATTGCTTTCCGGCTATTTCAACCGGATACGCCAGGAACAGTTAGTTTTTACCGCTGGTACAATCCGCAAAGAAAAAGTCATTTTTATCATTATGATAATTCCGGAGGGGGAAAAGACCTGCGTGGTTATATCCTGGAAGGAACCATTGGCAACATCGCTACGTCGAAACTTACCAATACAAGGGAACTTTACCGCTGGTATAATCCTCAAACTGGTCATTATTTTTATTCTACTGATTTACAGGGAGGAAAGCTTGATAAAAAAGCATTTCGGTTCGATGGAATTGCCGGGTATGTAAAATAACCGATGAATTTCCCCGGCACATAATCACGAAGAAAAAACACGGGTGGTCGTATTTAATCTTGACAAAAAAAAGAAGAGACGATATTAGGCTAAGTCTTTTTAGGCACAGGTAAACAATGCGCCTGTAGCTCAGTTGGATAGAGCAACGGACTTCTAATCCGTGGGCCGA
>CAYNWA010000015.1:1795-33864 GCA_964400795.1 uncultured Smithella sp.
GCAAATGACTCTTAATCATTAGGTTGTCGGTTCGATTCCGACAGGGCTCACCAAATATATCGAGGGGTTAGGCTATTTAAGCTTAGCCCCTTTTTCTTTGAAAGGTACTTCTGTCCCCACTCTGTCCCCATATTTTTATATGACTTACCGCGTTATTTCCGCTAGAGGTACGGCCTTTCCGGTCGGGCGGTGTGCGCTGGCTCGTCGCTCCGCGGCCCCGCCCCCCGCTTTGCCGACCGAGCCTATCCTCCGCAGAATAACGCTCTCAACCGGCCGAAGTATCACCTGCCCCTTAGATAAAACAGTGCTGGCACGATTGTAAACATAGGATGAAGATATTAATGTGCGCCGATGGCCGCGCACACGTTTTTTGTGCGCGGAGTGGGGAGGCGGGCGTCCGAGGCGCCAGACGGGGAGCCCCCTTGGGGGGCGGATGGGAAGGGAGGCAGGGGGATAATAAACCCGCTGCAATACCTTTACGCAGCGGAACAGCAAAGGAAATAAATAGTGGGAATAATAGAGGGCAAGGTGACATAACTATGTTATGTCTAGTGAGCAGCGGGCAGTTATTTGGCGCGGGGATTGCTACGTATTGCAAGCGCCGTGACAAATAACCATGTTGTATAAGGCGCCTTATGCGATGTGCCGCTGCGAACGACTTGCCCAACCTTATAGAACAATAAAACGGATTGCAACGCTATGAGCCCTAACAGCGAAAGCGCCAGGGCGAATGTTGCGTACCGCTTAGAAGCAATCAAATAATGGACTGGCACTTGAGAGTGTGCGGAACGAATGAAGGCATGAGAGCATACACCTTAAAACAAAAATAAAATATGCCCGCGTGCCTGAAGTAGTGGAGCATACGACCATGTGCCGCACCGCACAGGAAGTGGTGTTTGTAGTTGTAAAATGGAGCGACAAAGGAGCGCAATGTTACAATTACAAATGCCATAAAGAGCAGCAAGGTTAAGTAAGTAATTAACCACTAAACTAGCGACGGCGCGACCCCTGCTTTCTTCTCTCATGCAGGGGGCGTGACGGAGCGGGGCAAGTAGCCGGTCATCATGGCTATGTTTTAATTATCCTAAGAGAAGTCCTATCATACGTAGAAGAAAATAAATCAAATCCCGGCACCCCCACTACCACCTGATTGCGCTTACAGGGGGGTATAGAGTCTCATATATAGGGGACTGCTTCTATAACGCACGCTTCCCAGGAGAAATATTTTCCCAGCCAGATCCGCCGGCAGTCTGATTAATTATTGGATAATAGAAAACCGATGCCGGAAAATTTTAGAAAAAATTTGGGAATATGGGGAGTGCGACTGGTAAGTTTGTGTTTCTTTCTTCCTCTTCCACGATAATCATTGACTATATTTTATTTAATAATTATGGTGCTAAAATATATAGCGATGCGGACAATCTGATAGCTGTTAGCCCGATGAAAAGATGGATTAAGAACTGATGGAAAAGCAGGTTGTATCAAAAAAGAGAGTCACCGATCATGGCGAGGTTTTGACCGGCAAGCGGGAGGTCAACGCCATGCTTGATTTGGTGAAACAGGAAACGGAACGGATCGAATCCCGGTTCCTTGAACCTGCCTGCGGCACGGGTAATTTTCTGAAAGAAATACTGGAGCGAAAACTGCGCGTAGTTGAAGCCAGATACGGCAAGAGTCAACTGGAGTATGAGCGGAACGCGGTTCTAGCCGTGTCCTCCATCTATGGCATTGATATTTTAGAAGACAACGTCCAGCAGTGTCGGCACCGGCTTTTCGGGATATTTGATCTGAACTATTTGCGATTGTTCAAAAACAAGACAAACGATAACTGCCGTGAATCAATCCGGTACATTCTTGACCGCAATATCATCCATGGCGATGCGCTTTCGCTCAAGACGGTAGGCGATAACCCAAAGCCGATCGTCTTTTCTGAATGGTCGCCGGTCAATGGCAGCATGCTCAAGCGGCGGGATTTTACCTTTCATGGATTGCTTGATCATGCGGCGGTGAAAGAACTGCCGCTTTTTTCCGATCTCGGGGAGGATGTCTTTATTCCTACTCCCCTGACGGAGTATCCATTGACGCACTTTCTGGAGGTTGCCGATGCTGAACAGTCATAATTACAATCCCGATGTGCTGACCTGTCTGGCCAATCTGAGCAATGACGAGGTTTTCACTCCGCCGCAATTGGTCAACCAGATACTGGATATGTTGCCCAAGAAAATCTGGAGCGATAGGAACGCCAGATTCCTCGATCCATTCTGCAAGACTGGCGTTTTCCTGCGGGAGATCGCCAAGCGGTTGGATGCGGGTCTGGAAAAAGAAATTCCCGATAAGCAGAAAAGGATCAACTATATTTTCAAGAATCAGCTTTTCGGCATCGCCATCACCGAGTTGACCTCCCTGCTTTCCCGCCGGTCGGTATATTGTTCCAAGACGGCGAACGGAAAATATTCTGTCTGCAAGGCTTTCGATGAACCGCAGGGCAATATCCGTTTTGAGCGGATAGAACATAAATGGGAAAACGGCAAATGTGTTTTTTGTGGTGCGAGTCAGCAAGAATACGACCGCGGCGGTGAACTGGAAACCCATGCCTATCAATTTATCCATACGGAAACACCGGAGGAGATATTTAAAATGAAGTTTGATGTAATTGTGGGAAATCCGCCATATCAGTTAAGTGACAGTGGCGCCAAAGCAAGCGCCATTCCTCTATATCACAAGTTTGTAGAGCAGGCGAAAAAGCTAAAACCACGGTTTCTGTCTATGATTATTCCGTCGCGCTGGTTTGCTGGCGGTAAAGGCTTGGATAATTTCCGCAAGACGATGTTGAACGATGAACGAATACGGAAAATAGTGGACTTCGAGGATGCCAACGAATGCTTTCCCGGCGTAGATATAGCTGGTGGCATTTGCTACTTCCTGTGGGAAAGGGATTCTTCCGGCCCGTGTGAAATCGTGAACACACACGGCGGGACTGCAGTAGTTTCAACAAGGGCATTAAACGAGTTCAAGACATTTATACGGCACAGCGAGGCGGTACCTATCATAAGGAAAGTGTTGGCGAAAACAGAAAAGAGTATGAGCGACCAAGTTTCAAGTAGAAAGCCATTTGGTCTAGCGACCAACGAAAGACCCGAAAAAAACGGCGATATTATTTTGCGATGGCAAAAGGGTGAAGGGCCATTCAACCGCAAGGATATTACAACCGGTATTGACATGATTGACGATTGGAAGGTTATCACTTCCTATGTGGGCTATGATCATGCTGGCAATCCCGGAAAGGACGGGAGAAGAAGGGTGTTTTCCAAAATCGATATTCTCCCTCCGGGGACAATTTGCACCGAAACATACCTTGTGGTTGGTGCATTTAAGAAGAAAGCGCAGGCAAATAATCTAGTCGTCTATATGAAAACACGGTTTTTCCGTTTTCTTGTGGCGCAGTTTATGTATTCCCATCACATCACAAAGGACTCCTACTTGTTCGTTCCGCTTCTGGACATGAGTACCAAATGGGCCGACGAAATGCTGTATAAACGGTATGGGATCACCGACGAAGAAATAGCGTTTATAGAATCAAAGATTCGCCCGATGGAGTTGAACAATGAATAAAGAGTTCTTCCCCCCACGGCCCAATTCCAAGCCAACCATTTACGCCTATGAGGACACGAATCCCCAATACCGGGGCTTGCTGAAAATCGGCTATACTACGGTGGATACTCAGTCGCGTGTGGCACAGCAATACCCGACGCTTCGTCCCGGTAAACCGCCGTACCGGATCGTACTTGAAGAGTCCGCGATGCGTAATGACGGCACTACTTTCATCGATCATGATGTTCACCGCCATTTAAGACTCGCTGGCAAAAGAAATCCCGAAGGCGAATGGTTCAAGTGTTCGGCTAAAGATGTCAAGGCGGCCATCATTGCTCTCAAGACAGGAGAAATGAACGAGGAAAACCGTTCGCTTGATTTCAAGATGCGGCCGGAACAGGCGGATGCGGTGGAAAAAACCGCTGCCTATTTCAGGAGTTTCGGAAAAGAAAACGCGGGCAAGCCGCCGCACTTCCTGTGGAACGCGAAAATGCGGTTCGGCAAAACGTTTACCGCCTATCAACTTGCCAGGGAAATGGGTTGGCGCAAAGTGCTGGTGCTTACATTCAAGCCGGCGGTACAGAACGCATGGGAGGAAGACTTAAAGTGTCATATTGATTTCAAGGGGTGGCAGTTTATTTCGCCGGGTGGCTTGTCATATGATAATGCGGATAAGAAGAAGCCGTTTGTGTGCTTTGGATCTTTTCAGGATTATTTGGGGAAAAACAAAAGCACGGGCGGGATTAAGACCAAGAACGAATGGGTTCATGCAACCAACTGGGATTGCGTGATTCTCGACGAATATCACTACGGTGCCTGGCGCGAAAACGCCAAAGAGCTTTTTGAAGCGGAAGACAAGAAAGAAATCGAGTTTGGTGTAGGTGAGGGCATCGAGGATTTCGATGAAGAAATTATGCCGATCACGACGGGCGGCTATCTCTATCTTTCCGGTACTCCGTTTCGAGCCATCGCATCAGGCGAGTTTATTGAGGAGCAGATTTTCAACTGGACCTATTCGGATGAACAGCGGGCCAAGCAGGAGTGGAAAGGCGATCCCAACCCTTATGCCTCACTGCCCCGCATGGTTTTGTTGACCTATCAATTGCCGGATTCGATCCGCGAAATCGCCATGCAGGGTGAGTTTGATGAGTTTGATCTGAATATTTTCTTTTCTGCTTCGGGTGTTGGGGATAAGGCGAAGTTCTCCTATCAGGATCAGGTGCAGAAGTGGCTGTCGTTGATTCGGGGCGGATTTTTGGAAACCACTATCGACAATCTGAAACTGGGCGCAAAAAAACCGCCGATGCCGTTTTCGGACGTCCGCCTGCTGAATGTCTTGTCTCATACCTTCTGGTTCCTGCCCAGCGTCGCTTCGTGTCATGCCATGCGCAACCTTTTGCAGCAGAAGCAAAACAGGTTCTATCACGATTACACTGTGATCGTGGCCGCTGGCAGTGACGCCGGGATTGGTGTTGCAGCGTTACCGCCCATAAAAGAGGCAATGGATGATCCTCTGAACACGAAGACGATCACCCTTTCCTGCGGGAAACTGACCACCGGCGTTACGGTCAAACCATGGACCGGCATTCTCATGCTGCGCAATTCGTCCAGTCCCGAAACCTATTTCCAAGCCGCATTCCGCGTGCAATCCCCTTGGACCGTTAATAATCCGGACAGCACCTCGCCGAACAAGGAACAGATCATTAAAGAGGAATGCTATGTCTTTGACTTCGCGCCGGACCGGGCTTTACGGCAGATCGCCGATTACAGTTGTCGCCTGAATGTCAATGAGTCAAACCCGGAGAAAAAGGTGGAGGAGTTCATCAGTTTCCTGCCCGTGCTTGCCTATGACGGCAGCTCAATGAAACAAATCGATGCCGCCGGCATTCTGGATATGGCCATGAGCGGAACTACAGCAACCTTGCTGGCGCGGCGATGGGAAAGCGCCTTGCTGGTGAATGTGGATAACAGCACATTGCAGCGCCTGATGAACAATAAGGAGGCCTTGGATGCGCTGATGAATATTGAAGGGTTCCGTAACCTGAATCAGGATATTGAAACCATTATCAACAAGTCGGAGGCCGTGAAAAAAGCGAGGAAGGAAGCCAATGACAAAGAGCTTTCCGACAAGAAGAAGAAAGAACTTACCGAAGAAGAAAAAGAGTACAAGAGCAAACGGAAGCAGATTCAGGAAAAGCTCATTAAGTTCGCTACCCGCGTGCCGGTGTTTATGTATTTGACCGATTACCGGGAGCGATGTCTGAAAGATGTGATTACTCAACTTGAGCCTGGACTATTCAAAAAAGTTACCGGTTTGACGGTGAAAGAATTTGAATTGCTTGTAAGCCTCGGTGTTTTTAACAGCGCATTGATGAATGATGCGGTCTATAAATTCAAACGGTATGAAGATGCCAGTTTGGTATATATTGGCATAGACAAGCATGAAGGTGAAGATGTTGGTCTCTACGATACAGTTTTGAGTAGCAAGGACTATCAGACCACGTTCGTAAATGAAAGTGTTGATGTGTGAACACGTACAAATAAATTAGCATCTCATCATTTTTTTGGAGGAAGGAGATTTGTAATATAAAAGGCGGCTAGTTTCAGCGCCTCTTTAATATTCGGACTTTGTAATAAATTTATATTGATTAATCTTTCTTGGATTGTTCAATTCTAAATGTAGGGACTTCAACCAAAGGTAAAAGCAAAGGCATAAAACCGGCTTGAATAGTTAAAGCATAAACACGTTCTCTCAAAAATGGATACAAAACGATAGGTGCATTTCTTTTTGCCCAATCATCAATCTTATCGACTGGGAACATACTTTCGTCTACTATAAAATGCGCCTGTAGTTCAACAAGCATAATATAAGGTGGTTGCTTCGCAGCCTCACCTTTTGCTTCCTGTATTTCAAACTTAACCATTACAGAGATAGTTTTATTTTCACTATTGTATGTACTATGATTTGTTTCAAAAATATACGGTATCTGCACGCCTTCTAAAGGATTTGGTTCTACATTCGCTTTAATTGAAAGGCATATCGGGAAAACGGACACTATATTAATTGGGTGTTTCTTCATATTTTCCATATTAGGCAGCCAATGCATAATCGTAGTTATCAGCCACAGAGAAATCCGGTATTCTGTAACTATGACCGACCTCAGGCTCTATGAATTTAGACACACTCGAGGATATTTTTATTTGTCCGTAGGTTATTTGAGTTGTCTCTAATCCACCCAAGAACTTAACAGTAATATCTTCATAAAATGAATAATCTGCTAATTCCAAATCCTTTATAAATTGCTCTTCTGTTAAATTAGCAAAATATTCAGTTACTTCTATTTCCATCTCTTTATAGTTAATAGCATTAGACATAATCTTTTCCCCCAAAAGATAAACTTATATTTGATATTTTAGCGTGATTTCTAACACATAACATCGGTTGGGCATAATCATAAATGATAGAACCTTCATATAGTTTTCCATAGTCTTGACAAATATATGTTAATCTAATGGTATCTAAATATTTATTTATGTTAGTTGCGTAGTAATTCACTACAAATGCATCCGTGATTCTTCTCCCAAGTTTTTTAAATCCTGGCTGTTTGATGATTTCTTCTTTTACTCTATTTAAAATGAAACGATGCTCCGGTAGATTAAGATTTAGGCAATTGCCGTAATTAACGCATGCGCATACTATCCCAATATATACATCTTTGCCATGATTACGCTCTACCCACTTGGCGGCAAGCCATCGTGAACCTTCAAAGAAATATACACCATCACCAAGATAATCATCATTGCTTTTAGATGGTATAAATTTTTTTTCTGAAACTATTTTTTTAGCAACCTCATACAATGTACCATGATATGCGTCGTTAATACTATTTGGATTATAATCAACACGCATGTTTGCCATTAAATCGCCCTTGACTAATGAAGCCTATTTTTCATGCATTATTTATTTATATAGACCTTAAAGTTAAAAATCAAGGACTTCAATGCCAAAATCATGACCGCCGGTCACTAATATTAGTTTTACCTGACATATTATAAATAAATTGTCAATAGGGAAAATGTAATTATCGGTTAATGTAATTTCTGTGAAAGCAATAAATATTGATACCTTAAATCGGATATTCCGAAAATATTTATATCAAGTCCGGCGAGGATTGGAAACATCAAGAGAACAATTAAGTAAATTATCTCAGGAAACAATTTACTTAAAATGCATAAAAGCTTCTTTCACTCGTGTAAATAATATCTTCGAAATTACTTATCGTCGGCCGCTTCGCCGCGATAAACTTCCCGTCAAAGATTTAATCCGAATCATCGGAAATCGCCAAACGCACAAGATACCTAATGTGGCTGCTCATTGACCTGCCGCTTCTCTCAGCAAGCATCTGCAAATATTCTTTTTCGTTTTGATACAGCTTGGTAGAAACGCGGATTTTCTCCTCTTTTTCCTTAGTTTCTTCCGGCATTTTTGCACCTCCAATGATGTTATGTGACTCACTTGTTTAGCTTTTTACGGAACTCTTTTACTCATAAACTGTGCCTCTTCCCAAATATTGCAAAATCATATTCTCCACGTATTTTTCGTCTAATTTCTCTATAATAACAATATTATATACACCTATCCCATCTTTGATAAATGTGCGAATATGGGGGGCAAGACGTGTCTGCAACTTTTAAAATTATTTTGTACCCGTTTGAATTTGCCTTACAAGTTCTTTACCCAATTTAGTCAGACTCCGGATTTTATCAGTGCCCTGGTACTTCAAGAGAAATAATCCAATTTCTTTTTTACTCTTGCATTTATCGTATTCTGGTTTAATATCATCAGTGATACGGGCAAAGCTCCAAGGGACGTTGTGTGGGGGACGTGTATAGCCAGCATCCTTTTGCCTTTGTCTTCTACTCATCCCTTTAACTTTTTCGGTCTCCATCAGTACCCGAATTTCCTCTATCAACTTTTTTCTGTTTCTTGCTTTAGCGCCCCTGAAGTTGACGTTGCTAAAAACTACAGCGCCATCATCCAGATGCGCACAAAAATAAATACTACTCTTTTTAATATTGCGCTTAATCCGTTTTGATAGTTCTTTGCCTTGCTTTTCTGTTGAAACTGAATAGAGCACTGAGCCAAGTAAAAATTCATTGATTCTATCCATCCATTCTTCGGTTAGTCTTTTCCCACATTTTTCACAGTCCCAGCGATTGCAGTCCAGTGGAACACGCTCACTTCTACGCAAACCAACAGCATGTCCGTATCCACCACATGGACGCCGATCCTTAAATATACATCCCTGTTTGGGTTGCTCGCGCACTGGACCTCTCCAAAATTCATAACGATATCCATGCTTTAGTCGCTAAATGATGTAATTCATAATTATTACAATAAGTTAAGCATTAATGGGATTACATAAAAAACTATATATTAGTTATATCTATTGTGTATTTATGCATTGCTCATTTCTTGTAAGTACAGGAATTAATTAACATAATTACCTATGCAATCGCAAAGCATGAAAATCATTAAATAATTTACGATTTCACGTTACTACATACAGATGAAACCCACTACGAAATAACCTTTGAATGCTGCTCCAGCCATCTAACGAGTGATGTTTTTTCATATGCTACAGTGTTGCCAAAAGTGATTTTCTTTATCCCATCCGTTTGGCCTAGACAGTCCATATTCGCAAACGTTCTGCCGCTGTAACCGGTAAATTCTTTGAAACGCGGATGGGTTCTCGCCACAAACGGTGGCATCTCATTAAGTAATGGTGAAAGGTCTGGCTTCTGAACCAATGAAACTAGTAATTCTTTCTTCTTCATCTTGTAACCTCCAAAATTTTATTTAAGGGATTTAATGTCCCCTTCTGAAGGTTATGTCTGACTTTAGAGGTAAGAAATCTTACACTGAAGGTTAGAAATGCGTAAGTATGAGGAAAGATGAAAAGAAAAATGCCCCTGCAATCAACCCCTTGCAATGGCATTAATAAAATATATATATTTTATTGAGAAATATCCCAAGAGTGTCCAGTATAGATATAATTATAATTTCCGCCGGATTTAATATTATTTTTAAGGTGCTTCATAAGTTTCTTCATGCCTTCATCGTAAAGAGTTTTATAGGCCCGCCCCATGCTATTTATTATAATGCTTTGGACATCTTTAATGCTGTTCATATCGGTACCATTCTCAATAGCCTTTTCATATTCTTTAATTTCTTTATCTAAATGCTCCCATTTATTACTGTCGTTTGTGCAGATATCTCTTTCTTGCCGTAATTCATCTAGCGATTCCAGCATTTCTTTGGTTAATGGATTTGTTGGCAAACCATTAATTCTAGTCTTTGCACCTGAAAGCATTAGTCCTTCTTTGATAGCTTCTGTATCTGATATGGCACCAACAGGCTGGTTTCTTTTTGCAATTTGATAAAGTAAAACACAAGAAACAGCCTCGCCCGGTCTTTCAAGCAGGGTTACAATATAGCGGATTCCATCAAGGTCACTAACCATTCGAATCTCGTTTTCATAACCGACTTCCCAATATTTCCCTTTTCTTTTGAAGAAATTAACAGATTTATGAGTTGTTGACAGTACAGGAGGTGAGTCCGTTATTTCTTGACTGTTTTCAGTTTGTTTTAATTTTTCATTTTCATCCTTCAGGTCTGAAATTATAACTGCATCTTCAAAATGTCCCTCAAAAGCTTTTTGCTCAGTCTCTGTAATTTTCTGTTCCAGTTGTGATGGATTAGTTGGTGTCGTATTAGAAGTTATCCCATTTTTATTCTCATATTCTTCTATATCGAAAATACGAAAAACAAGTTTTTTAACTTCATCAACTGTTAATGTAAATGGATCAGCGCCAGTTATGCCTGGCTCAATTATTACAAAAGTGTCGTAATTTCCAAACTCAATTTTTGACAAATCGTCAGCATGATATGGACGTAACTTACCGGAAGAAACTAAATCTGTAAGGTCGTATATTGTAATACCCCAATGGCTGCAAAGTTCCTCACAAGTAATCCATTTCTTCATTATTGTTTCACCTCCTGTTTACGTTTATGGTTGTTAAAAGGGCAGGGCAGTCAATATAATTACCATTATAATTCTATCGCTCTGAAAGTTTCATAACCAGTCGTGCTTTTTTATTGACCTTACTCACAATTGATAAGGCCTTTTGAATTGCTTTAGCTCCTTCGCGTAAGCGACTCTCGTTCATTTTAGCATACCGTTTTGTCATTTCTCCTGTGGAATGTCCCAGACTACGTTGTACCAAATATAAATCGTGTGTGCTTTCGTAAAGGTGAGTTGCATATGTGTGGCGCAAGCTGTGAAAAGTTATTCGCTGCTTGGTGTCCGTAACTCCCTCGTTGAATTTCAAATTATCAATAACATCATTAAAAACTTTGGATGCCTGCGCCATTGGACCTTCAGAGCCAGATCGTTTCTTGAAAATAAGTTCATCGGGTTTTCCTGGATCTAGTTGCTTCAGCATATCCTTTGCCTGTTTGGTCAGATAGGCAATACGGCTGCCGGCCTTGGCATTCAATATAGACAACGTTCCAGCGTCCCAATTTACACAGGACCATTTTAAAGTAGCAATTTCCCCGAATCTTAGTCCACAATGAAGCGAAAGGAGTGCCATATTATGGAGAGTTTTGCTTCTTACTGCCAAGGCTTTCAGTAACATTTTTGCTTCACCCACAGTTAGATAACGTAATTTCATATTATCAAGTTTTGGCCATCTGATGTTACGTGTAGGCGACTCGCCATCATATATGCCAAGTTGTCGCGCAACATGGAATGCCTGTCTTATTAATTGAAGTACATATTGAATTGTCCTGTTGGATAATCCACTTCCGGCAATATCTTTTTTTATTTTTTCAAGATGAAATGCTTTTATTTTGTTAAATTGCAATTTGCCGATTGTACCTGCAAGATGACGGCGATAAAGTCCTTCCTCGCTGAGGTATGTATTATGCTTTTTATCAAGTTTGCATTGAGGCAGGTAGGTTTCCTTCATAAAATGGCCAAAGGTTATGTTTTCCTTTTTTTGGCGCGCTTGTTCCGCTTGTTCGGATTCCTTTCGCTTGGTCTCAATGTTTCGCTTTTCTGAAAGCCGAGCAGGACCTTCTCCTTTTTGTGCAGCTTCTTTCAATTTTGCCAGTTCGGATATAGCTTTATCAAGGGTCCACCCATCAGAAGACCAACCCAAACCTTCTTCAATGCGTTCACCATTTTTCTGATAACGAATGGTGTAATACCTATCTTTTTTTATTCTGCCATGCTTACGAGTCGGGTGTTCTCTGTATCGAATCCCTTTTGATGGTGTCTTAATCCATTTCATGAAAATTATTCCTCATCTTGCTGCTGTCCCCACTCTGTCCCCATATTTTACCTGAAACAGTATGTTTCACAATATTTCATTATGAAGGTAAATTACTCATAAATAGCTTAAATGTCAAGATTATTATTAAGTATTATGATAATTAATGAAAGTATAGACTAGAGACTCTTAATCATTAGGTTGTCGGTTTGATTCTGACAGAGCTCACCAAATATCAAGCTCTTGCGATTTGCGTAGGTGCTTTGTTTGTCAAAAAAGGAGCCACCACGAAATTATTTCTCGCAAAGCGTTACTTCATTAATTAAATTTTCCAGAGCTGATTCATCACAGAAGCCCATCCACTTGAATTTTACACCTCGTCGACGGAACTGTTCGGATGAATCCGTGCTTTCAGAAACAGGGATGTCGGAGACTGTATCGAATCTAAGACTGTCTGTTCTATAAGGCGGTTTTTTTGTAATCATTTGAAGAAAGCTGGACTTTTCAATGCCGGATGGAGAACCTTGGTAGATGAAAGCCATCCCCCCCTTGCTTATGTCAATTAATTGAACTGTTTTTTCTTCATGATCGATACTGCAAGGAGATATGACAACTAACGTGCCTTCTTCGACGAAATAACGCTGGTGCCTTCTACGATTGAATAATTTTTTAAATCTGTCCAAAACGCCGATCATACGTCTATCCCTTTGCAAAACATGAAAAAGGATTTCTAATGGATTGTTATTTAACATAAAATAATGAAATTTTAAAATTAAAAATAGCAGGATATCGTTACGCGGTAAAAACCACTTATATTTTTAAGTTTTTGGAGAATGATTTAAATGCCGCAGTAGATTTCAAAGGCAAATAGTGATAATCAGATAAAAAAAATAGTAATGCTAATATGCCGACCGAATTTACTGAAAGAAATGATCTTGATATTTGTGACTCTGTAAAGGAAGAGCATCCTGACAAAAAAGGAAGTCTCAAGGCAGGGGACATCCATTCCGGTGTCAGTGGCAAAAAATGGTGCCCATGGATTTTGTTCGCGACGCTCCTGATTTGCAGCACGTTATTTGTGTATTTTCCTTCCATAAATGTGGTTTTCATCAATGATCAATTGTCATACTTTTTAGAACTGGACGGAGAAACGTCGTTCGGGTCCGGTTTTTATATCCTCGATTATGGCGCACAACGGCAATATAACAAAGGAGATGAAGTTCTTTACCGTCCTTTGCTGTTTACGTTTTTAGCTTTGGAGAATAGTTTATTAAAGCGTAATTTTAAATTATGGAACATTGCGAATATTTGCTTGCATATTTTAGTTGTTTTTTTGCTTTTTACAATTTTATGGCGCATAAATTATACACCGCTGGCTTTTGGATTTGCTTTATTGTTTGGGCTTTTAATGTCGAATTTTGCCCTGGTCACATTGAATCATTTGGGTGGCTACCTCATAGGATACGGATTGCTTCTCATAGCGTTATGGGCGGCAAGGGCAATGGCAGGTGACAGAGAAAATATCGGTTTGCGATGGTTCTGGTTATATGGTTGTGCGATGACGGGCGCCATGCTACTTCACGAAATTGCCGTCATTGCGTCTTTGTCGGTCATTGCGTATGTCGGTTGGTGCCGACGGAGGCAGTTAAATATAAAATGCGCAAGATATATAATTGCGATGGGAGTGCCGATTCTTTTCTATGCCGTGCTCTATGCTTTCCATGTTTGGCAATGTGAGCGGTTGTTATGGATTGATACCCATGGGGCGAATAACTCACCGATTGAATATTTATTAAACCTATTTTTGCTAATTTACAACTGGTTGCAGCATATCTTTTTGCCTGTATCCAGCCAGTTGGTCTTTTCGTATATGAATTTTTTATCATGGTCCATGTCTGGTCGAGCATGGATACCTCAAATTATTATACCCGGTATGCTATGGATGATGCTGTTGATTTGTCTGAAACAGGGTTTTGAGAGGGTACATTTTAAAAAATCATTACCTTTTGCGATACTGATTTGCTTTTTGATCGTGTCGTATGCGGGGATTAATGTTTTAGGCCGTTCCAGCAATTCCTTTCAAATATCCCACTATGATTATTTTCCCGCCCTGTTCGGCGCGGTATCGCTTTATTCATTAATTGATTTTTCGAGAGTGCGGCCAGTAAAGAAAATATTAGCTCTTGCGTGTCTATGTTTTCTGGCTTTTTACAATGGCATGGAGGTCAGAAAAAATAGTCGATTGATTCAAGAATTTTATCGTCCTGTGGCTGCATATTTGGAATTGGTTGAGCGAAACGTTCGGCCGAATCTTTCCCGTCCTGATTTCTCCTTTTTCATTAAAGATTTGCCAGAGGAACTGGATATCCCATTAAAGGGCTCGGTTGGATATCCGGATCAAGGCAATGTTATGACAATATCCATACTGCAAGCTTTGTATGGTAAATATTATAATTCAGAAAAACCAAAGGTTACGTATATTATTAAGAAGACGAATACAGGCAGGATGGAATTTCTGAAGGACAAATAATTTAACGGAAACCATAAGGTTATCAAATGCCTTTTGGGCAAGGATTCCTTTCAGTCCGTAATAAAAAAATTATATTCATCCGGTTGAATTTTATTGAGATGCAATAGAAAAGCATCCAGCCATTTTTTGTAAATAGTGAACCGGATGGAATATTTTTTAATGTAAAGCAAAATTAAAATGATTCTTAATGCTTGAAATTGACGGCATGAAAAGGTTAATGTAAAAAAATAAATCATTCGAAATGAGGCACCTTTCAGTGACATTAAAAAAGAAAATCGTTATTGCTGTGTTCCTTGTAGCGGTGGTGGTCATCACCGGGCTTTTAGTGCGCGCCTGGTTTTATGCCGCAGAAAAGGTGTCACGTCCGGACAATTACAGGGAATACATTACAAAAACCGTAAGTGAGAAGTTGAAGCGCAGTATCACGTATGACACAGGAACTGCCACGCTTACTTTACGCGACGGACTGTTCATGCAATTTGCCAATCTGGTCATTAGGGACAAGGACGGCTCAACTGATTTTCTACAGGTAGATAAAGCACGGGTGCGGATTAATATTCTCCCTCTTCTGAGAAATCGTCTGGTCTTCGGTGAAATTGTTCTTCATCAGCCCCGAATTTTTTTAAAAAGGGACAGCTCCGGTGTGCTGAATATCGATGATCTTTTGAAGAGGGAAGAAGACAAAAAAGCTCCAAAGTTCCGGAAAATTATCATTGAAAACGGGTCGGTGGCTTTTGTGGATCAGT
Organism: uncultured Smithella sp.; assembly: GCA_964400795.1. Lineage (GTDB taxonomy): Bacteria > Desulfobacterota > Syntrophia > Syntrophales > Smithellaceae > Smithella. Next base: position 17,000 of record CAYNWA010000015.1, read on the forward strand.
ACACGGGTAAAGGGGAACTCTTGACTTCTCTGGAGACGATAAACGGAAAGCTAAATGCTCTTTTCTGGACAGACAGATATCGTTTCCATTTTACAACCCATGTTATTGAAAATAAAAACAAGGCAAAACTGGCCCTGGATGGTTTTTACAATCCTGCACCCGCCGAAAAACCGGTTTATGAGAGTAAAATAAGAACTTCTATCCATATGGAAGGAACAGATCTAAAACATTATGTTCCTTATCTGAGAAAATATACGCCTATCCGGCAAATAGCCGGAAAGTTAAATGTGGATATGTCCTTTTCGGGAAAATTTTCGGATTTCAAATCAAAAGGCACGATCATCATTAAAAACCCGTCCCTTTATTATCCTGGCGTGTTCAGTAGCGTTGTTCAACCGCGGCTGATTCAGGTAAATTATTCATTAAAACGAGACAGTGATAACCTGAATCTTAATATCGTTGATCTGGCCGTTGATGATTTTCACGCTAAGGGCAGTTTTGAAATTGATGATTTGGATAAGAAAGACCCGATTTTGAAAGCATCGGCTGTCACGAAAGTTTTTTCTTTCAAAGAAGTCAAACCCTATGTTCCCTGGGGAATTATTCATGATGATGTATCAGGGTTCATTCAAGATCATATAAAAGATGGCCGGTTTCGGCTGGTGGAAGGAAAACTTAAAGGAAGAATAAGCCAGTTGGCTGATATGTATGCTAAAGAAAGCATCGATGTTGTTTCCATCCGGGCGGAAGTGGAAAAAGGAGTTTTCGCATTTAACAGTACGACGCCCGCTTTTCATAATATCAACGGGATATTGGAATTGAAAGAGCGGGAATTTTCATTGAAAAAAATGAATGGCCGATTCGGCAATGCCTCTTGTACAATGGAGGGAAAGATTTCCGATTTCGCGCGGCCTCAGAAAAATATTTACACTGCGTCTATGAAAATTCAACCTTCACGTGATGAAGTCCTGTGGCTCTTGGGAAAAGAAAAATTCCGTGACTCACGCTTTAAAGGGACTTCCATGCTTTTTTTGTCGGGGAAGGGAACGGATGAAGAATATCATATCAATGCCAGTTGGGATCTGTTTGATGTCGCTTATGCGTATTCAGATGTTTTGGAAAAATCCAAATCAAGAAAAAATCATATTCAAGCTAAAATTGTAATTAACGATGATGCGGTTAACGTTACTTCATTTAAATATTATTTGCCGCCGGTCAATATCAACGCATCGGCAAGATTCCGTTTTGCGGGAGATATTCCCCTGTCTTTTAATATTCAATCCGGCGTATTTGATATAAGAGATGCCGTTCCTCTTCTGCCGATTTTGCGCAAGTTTGAACCGGCGGGAAATTGTTCCATGGCCATTACAGGACGGGGTGATCTTAGCAGTCCTGCTTCCATTAACTGGAGCGGAAATATTTCGCTGGTCAACTTTTCATTCCAGCCATTCAAAGAAGCCACTCCGCTGAAGGCTGTGACGGGCAAGGTTTTTTTCAAGGGCAACTCGGTGGAAACATCACTGTTAAAAGGGAAAATGGGAGATAGCTCTGTTCAAGGAAATTTCAAAATAGATGATCTGTCTCATCCCAGGGTAATCTGCCAATTGAGTACGAATCTGCTTCAAACGAAAGACCTCGGATTGCAAAGCTCGCACGGTGACATCAATTTATATGCTGTTAAAGCAGAAATTGGCATACAGGACGAAATTATTCAAATGGATAGCCTTTCGTTTGTGTTGGGAAAATCAAGTTTCAACATGACCGGTGAAATACATGACTGGGAAAATCCAAAAGTTAAAGTTGAATTGTCTTCCCCATATATGGAATCAGAGGATCTCAGACGGTTTGTTTCTCTTGAATATCCACAGGAGGGAAAGAAGGCATCGTCTGCCATCGAGTTAAACGCAACGTTGAACGTTAGTGATGGCAAGCTCGATGAAATTGATTTCAAAAAACTATACGCCGAATTGAAGTATATCCGTGGAATGCTTGACGTTGAAACACTGGAAGCCGACATCTTTGACGGAAAAGTTAAGGCCGGAGGACAAGTCAATATGAACGCCGACGGCAGTAATCATTACAAGACGAACTTATCCGTCAGCAAAATATCGCTGGAAAAAATTCAAGGCTATCTGAATTTGGGAGAACGTAATATCACGGGTAGATTGTCCCTGTCGGGGGATTTGACAACATCAGGGCGTGATTCAGGAGAACTTCAAAAAAACGCGGAGGGAGCATTTGAAGTCCGGGCTGAAAAAGGTGTCTTGAAAAGATTCTCCGTGCTTTCCAAAATATTCTCCATTCTGAATGTTTTCCAACTGGCAAAGCTTCAACTTCCGGATATGGCAAAAGGCGGTATGCCCTATAAGAAGATAACATTCCATACTTCTATAAAAAACGGAATATTGTCTTCGAAAGATTTCTTTATGGACAGCAACGCAATTCAGTTTTCCGGCACGGGTAATATTGATTATATCAACAAGAGACTTGATTATATCATCGGCGTACATCCATTGCAGACACTGGATCTTATCGCTGCAAGGATTCCCATTGCGGGATGGATTATTACGGATGAGAGGGGCAAATTAATTACTTTTAATTTCAAGGTGGGTGGTTCCTGGGACAATCCGGAAGTGACGACCATCACAACGGAATCTATAGGGAAGGGCACTCTCGATGTGTTCCGGCGAATATTTATGTTACCGGAAAAACTTGTAACCGATACCGGTGAAGTAATTTTAGGACGCTAAAATTTACATGTTTTAGCCCAGCCGAGCAAATTATTCCCTCAAAATGAAAATGTGATATATGTAAGAAAATGAGTTTAAGACGAAGCTGTTTTGCCGTAGGAATTATCGATCGGGGCTTTGTCACGACCCCTTTCTCCAATGATTATCTTTGTTCCGGGACTTTCTTTTCTGGAATAAACGATTAAGGTGCGTACCAGATTCTTGTTGAATCTGCCCTTTTCTGCTTCTTCCAACAGAAGGTCAATCGCGGCGCGAAGTGAAAATGGTTTGCTTCTGTATGGCCGCTCGGATATCAGGGCATCCAGGGCGTCAACCACCCCAATCAGTTGAGAATATTTATTGAGTGTTTTTATCCCCAGAGGATAACCGGACCCGTCAAGCCTTTCATGATGCTGAAAGGAGGAAAAAGAATAATGTTTATGGTTGTGACCAAAATAGTAATGCAGGAGCACGTATCCTATCAGTGGGTGAGAACTCAGCACCTGACGTTCGTACAATGTGATCGGGGTGGGTTTATCCAAAATGCTCAGTGGTATACGCGATTTGCCGAGATCGTGAAAGAGGCTGAGCAACAGGGCTTTGTCATGCGCGAATCTGTTTTTAGTGGAGTGATCGAAGGATACTTTAGCCGCGAGAATGGCTATGATCAGGACATGGTGATATGTATAGGGAGAAAGTTTCTTCATAAAGGCCAATTCTGACAATATCTTTTCGGGCATTTTGATATGGTTCATGGAACGAATGATCTTCTTATTGGTTTCAGGAGGGTATAGGATATGTGCGTACCGTTTGTCTTTAAACGTCTGGATCAAGTCTTTCATAATCCATTTGTCTTTAATAGGAACGTAACGAATTCCCCTCGATAAATCGGCTATCTGATTCAAAACTTTTCTGCTGATTTTATCTCCGGCTTTTACGAGAAGTTTTTTATCAATGGCATATAAATCTTTTTCCAATCGCATAGATTTCTCCTGGTCGAATTTCATATTTTATTTATGCGATTCTGTCAAATATTTTACTCATGTACGTTTAAATGATTTAACTTGATCATTCCGCCCCAGTTTGCCGGGCGAAAGTGCATTTTAAAATATCTATCAAAAAAATTGATTTTATAGCTCAAGAAAAGTATAGAGTTGCTCAAAACAATTTACGCAATTACAGGTTTAATATTTTTTAGCAATTAATTATCGTTGAACAGGATACGTTAAAATAAGGGAAAAATACCATGAACACATTAAAAGGCAGTCGCGAACACTGGGCAAGCCGGGTGGGATTTATTCTTGCCGCCGCCGGATCGGCCATCGGCCTGGGGAATATCTGGCGATTCCCCTACATGACAGGCGAACATGGCGGAGCGGCTTTTATTGTGATTTATTTACTGGCAGTCTTTTTACTGGGTTATCCTTTGATGGTCAATGAAACCATATTGGGGCGCGTCTCTCAGCGCGATCCCGTGGGAGCTTTCAGGACTCTGGCTTCCGGCACGCCGTGGTGGCTCGTAGGCGCTCTGGGTGTTTTTACGGGATTTGTCATTTTGTCATACTATATTGTCGTTGCCGGCTGGTCGGTTGCCTATATTTACAAGGTTGCCATTGCGGTTTGTACGCCCGGAATTGACAATGAAGCGGTGTTCAAGAGTCATATTTCCAGCCCATGGGAGCCGATTATCTGGCAGGCTGTGTTTATGCTTCTTTGTATCGGGATCATTGCTTCCGGCGTAGTGAAAGGCATTCAACGGTGGTCTCTTATTTTAATGCCCATGCTATTTTTCATTTTGCTCATTTTGATTATAAGGTCGGTTACCCTTCCGGGGGCTTCGGAGGGTCTCTCGTATTACCTTAAACCGGATTTCAGCGAGGTTTCCGGCAGAACATTTCTCGGAGCCATTTCCCAAGCCTTCTTTTCTTTAAGTCTCGGCATGGGGGTTTTCATCACTTACGGCAGTTATCTGAAGGATCATGACGAAATTCCGGGCAGCGCTGCGTGGATCGCAGGATTGGATGTGCTTGTTGCTTTGATGGCCGGATTCATTATATTTCCGGCGGTTTTCGCCTTGGGATTTCAGCCCGGAGCCGGTTCCGGCCTTGTTTTTATTACGCTGCCCGCAGTGTTTGCCCAGATGCCTCTGGGAATTGTTTTCGGCGTTTTATTTTTTATCCTGCTGGTTATAGCTGCTTTAACCTCTGCCATATCTCTTCTGGAAGTCGTGACGTCGTGGCTGATAGATGAAAAAGACTGGCCCCGCAAAAAAGCGGCGGTGCTGATGGGGGTTGTCATTTTTATTGCAGGTATTCCGGCGGCCCTGGGTTACAGCGTCTTCAGCGGGGTTAGGTTTCCCGGACTGGGAACGGATATTCTCGATACGTATGATTGGTTTTCCAATAGTGTGTTCCTGCCCGTAGGGGGATTGCTGGCAGCAATATTCACGGGGTATGTTTGGGGGACGAAAAAAGCCGTGAAAGAAGCCAACAAGGGGAAAACTGCTCTCGCTGTGGGAAAACTCTGGAGCTTTCTGATCCGTTATGTTGTGCCACTTTTGATTGCCGCCATCCTGACAATGGGCATCTACGATTCTTTTGTGAAATGAATGCCTGTTTTAAAGCAATTATTTCAATAAAAAAGAGGAGAATCAACATCATGATCTTTCTCCTTTGAATGGCTTTTCTTATTCCAGAACAATCAAAACCTGATCCGTTTTCACGGAATCGCCTTCTTTAATCTTAATTTCCATAACCGATCCGTCCGCCGGTGCCTGCACGGGAATTTCCATTTTCATTGCATCCATGATGACGACTTCATCTTCTTCTTTCACCTGATCGCCGACATTCACAACAATACTGATGATTTTCCCAGTCATGGGCGCTTTGATTTCCGTACTCATTTCGCGAATCTCCTTATTTGATTTTATTGGATCTAATCCATTTGTTGCCGAAAAATTTTCTTTTCTTTTTTCTGGATTAATACCCAAATTATAAAATAAGGTCAATATATTTAAAACGTTTTCAAATGGTTATTTTTCTGGTAATTCGGAAAACAAGCCGATAATTCTCTTGAATTTTAATACTATATCATTTATGACATCACCATATATACAATGGAACGAAATGATCGTCGAATATTAAACATTAGAGTATTTTTATATTAGAGCAGATAAAAAAGGAGGGTTAGGAAAATGAAAATTGTTGTCGGGAAAATGACGGTATTACTGATTTTAATATGGACATCTCTGGCGTTGGCTGCCGACGGAGATAAGTTTGTGTTTCTATCCAGCACGATCGGTCCGATTGATTCCGGTATTGTAAGTACTCTGGAAGATCAATTTGAAAAAGAAACGGGAATCAGAGTCCGTCATGTCGGAGCCGGTACGGGAGCGGCGCTGAAGATCGCAACGAAATGTAATATCGATCTGGTCCAGGCTCATGCCAAATCACTGGAAGAAAAATTCATAGAAGACGGTTTTGGCACTGAACGCATTCCGCTGATGTATAATGATTTTGTCATTGTCGGACCGGCTGCGGATCCGGCGGGACTCAAGGGAACGAAAACTGCCGCGGAAGCCTTGAAGAAAATCAAGGATAAAGGTTCGTTGTTTATCAGCCGCGGTGATAAATCGGGAACGCATATGGCGGAAATGGGACTCTGGGAAAAAGCCGCCATCAAGCCCGAAGGCGCCTGGTATTCGGTTTATGAAAAAGGTTCGGAAGGCAATGTAGCCACGCTGAAATACACCGATCAGAAAGCAGCGTATACCGTCATCGACCGGGCGACGTATCTCTCGCTGAAAGATCAGATTAAACTAGGGATTCTGGTCGAAGGCGATGAAGCGCTTTTAAATTTTATTTCTCTGATACCGGTCAATCCGGCAAAATGCCCCAAAGTCAATACCACCGATACCAAAGCGTTTATTGCCTGGCTGACATCGCCGTCCAAAGGTCAGTTGATTATCCGGGATTTCGGCAAAGATAAATACGGTTCACCACTTTTCTTCCCCAATTCCATGGAGTGGCATAAAGCACAGAAAAAATAAGAAAAGAAATTAATAACTAAGAAGGAGGTTTATGAAAATGAAGATGATCAGAAACAACAGAGCCATAATAATGGTGATGATTGCAGCATTGCTTTTTGCATTCGGCGCGTCAAATGTTTTTGCCGCAAAGGCCGCGCCTAAACAAAAGAACATTATTCTGGCAACGACCACCAGCACACAGGATTCGGGCTTGCTTGATAAATTACTGCCCATTTTTGAAAAGGAAACGGGTTATTTTGTAAAAACGATCGCTGTCGGTTCCGGTGCAGCCATGAAGATGGGAGAAAAAGGCGAGGCTGACGTTTTACTGGTTCATTCACCGGATGCGGAAAAGAAATTTGTTGATGAAGCGTACGGTGTCAACCGCCAGCTTATTATGCACAATGATTTTATTATTGTCGGTCCGCCGTCTGATCCGGCAAAAATCAAAGGCACGAAATCAGCAGCCGACGCTCTTAAACTGATCGCTGACGCGAATGCTTTGTTTATTTCTCGCGGAGATAATTCGGGAACGCACGCCAAAGAAAAAAAGATATGGCAGAAAACCGGAATAACACCCGTTGGACAGAAGTGGTATCAGGAAGCTGGAGCAGGTATGGGACAGACTTTAAATATCGCCGCGGAGAAGAAAGGTTATACCATTGCTGATCGGGGCACCTATTTAGCTCTCAAGAAGAATCTGGGATTGGATATTTTGGTCGAAGGCGATGCCGTTCTGCTCAATATTTATCATGTTATCGAAGTCAACAGCGCCAAATGGCCCAAAGCCAATGCTGAAGGCGCAAAAGCATTTGCCGCTTTCATGGTGTCCAAAAACACCCAGGATATTATTAAGACATTCGGCGTGGATAAGTTCGGTTCTCCCTTGTTCTTCCCCGATGCAGGCAAGAAAGTAGAAGACCTGGGCAAATAATTTAACAAAAATATAGAATAACATATAAGTTCGGTCGAGTCAAAAAGACTCGACCGAACTTATATAAAGGATGTAACAGCCGAGTCAAAAGGACTTGGCTGAACTGAGACGTTTGATTTTGTCGTAAGGTAACAGGTGTTTTGTGGAATTAATCATTCAGGGGATCATCAAGGCTTTTGAGTTAATCGTCACCTTTGATCCCGAAGTTCTGGGAATTACGTGGCTGTCTTTGAGAATATCAGGGACAGCCACGTTGATCAGTCTTTTTATCGGTATTTCCATCGGTACGGCTGTCGCGTTAAATAATTTTTACGGAAAAAGGCTGGTCATCAGTATAATCAATACAGGGATGGGGTTGCCGCCGGTTGTTGTCGGTTTGTTTGTAACGATTTTGATCTGGCGCAACGGGCCCTTGGGTTTTTTGGAAATCCTCTATACCCCCCTGGCTATTATCATCGCCCAGGCAATTATTGCCACACCGATTGTTATGGGCATATCGCTGGCCTCCATTCAGAATCTGCCGCCGAATCTTCGCCTGCAGATTCTGTCTCTGGGTGCCAGCCGGCTGCAGATGGTATGGGTATTGATCAAAGAAGCAAAACTCCCGCTATTGGCGGCGGTCATGGCCGGGTTCGGAGGAGTTATTTCTGAAGTGGGCGCTTCCATGATGGTCGGCGGTAACATCAAAGGATATTCGCGCGTGCTCACCACCGCTACTGTTATGGAAACCGGCAAGGGAAATTTCGACATCGCCATCGCGCTGGGCATTATTCTTTTGCTTCTCGCTTTTCTTGTAAATCTCTTTTTGACGAATGTGCAACAAAGGCAGCATCCGCGATGAATTCTGAAATCATCATGAAGACAGAAAGCATCATTTTAAAACGCGGCGGCGTGACCGTTTTGGATATTAATGAGTTGGATGTAAAGCGGGGAAGAATCCTGGCGTTGATCGGGCCAAACGGAGCGGGGAAATCGACACTACTTTTAATGTTAGCGGGTTTGTTAAAACCGGAACAGGGCAGAATTTATTTCCAGGGAAAGTCTGTTGAAACGAGAGCTGAGTTGTCAATGTTGCGCCGCAATGTCTCAGTCGTATTTCAGGAACCACTGCTCTTGAACAGTCATGTCTTTGACAATGTGAGTCTTGGTTTGAAGTTTCGGAAAGTCAGTCGTGATGATGTAAAGATGAGGGTTCAAAAAGCTTTGGAATATTTTGGGATAAGCCATTTGGAAAAAAGGTCGGCTAGAGCTCTTTCCGGAGGGGAAGCCAAAAGAGTTTCGCTGGCTCGGGCATTTGCTCTCGAACCACAGATGCTTTTACTCGATGAGGCCTTTAACTCGCTTGATCCACCGTCGCGGGAGACGATTATTGAAGATTTGAAGCAGATTTTGGAAGAAACAAAAATTACTGCCGTATTGGCGTTGCACGATCGCGAAGAAACACTGCGTCTGGCACAGGATGTTTGCGTTATGAATGATGGTAAAATCGTGCAGGGTGGAACAACAACTGAAGTATTTAATCAGCCGGAAACGGAGTTTGTAGCTAACTTTGTCGGAACAGAATCGATACTGGAGGGTACCGTCAATTCCTGCACCGAAGGCCATATGATTGTTTATGTCAACGGGAAACCCATAGAAGCAATAGGTGATTGTTCCATCGGACGGAAAGTGTTCTGCTGTTTGCGGCCGGAAAATGTCATCATATCCAGCCGGACGCAGGAAAAAATCAGCGCACGCAATAGTTTTGAAGCCAGGGTATCCAATGTCATCCGTCAGGGATTTTTCAATAAACTTATGCTGGATTGCGGATTCCCCCTGGTCGCCTATATCACCATTCCGTCGTGTGAGGATCTGGGCATTGCTCCCGGCGTCACGGTGGTAGCCTCCTTTAAAGCCACGTCCGTTCATGTGATTCCCCGGGAAAAATAGTTTTTTAATCTATTGGAAAATTGAACGAAATGATTTATAAACCGCTGCAGTGAATTTGCACGGAAAACGTGGATTATTATGAATTACGACGTTTATCTGGAAAAACTGAAAAACGGACAGAAGGGGATAAATCCTTTTCTGGATTTTTTGGGAATAACTCTCGATGAGATAAAAGACGGTTTCGCGCGTTTCCGAATGCCGGTGCGTCCGGAATATTTGCAGGGAGCAAAAGCGATGCAGGGCGGGTTGATTGTCGCCCTGGCGGATGAGGCAATTGCCCATGCCATGATGACCAAATTAAGTTCAGAGGAAGGTTTGACCACCATTGAATTAAAAAGCAATTTCCTTGCCGGCGTCAGTGAAGGGGACCTTATTGCCACTGCCACAGTGTTTAAAAAGGGACAAAGTCTGGTCATTGGAGATTGTTTAGTTGTTGATAATAAAGAGAAAAACATCTGCCGCGTTTCCGCAACATTTCTGCTTTTGAAGAAAAATCAGGGAAATTAAATTTTTGTAAATCCGAATATCCTTATTGACTCCCGGTCGTAAATTTGCTAAATCACATCGAATAAAGTGTTTCAAAAATATTTTAAAATCAGGGTGTTTTAGTTGATTGATCTTCATACGCATTCCATTTTCAGTGATGGAGACTTAGTGCCGGCGGAACTGTCGCAGCGGGCATGTGCTGCCGGTTATAAAACATTAGCCATTACAGATCACGTTGATCATTCCAATATCGATTTCATAATTCCCCGGATTATCAAGGTTTGCGCCAAGATTAATCAAGCAGGAAAAATAAAGGTTTTTCCCGGCGTCGAAATCACGCATGTTGCTCCGTCACAAATTGCCGATCTTGCTGCTGAAGCAAGAAAAATGGGAGCGAAGATCATCGTTGTGCATGGGGAAACAATTGTTGAACCTGTGCCGGCGGGAACCAATTCAGCTGCTCTCAAATCGTCAATAGATATTTTGGCACATCCCGGCCTTCTGACGGAAGAAGAGTCTCGTCTGGCTGCCGACAGAGGGATTTATCTGGAAATTACAACCCGAAGAGGGCATAGTTTTTCCAACGGCCATGTTGCGCAGATGGCGAAAAAATTTAAAGCCAGGCTAATTCTCAATAACGATGCTCATTCACCGGCGGATTTCGTAGGCCTTGAAAGAGCAAAGCTCATTGCCCGTGGTGCGGGGCTGAATGATAAAGAAATGGCCGTTATGTTTGAAAACTCAAGAAGGATGGTAAAAAAGTTACAGGTATGAAAAGTAAATCAAATTCCCAGCCGCTGAAAGTTTGTCTGTTAACCTATCGTGGCAATCCCAATTGCGGTGGACAGGGCGTTTACATTAAACATTTGAGTAAAGCACTAAGTGATCTTGGGCATGAGGTTGATGTTTTATCAGGACCGCCTTATCCTCATCTTGATCCTAACGTGACTCTGCACAAAGTTCAGAGCCTTGATCTTTATAATATGGAGAATCCCTTTCGAGTTCCCAAAGTACGGTCTTTGGTAAACCCACTGAATATGTATGAATTTCTAACCATGTGTTCCGGGCAGTTTCCTGAACCCTATACGTTTGGCGAACGGGCTTATAAATATCTACAAAAAATGAAAAAAAAATATGACATTGTTCATGACAATCAATGTCTTTCTTATGGAATTGTTAAAATAGATCAGAAAGTTGTGCCCACGATAGCGACCATTCATCATCCCATAACCGTTGACAGAAGGGAAGAATTCAAATCGGCAACGTCGGAAAGAAAAATAAAGAAGATTAAAAAATGGTATTCTTTTATCAAGATGCAGAAGGAAGTAGCCCGGCAATTATCGTACATCGTTACGGTATCGGAATGTTCCAAAATCGACATTGCCAAGGAATTTTCAATTAATTTGTCGAAATTCCGTGTTGTTCCCAATGGCATCAATAAAGAATTCTTTTATCCTGTGCATAATGGGACGCGTCCGGAAAATTCCGTTATTGTGACCAACAGTGCAGACACGCCATTAAAAGGGTTGCGTTATTTGCTGGCAGCGGTTTCTCAGGTGAGAAAAAAACAACCGGTTAAGTTAACGGTCATCGGAGAGCCCAAAAAGAATGGAACGATCAAAAAACTTGTCGCAGAGTTGGGAATTGCTGATATTGTTCATTTTACCGGTCGCATTAAAAATGAAGAATTTGCCGATTATTATTCAAAAGCCACCATTGCGGTTGTGCCTTCGTTATATGAAGGTTTCGGTCTTCCGGCAGCCGAAGCGATGGCCTGCGGAGTTCCTCTGATCAGTACCAGCGGCGGCGCCCTTCCCGAAGTTGTTGGGGATGCGGGAATCATAGTACCGCCAGCTGATTCAGACGCCTTGGCCAAAGAAATAATCTTTTTGCTAAACAATGCTGAACAGAGAAAGAAAATGGCTCAGGCCGGGATAGAAAGGGTGGATGCTATTTTTAACTGGTCAAAGGCCGCCAGGGATATGGTGGAGGTATATAGAGAGGCCATTGATGGTTACCGTAGATATTAATAAACTGAATCTGAAACCCAATGATTTCGTCCTGGATGCCGGTTGCGGACTGGGCAGACATCTGCGTCATCTGGCAAGAATTCCGGGATTAAACATATTCGGTATAGATAAGGACACGTGGTCCTTGTCTGAAACGGGGAAAGCGATGGAATCACAGCCCGACGCGCTTTCCAAAGATTACCTGGTTTCCATTGCCGATATCAATAATCTTCCTTTTGCCGATGCTTCTTTTGACTGCATCATTTGTTCGGAAGTTCTGGAACATATTCCTGATCACACAAAAGCGATCAAGGAACTGGACCGAATTCTGAAACCTAACGGTACGCTTGCGGTCAGTGTGCCCCGTTATTTTGCGGAAAGAATCTGCTGGTTTATTTCTCATGATTATCATAATAACGAAGGCGGCCATATCCGGATTTATAGAAAAAAACAGCTCCACAAAATGTTGATGAATCAGGGATTTAAATGCAGGGAAATCAATTATAAACATGCGTTGCATTCTCCCTACTGGTGGTTGAAATGTCTGGTGGGTGTAAAAAACGAGGAACACCTCCTGGTCAAATATTATAAAAAATTTCTGGAATGGGATATTATGAAAAAACCGAGAACGGTTCGGATGCTCGAAGAATTGCTGAATCCACTACTGGGCAAGAGCATTGTCTATTATCTTAGAAAAGGTTGATTTGAATGGAATTGAAACTTTCCGTAAGCGAAGAACTAACGCCTATTTCTCTGGATAAAATTGCCTCATTTATTGTTTCCCTTCAAAAAGAAAATGGTGAGATTCCCTGGTCGCATGGAGGAAAGACTGATCCATGGGATCATGTCGAGAGTGCGATGGGTTTAAGTATAGGAGGCTTTTATCATGAGGCCAGAAGCGCGTATGAGTGGCTCGCGGCTACGCAGCTTCCCGACGGCAGCTGGTGGTCGGAAATTCAAGATGGAAAGATTATTAATTCCACAAAAGAGTCAAATTTTTCATCCTATATTGCAGTCGGCGCATTGCATCATTATCTGATTACCCGTGATATAAAATTTTTAAAAACAATGTGGCATACCATTGAACAGGGGATACAGTATGCCATCAATTTGCAGGCTCCCGATGGTGAAATATACTGGGCCAGAAACAAACATGATCAGATTGATAAGATGGCCTTGCTCACCGGGAGCAGCTCCATCTATATGAGTATAAAATGTGCTTCGGCTATTGGCAAGATACTGGGCAAGAAACGTCCGAAATGGCACAAAGCGATGGATGAACTGGGGGCAGCGATAAAGAACAGACCGGATCTCTTTAACATGATCAAATCGCGTTACTCCATGGATTGGTATTATCCGATTTTATGCGGCGCCGTCACCGGAGAGGAAGCCAAAAAGCGAATAGCCCATTCGTGGGAAAAATTCGTTGTGCCTGATTGGGGAGTGCGCTGTGTCAGCGATCGGCCGTGGGTGACCATGGCGGAAACAGCAGAGTTTATTTTATCATTGGCGGCGATTGAAGATCTTCCCCGGGCGAAAACGATATTCAGCTGGTTGAGTGATAAACGATTTTCCGACGGGTCGTTTTGGATGGGCGTAACGTTTCCTGACGGCGTCATCTGGCCGGAGGAAAAAACAGGCTGGACGGCGGCGGCGGTGATGCTGGCCTGGGATGCCTTGAATGATATAACGCCGGCAGGAAAGCTTTTCAATCATAAATTCTGGGCTTCGTTGAAGTAAGTGAAAATCTTTCCGGTCCATACGATTTTTCACAATGCATTCCTGATCCATTGTTGCGGCCCGAGTTGCTCCGTTTTAAAAATCCACATTGAAAACAGGCGAAAAAGTGCTCAAAGATCATCGTCCATATTACGTTAAGCGTTACTACAATAAATATCAGAAGTGGTATGCGCAATATTATCTGGCGCCTCAATGCGAATATTTTGGCAAGGGGCTGGTTTTCATGAAACCCTGGCATGTCGAAGTGTTCGGCGGACCGGTTTTACTGGGCGATTACACCACTGTTATTGCCACCTCGGACAGAAATGTGAGATTTACCGTCTGGCCGGCCTGGATGGGTCAGGGGAGGATTGAAATAGGTAAATATTGTCTGATTTGCCCCGGTACAAGAATCATGTCGGCGACATCCGTCAGGATGGGTGAGGGGTGTATGACGGCTCAAAATGTCAGCATCGGTGATGCCGACTGGCATGATTTATATGACCGCAGTATGCCTGTGGGAAACACCAAAGAGGTTATCATCGGCAATAATGTCTGGATTGGGGACAGTGCTATTGTGAACAAGGGTGTGACAATCGGAGACAATGCTGTCATTGGTGCCGGGGCCATCGTGGTCAAAGATATTCCGGCCAACGCGATTGCCGCGGGAAATCCGGCAAGGGTTATAAAATATCTTGATCCGGCTAAGCCGCTGAGAACCCGGGGAGATTGGCTTGCCAATCCGGCCATGCTGGCCAAAAATTTTGAAATTATCGATCGAGCGTTTATGAAGGGAAACACACTGAGAGGATGGTTTAGGTCGTTGCTTTTCCCTCGAAAAGGAGATTAAAAAATTGCGTATAGCTGTTATTGCTCCGCCTTATCCTTTGGAGGAAATGCCCTCTCCTCCTTTGGGTGTGACGTATGTCGCCGCGGCATTCGACGCTGCCGGGGCGGATGTAACGATATTTGATTATATTGTTTCCGGATATTCTCGTGAAAAAATTGAAAAGCAGTTGGCGTCCTTTTCACCGGATGCGGTCGGAGCCACGTCGGTGACATTGAATTTTTATGATGCGCAGAAAATCCTGCGGGATGTGAAAAATTATAATCCTGACATTATAACCATTATGGGAGGCCCCCACGTTTCTTTCACGGTGGAAGAAACGTTGAGAAACTATCCGGAAATAGACCTGATCGTCATCGGGGAAGGTGAGGATACTATTACCGAACTGACCCCCGTGCTGAAACGAAAAGAAAAATGGCATGAGGTCAGGGGAATCGCCTATCGCGACGGTGATGAGATAATTCGCACGCCCAAAAGGGATTTTATAATGGACATTGATAGAATTCCCCTGCCGGCAAGGCATTTGCTGCCCATTTCCCGTTACCGGGCGTTGGGATTTCCGGTGAGTCTTATCACCGGACGCGGTTGTCCCTATTCCTGTATATTTTGTCTGGGACGTAAAATGGTCGGTTCCAAGGTTCGGAAAAGAAATCCAAAACTCGTTCTGGATGAAATGGAGACCATCATCGGTCATGGTTTCGATCGCATTAACATTGCCGATGATCTTTTTACCACGGATAAAGACCGTGTCAAGGAAATATGCACGGGGATCAAAGAGCGTTCTTTAAAATTTCCCTGGAGTGCCTTTGCCCGTGTGGATACGGTCAGCCAGGAGGTTTTTGATCTGATGGCCGAGGCCGGTTGCGACAGCGTCAGTTTCGGGGTGGAAACCGGAAATACAGAGATGCTCAAACGCATAAAAAAAGGAATCAAACTGGATCAGGTTTATAAAGCGGTTGAAATGTGCAAGAAGGCCGGAATGATTGCCCACGCTTCTTTTATGATCGGTTTGCCGGGAGAGACCATAGAAACGTTGGAGGAAACGGACAAATTTGCAAAAAGCACGGATGCCGTTTACGGGTATCATTTTCTGGCCCCATTCCCCGGTACAACCGTACGGGAAAAAATTCAGGATTATGATCTGGAAATATTGACGGATGACTGGTCTCGTTACGATGCCAATGACGCCATCGTGAAAACGTCATCATTGCTGCCTCATCAGATGAATGAGTTCGGGACCCGATATTTTGAAGAAATGGAAAAGGACTGGAATGAAATACTGGAAAGATATCATGAAGGCAAAGGCTCTGTTGAAGATATCATGCACGTTGAAGGCAATTTGCGCATGAAGTTGACGTATCAGATTCTAAAGAATGATATTATCGAAAAGTGCGGATTTATTGAACCGGCATTATTTAATGGAACAAAACAGTCTGCCTTGAAAGCGCTCTGCCGTAGGGTACAGGAAATGACCCATGCGGATGCCAATGTGCTTGATAACACGATCCGTGATTTTGCCGGACGCAAATATTTTAAAGCAGACATTTCAGAAAAAGGGTGTCAGTGGTCTTGGTTTTGATACAGCGAATGTTATTTTCTGCGGACTAATATTCCCAGGGATTCGCACATGGGCTTTTCTTCATAAATTCCTGAAGAAACAGCTTTCTGATAAACCAGATAGGGAGCCTGCCCACCTTTTGTAGGGTCGGGAAAAATATCATGAAATAAAAGATACCCTCCGATTATCAGATTTTTTGCCCAAATTTCATAGTCATTCAACACAGATTCATACGCATGACTGCCGTCGATGAAAATCAAGCTCAGAGGTGTTGCCCATGCCCGTCCTATGGTTGCCGAGCGGCCAACAAGGGGAATGACCACATCATCCAAATCAAAATCCGTGATTGTTTTACGGAAAAATCTTAAGGTGTCAATTTTTCCCGTTTCTTTATCGAACAGATCCGGGTCGAAATATTCTTCTCCGGGTTGTTGTTCTTCGGAGCCGGTATGATGATCAATAGAAAAAAGGACTGTGGAATTTTCTTTACAGGCCATGCCGAGATAAACCGATGATTTACCGCAATAGCTTCCAATTTCCAGACAAGGGCCTTTTTGGCCGGCTTCCAGAGCGATATTGTACAGGCAATTTGCCTCGCGCTGGTCCAAAAAACCTTTTACGAAATCT
>CAYNWA010000015.1:33874-41032 GCA_964400795.1 uncultured Smithella sp.
TATTTTTTCTTGATCTATTTTCATATTCGTATCTTATTCAAATTAATCATGCATTTCAATGAAAATGGCAATTGCTTTTTTAGCAATTGCCATTTGAAATTTATTATTGTGTAAGCGAACGTTAAAGGTTTACATAATTTCTTTGACAATTTTCCATTCGTTGCCGACTTTCTTCAATTCCAGCGTCTTCTCGCCTTTATCTTTGAATATTGAAGAAGAATAAGTCTGGGTGAATACGGCTGTGGCATTATCACCATCCGTCGATATGTTTAAATTATCAATATCGATGTTTATATTTTTACTTCTATTGCGCACATTCGTTTTATAGGCGACCCATTCATCAAGTCTCATATTTTTTGATTTAAAGTTTTCATCATAGCTGCCGCGGTAAGCTTTCATATCGCCAGATCTCCAGCTATTTAACCATTTATATATTGCAATTTGTACGTCTTCTTTAGAAGAATTTGTTTTTGTTTGATCGTTCTCAATCTGAGAGGGAGTGACACTGGCAACATCAGGTACAACAGGCGGAGCTGTTTCAGCAGGGGGGACATCGACTGACGAAATAACATCAGCAGGCGCGGCAGCAACCGGCGCAGCTACTTTTTTAGTCAACCCCAATTTATCTTCAAACATTTGAGCAATTTCATCTCTGATATTTCCTGTATCGGAATCTCTTTTTTGCGGAAAATATTTAACAAAATCATCATACGCTTCCTTGTCGGGATTTTTATTTAAAGCTGTTGTGTAATCAGCAAGGGATTTTGAATATTCTTCCAGGCCATAATAAGCAAGTCCCCTGTTATAAAATAACGAACTATCATCGGGATTTCTATCTATCGCACGATTAAAGTCGTTAATGGCCAGTTTAAGATTTCCCTGATTTTGATAGATACTGCCTCTATTGGAATAGAATCCGGCAAAATTGGGATTGAGTTCGATGGCTTTGTTATAATCGGCAATAGCCTTATCCGTCTGACCTTGGGCTTGATAAACATTTCCTCTGTTGGAATAGACGCCAGCAAAATTGGGATTAATTTCGATGGCTTTGTTATAATCATCTATTGCCTGTTGAAAGTTGCCCTGTGCCTGATAAACATTGCCACGGTTGCAGTAAGCCGCCGAATATTTAGGATTGGTCTCCAGAGCACTTGTGTAACTTTCTATAGCCTTGGGAAGATTGCCCTGCTTTTCATAAGTGTTGCCGAGATTGTAATGCGCCTCAGTGTAATGAGGATTGATTTCCACTGCTTTGTTATAATCGTCTATGGCTTGAGAAAGTTTGCCTTGTTTAACATATGAGTTTGCGCGGTTATAATAGGCCTTCGCGTGCTTGGAATACACTTTGATGGCTTTGGTATAGTCATAAATAGCTTGATCGAGGTTGCCCTGTTCCCGGTATTTGTTCCCCCGGCTGTAATAATCTTCGGCTGTCCCAGCGGGAATATCCGGCACTGTTTGGGCAAAAATGGACGGGGTGAAAAATAAAAATGCAAGACATGAAGTTAATAATATTTTTTTCATAAATTATTGCCTGCCTTAAATGTAAATTTTAATTGATATCCTTGAAAAGTGCAGAAAATAAAACAAATAATAATTATCTTGTCAAGATAATTATTATCAGGATTGGCTACTTATAATGTTTGCATGATAGATAGATTTACTTTATCTTTACCAATAATAGAATGAGCAAGAGCGCACTATTCGACGAGAGATTGAACGAAGAAATGTCATTTAAAGCATAATGAATGATTTTTATTAATAATAACCTTGTATAAAAATTTTAATTATGTTAAAAATCGCCCAATCAAATTTTATCCATTCTGACTCAAAATCTTCAAGGGGGGAGGTATGAAATCAGTATCAGACTACAAAGAGATTGTTCCCAGGAAAAAATGGTTTTCAACTCTTGTTACGCGTATTTTTTTCTTCTTTATCGGAATGGGAATGCAAACCGCTTATCGGATTGATCCGAATGTAAAAAAAGAAGTGAACAACTGGCCGGAGACTTTTTCTTTCCGTATGGCGGTGGTCGGCGGGCCGAGTATGCTCATGCTGAAAAAGGCAGGATCTTTTCAATATCTTGGTGAGAAGGAAGTCTTTTACGCCGATGTTGAGATGTGGTTCAAAAACATCACTTTTGCCTACCTCATCATGACCGGTCGAATTAGTGTTCCCAATGCTATTTATCATAATCGTCAGTTTGTTAAAGGCAATCTTGGTTATGGAATGTCTGTAATCAGAGTTTTAAATGTCGTGCAGACTCTTTTATTGCCGAACTTCATAGCCCGATTCTACATAAAAGAAGTACCGAAACTTACTTTCAAGACACTGATCAATCGTGCCATTACTTATTTTAATATAGGTTACGGTGCAATCAAATAATCGCTGTAAACAGGGAGGGGAACTGTTATGTTGTTCAAAAAAAATGTTATTATACCTGAATATTATGAATTCTTTAATTCGGTGAAAGTTATTTCCGGCTACAAGGCTCTGGAAACCATACCGTTTGAACTTAGTCGTCTGGGCGCCAAGAGACCTATAATCATAACAGATAAGGGGGTGTCTCAAGCCGGTCTTATAAAACATGTCGTGGATAGTTTCGGCGGAACAGACACAGTCATTGGCGCCATCTTTGATGAGACGCCACAGGATTCATCCAACGTTGTTGTCAATCAAATAGCTGATATTTACAGAGCGCAAAATTGCGATTCTATTATCGCTGTCGGCGGCGGTTCAGCGATTGATACCGCCAAGGGTGTCAATATTGTAATTACGGAAAACACGGATGACCTGCTTAAATTTATGGGCAATTATCGTCTTAACAAACCGATGAAACCATTTGTTGTTATTCCCACCACCGCTGGCACGGGTTCTGAAGTAACCATGGTGGCCGTTATTGCCAATCCGGAAAAAAATGTCAAAATGGCATTTACTTCGGATTTGCTTTTACCCAAATTTACGGTGCTGGATCCCCGTATGACCGCGAGCATGCCGCCTAAAATCACAGCAGCCACGGGCATGGACGCATTAACTCATGCGGTGGAAGCCTATATCGGACCACAAAAAAACCCGATAAGCGATGCCTTTGCTGCGGCAGCAACAGAATTAATAAGGAACAATATAACGGCAGCAGTAACTGATGGCGGGAACAAGGATATGCGTCTGGCCATGGCCAATGCGGCGTTGTTGGCGGGACTTGCATTTTCCAATTCCATGGTTGGGATTGTTCATGCGACAGCCCATGCCACAGGCGGTGTTTGCCATGTTCCGCACGGCATAGCAAACTCGATTCTGTTGCCGTATGGATTGGAATTTTATATCGGCAAGTCGCCAAACGTTAAAGAACATATTGAAAGTCTGCTTCTTCACGTTGCCGGTCCGGAAGTTTATGTGCAAACGCCTCCGGAGGACAGAGCTGCTAAAACGGTTGCTTCTATTAGAAACATAACCGGCGAACTTAAGAAAATCTGCGGTTTGCCGGTGCGTCTTTCAGAAGCAGGAGTCACCGAGGATAAATTAGAGAGCATCGCTCAAACAGCCCTCAATGATGGCGCTATATCTTTCAGTCCGGTGGAAGTCAGTTTTGCGGAAGCGTTGGGCGTGTTGAAAGCCGCATATTAAAGATAAAAATCGCTTTACCAGAAGGTGTAAGAATATGGGAGAAACAAAAGAAAAGGAAGTCAGTAACGTAAAGAAAGTAGATCTGCCGGAAATAGCGGGTCCCAGCAATAAAGTTTTGGAAGTAGATCTTGCAAATAAAAAATATACTGTCTATCAGGTTACGGATGAAGAAAGAAAAATGTATCTGGGCGGCAAAGGTCTTGGTTTGAAACTGCTTTATGATCGAATGCCCGCCAAAGTGGATCCATTAGGCAAAGATAATATGATTGTTTTTACTCCGGGCGTTCTCATGGGAACCGGAGCGCCGTGTTCAGGACGTTTTTCCGCAGTAACCAAATCACCTCTGACCGGTATCATGGATCATGCTTCCTGCGGCGGACCATTCGGCATGGCTCTTAAAACTGCTGGATGGGATGGTTTACTGGTTAAGGGAAAATCAGAAACACCGGTTTATTTAGTCATTACGTCAACAGGCGTAGAATTTAAGGATGCTTCCGCCTTATGGGGAAAGGATGCATTTGAAACTCAGGACCTCCTCGGTAAAAACAAGAATGCAGGTGCAGCCGTTATCGGTCAGGCTGGCGAGAATAAAGTGCTCTTTGCCAATATCGTTTCAGGGAAACGTTTCCTCGGGCGCGGCGGCATGGGTGCGGTGATGGGTTCCAAAAATCTCAAAGCCATTTACGCCATCGGCGGAGCTTATAAAATAGTGGCCAAAGAAAAGGAAAAGTTTGATAAAATTAAAAAATTAGCCACTAAGCGTATCAATGCAAATCCGGTCACTTCCGATATGCTCAGGAGGTTCGGTACTGATAATTTGGTTACTTATACCAATATGGCCGGTATTATGCCGATGCGCAATTTCACTTCAGGTTCTTCCGATAACGCTTATAAGCTCAGCGGAGAATATATCAGCGAAAATTTCAACACCAAGCATCATACATGCAAACCGTGCACAATTTTATGCGGCAAGACCGGAAAATTCAACGGCAAGGAATTGTCCGTACCGGAATATGAGACCGTCGGCGTCATGGGATCAAACCTGGAAATCTTTGATCCGGTAAAAGTTGCCGAATGGAATGATTTATGCGGCCGGTTCGGTATGGATACGATCAGCATGGGTGGCACGTTAGCCTGGGTTATGGAGGCAGGAGAGAAGGGCATGATCAAAACCGATTTGAAATTCGGTTCGGCGGAAGGTATTGCCCAGGCGATAGAGGACACGGCGTATGGCCGGGGTTTTGGTCAGGAGATGGGTAAAGGTTCGCGTGCTTTATCCAAGAAATACGGAGGCGAGGATTTTGCCATTCAGGTCAAGGGCATGGAGATGGCGGCGTATGATCCGCGAGGTTCCTATGGTATCGGTCTCAATTATGCCGTAGCCAATCGCGGTGCCTGTCATCTTTCTTCAACGGTGATGGCACAGGAGAACTTTGTCCATGTTCTCGATCCCTATTCAACCATCGGTAAGCATGTCTGGGTAAAATTCTTTGAAGATTTTTATTGCGCCATGAATTCATTGCATACCTGTACCTTCACCACCTTTGCTTACATCTTGGAAAACCCGCTGACAAAATATAACGGTCTTTTTTACCTGAAGATGGTGATGGGTTATCTCTATCCGGTGGCTGTCAAAATTGCCGACATCAGCATTTATCAAAAATTTTGGTCGACAATTACCGGACAGAAAATGTCACGTTCGGAGTTTTTAAAGGCGGGCGAACGCATTCACATTCTTGAGCGCTATATGAACACGCGAGAGGGCATTACTGTAAAAGATGATACCTTGCCCGGCCGCCTGCTCAAGGAAGGCCGTTTAAACGATCCCCAGGGCAGGGTGGTGCCGCTGGAGAAGATGCTGAAAAAATATTATCGAATCAGATCATATGATGATAATGGAAAACCAACCTCCGGTATCATGAAAAAACTTTCAATTGAAGCTCGTTGAACATAATTTTAATGAAACCCAAATTTCAGAAATGAATAACCTAACGGTCACTATAGGTGCGCTGAAATTTGCAGGACGAACTATCTGCGAAGCGTAGTGGAGCGGAATAAATGTGGGTCTAATTCCCCGCCCCTTGGGGTGCAGTTCCTTTGGGAACCCCGCTGCCGGCGGCGGGGTTGTTCATTCGATCTTATTAGCTCATCATTTCCCTGTATATTTTCCACTGATTACCAATTTTTCTCAATTCTAACGTTTTCTTCCCCCGGCTTTTTAGTATTGATGAACTGTAACGTTGAACAAAGAACGCTTTGGCATTGTTTCCGTTTACTGATATTTTCAGATTGTTGATTCTAATGTTAATATTTTTACTTTTTTTACGAACATTTAATTTATACGCTATCCAGGCGTCTAAATTCATGTCTCGAGATTCGAATTCAGAAGAGTAACAACTGCGATACGTGTTTATATTGCCGGACTCCCAACTGTTGAGCCATTTTTTAACCAGCGTTCTAATTTCTTTTTCGACGGCATGACTGTCTGTGGTTGATTCTCTTTGTTCGTTTTTCGCTGAAGCTAAATGTTTTCCGCTAATTTCGGGCGCTGACGATTCGTCGACAACATACCAGGAATTGTCAATCTTTTCCAAGATCAGTTTATTATAAAATCCCTGAAAAGCATTATTGTGATTGACGGCATAAATTTGATCAAACATCATTACTGCATTGTTCCCTTCCTGCAATATCGATATATCTTTCGGTTCTAAAACAAAGTGTTTGCCTAATAATGCGGAGTTTTTTATTTTTTCGTGCAGCTCTTCTCTTTTTTTACCTTTTATGGTTGCTCCTTCAAAGTACAGAGAATCAATTTTGTTCATATCCTTTTCAGAAAAGGCTTTGTTCCATGACGTTAATATTTTTTCTAAGTCATCTTTGGAATCGGGAAGATAATTTTGAGGCACCCAATTGATGGATTCTGAAATAACCACAGGTGTTCTGTTGAGATAGATAAAATTGGCAAGTTGTTTCAGATCGCTGTCGTTCAGGACTATACATCCGTTTGACTGTTGAGGCAATAGCGCTTTTGTCGTGCCATGAATCCAGATATTATTGCCTTCTTTCCCTGCTCTTTTGTCGGATAGCGTCGGGTAATCAAGCGTAAAGGCCAAAGAACCGTAAGTTTCCGGTGGTCCCGGGTTATGTAAAATACTCGTCGCAAAGAAAATTCCATTGGGTGTTTTTGCATCTCCGGCTATTTGTTTGGTGCCGGGATTCTTGCCGGTGGAACAGGGCGCTTCAAAGACTTTGGAATAGCTATCAGATTTGTTAAAGACATATATTTTTTGATATTTTTTATCCACAACAATAATGTAGCCCGAAGAAATGGAAATGATGGAATCGGGTATATATTTAATATCGGCGGCCGATGTTAAATTTGAAGATGAATGCAAAGAAGAAGCGATGTATAAATCAGAAGCTTTCTTTTGAAGGGGATGAATGGTTTGTTGCATATCCGCGGAGAGAGTGGGATAAATATTTATTAAATAAAATGTAGTTAAAGAAACAAATAATATTATAAAAAAAGTAACA
>CAYNWA010000015.1:41042-68423 GCA_964400795.1 uncultured Smithella sp.
AGCGTTCATAATAACTTGGTAATCCAACATTTTTAAAAAAACTTCTTGTTCTTTTAACAAATAATTGATAATTATTCAATACATTAAATTACTTAAAATAAGCATCTTCCATTGTAAATAGCACTTTTCGTTTTTATTAGAAAAAAATTGATAATAAAAAATGTTTACAAGATAAATAAGTTACATTATAAATAAAACGCATGTCTTATGATTCACTATTATAACGGGCAGTCTAAATAAATAAAACAGGAGATGTTCTTGTCCGATATCAAAAAAGATATAAACTCTACGGAAAAGCTTCTTAATGTAATACGCGGAAAAGATGAGGAGTTCCTTAGCTCGTTTGGAAAGCCAAGAGTTTCTTTATCTGATAAAAGACAGACAAAGAATGTGAAATTTAAATTGCCAAAACTTTTTTTGAATAAAAACAAGTTCACCGTAGGCGTTGATATCGGCCGGGAATTCATTTGTCTGGTTAAAACGGCTCAAACGTCCGATACCAGTCATGTCTTGGTTGATAAAAAAATTATCCGGTACGATTCAGGATTATCTTTCGAATCTTCTCAATTTAAAACACTGTTGAAATCATGTGTTGTTGATTTCTGTGGTACGGTTGCCGATTGTGATATCTGGACCAAGATATCCACCAGCGAAGTCAGCGTATATTTTATAAGCATTCCCAAAGTTCCCAAAAAACAGCAGGAAAGAGTCATTTACTGGACAGCCAAGAAAGAAGGGCTGATTGATGAAGAAAAACAGTTGTTTGATTTTGAAATACAAGGAGAAGTCGTCGAACAGGGAACGCCTAAATATTCCGTTATGTTTTACACCGCTTCCAAAGCGGAAGTAGCAAGAATCAAGGCATGGGCAGATGATATCGGAATAAATCTGGCCGGTATTACCATTGTTCCCTTTGCCATGCAGAACATATTCCGGTCAAAATGGATTCCTTCCCCGGAAGAAACCTTTGCCAGTTTATTTATCGGTGAAAAGTATTCGCGTATCGATGTATACAATAAGGAAAATCTGGTCATGACCAGAGGCATTAAAACCGGAAGCACGTCAAGTATGGCGGAGGCAATAGTTTCCTGTGTCAGGGAGAAGACAGGCGTATCAAAGATAGATCAACATGAAGCAAGAAACATTCTGTGCAGCATGAGTTCCGAATCGGAAAAACCGAATGACGCCAATGTTCGAAAAGGTTTTAAAAAAGAAGAAATACTGCAAATGATTGCTCCCGTTTGGGAAAGATTGGTCCGCCAGGTTGATTTGACATTAAAAACATCTTCCATCGGGAATCAAAAAGTGGGAAAAATATATATTTTATCATCCGTGAATTTTGACAAATCCATTCTGGACTACATGAGTAATCAGATGGATATAAAAACAGAATTTTTCGATCCTTTTAAAAATCGAAAATCAGCCTTTGCTGAACAGACGTTAAGTTCGTCCGATCGCATATTGATTTCTCCCGCATTGGGGTTTGCCCTGTCCAACAACAGCCGCACACCCAACGCCAGTTTTACTTATCAGGAAAAAAATAAAGAAATCAGTTCAAAACGCATCAACAGGTTTGTTTTTCTGTCATTTCTTGCGGCTTTAATGATTTGCCTTGTTACGTTATTTTATCAAGGTTCAAGATTAAATTATCTTAGACAAAACAAAAATGTTTTAGAACAAGAATTAACCCAATATCATCCATTGTTGACGGAGGAAACCATGGTCACAATGGTTGATAAAATCAAGATGCAGAGAACAATGGCTCATCAATATGTTCGGAAATACTGGGGACTTGCCGTGATAGGGGAAATTTCGGAAATTACACCGCCCAATGTCCGTTTGATTAGCGCTAAATTGCGCGAGCACAATGTTGCTTCCCCGGATGCGGCACCAAAAGAAAATACGGATGATGTATTCATTGAGGGAATTATATTTAATAAAAAAGACATGCTGGAGTCTGATCTGGCTCAATATGTTGTCAGACTGGAAAACTCTACTGTATTTCATAAAATTTCCGTAAAGAACAAAACAGTTCTGAACTTTCATAAGAAAGAAGTGCTTCATTTTGTTCTGAGCGCCAAAATAGGCTAGCCGATATGAAAAAAATCAATGTGAACATACATCAAAAAAACAGCATTTTGTATTTGATAATTTACGGTGGGATTATTTTAATAATCTTTCTGGTCGGAATATTGCCTTATTATCTTAAAATTTCCAATCAGGAAAAGGAAAATGACAAAATCCGATATCAGATTAAGGAACAAAAAGAATTAGGGCCGATTTATAAAATGCTTATGGGTTCAGACGAAAATCAGGATAGCCTGGTTTTGCCAAATCCGGAGAAAACGTCGCTGCCTCGCTCTGCAATACAGAATTTCCAGACCGATTTCCAGGCCGTGGCTAAAAAATCGGGACTCAAGATTGTGTCATTTACACCTGATATCAATACATCGTCCGGTTCCTCGACATCCTGTTTGCATAATGTTGTCCTGAGAGGAGAATGGGCTGATTTCAGAAGAATTCTGATGGAACTGGGATCTATTTCTTATTTGGATAGAATCGAAGAAATCAACATTCAACAAAATATGAATGCCATGGAATTTAAAATGAATGTTTGGATAGCGATTCAATAATATAAAGGCATTAAGGTATTTATGGCCAATTTAAAGAAAAGAGAAATTGTCATCCTGGCTGTAGCGGTTATCTCTGTTATTTTATATATCGCTTATGCTTTATTCTCTTCTAATGGTCAAAAGGGTGAAAAAGTCGAAGCGGTCAAACAATCCGTCAAAACTGAAAAAATCATCAGTGGATTAACCGATGAATTGAATAAAGGCAAGCTGTCTGATTTTGATAACTACATTATTAGAAAAGCAAACATTCATTGGAGTCAAAATCCATTTTTGAAAAGAGATTTATATAGGGCTTGGCTGGCAAAAGACAGCAAGGGAAAAGACGGAATCGCCGCTGTTCCCATAATTTATTCGGGTTACGTGGATACGGGTAAAAATAAACTGGCTGTCCTGAATGGAATAGAATATAGAATCGGTGAAGAGTTAAAAGAGGAAGGCTATGTATTGAAGAAAATTATGTCTTCCAAAGTTGTTATTTTTGATAAACGTGCCGGGAACAATCTGGAAATTCCCCTGCAGGAATGAAATTTGTCATTGGGAGGTTATCGCCTTGAGAAATTTTATGATGAATAAAAAAATCATGATTGTGGTTGTTTCTTGCGCAGCGCTGATGTTTGTATGGGGCTGTGCTGAAGGACTCAAAAATGAAAAAAAAGAAAGCATTTTTGGTAAGTGGACCACGCTTGCTGAAAATTCTCAAGGTCACTCTCCTTCTGCTCAACCCAAGAAAATTGACACGTCAGCCTTGATTGCAAAGCAAAATCTATCAATATCTAAGGAGCGTGCCGAGGCAAAAAAACTTCCCACATCACCCATTCATCTGACCATGCGTCAGGCTGATCTTAAGGCCGTGTTACGGGCGATGGCCAAATCAGTAAATCTGAATCTTCTGGTAAAAAATGAATTAGAAGGGCAAATTAGTGTTGATTTCAGAGGTGTTGCCTGGGATGAGGCATTTAATGGATTAATGCGTACATACGGTTTGTCCTATGTGTGGGAAGGCGACATAATAAGGGTAGTAACTGCTGCCGATCTTAATGAGGAAGTAACTAGAAAAAAACAATTGCAGGACATTCAATGGCTTGAAACGCTTGTAGAGCCTGTTGTTATCAGTATTGATTACGCGAACCCTAAGAAATTAGCTGAGACGGTTCAGGATCTTTTAACAAAGGATAAGGACGGCAAACCACGTGGTTCAGTTAAACTCGATGAACACAGCAATTCTTTGATAATTTCCGCTTTGCAAAGTGACCTGATTAAAATACTGCCGATTATTGAAAAGTTGGATAAGCCCACATCGCAGATTTTAATCAAGGCCAATATTGTGGAAACCACGAAAGGTGTGGCACGGGATTTGGGCATTATGTGGGGAGGATACAATAGAAGTACCCAGGGGAAGGAAGATCTCATCATTACAGGAGGTGGTGTCTCTCCCACCGGTCCGATCGGGGGAACGGGGACATCTCCGCAGCGATCAGGATTAGGCGTTAATTTTCCGGCTGACACGACCAATATATCTTCAGTGGTTACCCCCTTGGGTTCGTTAGGCCTATTGTTTGGGAAAATCGACGGAAATTTACTGGAAGTGCAATTGCAGGCTCTGCAGAATGACAACAAGTTAAATATCTTATCCAGCCCGTCCATAACGACACTGGACAACCAGGAAGCCTCTACAAAAAATGGGGAGAAAGTTCCGTATGTTACAATGGAAACAAGCGGAGGAACGACAACCCAAACCACGAAATTTGAAGAAGTTATGATGGAACTGAAAATTACACCTCATGTGATTGACGGTAAAAATTTGAAGATGAAAATTTTAGTGAAAAAAGACGAAGTGGATATGACACGCAAGTCATCCATGGGCGATCCGTACATCATCAAGAAGCAAACGGAAACGGAGCTGATCGTTAAAGACGGTGAAACGATTGTTATTTCCGGTCTGACAAAACAAACGAATCTGGCGGCACAAAGCGGAGTCCCCTGGTTAAAGGACATTCCCATCCTGGGCTGGGCTTTCAAATCGGATAGTAAAGGCGATAGCATGGAAGAAGTTATTATATTTATCACCCCGCACATATTGCCGGTTGGTAACAGTTAGCCTTTGAATTTCAATATATAATTTATTTTGAACAATATAAGAATGTTTACGCACCGGAAATTCGCCGGCAGGGGAAGCGGTTTTATTATTTGATCGTGGTTAAACATTAATATGGCCGACAAAAATGGATTATTTCAAGATTCTCAATTTTAAGAAAGAGCCATTTTCCAACTCTCCGGAACCGGAATTTCTTTTTCAACTTCCTCAATACAGCGAGTGTTTACAAAAACTGGAACTTGCGGTTCGTCTGCGCCGTGGCATCAATGTGGTCATCGGGGATATCGGCACGGGTAAAACAACCTTGTGCCGCAAGCTTATTCAGAATTTATCCTCTCCCTTGCACGATTCCGGAGAATCGGAAATAGAAACCCATCTTTTACTTGATCCCGCATTTAAAAGCACCACAGAATTTCTGCAGACCTGCGCTTTAATGCTGGGGGTCGGCAATTTAGATGATGATTCGCAAAGTGAATGGCATTTAAAAGAAAAAATCAAGGACAAGCTTTTTGAAAAGGGGGTGGATAAAAAAAGGATCATTGTCCTGATCATTGATGAAGGGCAGAAAATTCCGGATGATTGCCTGGAAATATTACGGGAGTTTTTGAATTACGAAACCAATAAATTTAAGCTCCTGCAGATTATCATTTTTGCCCAGAAGGAATTTCAGACCATTCTCCGGGAAAAGGCAAATCTTGCCGACAGAGTTAATCTTTTAATATATCTTCGGCGTTTGAATTTCAGACAGACAAAAGCGATGATTGATTATCGCTTGAGCGTAGCCAGAAATTTTGAGAAAAGTCCTTCCTTGTTCAGTTGGGGTGGTTTTTTCGCAATTTATTCGGCGACCAGAGGATATCCCCGTAAAGTAGTCTTTTTGTGTCATCAGGTGGTTTTAAAGATGATCATTCGCAACAAAAGTAAAGCCGGCTGGTTTATGGTCAGAAGTTGTGTGCGTGAGATAAAGCCACCTTTATACAGAAAACTGGAATGGGGGTTGGCCATGCTTTTCCTGATAATGATTGTGGGATTTTCTGTAAGGGCAATTACGTTTCAGAATGTTACGGGAAATACAGATAATCTACACAAATTGATTGCCATAGACTCAAAAATATCAGATAGTCAGGATGTCGTAAGGGCTGATAACGCTGTTGATGCAAAAGTTCCGGTCGTCAATATATCTTCGGATATTACAATGCCGGATTATATGGGGAGCATCTCAATGACCAAAAGAAGAACACTATGGTGGACATTGTTTCATATCTATGGTGATAACGGTCAGCACATTTCAGGAAAAGTTGTCGCGGAAAATCCGCACATTCATAATGAAAATATGATTACGGAAGGGACCACCATATTACTTCCATCGATTCCTGCGGGTAATCATCCCGTAAAACATAACGATATCGTTATTGCATTGGAACGTGGGAAAGATCTGGAAAAGATATATAATAACTTTCGCAACAATCCCGAAAACTCAAAACTGCCCCCACTGGCATTTTTTTCTTATTGGAACAAGAAGAAAGGTTTTGAATTTGCGGTTGTGATTGATAAAAAATTCAGAGATAATCATTCAGCAGAAGAAGCGAAAGGCAATCTGCCGCCGGAGTTTGCTGCAAAAGCGAGCATTATATCGCAATGGGATGCGGATTCTGTATTTTTCAACCGTCGCATTCTGCAATATTGATTTGGTAGTGGAGGATCCATGAGAACAAGGAAACGTTTGGGTGAAATCCTGGTCAATAAAGGTATTTTAACTGAAGAGATGCTGGCAAGAGTTTTAAATGAGCAGAAGAAGACCAATTTGCGATTTGGCCAGTATTTAATACGGCAGGGCATCGTTAAAGAGAAGCAAATCATAGATTTATTGAGTCAGCAATTAAATATAAAAAAATATCAGGTTTACGAATATCCTCTGGATTTTGATATTATCCGGTACATACCGGTTGATGTCGCGCAGAAAAATCAGATCGTTCCTTTAAAGAGACATGGCAATTTACTGGAAGTAGGCATTGCAGATCCTCTGGATATCAAAATTCTCGATTACATTGAAAAATTAACCAATTTGGAAGTTGAGCCGGTTATTTGTTCCGAAATGGAATTAAATCAACTCATCAACAGCATGTATGGCGCACAATCGGATTTGGGCGATTTAATGGAACATATGGAAATCGAATCCAAATCCGAAGAAGAAACGGAATTTCAGGAATCGGTGCATATTACATCATTACAGGATCAGGCGGGAGAAGCGCTGGTCGTTCGTTTAACCAATTCAATCTTTGCCCAGGCCGTTCGCAGCAAAGCAAGCGATATTCATATCAGCCCGCAGCATAACACCGTGCAATTACGTTTTCGTATTGACGGCAAACTCATTGAAATGCCGTCTCCTCCCAAATCCATTTTTTTATCGGTAATCGCCCGTATCAAGATTATCGCGAATATGGATATCACGGTTTCCCGGATCCCTCAGGATGGAAGGTTTACGCTGAAAACGGAAAACAAGGAAATCAATGTCAGAGTGTCTTCGATTCCGACCATTCACGGGGAAAATATTGTCATGCGCCTTCTGGATATGAGCGCCGGGATTTATACATTGGATAAATTGGGCATGGATGAGCAGGATATGGCAAAAATCGAAAGCATGTGCGTTAAACCGTATGGGATGATTTTAAGCACGGGGCCGACGGGAAGCGGCAAAAGCACAAGCCTGTATGCTATCTTAAATTCCATAAACACGCCTGATATTAATATCATTACGCTGGAAGATCCCGTTGAATACAGAGTCAATGATATCCGTCAGGTGCAGTTAAATACCAAAGCGGGAATGACGTTTGCCAGTGGTTTGCGATCCATTCTGCGTCAGGATCCCGATGTCATTATGGTTGGCGAAATTAGAGACGCGGAAACAGCCGCCGTCGCGGTACAGGCCGCGCAAACCGGACACCGTATGTTAAGCACTGTTCATACAAATGATGCGGCAGGAGCGATAACCAGATTCATTGACATGGGGATTGAGCCTTTTCTTATTGCATCCGTTTTAATGGTTTCTTTTGCCCAGAGATTGGTTCGCACCGTTTGCCCCTACTGCAGGGAGCCTTATGTTCCACCGGTAAATGCTCTCAAAGCTTTTGGCATAACAGAGCAGGAAGCCAAGGAAGCCCATTTTCATCGGGGTAAAGGTTGCACACAATGTAATAATACCGGTTACAGGGGCAGAACAGGTGTTTTTGAGGTTTTGGTTATTGACGAAACGGTTCAGGATATGATTGTCGGGCAAAGACCCAGCCCTGAAATTACCAGGGCAGCAATAGCCGCGGGGAAATTAAAAACTCTGCAA
Organism: uncultured Smithella sp.; assembly: GCA_964400795.1. GTDB lineage: Bacteria > Desulfobacterota > Syntrophia > Syntrophales > Smithellaceae > Smithella. The sequence goes on from CAYNWA010000015.1 coordinate 49,108, forward strand.
AAAGATGCCGCCCAAAAAGTTATCAATGGAATTACAACGCTGGAAGAAGCGGTTGCTGCAGTAATCGTTTAATATGACAAGGATCAGACATGCCCAGTTTCAATTATACATATAAGGCCATTAATCAAATGGGGAAAGAAGTTTCCGGCAAACTGGAAGCGGAATCGATGGAAAATGCAAATTCCATACTGATTTCACGTCAACTGATCCCCACGCAAATTAAAGAACAAACTTCATACGGAGATGCCTTTCTGGGGTCTCTGTTGGGATCGAGCAGGGTCAGTCCTGCGGAGTTGGTTCTATTCACCAAGCAATTTCACTCCATGCTGGTTGCCGGAATACCCATATTGAGGATTTTGTCTATTCAGGAAGCCCAGACAGAAAACAAAGGTTTAAAAGATGCCGTTGTAAAAATTATCAAGGACATTAATCAGGGGTCGTCTCTTTCTGACGCGTTGCGTAAATTCCCGAAAATTTTTGATAATCTTTACTGCGAAATGATAAGAGCCGGTGAAATCAGCGGAAGTGTTCCTGTGGTTCTGGAAAGACTGATTTATATCATTGAGCATGAAGCAAAAGTCAGAGCGGACATCAAATCGGCGCTTCGCTATCCGATGATAGTTCTTGTAGCATTATTCGGAGCGTTTATTGGTCTTTTAACCTTTGTTATACCTACCTTTGCTAATGTTTTCATGAGAGCCGGATTAACCTTGCCCTGGCCGACAAAAATAGCGATGTCGTTATATGCTTTCCTTTCCGCTTACTGGTATCTTATTGTTGGCTTGATATTAACGCTTGTTTTTGGTTTGGGTTACTACTTCAAAACAAGCAACGGCAAGTTCGTCAGAGATTCTTTTTTGCTGGAAATGCCTATCTTGGGACCCGTATTCAAAAAAGCAGCACTCTCCCGTTTTGCAAGCATCTTTGCTATTCTGCAAACAAGTGGAGTGCCCATTATGCAATCCTTGACCATCCTTTCGTCAACCATGGGAAATGAAGCATTAACAAGAGCGTTTGATAATATTCGTGAGCGTATTAAAGAGGGTGCCGGAGTCGCGGTCCCCTTAAAATCGATAAAGTATTTTACACCGATGGTTGTTGATATGGTTGCCATCGGTGAAGAGTCCGGGAAGATTGATGAAATGATGCGGGCGGTTGCGTCACACTATGATGCGGAAGTTGAATACTCCATCAAAGGTCTTTCCGATGCCATTACTCCAATTCTCATCGTCGGATTGGCTGCTATTGTCGGCTTTTTTGCTCTCGCCGTATTCATGCCCATGTGGGATCTTACGAAGATGATAAAAAGCTAAAGGGCCTAAAAAATGTTAACAATCTTTTTCGAAGAAACCCTTTGAAGCAACCAATAAAAAATATACTCATTATTATATAGAATTTAATCATCTCCCAAAATGAAAAAAAAGAAAATTTATATAAGCTTATATATATTAGTTCCTTTAATCTACACAGGCATAGCCATTCTTGGTGTTATTCTGACCTATCAGTCATTTAATCCCCAGGATCATTTTGGCCGGAAAGACATCATCAATCTGATTTATATTATCATCATCATTTCTGTCGCGGCTGTTTTTACAAGTTTTATTCTACTTCGACTATTGTTCAAACCCTTAGTGCAATTCGTCAACAAAACGCAAAAAATGTCCATGATTACAAAACAGCAACCGGAGAACGCTAATAGTATAACAAGCGATTTGGATCAAATCGATGAATTCTTTGATAGTGTAACCAACATTTTAAGCAGTATAGAATCCAGAGAATTATTCCCGGACATTGTCGGTTCCAGTACGTCCATGCGCAATATTTTTACACAGCTTCTAAAAGTTGCACCGACGGATTCCACAGTCCTTATTTTCGGCGAAAGCGGAACGGGCAAGGAATTAATAGCTTCCAGTATATATGAACACAGTATGCGGAAAGGCAAACCTTTTGTAAAAATCAATTGCGTTGCGATTCCGGAAGGCCTTTTGGAAAGTGAATTATTTGGTCATGAAAAGGGCTCTTTTACGGGAGCGACTGAACAGAAAAAGGGGAAATTTGAAATAGCCAATGGTGGAACAATATTTCTGGATGAAATAGGCGACATGCCGCTGAATACTCAGGCCAAGCTTCTTCGGGTTTTGCAGGAGAAAGAATTTGAAAGGGTAGGCGGCACAAAAATGATTAAAGTGGATATTCGTTTCATTGCCGCCACCAACAAAAATTTACAGGAAATGATTAAAAACGGTTTATTTCGAGAAGACCTTTACTTTCGTTTAAATGTTTTCTCCATCAATATCCCGCCGCTTCGAGAGCGGAAAGAGGATATTATTTTATTGGCCAATTATTTTATGAAATCCATGCCCGTAAAGTTGAGACTTTCCAATTCAGCATTAAAGGGCATCATTGACTATCCCTGGCCGGGAAATGTGCGGGAGCTGAAAAATGTCATGGAACAGGCCTCCATATTAAATGAAGACGGAATTGTAAAACCGCAGCATTTGCCTGCTATCAAAGAAAAAAGCCTTCCGGATATCGATAGCGCAGATGACGGCACGATGCCTCTGGATGAGAAACTCAATTTAATGGAAAAAGAGATGATCATGGCGGCCTTGAGAAAGGCAGGCGGCATTCAGGTAAAGGCGGCAGGTATTCTGGGAATTAACCAAAGGAGCCTATGGCACAGAATTAAAAAATTACAGATTGATGTGGATAGCATAAAGAATCTACAATAATTGTAGGTAAAACAACAAAAGATTGTTTTTAAACATAAAAATGCATGGAGGAATGAATAAAAATATATATTGATATATTGATAAAAATGAATTAATTTAATATCGTAAATCATTAACATAATAATATTTATGTAATAAAGGTGCTGTTTTAATAAATGGCATAAACATTGCTCTAAAAAAGTAGAAACATTAACAATAAAATAACTTAGGAAAGGAGAAAAATATGTTAAGAAATCAGAAAGGTTTTACGTTAATCGAAATTATCGCTGTTCTGGTTATTCTGGGAATATTGGCTGCGGTGGCTATTCCGCGGTACATGAGTTTACAGCAGGATTCAAGGTGCAAGGCTCTGGAGGGTGCACAATCAGCGCTTGAGTCATCCGCGATAATGGAGTACTCGAGGGGCCTTATGAATGGCGTATATACTTCAACAAATGGTCCTGCTGCTAATACAGGCGTTGTTGTTGGTGATTACACAGGGAGTTGGACTGCTGCACCTACAGGTACTAACACTATAACAGTGACGGTCACTAACGGGCCTGCAAGTTGGACAGACGTTAGTGCTGGCTGCAATTTTAGCGATACCTTTACCTTGCGTTAATATCATTTGTAGATGTGAAAGAGAATTTATTCCTTCATATCGTGTTCTTTGATCAAAGCAGTTGATTTGTTTTTTAAAAAAGATAGCTGATCTCAGAAGGGTCAGCTATCTTTTTTATATTTTGTATTTTCAATCATTGATTCAACCAGTCATAAGTGCCGGAGAATGTTATGGATAAGCGTTTTGAGACTCCACAGCAACGATTTATTCGATCGTTCATTCTGCTCATCTGTCTTGGCACGTTACTGCTGACCTGTTTGCGCGTCATCGGCTACGGTTTTTTTCCCATTGATGATGCTCTTCGGCATGTGGCAAAGGTTATCTCCGGAAAGTCCTGGGCGGATATTCTGATCAGCCGGCCGGAAATTACCATGGATAGTCATCCGGGCTGGCACATCATTCTTTCCAGTGTTCAAACTCTTACGAAATGCGATAAAACGCATTTACTGAATTTTTCCGTCATCTTCTTTTTTCTGGCCTTTACACTGCTTCCGGTTTTTTATTTTCGGCGAGGTGAGGCGTGGATAGCCGCATTGGCCTTGTCTTCTGTTTTTTTCTTCGGATCGATCTACCGGCTTTTCTATGGGCGACCTTATATTGCCAGCATGGCTCTGGTACTGTTGTTCCTGTTTCTTTGGGATAGAATCAAAAATACAAGTAAGCCGTGGGTCGAGCTTTTTATACTGGCGGTGGCTACTGCACTCACCACCTGGATTCACGGTACATGGTATCTTTTTATTCTGCCACTGTTGGCACTTGTTTTGGCAAGACAGTGGCGTGTTTTTATACTCATGTCCGGGGCAATGTTTCTGGGCGTTGTTTGTGGAGCAATGCTGACCGGACATCCGCTGGTTTTCCTGCATCAGATGATCTTTCATGCCCTCGAAGCCTTTGGTAAGAATGATTTCCAGCGTCAATTAGTCGGAGAATTCCAGCCTTTTTCAGGCGAAGCTCTTGTTTTCTTTCTGATAGGCGGGATCTTGCTTTGGCGCAAGGCAAGAAGTGAATGGGATATTCATGTAGTGGACAATCCTGCATTCTATTTAATGGTTATTGGCTGGGCGATGGGATTTTTAGCCGGACGTTTCTGGACGGACTGGGCCTGGCCGGCTCTGGCATTTTGGGTTGCTCTGGAGATTCAGACCGTGCTGGAACGCTACATAGACAGCTTCAGTTGGAAACGGTTGATGCTTGCTGCAATGTTCTGTCTGGTTCTTCTGCTCGCAGTTACCAGTGATTATCATAGCCGCTGGTCCGGTGAAGTATCCAAGTGGCCGGAGATGGAAAATAAAGAACACAGGCCTTGGCTGCCTGATGATAACGGGATTATATACAATGATAACATGTTTCTTTTTTATCAGGTATTTTATAATAACCCTCATGCTACTTGGCGTTATGTACTGGGTTTTGAGCCGATCTGGATGACAGCAGATAATCTGAAAATCTATCGACAAATCCAGCTCAGCCGTTATAAAAATGAAAGCTACACACCCTGGGTGAAAAAAATGACGGCAAAGGACCGAATGATTCTTCTTCGCAATGGCAAACCGCAAATTGAAGGTCTTGAATGGCACGAAGTGACGCCGACGGTCTGGAGCGGAAGACTCAAGCAAAAAGCATGATGACGCTTTCGTTGCGAACTGCAATGTGCATGAAATCCATATCAATCGATTAATTTTCGCCGGATAAAAGTAGAAAAAACCATGGTTGATATACAGAAAAAAGATAATGAGCCGTTAGCCGGTAGTGTTAACGGCGTGAAAAAGCTTCTATCCAACAGCAGAAAACAATATTTATGGATTGCTCTTTTTTTTCTTGTCTATTTCATCATCGGGATTTCTGTTTATAAGGATTATGGCGTTTCCTGGGATGAACCCATGCACCGTCAGATCGCCATGGTTACGGCAAAGCATCTGGCGTCCATTTTTCTTCCGGACTACCAGTCTAAGGATTTTACTTCCTTGCCTGCTTTAGCGGAATACTCAGCCAAACAATATGGTGTGATATTTGATTTACCCATGTATGTTGCCGAAGTATTTCTGGGATATAAAAGTACAATGCCTGAAATTTACTATCTGCGACATCTTGGCACCTTTCTTCTATTTTATATCAGCGTCGTTTTTTTCTTTTTAATTGTCATAAACCGATTTGGTAGTTGGCTATTGGGACTTGCGGGGTGTCTTTTTTTAATTTTAAGTCCCCGAATTTTTGCTGATTCCTTTTACGGTAAGGACGTTGTTTTTCTATCTTTGATGATTATATCCATTTACTTTTTCATGCGTTACCTAGCCAGTAAAACATTTATTAATTCGATATTATTTTCCCTGGCCTCCGCTTTGATGGTTGATCAGAGGATAACAGGAATATATATTCCGTTTCTGGCTGTTTTCATAACGATTATTGATATCGCCAAGACGAAACATCCCTTCCATAATTTTTTTAGAAAAATATTTCCTTTATTCATCTATTTGGGTTCTTTTTTAATTTTTATGGTGGTTTTCTGGCCTTATCTCTGGGATGATCCTGTAAGAAATTTCATCAATTCTTTTAATGTAATGAATAGATTTCCCATTACATATGACATTTTCTATCGGGGCATATTCATTAAATCAACCCAAGTGCCTTGGCATTATATACCATTCTGGATAATGATCACCACGCCTTTGATTTACATTTTTTTCTTTTTTCTTGGCTCCTTTTGGATTATTAAAAGAATAATAGGAAATGGTATACGGTTCTATACTAATAATAATGAACGGCAGGATTTTCTTTTTCTCCTACTATTTGCCATGCCTCTAATTGCTGTAATTATTCTTCATTCTGCTCTCTATGATGCTTGGAGACATATGTATTTTATTTATGCGCCTTTTCTTCTTATCGCAATGACTGGATTTGAAAAGGTTTTCAGTATCATGAAGAAGAGCCGCACAGGCCGTGAACTTTGCGCAACCGCATTCATTGCTGCTGTCATCGCATTTAATATTGTCACCACATCCTATTATATGATCAGAAATCACCCTTTTCAAAATGTTTATTTTAATATTTTGGCCGGAAGTAATACCGGACAGCTCTTTGAACTTGATTATTGGGGATTATCTTTTCGTCAGGGGCTGGAATACATTGTTAAAAACGACAAAAGACCCGTAATGAAATTAGCTGTAAATGTTCCTCCTCCGATATGTATGAATAATGCAATATTTCTGGACAAACAGGATAGAAGCAGATTGAATTTCGTCCATATTAATCAGGCTGATTATTTTCTGACAAATTACCGTTATCATCCTGAAGAATATCCTCTCAATCAAGAGGTGTTTACGATCGTTGTGGACAATCAAAAAATAATGTCTGTATTTAAGTTGCATTAAAAAAGAGCTCATGAAAAATAATTCCATCCTAAATCCTCGCGTGCTCGTTTTGACCTCAACGTTTCCCCGTTGGGAAAATGACTCCGAACCGGCATTTGTCTTTGAGCTGTGCCGTCGTTTAACGTTCGCATTTGATATAACGGTTCTTTCTCCCAGAACCCCGGATAGTAAAAAGCAGGAAAATATGGCTGGCGTACGCGTTATCCGTTACCCCTATTTTTTCCAACGCTGGGAAAAACTGGCCATGCATGGCGGTGGTATTTTAAACAGACTGAAAACAAATCCATTGAATTATTTCTTGGTCCCTTTATTCCTATTAGGACAATTATGGGCAGTAGTTCGTCTGTTGCGAAAAGAGCGGTTCGATGTGATCCATGCTCACTGGCTGATTCCTCAAGGATTCATTGCTGTTCTGGGTCTCATGCTCTCCCGTCGCAGAATTCCTTTATTATGCACATCACACGGCAGCGATATTTATGCCCTGCGCGGGGTATTTCTCGAACGTATCAAGAGATGGATCATGGATCAAAGCCAGGCTCTTACCGTTGTCAGCCACGCCATGAAAAACAAAGTTGTCGGGATGGGCGTTACGCCTGATAAGGTAAAAGTGATATCCATGGGTGTGGACTTAAAAAGTCTTTTTACTCCGGGCCATCAATTGACACGAAGTGTGAGGGAATTGCTTTTTGTTGGGAGACTGGTACCGGGCAAGGGCATTGAGGTGCTTTTTAAAGCGATGCCCATAATAATTGATAAAAAACCGGACATACGCTTACTGTTGGCGGGAGCAGGGCCATTGGAAGGCGAACTGCGCAGATGGGCGAAAGAAAATCAAATTTCTAACCATGTTAACTTTCTGGGGATGGTAAAACAGTCGCTATTGCCGGATCTTTATCGGCGGGCTGCTCTGGCGGTCTTTCCCTTTGAGATGACAAAAAGCGGCGCACAGGAAGGATTCGGACTGGTTGTTGTGGAGGCCATGGGATGTGGATGTCCTGTCATCGCCGGAGATCTACCGGCGCTTCACGACATTATCGCGCATGAAGAAAGCGGATTAATTTCCCCTCCCGGTAATGTTCAGGTTCTTGCTGAAAGTATCATGCGGCTTCTTGATGATTCGGATTTACGTTTTAGATTGGCCGATGAGGGACGTAAAAGGGTGGTGGAAAAATTTGACTGGGAAATAATTGCGGATAAATATAGAAGAATTTATGACAAGCACATTAAGAGAATGTAATTCGAGAGCTTTGCATAACCAAGTCAATTCATCAATTTTGTCATACCGGCGTAGGGACTGTGTCGCAATTCATATTTATGTCATTTCGATGCGAAGCGAGAAATCTTGTTTTCAATAAATTCAAGACTTTAAGATTCCTCACATACGTTCGGAATGACAGCCTTTACTATTATGACGCAGTCTCTTAGGCCGGTATCCAGGATTTTGCAATTACTTACTGGATTCCGGTTTTAACCGGAATGACCAAAAAAGGAATTGTGCAAAGGTTTTATTCATTCAAAGATATTCCTGTCGGGTCTGCTTGTCTTTATTGCAAAAATTTATGCGTATCATTACCGGTTGACAAAATAACATTCCTTCTGGAAATGGAACTGAAATGATGATTATCTCTTCATGCCCAGGTAGGTGCCTGTCATATACGCCAGACCGGACATCAATTTCACGCATGCCTTTTTTATGCGGAATGGCGTGCCGGACAGGTTGATTATTTTGTCGCCAAACCATGTAAGTTTGGGTATCCATGGTCCAAAAATGATAGCAAGCACGGTTAAAGGAAAACCGCGCAGCCTGCAGTCAAGTTTCCCATAGGCGGATCGGGCGTAATATTCGGTATGCGCAGAATGAAAGCGCCATGATGAATACTGACCGGATTCCATCATTTTACGGCAAATCTCCCCAAGTGATGAATCCGGATTGTGAATAATGGCTGCCTTCGCACAGAAACTTATTGTTGCGCAAAGAGATACCAGACGAAGCAGAAAATCCCGATCTTCAAAGCCATAGTGACGATAACCTTCGTCAAATCCACCGGATGCCTCTAAAACAGAGCGTTTGATCGCAAAATTAGCGCTGGTAAAAGCGGCAAGATTACCGGAAGAGAAAGCCTTTTCGCGGGACACTTGAAGCACATTTTGATATTTACCCCAAAAACTTTCATTACGAGAAACAATTGCACCGGTACTTACATCTGAACCAGACTCAAGTATCTGAAGATGGGCAGCCAGAGATTCTGTGGAAAGCCATTCGCAGTCTGCATCCAGAAAAATTACAACCGTGCCGGACCCGGAACGCCAGCCGGTATTACAGGCTGAAGATCGTCCGCGGTTTTGTTCATGGGATATGACGTGCACTTGTTCTTTAAATAATGTTTTGCAATGCTGGACCGTGTCATCCGAAGAACCGTCATCAACAACGATGATGTTTTTCTTCCAGGATGTCGGTAATTCCTGCAAAAGAGTTGACCCGACCGATTTTCGGATAATATGGCGGGCATTATAGGCGGGGATCACAATATCAACACTTTGCAAACTGGAGAGGTTATTGGAATTTGATTTAAGCAACTAAGGATCTTGCCTTATAGGATATTAATTTTATCTTTTGTTATGATGCTGTTTCGGAGGGCTCTTAAACTTGCTTTTATGGGAATCCATGAACGGAAACGGATCAAACGAATGATTGCCCGTGATGACATTGTTGCCAAACGTGCTAAAAGAAGAAAAGGAATTTCCCATCGGTGTTTCGCAAGTTTCGTTGCGAGTAGAATATGTCCAATGACCATATAATACTCGTAAAAAAAACCGCCTTGCTGGCTTGAACCGGTCACGTCGTGTTTTATGGTTGCCTGCTTGACACATGCCAGATCATGTCCTGACATTCGGACCCGCCATGTGAGCTCAACATCCTCGCCATACATAAAAAAGTCCTCATCGAACAAGCCATCTTGAATAATTCGATGATCGACAAGCAGGCAGCATCCGGAAAGATATGGAAACGCGCCAAACACACGATGAAAAAACAACAATCCTGTGAGGCGATGATACCAGTTGTATTCTATCTTGTCACGGCCCGTATCCATGACCGGAGATGTGAGCGCTATTCTATTGTTTCCGTGCATGAATTGCAGAAGTTTCTGAAGCATTCCAGGCGTTGCCACCGCATCATTGTTTATTAAAAGATAATAACGGTGCGGATGATTTATTTCTAACCAGCGTAAAGCATTATTCACACCTTTTGCAAAACCGAGATTTTGTTGATTGACGATTCGATGTATTGTGAATGAAATATTTTGTTGACTAAAATTATCAAGAGCCGTTTTTAACTGTAGATTGGCTTTCTGATCCCCAGAATTATCGACGATCATTACCGAATCAAGTCCTTGATCAATGAGCGATGTTAAACATGCGATTGTTTTGTCGCTTCCGAAATAATCAAGAATGATGGCGCAAACATTCTGAAAACCCATTTCTACAGGCCTATAAATTTTATCTTCATAATTTTTTAAGCTCAATTGAAAAATATAACTTACAGAGTGAAGTGCGACTTCAAAGGTTACCGGTGGCAGTGGAACGAAATCGATTCCCGGCGTAGCGCTTTACTGGCATTTTTGTTTGCGCTGAATATACAAGCTGCCCCCAGGTCTCTTGAAACATAAAGGCATTTTTTCCTTAACTAGATCGGCAAACATATGATGCACATATGTATTAAAGAATAGAATAGTCCACTCACAGTTATAAGAAAGAAAGGCGCGCAGAAAGTAACTTTCATTCCAATACCTTCCTCCAACCAGCCATTGAGAGGGGTAGTCAAATGGATAAAAAACATCATGGAAATGAACGAAAACCCCCGGCTTCAAGCGTGGTAAGATTTCCAGTATCAGCATTTGAAGGTCACTGCCGCATTTCACGACGTGACTGGAGTCGATAAACAAGAAATCACCCGGCTCCAACACTGAGAAAAAATCGGTAGAAATTTCCTGAATCTTTTTGTCGATTAATCTGACTTGTTGTTTGTCATCCTCTTTCAGCAAGCTGATGAGTCTATCAGGGTCCGGCTCGATAAAAATAACATCCGGTTTCTGCTTATAAACATCATCAATAGTATCGAGTAGTACAGCAGATGAAAATCCTGATCCAACCTCAATGATTGTTTTTGGCGTGAACTTTCTTAAAAAGCAATATAGGAAAATAGCGTCGGAGTAACTGAATAAATCATTTTCGTAATAAAAACGATGCCCGGGTTGTGGTTTTTCCTGGAATGGTATGTCTTGGTAATAAGCCGCATACTCGTTGAGGAGGTCGTATTGACTCTGTGCGTTCAAATTTATACCGGGAGGTTCACCGGCGGGGAATGTTCTTGATTGAATATAGGCAAGAACTTCTTCTCTGGATGGGATTGGAGAATAGTAGTGGCCGGCCGGAAAAGCTCCTTGATTCTCTGCTATCATTTCGAGTTTCTTAATGTATGGTAATTTTCTGAGAAGTGTTGTGAGAAGTTGCTTCACGATAGACTCCTTGTGAGAGCTCATATTGTTTTGTTGTGAGACTCAAATTTCAAAAGCGTAGCGCGCTGAAATTTGTTGGAAGAACTCTCCAATCCCGCCATAAGCGGAGGGTAATGAAATCATCAACCGTCGATTTTATGGCCGGCTTTATTAATAAACACAATAGAAGGTGCAATCATCATGTTTTCGAACTTCGAGCTTCTTTTAGATTTCCCTTTCAAGTTTTCTCTCGTTACGTCATGAGCGGCCTGTTCATCTATAAGTTGTTTGATGAATCCCACCATTCCGTAATTATGGCAAGACATTGAACGCAAAGGAGTTATTAAATTTAATTTTCTCATAACTTTAAGTAGAAAAGACCAGTAATGATGCTGTTTATATTGCGCTTGTTTGTATTTGTCAAGATTGAGACTTTTTCCGTCAGGCCAATCACTCCAATAACCTGTACCCCAATCTTCGATGACATAGAGACCACCGGGCTTTAGATGATTGTCAAATAGATGCCAAAATGACGTTTTTGTCATCTCGCCTATGTGTGAGGCGTCATCTATTATAATATCGAAACCGTCGGGAGCCGTTGAATTGGCAACTTCTGATAGAAAATTACAGTCAGTTTGACTTCCTTCGAAAATTTGAATACGTTCTGTCGGTTTAAAGTTTTTGGGAATATTGATATCGATGCCCACAATCGTGCCCATAGGGAAGTAATCTCGCCACAACAAAAGCGAGCCGCCTTTATCAATTCCTAATTCCAAAAGAGAGATCTTCTTGTCAGTAAAAGGGGTTAGTATCTTGTCATATGTGTCAAGATAGCGGTTCGCTATCTTATCCGAATTATATTGATGTAAGGGTAGTTCTAAACTTCTCATAATTATTCTCCTGTTTATATATGTTTAACCTCAATACGGAGGCATATCTTTTTCAAGCAGTTTACGAGCTATATCCTTTGAAAAATATTGGTTTATGGTAGCGATTGCCGCATTGGAAATGTTAGTCCAGATTGCGGGATTTGTATATGCATTAACAACATGCTCTGCAAAGTTTTGAGCTTCATCGGCGATTAAGAGAGCCTGATTGTAGTTGTCTATTCCTTCTGCTCCTGTGGATGTGGTTACGACGGGTATGCCATAATACATGGCTTCAACAATTTTCCCCTTGACTCCTGCTCCATATCGTAATGGCGCAATGACAAGACGGCGCGTTCTGTATTGTTCCAATAATTCATTTTCAGACAACCTACCCGCAATGACCACGCCATTACCCGAGAGGTTGCGTATATCCGGTGGTACATTAGACCCGACCACGATTAATTCAATGGATGGTATTTTAGATTTAATAAGAGGAAAAATTTCCGAAATAAACCACTTAACAGCATCAGTATTGGGGGGATGATTAAAACCTCCGACAAAAAGTAACCCGTTGCGGGATGAAAAATCATGTGATTTCTCATTTTGCGAATTTACGTTTTCATATAGAAATAAGGGTATTTTTTGTATTGAAGAATTGGGCAGATTAACTTGTAACTCCTGTACTTCGAAGCTCGAGAAAAAATAGCTGATGTCAACTGTGCGAATGATATCGAATTCCATCTTCTTTAACCGGGATAACCGTAAAGAAGAAGATTTATTTTCTATATGATTTTGCCTTTCTTCCCTTAAATGATGCAGATCATGACCGCAGTAAAAAAGCTTGGCGGTAGAGTGCTTTTTCACGGTCTTGAGAAATTTCCTGGTTTCATAAGGACGGCTGAGATAAATATAGTCAAGATTTTTCCCATGCCTGGCAATCCATGTTTTCCAGTTTCTCCGATACCAGAGCCCGTAAAATACTTCAATGCCCATCTGCTGGAGCATTGATGTGTAGGGTTTGTGTTCAACGAAGTCATTTCCCATAAATTTTATATTGTAACCCATTTCCGCCATCAGTTGCAGATATTGGAAAGTTGATTTTGAGCCTGCATCATGATCATAGAGCGGCACGCATTGATCGATAAAAAGCAATGTCTTGGCTCTCGTACTTCTGTCGCGGGCGTTGAACATTTTATCAGGTCCTAAAGCATGTTCTGTGTTCAGTATTTCCTGCCATTTATCAAAAAATTTCTTCTGATTGCTAATCAGATACGATTTCAATTTTGATGTTATATCCTTGCCGTGAGAGATTCCTTCGTGATGAACTATCGAAGACAAAGGTTGATACATAACCTTGAAACCGTGACGTCGGACTTCAAAGGCCAAGTCAGTATCCTCATAATAAGCCGGCGTATAATTTTCATCAAAGCCGCCGATTTTATCCCAAAGTGATTTCCTGATTAAAATAGCCGCCCCCGAAACATAATCAGATTCTTTAAGATAATTGTACTCCGGTTTGTTTGGAGAATCGTGGCGACCGTAGTTATATCCGGAACCATCCTGCCAGATAATGCCACCTGCTTCCTGGAGACGGCCATCCGGATAAAGCAACTTTGAACCTACAAGCCCGACTTTCTCATCACGTTCCATAATATCGACCAAAGGCTTCAACCAGTTTGGCTGGGCAATGGTGTCATTATTCAAAAACATTATATATTGCCCTGCCGCATGTCGGGCGGCATTGTTACAATTCTTCAGAAAACCCAGATTGGTTTTGTTTGAAATGACTTCAATGTTAGATGCATAGGAAATAAGGTTTTTTGTTTCATCATTTGAACAATCATCTGCAATGATCACTTCACAGGGAATCGTAGCATCTAAATTCTCAAAAATAGAAATAAGACAGGAACGGGTTGTTTCCCAGTGGTTAAAGACGGGAATAATGATTGACACCAATGGTTTTTCATGCCGCTGAAAATTGAGTTTGTCGGGTATTGCTTTTACGGCATAAAGCGACTTTTCGGAAGATTTAACAGGGTCAGTAGTAAGAAGTCTTCTGATATGACTAAGTAACAAGGAAAATTTCCGTTGATCTATGTATATCAATCCCCTGTGTAAATTATCAACGTTGATGATACGAAAAAGCCTTATAGGAATTTTCATTATAGAAATCAATATTTTTACCATAAATGTTTGCCTGCGAACAAAGTTGATTAAAGATCTTTATCGAGTGAACAAATCTAAATGTTTTTATGCGTACCAGAAGTCATATGGCGTTATTAACGATCTCATAATTGTATTAACACCAGTCATTCCGTTCTAACTCTTGTTTTATAAATTCGCGCAATACCATAGGGCGATGCTGAGAGTAAAAATTGAGCAAAAGATACGCCAAATAGGAGTTCTTCAAAGATTCGCGTTCCAATATCTCTATTTTATGGTGTGATAATCTTCTCATTTCATCTCGCTTATTCCATGTTTCTTCAATTTTAGATATTAAATTATGGACTGTCAGGTTATTAAGTTCCAAGCAAAAGTCACTCAATCCTACATCAGCCATAAAACCTTTCATCTTATGCTCGTATGATATAACAGTACACGGTATGGATTGTCGTACTGCAAAGATGCCGGGATGATAGCGGAATGAAACAAGTGCGTCCATTTTACCTTCCAGCACCTGTATCTCGTCAGAATTCAATGTCTCCGGTAAAATAACACTTTTGTTTTCCAGGCCGGCAACAGAAACAAGAAACTCAAAAAAAGGTCTGTCTCTCCATTCCCCGAAGCCTTGAGGGAAAAAAACAAGATTTGCGCCAAATTTATCAGGTAACACTTTAAGAAATTTTACGAGCAATTCAATATATCGCATCTTATCATTGGTTGTCATAAACCTATCCAGGTCCAGAGGAATTACACCGATATATTTATTATTTGATTGAAGTCCTGTAACTTCGAGAAGTGAGTTTCCTGGAGATGAATCCACTGGTTTTTGCAAAGCAGAATCTGCTGTTATACATACATAGGGTGAATGTACTCCCAAATCAGCAAGATGTTTTGCAGAGATTGATTCTCTGACCGTGATCAAATCAACTTTTTCCAGAACTGTCTTTCGCATTACATTGATTATACTATGAGGAATTTTGCTAAATGGCCCCATGGAAGGGGCATAAATCATGATAGGTTTACGACTTAATATGCCAATTAAAAGATGAAACAACGCTTCAAATTCTGTTTTAGGGTACAAATCTCCAATATATGGGCCGCCGGGCGCTGATATTATCAATTGTGCTTCTTTATAATATCCAAAAATCTTAGACATCTCCTGCGTACATTTTATTCCTGTAAAAAAACTGAATAGTTGGCGTATTAGCTTATAGATCTCTTGTTTTTTTCCTAAATTTTGCAAATAGAGGTTAAATTGAAAATTTATATCATCGAATTTGTCAAGCCAAAGGGGATTTATGGTTAAGATATTTATATGAGCATCATTTATAAATCGTTTTAATCCATACACCATCCCTCTACAGGCAGCTTCGTCGCCCCTATTGCATCCGTGTTGATTTATAATTAAAATTTTAGTCATATTGTTCCCCCTCAATTTTCTGCAACCAGGCCGAGGCATTCTGCCATAATTGACGGTTAAATTGGTTACAATAACGATCAATGAATCTTGCCGGTAGAAGACTTAAAATAGTTAGTAATAACGGCTTACATGAGGTGATGCTATTTTGGCAAGCCTTGCGGGCAAGTCTATGCTCGCTCTTCGTCAGCATTGTTGATTTAGATAGCTGTGATTTCACATCGAACCTTCTGTTCGCTAAAATTTTTAATCTACTGTCGATAAGTGCTTTTTTAAAATATAGCGGCCACATTTGAGATTCAATCACCTTCTTCGTTGTCAGCGGAGAAATATTCAGTACGTTTGTTTTTTGTAATTGACTCAATAATTGCTCGCCGGCAAGAGTACGGCTTATTATTATCGATTCACCCTTATTATCTTTTTCGATAATTTCAGGAAGCCAGGCATCTCCAAAAGATATGTCAGCAAATTCACTGGTATGATCCGTGCAAAGCAAACAGTACGGCGCCGTAAAAATATGCGCCATAAACATGGCAGTCCATAAAGAGCTCTGGTTGGGCAAATAGAACTTTAAACCATCCAGTGTTTGAATGCGGATACCGCTAGGCCATCCATCACCTCGATATTTTAAGCTGGAAATTTTTTCTATAGGGATACGTAAATGTCGACATACAAATTTTGTCGCTAAGACACTAAGATTATGAGAACAAAATAATCCTAATTTTAAGACAATTTTTCTATTTAGTTCAGGAAATATTTTTGCGGCTTTGACGATAGATTCGAAATGACAAGGCAGGCCTACCACGGCAATTCTCCGGCTATTCATAGCCTCTCGAATGCAGCGGTTAACAGGGGAGGGGCTATATCGCGCACCACACACCACGTTAACATCATTCGCGTTATAAGCTACAAGTGGTTTTGATATTAAAGGATTAACTGGATCAGCGCCAGTCACAATAGCTGCATCTATGAATCCGGTTTCGAAACAATGCTTGAGTAGGGCAGTAATAATTCCGCCGGATGATCCTTTCCACCTTATTTCGTAATCTACCGCATGTCCAATATAAGAAGCTAAAACTTTCCCAAGAAGATGATTTGTTGCAGATGCGGAATTATCATTTTTTAATTCGGCGTAACACAATTGATGCCTCCCACAAACTTTCAAACAAAGAGCACAATGATTGCACAAATTAAAGTCTATGGCCGGCTCATATAATCCTTTATTCGTTAACGCCATCCGAATTGCATTACCTGGACAAAGTGCTTCACATAAACCACATCCTGTACACATTCCGGAGTTAACAACTGTTATGATGTTATTTTCTGTTTGTAAATAGCGCATAGATTAATCTTGGCTTGAAGAGACGATGACTTTTTTAGAGACTCCACCATTTTGCTTTAAAGAAACATGGGCCACCCATGGGATCCGGTAAACGGCCGTTACCGAAAATATCTTTAGGTAATACGTCAAAAGCAACGGCTTGACTAAGATGATCATAAGCCTCCAAGCGACTTACGTCCAGTATGGCAAGGTTAAGATAATAACGTCCTGGTGTTAAATTCAAGTTGGGTACATAGCATTTAATAGTGCTTTTTCGTACATTTCTAGGAAGAAAGAAATTCGAATCAGCGCTCGAAAATTGACAAACGCGTTGCATTAATGAGTTGTACAGACCGATAATAAACTCTCCGTGATCAAGCGATATTGTTGATTTAACATCAATTTCAAACCATAATTCATCTCCCATTTCTGTTGATGGCGTTGGCTTCTGATTCTGCCCAATTATTCTGAAACTTTCAATCAAGGCAGCGCCATTTCCTTGGCTGCGCGGATGATTAATTAAGAAATAAACACCATCACCGACTTGGGTTTTGCAAGTGTATTGTTGTATAATTGAAGAAACATTTCCTTTTGAAATAAGGTATCCGTCTTCTAGAAGAAATAAATTACTGCATAGCGATTGAATGGCAGCCATATTATGACTCACGAACAAGACAGTTCGGCCGACATAGGTTGATTCTCCCATCTTTCCCAGGCATTTTTTCTGAAACTCAGCATCCCCCACCGCCAGAACTTCATCTACAACTAATATTTCAGGTTCCAAATGCGCAGCCACGGCAAAAGCCAGGCGCACATACATACCGCTGGAATATCTTTTAACAGGTGTATCCAAATATTTTTCAACCTCGGCAAATGCGACTATCTCGTCAAACTTTTTCTTAATTTCCGCACGTGTCATGCCCAGAATGGTTCCGTTCAGGTAGATGTTTTCTCTTCCTGTTAGCTCCGGATGGAAGCCGGTTCCCACTTCAAGAAGACTGGCAACGCGACCTTTTATTGTCACTCGTCCGGTAGACGGTTCTGTGATGCGGCTAAGAATTTTTAGCAGCGTGCTTTTACCAGCGCCGTTGCGGCCGATGATACCAACGGCTTCCCCACGCTTTATTTCAAAGTTTATGTCTTTGAGCGCCCATACTTCTTCGGTGGTGTCACCTTGAATAATCGGTTTTCCTGATACAAGGTCTTTGGTCTTATTCCAGAGGTTTTTTGCATTATGTACAAGCACATCACGCAGTACCACATAACGGCCGTTTTCAGCCTGATGACCGATAGTGTATTTTTTGCCAAGATTTTCTGCCCTAATTATTACGTCGCTCATATAATATCCGCGAAGGTTTTTTCCATTTTGCGGAAACGGGTCATACCCAACCACAAAAAGAAGGCAAGGATTGCAATGCTAAGCAAAAAGCCGGGCATGTAAATGGGACTGTTGCCGCCGAGGATGCACCAGCGAAAACCATCAATAACACCAACCATTGGATTGAGGCTGTAAAGCAAACGCCATTTTTCCGGCACGACATTACTACTGAAACCAACGGGTGAAACATACAGGCCAAACTGTACAAGAAAAGGAATGACGTAGCGGAAATCACGATACTTAACATTCAAAGCCGTAATCCAGAGGCCGGGACCCAGACTAGCCAGTAAAGAAAGAATGATGAAGAAAGGTATTAAAACAATTTGCCAACCTGGTATAAATTGGTAATAAATCATCATTGCGATGAGGATAACGAAACTGATCAGAAAATCTACAAAAGCGGTTATAAGCGTTGCCGCTGGCACAATCATTCTTGGAAAGTAAACCTTGCTGATCAGGTTGGCGTTGCCGATTAAGCTGTTTGATGATTCACTGAGTGAGTTAGAAAAAAGTGTCCAAGGCAACATAGCGGCAAAAACCATCAAGGCATAGGGGGCATTTCCGTCACTGGGCAGTTTGGCGACACGACCGAAAATAACGGTGAAAACAACCATTGTCAGAAGGGGTCTTATGATTGCCCATAGGATGCCGATTATTGTTTGTTTGTAGCGGACAGACAAATCACGCCAGGAAAGAATGATAAACAGTTCTCTGTAGCGCCAGAGATCCGTCCAGTAGTTTTTCTCAGTGCGACCTGCCTCAATGATAATTTCACTCATGGATTTGCCGGGTATTCTAAATTTTAGCTTTTTGAATAGTCTGGATTCAGCTCCGCCTCGTGGGTTACATTGTTGTAATGTCACCCAAGAGGCAAATCTTTAAAAAACAATATTTTAGCGCAGAACAAGAATTTTTATTGTGAGACTCAAATTTCAAAAGCGTAGCGCATTGAAATTTGTAAGTCGAACAATCCC
>CAYNWA010000016.1:0-13290 GCA_964400795.1 uncultured Smithella sp.
AGAAAACGGCTTTTCTTAAAGTCATCAGGGGTTTTGACGGGAATTTTTGTGGAGTAGATTTGATCAAAATCCTGTTCTGCCAACAGAACAAGGTGGTATCCATGCTTTTCAAACCACTGACTGATGCGGGGTCTCAGCTTGGAGTATACATATTCCACTTCGTCATAATTCTCAAATAAGAAAGGAAGCTCCAGCAAGGCCATCTCCGGGCAAGCCATGACCATGCCTTGGCCGGAAAAACCGCCTCCCTGCAACTGCTCGTTGCGCAGCTTGGCTAATATGTCCTGATCATCTCCCATGGTGCCGCCGTAATACCAGTCCAGGGTGATGACACCTTTTGTCGCTTTATATACACCGTCGTTAACCATGCTCTTGATTAAAGCAGCCCAGCCCACGCCTTCCGGGGCCAGGGTGCCCATCTTGACGACATAGGTAAAGTCGCCATTCGGCAGAGTTTTCTTTAAATGTTGCGAACGAGGAAGATTTGCATATGCACTCTTGTCCTTAAGCGGAAGCGCCGCTAACGCAGATCCAACAAACAACATAACAAACATGATACACAGAAACCCAACAAACTTACTTCTCATAAAACTCTCCTTCCTGAAATAATAATAAATCACCGCTAGATTTAATTTATTATTATTTGATGAGATATTTTAGGTCAAGTAAAATATCGGGAAATGTTTTGTTCGCAAAAAAAGGAAGGGTAAAAGTGCTTTTTACTGAGGGCAGGATTCGCAAGATCTAATGTTTAATGTTGTAAATATTTCTCGAGACAAATTATTCGTCAAATATTAATAAGTATCTCAATCTATCCTTTATATTTTCATGCGCATGACCGTTTTGCATCAATACTTTCGAGCAAAGCCTCGATTCTCAGGAAGGCGTTTTCCTCATTGTACTTCCTGACATCGGCGTGGTCAACATCTATCATGATTGAGGGAATCCCCAGTTTTTCGGTTATCCACTTCTGGAGGTCCATCTGCATGACGGAATACACCTTGCAGCTCCTATTACTGGCAAACACGAATCCGTCTATGCCATAGTGCTGAGCCGCCCAGGACATCGCGTTAAACCGCAGTTTTATACCGTATGGGCATACCGAAAAATTTTGTATTCGGGCGAGAGACTCGAACGGATCTTCGTCCCTGTATTCCTGAAGAAATTCATAGGAACCTTCGATGCTTCCCACGCAGGACGTGTAGCTTGCAGCAATGATATTGGCGTCAAGGCCGGCCACTCTTGTTGACATCTTTCGCAGTTGGTGCCAGGGAGCGATGCTGTCCCATAAAAGACGATATCTTTCCTTGGGTACCGGGAACTCACTCTTGTTAATTTTTTCTTCCGTTTCATCGGCAAGCAATCTGAAATGATTGACAACCTCCGGGCGTCCCCGTGATGTCAGAAGCGGCGCCATCTGAACAAAGGAGTCAAAGGCGGTTATTCCGGACGGTCTGTGTACGGCACAATCGATGAAACGCTTGTACTGCCTTGCTGCCGTGCTGCTGTTGCGCATGGCTTCCTTTACGCGGTCGATATTAAATTTTTGTCCGCTCATCTTTTCAATCGTTTGAACAAGGTTACGAAACTGCGCGACAATATACTTGAGGTCTTTTTCCTTTTGCATTTCATAACAGAAGGGAACGTCGAGGATAAAATGGGGAACATCCCATTCCCGATGGTATACATCGAACCACTTGACCAGGAGCGAGCAATTGTTATTATTTGATACAAGAAGGTGTGGTCGCGGAAGTCCGAAGGTTGGTGAATCTTTTCCTCCGCTCATGGCCGTTCCGATATCGATTCTGGCGTAGGAGCAGATATCCATTGAATAGCCGTACTGTTCGGCCTTTTCGCACTGAAGCATGCCGACGCCTTTTGCGGCGCTTAACGCCGCATGACTTTCCGGTACGGCGAAGACGACATTGTCGAATCCATAAAATAGTTCGACCGGCACGATAATGGCTACCCAGACCACGAAGGTTCCTCCAGCAGCTTTTTGATGAAGGTTCAGGTAGTCATCAGTCAGGATTTTCGTCAGCCGCCTGCCCGATTCGGTCTTCATTAATCCCCTGGTTTCATCTTTTTCTTCAGCCATAACTTAACCATCCTGAACTTTCTGTCCTAAGAAGTTTCCTATTAGAGGATCGGAAACATCATGATGAACGTATCAATTCTGAAAAGGCTTCAATCCTTGTCCGAAAAGCCTCCACATTGTCCTCATCATCCGTCGCTATTTCGAGCTGAAGCGTTGCGATTTTTTTTTGCTCAAGCATTTTGCTGAGAAATGGCATCTCCAGATATTCGTACTCGCAGAATTTTTCTCCGATGAAAATTAGGCCGCGGGCATTGCGATCTTCAATCAACGCATTGAACATCTTGAGGCGTTCATCCGATGAATAAAGCAATGTCGTGCATGGATAGTGGTTTTGGTAAAAATCAGTATAATAAGCTGCAGGATCATCGGTTTCCTTCGGCAGGTAAGAATAGGAACGAGCCTGAGAGGCAACGTCATTGCCCGCTACTCTGAATCCGGCGTTTTCAATCATAGAGCACAAGGCATCCGGAGGAGGAAGGATACCCGATACGATGATTCTTCGTTCGTCAGAAGTGTTTTTCGCCGGGTTCGATTCGGCCTGGCGTGTGGTATCATCCAGTATGGACAAGTAATTTTCCGGCGGCATGCGATAGCCGTCTCTGATAAGGCGCGAGAAATCAATATATGATATCCTTCCTTCGGCAACCAGCGTTTCCATTTTAAGAGAAAGTTTTCTTATTGAGTTGTATAATCTGACGCTGGCAAGAAAACGTTCTGAAGAAAACTTAACGCCGAACGCGCTTTCGATTTCAATGACCAGCTCGCGGATTCTATCAGCTAAGTATCCTGTGGAATCGATCTGTGTTGGAGAAGTCATGGGTACATGAAATTTAAAGAGAGGTAGGGTTTCCCCCCTTTCTTCAAGACCGCACTCGATGATCTCCGGCATATTGCGGAGCGTATCACACGCGTTGTACATGAGAAGTCCGTCTAGGAGTTTACCTTCCTCCGACAGGACAAACTCGGTAAGACGTCTGACCACAGAACACGTGAAACTCTGAAGATGGCAGTCGCTTTCTTTGAGAATGCGCGCATGTTCTTTTATATCCCAGAGAACGAAAGGTATCAGTCCTAAAGAATGGAGCAACTCGAGTGGCGGATACAGGGGGAAACATCCCACGACTTTTGCGCCATTTGCTTTCGCTTTTCTGATATTTTCAACCATATTGAACATTCATAATCCCCATCTAAAGTGGTGTCTCAG
Source organism: uncultured Smithella sp. (assembly GCA_964400795.1). GTDB lineage: Bacteria > Desulfobacterota > Syntrophia > Syntrophales > Smithellaceae > Smithella. The sequence goes on from CAYNWA010000016.1 coordinate 3,303, forward strand.
AAATATCTACACGGCATGTCATTTTGACGCGAAGCCTATAGTCCAGCTATGTTGGAGAGAAATCTTAATGATCGTGAGAATATACAAGATGTCTCCCGCTGGTCGAGATGACAAGGTTTCATTGAAACGCTATAATTTGCTATATGATACTATAGCTGCTTTGGTATTTCAAACTTTTTAAATTTTCAGCGCCATGTGTTTAGTTGCTAAATGTTGAATGATTGATATAAAAAATTACATAATTTTATAAAATAAAGTTGCGGCCATTAATATTTGTATGTACAATCAGTTTTATGAAAAAATGCCATGAGTAGCAGGAAAATGGTCAGAAAGTGAGTGATATGGAAGGAGCGGCTTTTTTAAATTCTGATATTTTTAAATTTGTTCTTTTGCCTTTAATGATTTTTTCGACGCGTATTTGCGACGTGACGCTCGATACGTTGCGCATTATTTATGTGTCGCGTGGATTAAAAGTCCTGGCTGCATCCATCGGGTTCTTCGAGGTCCTGATCTGGCTGTTTGCCATCACTCAGATTTTTAAGAATTTGACAAATCCTGTTTACTATGTCGCATATGCCGGCGGTTTTGCGATGGGTAATTATATCGGAATTTTGATTGAGGAAAAAATGGCGGTGGGCACTGTCGTGATCCGGACCATCACGCAGAAAGATGCCAGTGTATTGATTAAATGGTTGAAAACGGATGGATATGGCGTCACACATATTGATGCCCAGGGGGCTTTCGGACCGGTAAAAGTTATTTTCACGATCGTAAAAAGGAAAGACATTGAACACGTCCTGGAGATTATTCGCACGTGCAATCCGTTGGCATTTTATACGATCGAAGATATTCGTTCCTCCAGCAAGGGAGTTTTCCCGATTGTTAAATCCAGGAAGAACAGGTACAAAGAGCCTTAGATTAATAACATAACAACAAAAGTATTGAATGAAAAATACGTTCCGAATAATTCGTTATGAAGGATAGAAAACATGGAATGCAAAAAAGAAAAAAATCTGGATAGATGCAACTGCACGTATGACCCTTGTAGCAGAAAAGGAATCTGTTGCGACTGTCTCACGTATCATCTGAAAAACAGGGAATTGCCCGCCTGTTGTTTCCCGAAAGATGCGGAAAGAACATACAACCGTTCATTTGAATATTTTGCGGAACTGGTATCGAAAGGCAGGATATAAAAACATCGTAAATCATAATCAGCGATAGAATTACTCCGATAAAGGGAATGATATTTGTAATGCAGATGACCCCATTTATTGAAATTGCTGCCATCTTAAGCCTTGCCACCGTGATCGGCATTGTCGGTCAGAAATTACGCCAACCACTGATTATTATGTTTCTGATAACGGGAATTCTGGCCGGGCCTTCATTTTTTGGTTTCATCCAGAGTTATCACCAGATCGAACTGCTGGCGCATATCGGCATTGCGCTGCTTTTATTTATTGTCGGACTCAAACTGGACTTAAAACTGATACGTTCTACAGGACCGGTCGCTTTGGCAACCGGTCTTGGACAGATCATCTTCACGTCGTTAATCGGTTTTATCATTGCCGTTTTTCTGGGCATGTCGTATCTGAGCGCGGCTTATGTGGCTGTTGCGCTCACCTTTTCCAGTACAATTATTATTGTAAAACTCCTGTCCGATAAGAAAGAGATTGATTCTCTGCATGGACAGATCGCCATCGGTTTTCTGATCGTTCAGGATATCGCCGCGATATTGGCTTTAATCGGTCTGACGACGATAGGCTTTTCATCGGCAGAAAATGAATCGGCTTATTTATCCATAATCATTATCGTTCTAAAGGGATTAGGATTGTTGGCCGTTGTTGCTTTGTTGATGAAATATGTCATTCCCTGGTTGACCAGACGTCTCGCGTATTCCATGGAATTGTTGACCCTCTTTGCCATTGCCTGGGCTATTTTTCTCGGTGCGGGCAGTGAACTGCTGGGTTTCAGCAAGGAAGTGGGCGCTTTTCTCGCCGGTGTTTCCTTGGCTTCTACGGATTTCCGGACTCATCATTGGAAACACCGCGGAAACTGTTCTGGATCAAATCGAGTGTTCTGTTCTCGCTGTCAAACCGCCAGGTTTTATTACACCGGTTAAACTTGAAGAATAATGCCGGTCCCATCAGCGAATTCAGAGGGAGCAAAGATTGAAAAGACTTTCGTCGAAAAGCACTTTTTTTCTTAAAAGAATATTCCCCGCCTTATGGTTCGGATTTATAGTATTTTTTGTATCGATAACCTTATTCGCCGAGTCAAAAGGTCTTCACTCAGACGATATGGTCGTGGTATTAGTTACGGCTGTTTTCATGGTGTTAGTCGGCTATATACTTATGAAGCATTTGGTATTTGATTTGGTGGACGAGGTATACGACGAAGGGACATCACTGCTTTTTAAAAACAACGGGAAATCAGTTCGGGTTAACTTGACCGATATCAAGAACGTCAGCTATACGGTATTAATTAATCCTCCACGGGTGACGTTGAGCCTGCGCTGCAAGACAGAATTCGGTGATGAAATTACCTTTTCGCCACCATCCAGCCTTATTCCTTTTAAAAGGAATAAAGATATTCTGGAACTGATTGACCGTATTGATCGGGCAAGGTATTAAATTGAAAATTTTACGTTATATATGGGCACTGCCTAATACTCTGTTGGGTCTGATTTTTGTTCCATTTGTACTGTTTACACGGGGTAAGATGGAAATAATCGACGGCGTTCTGGAAATTCACGGCGGATTTGTTACCTGGTTTCTTAAATATGGTCTCCCTATTCGCGGATATCTCGGCGCTTTGACACTGGGACATGTGGTTTTGGGATATAACGAGAAGTTTCTATCTGCCCATCGCCGTCACGAACACGCGCATGTAAAACAATATGAAATTCTTGGACCGATATTTTTGCCGGTTTATCTGGCGGCATCAATCTGGGCTTTTATCAAGGGCAGGGGAGCGTATCGGGGAAATTATCTCGAAAGGAAAGCGAGAGAACAGGAATTATTAGTAAAGTAGATAGGATCTTTTATAATGAGCGCCATTCTTTGGAAAAGACTACTGACCGAAAATAGAGTGACTGGATTTTTTCCGTCCAACTCGACGGTGGCTTTTAAAATAATAAAAGATTATTAAAAAATCATTAATAATAATTTCATACAATTTATAAGAGTTAAACTGATGTGATTTCATAAAGCAATTTACTGAACAATGCCATCTGAGAACATTACTTGAAGATGAATATCAAAATTTTAAATTGAAAAGTTTGAATCTGACAATATGAATAAGTTTGATATTATCATAATAAACTACTTGAACCAATTTTCCAACCATTCATGGTTATTTGATAACGTTATTGTATTATTTGATAATGTATTTATAAAAGGAGCAGTCCTAGTAACTATGCTATGGTGGCTATGGTTTAAAAAGGATGAAAATCAATTTAATAATCATAAATATATAATTTCAACTCTGGTCGGTTGCATTATCGCAATAGTGTCGGCAAGAAGTTTGTTATTATTGTTACCATTCCGTTTCAAGCCTACACATGAAAAAAGCTTGGAATTTTTACCTTCATGTGGGTTGTCAATTACGACTTTGGATGGATGGAGCTCGTTTCCAAGTGATCCTGCCATATTATTTTTCTCTCTTTCTGCCGGTCTTTTGTTTATTTCGAAAAAGGTCGGGGTATTCGCACTTTTATACACGACATTTTTTATTGCATTTACACGAATGTATTTAGGACTGCATTACCCCACTGACATAATTGCGGGTGTAATTATCGGAGTTGCAATTGTCTTAATCGTAAATACCTGTCTCGTCAAAGTCAAAAGCATACAGTCGGTTGTCAATTTGTCTTATTCCAGCCCTCATTTGTTTTATCCGATGTTTTTTCTTTTTACATATCAGCTCACCGATATGTTTAACGTCAGTAGAAAATTTATTTCTGGAGAGTTTACAATAATTCAGAGGATTGTCATCTAATGATTTTTTCGGTAAAATAATATAATGAAACTTTTTAATAAAAACATTACTTTTTTATTAATGTTATTGATTACCGTAATCACGGCTTGTGCGGTAAAAGATGCAAAAAAAATTCTGGTCGGTGGTCCTTGCGATTATAAGGAAATAGAAGGAACTGCCGTTATTACTTCCATCGATGATGCGCATTCTGATGATTATAATTGTCGCAAACGACCTGTAAAGGTATCGTTTGTTTTTACTCCGGATGATTCAAGCGCCAAAGGCAAATATCTTTTCCCCAATGTTTCTGATGGCAGACAAAATATTAGATTGAGCGGAGGATTAAATCCCCCGAAAGATTATATGAAGATTAAGGGAATTATTGTTGGTACATCTCATAAGTGTGTAAGAAAGGAAATTATAAAAGGGACATGCACGCCTGTATTGTATGAATTTCCGGAAATCGATTTTTCCGGCTATACAGAGCATTGCTGGTAAACTTTATGGGAACAGAAATTAAACATTTCAAATTAATATCAAAGACCATTCCATTCTGGGGCAAGTATTTCCGCATTGCTGTGAAGATCCCTCTTCTTGGAAAAATGACCGGAGCGGCAAATAAAGCGTTGGGGCGGCTATTACCCCATCTTTCATTTCTTGGTTTCCGCAAGGAAGCATCATATGAAAATTCCATCTGGAATTGGGAAATATTTCTCAAACTGATTGGCGCTGAGTATGATGCCGAGGCGATATCTCCACAGTCGAAAATTTATTATATTAAAAAATGTCCCGCCGGACATTGCCGCGTAGAACATCTTGACGCCTGTAAGGTTACCATGGAGCTTGATAACAGTCTTGTGGAAAACTCCGGAGCAACGTTGATAGTGGACAAGCGATTTCCCATTGATGGCATTTGCGTAGAGAGGGTTGTTTCCAAAAATGCAGTCAAAAATTAAAAAGCAAAACCGTTCTTTGATGCTTGCTGAAAATGGGGGAACATTATATGTAAATGCTAAAAGTTTTTCTTAGCTTTTTGTTCAATTTACCCAAAGTCTTTTGAAACATACAGAGCTGGCAAATCTTATCATTATGGAGGCAGATTCAATGAAAAAAACGGGAAAGATTATTCAGAACGGCATCATATATTCTCTTATTGTTCTAATGACCGCTGTGCTGATACTGGCAACCATCGAACTTGGATACTATATTTTCAAATATGTGATTGAATCTGATTATGCCATTATCGACCTCAATCAGCTTATGGAGCTCTTCGGGGTCTTCATGCTGGTTCTTATCGGAATTGAGCTTCTGGACACCATAAAGGTTTACCTGAAGGAAAATGTCATGCACGTAGAAGTGGTTGTCCTGGTTGCCATTATCGCTGTTGCCAGAAAGGTTGTGGTGCTTAAAATAGAAGAGATTGACGGCATGAAGATCATAGGAGTTGCTTTTGTTATTGTGGCTTTGGCTGTTGCGTATTACTTCATAAAGAAATCCGGTCTGATGAGCTGTTCATTTGACGAAAAAGAGAAAGACAAGATCGTGGAACAAGAAAAATGAGAAAAAAAGATGTTTAAATGCAATGACGATGCATTGAATCTTTATGCTATTAGGTTAATTACGGGAAATTATGGAAGTTGAATGAAGTGAAGCAAGTTTTAAAAAATCATTTATGAGAGATTGAAAGTATAGAATGTTATCTTAATATTAAAACGATATGACAACCCACATAAAATATTTATATAAATTTTCGTGCATGATTTTATTTTCTGTCTTCATCTTAACATTTTCTTCAATTCCTGCTTTTGCGTCTGAGGCTTCACGCCTGTTTATTATCGGCAATATGAATCATGATATTATGATGTTAATAGTCTATGTTCTTCTGGCTTTGGTGTTTTCTTTTCTATGTTCGATAGCGGAAGCTGTTTTATTAAGTATTACGCCTTCATATATCGAGGAACAGAAAGAAAAAAATCCGAAACGGGCGTCCCTGTTGAAGCGATTGAAACAGGACAATGTGGATCGATCCCTTGCGGCAATTTTGACACTGAACACTATTGCACATACGGTTGGGGCAATCGGGGCGGGAGCCAAGGCTACGGTCGTGTTTGGAAGCGCATGGTTTGGAGTCTTCTCGGCGGTCATGACATTGATGATACTTTTTCTTTCAGAAATCGTTCCCAAAACGATTGGCGCCATCTATTGGCCAAAGCTCGTTGGCGCTACGGTTATTTTTGTGCGAATCCTCATCGTGATTCTGTTTCCGATTGTCTGGATTTCAGAAAAAATGACAAAATTTATTTCACGCGGAAGGAATCTGCACATTTTCAGCAGAGACGAGTTTGTTGCCATGGCCAAGGTAGGCGAACAATCCGGACAGATAGACGATAACGAGGCGCGGATTATCAAAAATCTCTTCCGGTTCGGATCGCTCAACGTAACGGATATCATGACACCGCGCACGGTGATCGCGGCGCTTTCCGAAGATACATCGGTAGCGGACGCGTCGGAATATGTTGCGAAAATACCATTTTCGCGAATTCCGATATATAAGAAGGATATAGACGATATAACCGGGTTTGTTTTGAGAGATGATGTGCTGTTGCGGGATAATCAGGAAAGAGGTAGTGAAGCGTTAAAAACATTACGAAGAGAGATGCTGATTGTGCCGGAGTCTGTGGCGCTGACAGGTTTGCTGGAAAATTTTCTTAAAGGACGTCAGCATATCGCCATTGTTGTCGATGAATATGGAGGAACAATCGGTCTTGTCACACTCGAAGATCTGGTCGAGACATTGATGGGATTGGAAATTGTTGATGAAATGGACACGGTTGTAGATATGCGTGTTCTTGCCAGAAAAAAATGGGAAGAACGCGCAAGGGCGCTCGGTATAAAGCGTAACATGGACGAGGGAGAGCAATCCGAAAGAGCAGATCCTCCGCCGGGCGATTCAGCAACGTCTGATACACGGGAGTGAAGATCGGCAGTCCGAGATCATGCGAATAGTTTGAACTATTCATAATGATGAGCAAATCATCCTGTTTCAAAATAATATGTTTGTTTCTTTAGTAAAAATATCTCATGCAGGCAATCATTAAAAAACAGAACATAAAAACCGAGTTTTATATATCGGAACGATGTTACATCACGGAATTGTCAAATTCCGTTGATGATCCGGATGTGTCCATCACGCGGGCGAGGCTAGAGGCCGGAGTAACAACGCGATGGCATCGTTTGAAAGGCGTAACCGAACGTTATTATATTGTCAGCGGCACGGGACTTGCCGAAATTGGTGATCTGCCGCCGCAGGAAGTAAATCCAGGCGATATTGTGCAGATTCCGCCAATGTGTCCTCAACGCATTGCCAATATCGGGAAAGTTGATTTGATTTTTCTGGCTATCTGCTCGCCGCGTTACACGCAGGATGCTTATGAGGATATAGAGGACATAGACATGTAAGACTTCTCTTACATGAAATTTTCCGGATCCACGTCCGCCGTAATCCTCACCTGGCTTTTATTATTTTTGTGGATGATTTCCCGCGCAATTTGATGCAGTATTTTTATATCCTTGCCTTTAATCAGCATCTGCCAGCGGAAGCGTCCCCTGATTTTGGCCAGTGGCGATTCCGCCGGGCCGATAATTTCCACGGTGTTTCCAAAATGTGCGCTCAGCTTTTTCGCCATTTTCCCCAGACGATGTGCTTCTTTCGTTAAAGTATCTTTTTTTACCGAGGACAGGCGCATGTTGATGATGCGGCCGAACGGCGGGTATTGCAGCGCCTTGCGAAAATCAATTTCTTCCTCATAGAATGCTTTGTAATCGTGATTCTGCGCATGTTTCAGGGCGTAATGCTGGGGGTTGAAGGTCTGAATAATGACTTTTCCGGAAGCATCACCGCGTCCGCCGCGTCCGGCAACCTGCGTGATCAATTGAAACGTTTTTTCAGCGGCCCGAAAATCCGGCATATTCAGGGAAGTATCCGCTGAGATAACACCCACCAGCGTTATGAAAGGGAAGTCGTGGCCTTTGGTAATCATCTGTGTGCCGATAAGAATGTCAACTTTTCTTTGTTCCATGGCCTGAAGTATTTTTTCCTGGGTTCCCCGGAGCGCCGTCGTATCGGAATCCATTCTTTGGATCCTTGCCTCCGGAAAGGACTTCTCTATTTCTTTTTCCAGCTTTTGCGTACCGACGCCGTAGCTTAAAATGCGACTGTTTTTGCAGGAGGGACAAATTGGCAGAGATTTAATGGTGTAGTCGCAGTAATGACATTTGATAACACTTTCCGCCAAGTGATGTTTCAGCGAAACGGCACAGTTGGGGCAACGGAAATGATATCCGCAATCGGCGCATATCAGAAAGGTGTCAAATCCGCGTTTATTCAGAAAGAGCAAAACCTGCTCTTTCCTGGCCAGGGTTTCCTTAATGTTGTCAATCAGCACATCGGAAAGAATGGGCACTTTTCCGGCTTTTTCCTGTTGGAGTTTCATATCGACAATTTCCACTATCGGCATGGGTTTATCGTCCACGCGCTGAGGCATTTCCAGATGACGGTATTTTTTTGTCAGTGCGTTGTGGTAAGTGTGCACGGCGGGCGTGGCGGAACCGGTAATGACAACGGCGGAACACATCTTTGCTTTTAGAACCGCCATATCGCGGGCGTTGTAACAGAGGCGATCATCCTGTTTGTAGGAAATGTCATGTTCTTCGTCCACGATGATTAATTTCAGGTTGGATATCGGAGCAAAGAGAGCGGAGCGCGTGCCGATGACCAGGTTAATCAGACGACGTTTGATTTGCCGCCACTGGTCAAAGCGGACGGATTCGGCAATACCGCTGTGCAGAACAGCGATTTTACTCTCGTCAAATCGCCCGGCAATGCGCGATATCAATTGCGGTGTCAGGGCGATTTCCGGAACAAGATAAATGGCGGAACCGCCGTTTCCTAAAACTTTTTCAATGGCTTTTAAATAGATTTCCGTTTTCCCGCTGCCCGTGATGCCGTGAAGCAGTATCGGCGTAAAAACATTTTTATCCAGGCTTTTGCAGATTTCATTCAGCGCGTCTTTCTGCTGATCATTGAGAATAATATGATTTTTGTGTTGACCCATTCTGGGTTTTAGAGAAACACTGCGGGTTTTTTCCTTGTCCGTAAAATGAATGATGCCTTTATCGCGCAATCTTTTAATGATATCTCCGGATATGTTGGATTTTTCAATCAGACCGTTTAACGATATCGCTCCGGTATTCTGAATAAATTCAACAATTTTTTTCTGCTTGTCCGTTAACTTCGTTTCGTTGATTTTACTTTCTTCCAGTGTGACTATTTTTTCACTCTGGGGTGACAGTTCTTTGCTCTGTTTTTTCTCTATCTGAATGAATCCGACTGAGTGAAGGTTCTTTGCTAACGAAGAAACGTTTTTCAGGCCGCTTGCTTTGCTGATGCTGTTCAGGGTAATGCCCTGAGGATACTTCTGCAAAAATTGCAGAAGTATTTCCTGTGCGGGGGGGAGGTTGATATCTGTTTTCAAAGGTAGAGGCGTTATCCAGAAATAGTCTTTTTTTTCTGCACCGGCGGGAATCAGTTCAGCCAGTGTTTTACCCAAAGGATACATGAAATAATTGGCGATCCACTGGTAAAATTGCAAGTCTTCTGATCCAAATAAAGGTTCATCATCGAGTATTTCGGCAACAGATTTTATATCCTTTAAATCGCAGGAACGATTTATCCCGACGATAAAACCCGTCCGCTTTTTGTTGCCGAAGGGAACAAAAACCCGTTTGCCGATTTCAACGTTACACTCTAAATCAGCGGGAACTTCATATGTGAAGGTCTTATCGGACGGAATGTTTAAGGCAACATTTACATACATAAAAAACTATTATCACTTTTGATTTGAAAATGGAATTGATAACCTGTTTTGATTATCGGCATAAAAAAAGCCCCGATTTCGGGGCTTTTTAACAAGTTATTTTTGAAGGTTATTCGCCTTTTAGTTTTTCCATTTTT
>CAYNWA010000016.1:13300-54271 GCA_964400795.1 uncultured Smithella sp.
CGGAAATAGGGCCTCCGCAGACCTCACAGATACCAAAGGTGCCGTCATCAATTCGTTTGATGGCTTCCTGCATTTTCAGGATAAGTTTGCGTTCTCTGTCTCTGATACGAAGTTCAAAATTTCTGTCGGATTCCAGCGATGCTCTGTCGTTGGGGTCAGGGTAGTTTTCTTTGCCGTTGGTCATTTCGGAAACAGTTTTGCCGGCTTCGCTCAACAGCTCATTAATTTTCTGTTGAAGCATCGTTTTGTAAGCCTTCATTTTTTCCTGTTTTGCTTTCAAATCTGCTTTTTTTTCCAAAATATATATACTCCTTGCTTGAAAACTTGAACGTTCCTTTTACTTGATGAAAATTTATTTGTAAAGAGAAATCTTTGTCAACAACTTTTTTTATATATATTTATTAAAAATGTAATAATTTTAATAATATTAATTAATTTTACTAGTCGGGGCAATACGTATTTTTTATCTTCTCCACAATATTGGTTGTGGATTTTCCTTTGACTTCAGGAATTATCGCTACACGCCCACCCCATTGTTTTATTTCTTCACGCCCGACAACTTTATCCTCCGGCCAGTCACCCCCCTTGATCAGAACGTCCGGCTTAAGATATTTAATAAGTTCCAAAGGTGTCAACTCCGGAAATATTGTCACAAAATCAATAAATTCCAGAGCGGCAAGCACTTCGGCTCTTTCTTTTTCATTAACGAGAGGTCTTTTTTCACCCTTGATGGAACGGACGGAAGCATCGCTGTTGAGCGCGAGCACCAGTACATCGGCAGCTTTCTTTGCTTCGCGAAGATACCGGACATGGCCGATATGCAGAATATCAAAACAACCATTAGTGAAAGCTATTTTCTTTCCTTGTTTGCGTAATGCTTCCAGCTTCTTTTGTAGAACATCTCTGGTTAAAATTTTATTCATTACAGCTCCTTATGTTGAACTTGATGAGTCAGGACTCTGGCCAAAGTCAAAACAGATACTCTTTGAGCTCCGACTTTGATTAAGGTTTTCGCGCATTCATTGACCGTGGCGCCGGTCGTGTACACATCATCAATGAGGAGGATATTTTTGCCTGCGATTTTTTTCTTGTCAGTGACTTCAAAAGCTCCCTTGATGTTTTGTTTTCTTTCTTTTTTGTTCGAGCCGGTTTGAGTGAGGGTAAATTTATGTCTCTTCAACAGCGAAAAATCAACGGGAATTTGTTTTTTCGCTCCAATGGCGCGAGCCAGAATCAGGGATTGGTTAAAACCGCGTTCACGTAATCTTTTAATATGCAGCGGCACGGGTATGATCAAAGAGTAATCGGCAAAATCAATATCGGGAAATGAAAAGCCGGCCATGAAATCTGAGAGGATTGCACCGACTGATAGATTGCTTTTATATTTGAATTGATGAATTGAGTTTAAAATAGCGTCGTCGTAACTGAAGATGGCGCGGGCGCAGGAAAAATATGGTTTTGTTTCCAGGCAATCCGCGCACAAGTGATTATCTGCCGGAGAATCTGGAAACGTAGTGCCGCAGATACCACAGATGCTACCGGTTAGAAGATGGATTTGTTCCTCACAGGAAGGGCAAAATATATGGCCATTGGATCGATGCAGGATTTCAGCACACCCCAGACACTGAGGTGGAAAAATAATTTCGCTTAAATCATGGAGAATCCCGGCCCGATTCATGCCATTTCCTTGTTTAATCTTTTTACTTCCTTTTTATTTTCGTTCACCTTCATTCGTGGCGCATCCCAGAGATTTTCAATATCGTAAAACGTTCTTATTGGTTCATGGAAAACGGAAATCACCACGTCATTATAATCAAGCAGAATCCACTGGCCATTGGCTTCTCCCTCAACGCCAAGCGGCTTGATATCGGCTTTTTTCAAAAATTGTTGAATCTCTTGAGCAATTCCTTGTACCTGCCTTTCTGATGCACCGCTGCAAATAATCATATAGTCGGTAAAAGCGGAGACGTCCTTTAAATTCAAAACAACAATATCCTGGGCTTTCTTTTGCAGTGTGGCGTTGATGCACAAAATAAGACGCTCTCTGGTTTTATCTTTTTTTGCCGGCAAATGAACCTCCTTCTGTCATTGGACTTTGCTTAACATATGCCATAAATGATGGAAATTGACAATGTTGCATTTATGTTTCTGATTCCAATTGTGAAAAACCAACAGCTGTGGTAACAAATTGCCGTGTTCTATCGATCAAACTATCTTAAGGGTCCCGCAATGCAGGAAATTATAAAAAAAGTTCATGCGCATATGCCATATCATCTTCTGTCGAAGCATCTGGAAATGATTCTCCAAAAAAAACTTAACCTCGAAATATATTTTCATCACTGGGTTTTGGATGATTTGGATAATTCTGCATGCAAAGAGTCAGCAACCATTCTTATCGACGCCGGACTTCAAATTACTTTTCATGCGCCTTTTATGGATTTACGTCCGGGGGCGTTGGACGACAAAATCCGGAAGACCAGCGTGAACAGAATTAAACAAGTGTTTGATCTGGCACAGTATTATCGTCCCGTTAAAATTGTCTGCCATGCATCTTTTGATGAACGCTATTATGTATTTGGCGATGAATTGTGGCTGGAATCCAGCATAAAAACGTGGAAGGAACTGATTGCGCTGGCTGAAGATCATCAAACGGTTATTGCGCTTGAAAATGTTTACGAAAGAAATCCAGATATACTACGCCGTCTTTTCGATTCTCTTTCTTCCGATAGAATGTGTTTTTGTTTTGATACAGGGCATTTTAATGTTTTTTCTTACGAACCGCTAAGTGTGTGGCTAAAAGCTATGGGTAAATATATCGGACATTTGCATTTACATGATAATTTCGGCAAGCTCGATGAGCATCTGCCTCCGGGTAACGGCACATTTCCTTTTGAGGAACTTTTTAAATTTCTCAGGAGCATAAAGGCAAATCCTACTATGACCTTGGAGGCTCACAATCTGAATAATCTCTTGCAGTCGCTGGAGAATATCAGAAATATGGACCTTTTAAAGTTTCTATAATAAAATTTTAAGTTTTATTCAGAGGAATACGTTGCTCAGGTATATTATCAAAAGGACATTATTTATGATTCCGCTTTTGCTGGGAATCACTATTATTTGTTTTTCCGTAATGCATCTGGCACCTGGTTCTCCCACCGATTTGCAGACAGACATGAATCCGAAAGCCTCGGCGGAAATGAAGGAACGCCTCCAGGCTTTGTACGAGTTGGACAAACCGATTCATGTGCAGTACTTGTCATGGTTTAAAAAGATCATCCAAGGCGATTTGGGGACATCTTTTTCTACCGATCATCGTCCGGTTGCCGATAAGATCATGGAAAGACTTCCGATAACAATTTTGATAAATCTGCTGTCTCTTTTAATTATTATCGCTGTCGCCGTGCCACTGGGTGTGCTGTCGGCAGTCCATAAAGATTCGCTTTTTGACAAGGTTACCGCTGTATTTGTATTTATCGGTTTTGCCGTGCCGACTTTCTGGCTGGCTCTCTTGTTGATGATTTTTTTTGGCATACATTTGGGATGGCTGCCGATTTCGGGACTGCGTTCACTAAATTATGAATATCTTGGATTAGGGGACCAATTTTTTGATCTGATGAAGCATCTTGTTTTGCCGGTATTCGTTTCCGCTTTTGGCGGACTGGCCGGACTTTCCCGTTATATGCGCGCGAATATGCTGGAAGTGATCAGGCAGGATTATATCATGACCGCCCGTGCCAAAGGGTTAAGTGAAAGAGACGTGATTTATAAGCATGCATTGCGTAATGCGCTTTTACCGGCAATAACAATTTTGGGTCTTTCTATCCCCGGTCTTATCGGAGGAAGCGTTATTTTTGAAACGATTTTTGCGATTCCCGGCATGGGACAACTTTTTTATATGTCGGTTATGGCCAGGGATTATCCGACCATTATGGGTATTTTACTGATTGGTGCGATTTTAACGCTGGTGGGTAATTTAATAGCCGATGTGTCGTATGCGGTGGCGGATCCACGTATTCGTATGTCATCCTAAAGGTTAGAAAGAATGAATTTTTGGGAAACATTTTATAGAAATAAATTAATGTTAACCGGGGGCGGATTGGTGTTGCTGCTCTTGATTGTTTCTATTCTGGCGCCGTGGCTGGCACCGTACGATCCGGGACAGATAGATTTAAAGAATGTGCTTGCGGCTCCTTCAATGCAACATCTGTTCGGAACGGATCAACTGGGAAGAGACGTGCTTTCCCGGATGATCTGGGGCGCGAGAATTTCATTGAAAGTCGGTTTTGTAGCAACAGGTTTTGCGATTATGATCGGCACTATTTTGGGAGCCGTATCCGGATATTACGGCGGCTGGGTTGATTCGGTCATTATGCGGTTTGTAGATATCATGCTGTGTTTTCCCACTTTTTTCCTCATCCTGGCGGTGATCGCTTTTCTGGAACCTTCCATCTGGAATATTATGATCATTATAGGATTAACCGGATGGATGGGCGTTACAAGGCTCGTTCGTGCTGATTTCATTTCGTTGAAAGAAAGGGATTTTATCCATGCGGCAAAGGCTATAGGAGCCGGCGATGCGCGTATTATTTTCCTGCATATCCTTCCGAACTCCATGGCTTCGATTCTGGTTGCGGCGACGTTGGGCATTGCAGGAGCGATATTGACAGAATCAGCTTTGAGTTTTTTAGGTATCGGTGTGCAACCGCCCACTCCCAGTTGGGGTAATATCCTGACAGCAGGCAAAGATAATATTGATATTGCCTGGTGGCTTTCCCTCTATCCCGGACTGGCCATATTGGTTACGGTTGTCGGCTATAATCTGTTGGGGGAAGGTATAAGGGATTTACTTGATCCGCGTCTGAAAAGATAAGCTTTCTTCTGTTGGAATTGTTCATTCTTGATTAAATTATAAAAATATAATAGTTAACGCACGAAGCTTATTTTAAATTAAGGAGAAGATGGAATATGTCAAAAAGAGTCAATGCTGAATCAATCAGCAACGATAAACGCATTCTTTCGCGCAAAATTTCACAAGGCGAAATTTCTGAAAAAGATATACAATCGTTGTTGAAAAAATTGCCCGACGTCGCCGAAAACGCAGAAGAAGTTACTCTAAACGAAAGCGAAAGTAAAAACGAAATCGAAAATTAAAATCTCATGTTTATCGATTCCCACGCTCATCTGGAAATGAAAGAATTCGATCCTGACCGTGAAGCAGTTATCAGACGCGCCGGGAAAGAAGGGGTTGATTGCATTGTTACCGTTGGAACAAATTTCACGTTGAGCCTCAGAGCCGTCACGCTTGCCGATCAGTATGAAAATATTTATGCGACCGTCGGTGTTCATCCCCATGATGTGGCAAAGACGACTCGCCATACATTGGACGATCTTAAAAATCTGGTTAAAACGCACAAGAAAATAGTAGCCTATGGCGAAATCGGACTGGATTTTTTCCGCAACATTTCTCCGCAGGAAAAACAACTCGAATTATTTGGACTGCAATTGGAGTTAGCGAAGGAACTGAATCTTCCGGTTGTCATCCATGATCGTGAAGCTCATCGGCAGTCGCTGGAAACCGTTCAAGCTTCGGGCGTGAGAAACGGTGTATTTCATTGTTTTTCCGGGGATTATGACATGGCTAAAAAATGCATGGATCTCGGATTTTACATTTCCATTCCCGGCACGGTAACTTTCGACAAATCCAACACAATTCAGAATGTCGCCGCACGCGTTCCGCTTTCTTCAATGCTTTTGGAGACTGACGCTCCTTATCTAACTCCGGCTCCGCATCGTGGAAAAAGAAACGAACCTTCCTTTATTGTGCATACGGCTAACAAAGTCGCTGAAATAAGAAAAATTACCTGGGACGAAGTCGCGAGGGAAACATCCGTCAATGCGATGAATCTTTTCGGCATAAAATCTTCGGCTGGTGCCGATTAGTAAATTCAAAAATGCAAATTTCATCATGATGAAAAAAAAATTACAAGCTATTGTCTTGCTCAGTGGAGGCATTGATTCCGCCACGACGCTGGCTATCGCCAAAAATATGGGATTTGATATTTACGCATTAAGTTTTCGTTATGGACAAAGACATTCTGTAGAACTGAAGTCAGCCAGGCGCTTAGCCAAAATGAATCAGGTCATTCGGCATTTGATCCTGGACATAGATTTACAAAAAATTGGCGGTTCCGCTTTAACCGCGGATATCAATGTGCCCAAGAGAAAAAGCGCCTCAGCCTTAAGAAAAAATATTCCCATCACTTATGTTCCCGCGCGTAACACAATATTTCTTTCTTATGCTTTGGCCTGGGCGGAAGTGGTGGGAGCTGACGATATTTTTATCGGCGTGAATGTTCTGGATTACAGTGGATATCCTGATTGCCGGCCACAATACATTGCTGCTTATCAAAAGATGGCCGGTCTGGCCACAAAAGCCGGAGTCGAAGGAAGACAAAACCTGAAAATTCACACCCCTCTGATTAAGATGAGCAAAGCACAAATTATTCGGAAAGGGATTGAATTGGGGGTGGATTACAATCTGACGCATAGTTGCTATGATCCCACGGAATCGGGTGAGGCTTGTGGGGAATGCGATTCCTGTCTTTTGCGCCTGAAAGGGTTTAAAGATGCGGGATTGGAAGATCCCGTAAAATATAAAAAAAAGGCATGTCTTTGAGTTATTTCATCAAGGAAATATTTTATTCCATTCAGGGCGAGGGGTTTTATTCGGGACGCCCGGCGGTTTTCTGCCGGTTTGCCGGGTGTAATTTATGGTCCGGCAAAGAAGAGGACCGAGAGAAAGCCATTTGCAGATTTTGTGATACGGATTTTGTCGGATGCGATGGAGAAGGGGGCGGAGAATTTCCGACAGCGAAACAATTGGCGGAACAAATTAAAAAATTGTGGCCTCAAAACAATATCAAGTCCAGCCGGCCATTCGTTGTCTGCACGGGTGGAGAACCTTTGTTGCAGATCGATGCGAAATTGATTGCAGCATTGCACGCCAGTGGATTTGAAATAGCCGTGGAAACCAATGGCACGATTCTGCCGCCGGAAGGAATTGATTGGATTTGCGTCAGTCCCAAAGCGGGAGCTAAATTGTTATTGAGATCGGGAAATGAGCTGAAACTGGTTTTCCCGCAGCCCGGTGCTGAACCGGAGAAATATGCGATGTTGAATTTCCCATATTTTTTTCTGCAACCGTTGGATGCTCCAGAGCGTGAAAATAATATACGTCTGGCGCTAGACTATGTTTTGTCGCATCCGCAATGGCGGTTGAGTATGCAGATGCAAAAAAATCTCGAGATACATTAGGGGATCAAGAAACGTTAATTAATGTTTCAATTACCCACGACAGTTTGCGGTAGGGTAATTGAAATTATTTTTTTAAGAAAGGCTTCATTCAATCAGACTAAGGTAATGCCGTTTATATCCTTTCAGATGACCCCCTTTTTAGTTGAAAAAGAGGTTCTTAAATGATAGTTGCTCTCATAAATCAGGTTCGGAAATGAATCAAAAAACCATACAAAAAATTAAAAAAGAACATCAGGATAATATTTTAGAGGAACTACGGCGGGAAAAAGCCGCGGTTCTGACCCGTGCCAGTTGGGCTGTTGAAGAAGTCATTGAAAAGATGGAGCAAATAGACAGTGAGATACAACTCAAATTATCTTGTTTGAAGGCCATCAACGGTCATCATGATTCGAGTGAATTATTACGCCGGCGAAGGCTAACCTGCGAAGAGATAAATCGTCACATTGAAGAGTTCAATTGCTTTCGTCAAAAAGCCCAACTTAAATATTATTATCTGATTGTGACGCGTGAGGCACTTGGGCTTAGGCGTCACGAAATGGTTCAAAAAATTTACCGGATTCCCAATAAAAAGAAAAAAGTAGAGCTGAATCATGGATAGATACAAAAAACCAAGAATGAAAATGGTGGAAGCCCAGATCAAAGACCGAGGCATCACTGACTCTCGCGTATTGAAAGCCATGGAGACCGTTCCACGCCATCTTTTTATAGATGAAGGGCTTATTGAACAGGCTTACTATGACAGTCCTCTGCCTATTGAAGAGCATCAGACGATTTCTCAGCCTTACATTGTTGCGCTCATGACCGAAGCTTTGGAATTAAAGGGACGGGAAAGAGTTCTGGAAATCGGAACCGGGTCCGGTTATCAAACGGCAATTCTGGCTTTTCTGGCGGACAGGGTTTTTTCCGTTGAGCGTATTGCTTCTTTGGCGACGAATGCACGTAGAATTCTTGATAAACTTAATATTTATAATGTAGCCATAAGAGTGGGCGACGGATCTTACGGCTGGAGAGAAGAAGCGCCTTTCGACGGTATTATTATTACGGCTGCGGTGCCGGAAATTCCTCAATATTTGGTGGATCAACTTGCTGTCGGTGGGAGGATGGTGGCTCCCGTCGGTGACCGTGATGTGCAAACGCTATATAAACTTACCCGTTTGGCAGAAAATCCTGAAGAAATCATTAAAGAAGATTTGGGCGGATGCCGCTTTGTCAGTTTAATAGGAGAAAGCGGGTGGAGAAAATAAATCATTCGTTTAAATCAATTATTTTTATTTCTTTTGTTGTATGTTTGATGGTCCCCTGTTTTGACCCTCCGTTATCCAAAGCCCGTGAAGCGGGCGTTTATCATTTGGTGAAAAAGGATGAAACTTTTTGGAGTATTGCGCGTGCGTATAATGTTTCCGTAAAAGAATTGGCTAAAATTAACAATATAACCGATATTAACTCGCTGAAAGAAAATTCCGTTCTTTTCATTCCCCATGCAACCCGTGTCATCGATGATGTTGCAAATGTTAAAAGTGATAACCGTGATGCGAATATTAAAACCCCCAAAACCGGTCCAGCCATCGTTCAAAATATTGAACACAGCGAAGATGTCAAGCAAGCAGAATCATCAAATCAAAAAAAGCAATTTAAAACGGAAGATATAAAAAATCCTGCTGTGAAAACTATTCAGAACAAAAAAACTTTTGGAAAAAAAATCGAATCCATGCATAAAGCGCATGTTCCTGATGAAAAAATAAAAGCGGGGAAGAACAATTTTAACTGGCCGGTGCGCGGAGAGATTAAGGATCGTTTTGGAGTGCTGCCCAATAAAACTTTTAATAACTGGATTAAAATTGTTTCCACTGAGGATAAAAAAGTAAAAGCAGCGGAAGCCGGGACAGTTATTTTTTCTTCCCATCTGAAAAATTACGGAGAGACCATCATCATCCGGCATCCGGGTCGTTTTGCCACAGTCTACACCCATCTTAAGAGAAGATTGGTAAAAATAGATAAGCGTGTCAGAAAAGGAGAGGTGATAGCCGTTCTGGGAGAAAAAGATGATGCAGGCGACGTTTACATGAATTTTGAAATCCGTTTAAAAGGAAAAGCTATTGATCCACTTTTATTCCTGCCGTAGTTATTGGTAAGCACTTGCCGGAAGGCAGATCATCGCTATATTATTCCCATGACGAATGAAAGAGGCTCATATGAATAATTATTACGAACAGGGACCGATTCGTCCACCCAGCGAGGCGACAAGCCTGCTAATTCGCGTCACCAGAAATTGTCCTTGGAACAAATGTGCTTTTTGTCACACGTATCGTGGAACAAAATTTCAATTAAGAAGCGTGGAAGAGGTTAAAAAAGATATTCAGGCGATGAAAGATATTGCCGATGACGTTCTCGAACTTTCCTGGAAATGTGGTGAAGGAGGTCGAGTAAACAGAAATGTTCTAAAATATATTTATAACAGTCCGGATTTACGTAACGATTATATTTATTCTGTTGCAGCCTGGCTTTATTATGGCGGAGAAAATGTCTTTTTGCAGGATGCCAATTCGCTGATTTTAAAGACTGGCGATCTTGTATCTATCCTTGATTTTTTGAAAGAGAAATTTCCACATGTAAAAAGAATTACTTCCTACTGCCGGTCGCATACGGCCGCAAGAAAGACCATTACTGAATTTGAACAATTAAAAAATGCGGGTCTTTCCCGCATTCATATCGGGATGGAAAGTGGTTGTGATGACGTTTTGGTTTTAATTAACAAAGGTGTCACTGCAACCGAACATATTAAGGCAGGGCTGAATATTAGGCAAGCCGGTATTGAACTGAGCGAATACGTGATTCCCGGACTTGGCGGAACAAAATATACGCGTCAGCATGCCCTGGATACGGCGAAAGTTCTGAATGCCATCAATCCTGATTTTATTCGACTTCGGACGCTTCATGTCGTGCCGGGCACGGCGCTGGATGAACTGATGGGCAAAGGCGAGTTCCAGACTTTGAAAGATGATGATGTGCTTAGAGAAATAAAGTTATTTGTAGAAAACCTGGGTGTTCAGAATACATATTTTGCAAGTGATCACATATTAAATTTATTGGAGGAACTCGAAGGACGATTTCCTGAAGATAAAAAGAAAATTTTATCCACGATCGAACAATATTTTCAACTATCCCCTGATGAGCGGCTTATTTTTCGAGTCGGAAGACGCAGCGGTGCCTATAGAAAACTTGTCGATCTATCAGATATGGAAATGTATTCAAAGTTAAAATCAACTGTTGAGCATTATGCTGCCCGGGGTCTTGATATTGAAGAAGAAATAATCAAAACAATGAATAATTACATATAAATAATCTATAATTACACTTTTTTTTGGCTTTTTTTCGTATCATTAAATCCTTGCTGCCGAAAATATTTTATAATAAATTTCCCTTGACATCGACGTTATATGAAGGTAGAAATTTATCAATGATTTGACCTGCGGTCATGTAATGACCTCTGTTCATTCGATATTAATGTTATCAATGTAAATATTTGATTTAACGTCTGTAGTCAGAAACATTTTTATCATTGTGTAACATTGATAAATTTTCAAACAAATAATTAAGAGGAGGCTGTACAATGCGTGAATGTGTAATTATTGATGGTGTAAGGTCGCCTAATTCCCGGGCGCACAATGAAAAAGGATGGTTCAGAGCCTTAAGACCTGATGAAGTCCTGACAAAAGTTTATGATGGATTATTTGCCCGCAATCCCAAAGTGAAACCGGAAGATATCGAATCTGTTTTCTGCGGTTGCGCGAATATTACCGGCATGCAGAATGATATCGGACGTCTCGCCTGGCTGGCCGGGGGATTTCCGGAATCGGTTCCCACCAACACCCTGACCATGCAGTGTCCTTCCGGTATGGCTGCTACTCAGCATGCAGCGCGTGCCATTATGTGCGGTGAAGGTGATACCTATATTGCTTCCGGCGTGGAAGACATGCAGAAAGTTTTTATGGCGATGCATATGGATTTCGCTCCGCGTTTGGCCACCCGGTACAACATCCTTGATTTTCCGATGGGCAATACGGCTGAGAAGGTCGCGGAAATGTATAAAGTCAGCAGGGTGGATATGGAGAACATGGCTTTCTGGAGCAATAAAAAAGCCGATGAAGCAACCAAAGCTGGAAAATTCAAGGATGAAATCATTCCAATGGAAGCTTTAAAAGACGATGGCACAGCTTTTATAGCGGATTACGATCAGTGGATTCGCGGCGATGTTTCAATGGAGAAAATGGCGACCATGAAGCCCGCTTTCAAACCGGATGGAGTTGTAACAGCCGCAACGTCTTCACCCCTGACGATTGGTGCGTGTGCTCTTCTTTTAATGGAACGCTCCAAAGCCGATAAACTGGGACTTTCCTATAGTATCAAATACGAAGCCGGTGCCTTGGGCGGTGTCGATCCGACGATCATGGGTATGGCCCCTGTTCCAGCTGTCAAGAAACTTCTGGAACGTACAGGCAAGAAAGTCAGCGATATTGGTGTCTGGGAACTGAACGAAGCTTTTGGTAGCCAGGCCCTTGCTTGTTTGAGAGAACTGGGTATTGCCGAGAATGCTCCTTTCGAGAATGTGAATATCTGGGGCGGCGCTTTAGCGCTTGGTCACCCATTAGGAGAAAGCGGAGCCAGAATATTGGTGACCTTGCACAACATTATGAAGACTGATCGTAAAGATGCCAAATATGGTGTGGCTGCACTTTGCGGTGCTTTTGGTAATGGCGGTGCTACCTTGTTAAGCAGAGTGAAGTAAATTATCTGCTAAACCTACAAATTCAAAAAGGGAGCTCTTTAATCAAAGAGCTCCCTTTTATTGTTCGCTTGACCCATTACTCAATCTTTGGCAGTTTTTACATCTTCCCTGAAAGAAAAAGATCCGCGTCACGCGCTGTTTCGTCAGGCAGTTCTTCCATGGGGGTATGACCGGCTCCTTCATATTGAATGAATTTTGCATTCGGCAATTCCTGTTTCCATTTTGGGAAAGAGGTGTCGAAAGGTGTCCAGATATCCTTGGTGCCCCACATCACCAGGATCGGAGGCTTCAGGTCTTTTATCCCTTCTGAAAGCTTCTGATTGTCGCACATCCTTCTGAATTCGGTAAAAACATCAACACTTCCACCTTTATTGCCTTCTCTCATGGCAAGCTCGAAATAGCGATCTTTGAGTTTGTCTGTAACTTTTGATTTGTCTCCATAAACCTCTTGCACAGCGCCGTCTACTAAAAAACGAGGATAAATGTATCTTGCAAATGGCCGTATGATTGGGAAGCTGGCAAAGGCGATGATACCGGGCAGAGGCTGGGGAAATCCAACAGAATCTATAAGAATAAGCTTTTCAACCTTTTCCGGATGCTTCAGAGCATAATTCCATGATATGTAACCGCCCAGTGAATTTCCCGCTAAGTAAAATTTATCCAGTTTCATTTCATCTACAACTTTTTCAAATAGACTCACGGCCCCTTCTTTTGTATTGAGAGACGGGTCGGGGGGCGGTCCTGTTAATCCGAATCCCGGAATATCGAGCCTTAAAATTCGGTATTTCCCTTTCAGGCGATCAACCCATCCATCCCATGTATGCAAAGAAGCACAGACACCGTGGAGCAGTATCAAAACCGGTCCCTGACCTTCATCCTTGTAATGAATGTTCATGTCGTCAATCTGAATAATTTCTGATTCGGAATCGGCATATTTTGCTTTCAATTTGTCCAGCGGTATAGTATTCATTCCCAGGGACGTACAACCAAGTGTTGCAGTAATGACGCAAAATAACAGGGCTAGAATGAAATTTTTGAGATTGATCATTTTAGCGTCTCCTTAGCATTATTTTTTGAAATTAATCGGGAAAAGGTTATTGCGCGTGCACTATAGGATTTTTTAGCCTTGCGTGTCAATGAAATATTGTCGCCAAGGTACGAAAAAAAGTTACTGACCTCTGGTTTTACAAAAAATCGATAAAAAAATATTGTCAAAAACGTTATCATGTCTTATATTAAAATCAAACGTTCAAACGAATTTATTATGGTGGAAAGGAGATGGCTATGAAGACATATGCTATTAAGTATCTGGAACTGGCGGAGAAACACGCGGATAAAGTGGCAGCACGATGGTTAAAAGATGTGAAGAGTAATGCTAAAACACCAACCTACAGAAGTTTGAATGAAGATGATCTTGTTTATCAATGTGTCAGATTTTATCAGAATTTCAGCAAGATGTTTCTTGATGAGAAAATAACGGATGATGTACTGAGATATTTCCGCAGTTATGCGCAGGAAAGTTACGAGATGGGCATTCCCGCAAAAGAAACGATTTACGCTTTGATATTGATGAGGCGGCATATCTGGCTTTATGCGGAATTTCAGGCAATATTCACGTCCGCTATTGATCAAATGCAGGCGCTTGATACACTTGGGCGTACGATTTTGTTGTTCGACTATGCTTGCTATGAGGTGACAAAAGAATACCAAAAATTGATGCAGGAAAAAAATAAAATTAAAAAGTAATCGTTTGGTGATATTGTAATGCCGTACTAACGCTCACAGAAAGGAGATATTCTTATGGTAGAATCTATAAAGTTGCTTGATATAGCAGAACAGAACGCTGAGGAGATTGCCGGGCATTGGGCAATGGAAGTTCAGAAGAATAAACGGACTACACATTATCAAAGTATAAAAAAAGAAAAGTTGATTGTCTACGCAGTTGATTTTTACCGTAACTTACGGAAATTGCTGGTTCCTGAAGATCGCCTTGAATATACCCAGAAATATTTTCATAAATACGCCAAAAAATGTCATGAAATAGGTCTCCCTTTACAGGAAGCCATTTACGGACTCGTTTTGATGCGCCGCCATATGTGGCTGTATGCAGATTTTCAGGCGATTTTTATTGACGCATTGGAACATAATCAGGCGATTGACGGTATTATGCGAGTTATGCTCATGATGGATTATGCAATATATGAGATTACGCAGTATTATCTTGAATCAGCCAAATAAAATTTATATAAAATATAAAAAAACACAAAAATATTCTCCGTATTGAGGTCATTAATGCTGAGAATATTTTTTTATAAAAAGACGGTTTATCTGTGTGAGAAAACAGTATTAATATTATATATAAATAATTGATATTGTAAGATAATTATTTAGAATCCGAAAAAATGATAAATAAATTCATGAAATCTTACTTATTATGTTGACAGAGTGAATTTTGAGATGTATAAGAGTCAAAAAATGACTTTCGGTCATTTTAAACGCAGGTTTAGAGCTTTTAATAAATTGAGTAATTTTGTGTTGCGATTAGTCAAAAATAATCAATTAATTTTGCATAATAGATTAAAGGCGCTCATTCGAAAAGAGCAAAAAATACAACTAACAAAAAATAGTTAAGGAGGATTTTATGGCGAGTCTGTGGGTTGATTTAAGGGATATTAAATTCCAAGTGTTTGAAGTATTGAAGATAGGCGAAACATTGTTGGGCAAAGGCCGTTATGCGGATTATGATGTGGATACTTGCAACATGGTTCTTGACCAGGCGGCAAAGTTTTCGGAAATGGAGCTTGCGCCTACCTATCCTGATGAGGTTCATCGTAAACCAGTCGAAGCAACATTTGATAAGGGCAAAGTAACGACACCTGAATCGTATAAAAGATTGTGGAAACTTTATTGTGAAGCCGGCTATATGGCTACGGCCGACCAGCCGGAAGTTGGCGGTCAGGGTTTCCCTGCGACGATCGCTGCTGCCGCTGCGAACATGTTCCTGGCCTGCAACCAGGCGTTCACCATGTATCCCGGTCTGACCCACGGTGCGGCAAGGTTGATGGAACAGTTCCTACCCCTAGATAATCCGCTGCGCGAAGTCGTATTGCAGAAAATGTATTCCGGCGAGTGGGCGGGCACAATGTGTCTGACGGAACCGGGCGCCGGTTCCGACGTCGGAGCTTTAAAGGCCACCGCCAAAAAGAATGCTGATGGTACTTATTCCATCGTCGGCACCAAGAGTTTCATCTCCGCCGGTGATCATGATCTGACCCCGAACATTATTCATCCTGTTCTGGCCAGAATCGAAGGCGATCCCAAAGGAACAAAGGGTATTTCTATTTTCATGGTTCCCAAAATCAGATTCAATGAGAAGGGCGAACTCGGAGAACCGAACGATGTGCAGTGCGGTAACATCGAAAGCAAGATGGGTATTCACGGCAATGCCACCTGTACTCTGAATTTCGGTTCGGACAACAAATGCATCGGCTGGCTGATGGGCGAAGAACGTCAGGGTATGCCGATCATGTTCCACATGATGAACGAAGAACGTCAGGGCGTCGGTATGATGGGCGCGTCTCTGGCAATGGCCGCTTATCTGCATGCTCTGGATTATGCCAAGCAGAGATTCCAGGGGCAGGACGTTATTGCCATGGCTATGAAGATTGAAGACTCGCCGCAAGTGACGATCATTAAGCATCCGGACGTTCGTAGAATGTTGCTCAAACAGAAATCAATTTCTGAAGGTCTGCGCCTTCTATGCCTGTTCTGCTACTTCTGCATGGATAATGAGATCAACGCGATGTGGGCGTTAGCCATGGATCCGAATGTCGATAAAGAAGCAATGGAAAAAGAAAAAGAATACTGGACCGGCATGATTGAAGTGCTGACGCCTATTGTCAAATCCTATAGCACAGGTAGAGCCCAGGAAAGCATCGAACTGGCCGTGCAAACATACGGCGGTTACGGTTTCTGCCGTGAATATCCGGTTGAGCAGATGGTGAGAGATAACGTGATCAATATGATCTATGAGGGCACAAACGGTATTCAGGCTCTTGACTTGCTGGGACGCAAGCTGGGCATGAAGAAAGGTACTTATTTCATCAATCTGCTTAACTATACCGCAGACGCTATTAAAGAAGCCGAAGGACTTGATCTTCTCAAGGAAGAAGCCGCCGTTGTCAAAGACGCTTTGACTGCCGCCGGATTAACGGCAAAGGATTTCTCCAAGATGATCGGTACGACGCCTTACGTGCCGCTGATTGGAGCCTGTGATTATCTGACCGCTCTGGGAGATGCCGTTGTCGGCTGGCTGCACCTGAGAATGGCCAATGTAGCCGCCAAGAAATATTTCGAAGCAACAGGCGATCAGGAGAAAAATTTCTACATGGGTAAGATCCGGAGCGCCAAATTCTTTATTAATCGTATCACCGGGCTTGCTCCTGCTCATCTGGAAAACTTGAAGAAGAATGAACAGAGCTGTATGGATATTACAGATGAACAATTCTTCGGCGAATAAATTATTCTAGAAAGATAAACTTTGGGCGGGGAGGTCTTTGGACCTCCCCGCTTTTTTAATGACACTCGCAGAGAACAAGTGAAACGCAGCTCGATGCGTAAGTGGAATTATCCCCGAAGCGAAGCGGAGCGGAGCGGGATTGGAGACTCGCTAAGAACGAACGAAGTGAAATTCGAAGCGTAAGTGGAATTAGTGAGTCCCATATTTCAGAAACGAAGTGCACTGAAATATGTTGGACGAACTATCCCGTGTGCAAGGCACACTGGGATATTCCCGAAGCGAATAAACTAAATACCCTGAAGGGCACTGCAGGGTCACTATAGACTCGCAATATAAGTGGGATTGTCTATTGACCCATCTTCTAATTTATGCCAAAGAAAAATCATGCGCAGAAGAAAACGACAGGCTAAGTTACAGCCAATAGGTGAAGTCCTGTTTCCTCTTTTGAACAAAAGAGGAATGGCATCGAAATTTGAAGAAAAAGCTTTGCTGAAAATTTGGCCGAAAGCCGTTGGGCCGCAAATTGCCTCCCGGACACAAATTGATTCCTTCAGACACGGCATTTTGTTTGTAAAAACCGTATCCTCTGTTTGGGTACAGCAGCTTCATTTCATAAAAGAAGAAATTCTCAAGAAGTTGAATGAACTTTACGCAAAATCTCAAATAAAAGAATTACGTTTCATCGTAGGGCACACAAATATACCACAAAAAGAATCGGAGAATATTTCTCACGCGAGGAAAACTGTACTGAGAAAAAGGGACAAAGAAATGATTGCTGAATGTACAGATTCTTTGGCTGACCAGGAATTGGCGGATGTATTGAAACGCGTTATGCAATTGGAAATCAGCCGCCGCCGGATGGAAAATGAGAAAGCTCGCTGAATAGATGAGACATCTCTTTCGTATATTTTTTATTTTGAGCATAAATAAAAAGTGGCGGTTTAATCTTTAATTCTTCACGCCCGCTTTTTTTCCCCTCGACCAAGACAAACACCGCTTCGGACTTATTGTCGGAAAAAATCAGCCTCATTTTCTTGGGTTCCACGCGGCTTAAACGAAAAAGAGCAATAAGTTCAACTAACCGTTTTGCGGGATAAATGGTGAACACAGTACCTGATGGTTTCAAAAGATATTTGGCGGCCGCTAAAAAATCTTTTAATGATCCGCTGATTTCATGACGGGCAATGGCTTTTTCCGTCAGGGGATTTATTCTACCGGAATTTAATTTCCTGTAGGGAGGATTAAAAATCGCTGCATCAAACGCATGTGCCTGGAAGATTTTTTTTACTCGTTGAGCGTCTCCGGAAATTATTTCTATCCTGTTTCCGAGATTATTGAATTCAACATTTTTACGAGCCAGTCGAGCCAGGGTATCCTGAATTTCAAGACCGACGAGATTAATATTGGGATAGCGTTTTGCCAGAATTAAAGGAATAATGCCATTACCGCAACCGATATCGATAACGCGGTTAATAGTCTTAAAAGAAACAAAATGAGAAAGAAGAATAGCATCAAGAGAGAATCTATACCCTTTTTTAGCTTGAAAAATCCTCAGCCCGCTGTTTAGAATTTCATCAAGAGTTTCTTCTTCCATCGTCAGGTGATTAAAAATGATTAATCCAGTTTATGAGTGAAAATACCACTGCGCAATTTCGGTTCAAACCATGTTGATTTGGGCGGCATGATTTCTCCCGCGTCGGCCACTTTGATGATCTGTTCCATGCTCGTCGGATAAAGAGAAAATGCCACGGCAAAGCCATCATGATTAACCAGTTTTTCAAGTTCATCCATTCCTCTGATTCCACCGATAAATTTGATACGGTTATTCACACGTGGATCCTCAATTCCGAGTACAGGATAAAGCAAGTGGTCCTGCAAGATCGCAACATCCAAACTGGCCACCGGGTCGTTTGCATTATAAGCCCCTTCTTTAATAGTTATTTTGTACCACTCACCATTTAGATACATACCGAAATCGTGAAGCTGTTTTGGAGATCTGTCACTGAAATTATTTGAAACTGTGAAATCGGGACTGATCTTTTCAATAAATTGTTCCGGCGTCAGACCGTTTAGGTCTTTCACGGCGCGATTGTAATCCATAACCTTCAGTTGCGTATGAGGAAAAAATACTGCCAGGACGGATTCATATTCTTTTATGGAGTCATTGGATTTATCGTTGGCACGTCTGTTTCGGGCAATGGTCGCGGCAGCAGCAGCGCGGTGATGTCCATCGGCAATATACAGCGCATCAACCGCATGGAATTCCTTTTTAATATCTTCAATTTGCTTGCAATCGGCTACAATCCAAACAGTATGTTTAATGCCATCTTCTGCAGTAAAATCGTATTCGGGAGTACCGGACATGATTTGGCCGACTATCTGATTTAAACCTTGTCTTTCGCGATAACTTATAAAAACCGGTCCCGTTTGCGCGTTGACTGTATCCACATGACGAATACGGTCTTCTTCTTTATCCTGACGGGTTAATTCGTGTTTCTTGATATTTCCTGCATCATAATCAGCCACGCTCATCAGGCCGACAATGCCGGCTTGGGTTTGCGAACCCATCTGTTGTTTGTAAATATAGAAGCAGGGTGACTCATCCTGTGTCAGAATTCCTTTCACCCGCATGTCGATAAAATTACGCTTAGCAGTCTGATAAATGAGAGCATCGTCGCTTTTTGTTCCGTGGGGAACATCAATTTCCGATTTTTCAACGTGCATGAAACTCAAAGGATTACCGGCCACGGCTTTTTGGGCTTCTTCTTTCGTCATAACATCATAAGGCAGGGCTGCTACCTGAGAAACAAATTTTTGTTGGGGGCGTACTGCTTTAAAGGGTAAAACCAAAGCCATAATGAAAAACTCCTGCATTAAATTTCTTGCGGAATTGATAACATACTGACATAATCTAGACAACTAAAAAATCTTGAACATAGAGAAAAAACAATAATGAAAAACACACTTGTATTTATTCATGGGCTGGAAAGTACAGCACGGGGTGCCAAAGGACAATATTTTTCCAAACATTTCCCAAAAATGATTATTGAGGATTATACAGGCGATTTTGCATCACGTAT
The DNA here is from genome assembly GCA_964400795.1 of uncultured Smithella sp. Taxonomy (GTDB): domain Bacteria; phylum Desulfobacterota; class Syntrophia; order Syntrophales; family Smithellaceae; genus Smithella. The sequence goes on from CAYNWA010000016.1 coordinate 33,000, forward strand.
GAGCAGATTAAATAGTTTACTTGTCGGAAAATCAGATTTAATCATCGTTGGGTCAAGTTTTGGAGGTTTGATGGCTGTTCAATATGCCATGGAAAATGAAAGCAAAATAAAAAAATTAATCCTGCTAGCGCCAGCTTTAAATCTTCCCGAATTTCAACCGGATTCCAGTTTTCAATTAAAAATACCGGTTATTATTTATCACGGGACGAACGATGATGTGGTCAATCCCAAAATGGTTAAAAACATTGCCATGAAACATTTTTTCAATCTTGAACATCATTTTGTTAAAGATGATCATCCTCTACATCAGACTTTTCCTACTCTCGATTGGAAAAGACTTCTGCTGACCGATTAACGATGTCACAAAGCACGCAATTTTCTCAAATCCCATGTCGCCTATAGTGTCCCTACAATGATCTTTAGGTTATTTAGTTTGTTCGCTTCGTTCGTTTTCAGCGAGCCTCTTTAAATTACCTTGACAATATTTTATTGATATTTTAATCTTTTTGAAAAATTTAGTGGATTATAAAACATGTATTCCAAGAAAATAGTTATTCGCTATACTCCTGAAATTGTTCAACAACCTGTAATTTACCAGCTGGTTAAACAATATAATCTTGTGTTTAATATTTTAAAGGCAAGAATTTTCCCCCGGCGCGAAGGAGTTATTGTTCTGGAATTAAGTGGTTCTAAAGAAAATTTTGATCACGGGATCCGTTTTCTGAAGGAATTGGGTCTTAAAGTTGAGCCGCTATCTAAAAGCGTCAGCCAGAACACTGATCAATGCGTTCATTGCGGGGCATGTACTGCTTTTTGTCCCACGGGGGCACTATCTTTTGAAATGGAATCACAAAAAGTTATATTTGATCCGGAAAAATGCAATGGTTGTGAGCTTTGTGTTTCTGCCTGTCCTGTCCGTGCGATGGAAATAAATTTATTATAATGTTGATTTTAAAATATTATATTTTGGGGTAATTTACCAAAAAAGAAAATTAGTTATTTCTTTTTAAATTCTTTATCCAATTGTTTATCGGAAGAATCGAGCAATTTATCCACCTCTTTAGGAGCCGTCTTGCTTTTCCTGTAAAGGTCCTTCATATCCTCAATCATATGACTCATTTTAAACTTGATATTATCAATGACCGATTGCGTCATTTTAGTTGATTCCTTTGTTTCTCCATTCAGTGTGTCCTTGCCTTTAAAGGAATTAATGCCGAAAATTATCATTAGGATAACTAAAATGATCAAAACAAATTTAACCAGACTTTTGAAAGTGAAATGAAGGAACAATATTATAATTAAAGCAACACTCAAACCAGCTATCGCTGGATGCGCTGATATAAAATCGATGATTGCATCCATTATAATATTTCCTTTAGAGACGAATTTTTTATATTTTATCATGAAAATTTATAATTTAAAATCTAAATTAATGCATATGATTATGACCAGACAAAATTATGATGATTCAAACTGTTTCGCGCATGTATTGAAAATTCTTAATTTATTCATGGCTTAAAAAATACGGGAATGCTTTTTGAATTTATGGTATTAACAGAACCATAATTATAATGATTGTTTAAAAAATATTTATGAATAATGAACAATTAGAGATTTTAAATCAATTGGAAGTTAGGCTCGGATATAGTTTCCGAAATATAAATCTACTTTCTACTGCCCTTACGCATCGTTCTTATGTTAATGAAAATCAGCAACTTCCAGTTATGGATAATGAAAGAATGGAATTTTTGGGAGATAGTATTCTAGGCGCCTGTGTAAGCGACTTGTTAATCGAGAAATATGTGTCTTCATCGGAAGGCGATCTGACAAAAATTCGGGCTGCCATTGTCGGTGAAGAAAATCTTGCTCAACTGGCGCGCTGTCTACAAATTAGTGATTGCCTTTTAATAGGCCGAGGCGAGGAAAATGCGGGAAGCCGCGCGAAAGAATCCTTTCTGGCAGACGCTTTCGAAGCTGTTGTTGCCGCAATTTATCTTGATTCGGATTTTAAAAATGTGAAGGATGTCATTAAGAAAATAATTGAACCGCTTTTGAAAGATGATCCCATGCCTTCCGGATATTTTGATTATAAAACCGCTTTGCAGGAACTTTGTCAGAAAAAATATAAAAGCGTTCCGATTTATGTAGTCGTTGATTCAAAAGGTCCGGAACACGCCAAAATATTCGAAGTCCGGGTTGTTATCGTGAATAGATTAACAGAATATGGCAGCGGCAAAAGCAAAAAAGAGGCCGAAAAACAGGCGGCACAAAAAGCCTGGGAAATACTGCAAAATGAAGAAGACTAACGATGCATGTGAAGAAAGCGGCCGTCCCCTGGTTATTCCTTTATTTATTATGAACAGTGGTTGTTTGCACCGTTGTGTCTTTTGCAATCAAAAAATATCTGCCGGAAATATCCCTCCCCAAATCACTAAGGAATATTTTGATGCGGAAGTGAATTCATATCTGACGTGGAATAAAGATAAATCCAGGGATGTGGAAATCGCATTTTATGGTGGAAGTTTTACCGGAGCTGATCCCGCTTATCAGGAGGAGCTTCTTTTTTGGTCAAATTCTTTTATACAAAAGGGTCTGGTCAAATCCATCAGAATTTCAACAAGACCCGATTACATTGCAGAAGACAATATGGCATTGCTAAAAAAATACAAGGTTTCCACCGTGGAAATCGGCGCCCAGTCCTTTGTTGATGAAGTACTGTGGTTTGCTCAAAGAGGGCATGATTCCTCTTCCATCGTGAATGCTATCACCCTATTGAAAAAACATGGCTTCCGAACAGGGCTGCACCTGATGGTCGGTTTGCCCAAAGATACAAAGGAAGGGTTTATGTATTCCATCGATAAAACAAAAGAATTGAAGCCCGATACTATCAGAATTCATCCGACACTTGTTTTTAAAGATACAGCTTTAGCGGATGAATTCAGGGAAGGAAGATACAAACCTCTGGCGCTTGCTGAAGCCATCGGATTGTGTGTTCTTGCTTGGGAAAAGTTATCAAAGTCCGGCATACGATTAATCAGGATGGGTGTACATATAACACCGGAGATGGAAAAAGAAACGTCCCTCCTCGCAGGGCCTATTCACCCGTCATTCGGGAGTTTGGTTATTTCCTCTGTTTTTTATAATCATATCATACATACCCTGAAGAATATTTCTCCTGAGTCAAAGGAGATTCATTTTATATTATCAAAGCGGGATGTCTCCCATTTCCGCGGTTTAAACAATGTCAATATTAGCGCTATAAAAAAACTTTACCCGCGTGCTAATTTAATTGTAAAATCTAAATACGAACAGCCGCGCGGTCAGATTTTCGTGTCTGCGGGTTCGGGCGAATCTTTTCATATCAGGATTCCGGGCATTATATAATCCGAAGGGGATAAATGTTTAAATCAGGATTCATAGGCATCATTGGCCGTCCGAATACGGGTAAATCAACGCTTTTCAATACTATTATCGGCGATAAAATATCCATTATCACCGACAAACCACAAACGACCAGAAATAAAATAACCGGCATTAAAAATTATCCGGATGCCCAGCTCATCTTTCTCGATACTCCCGGAATGCACAAACCCAAAACGCCTTTAAATAAAGCCATGGTCCAGACAGCCCGAGATACAATCGGCAGTGTTGACATTCTTTTGCTGCTCGTTGAAGCCGATAGCGATGTACATCCTCACGATTTATTTTTAACGGAATCGTTGGCTCAAATTACCGTGCCGGTTGTTCTTGTTATCAATAAAATTGATCTCATCGAAAAAAAATATTTATTGCCGCTGATAGATAAATTTCGCGTCCTTTATGATTTTAGAGAAATATTTCCCATTTCGGCCTTAAAAGGTGAAGGTGTTCCAGATTTATTAAGTACCGTTAAGGAAATAATTCCGGAAGGTCCGAAATATTATCCGGATGATATTCAAACCGACGCCACGGAAAGATTCATCGCCGCCGAATTTATCCGGGAAAAAATAACGCTTTTTACCAAACAGGAAGTTCCTTATTCGACTGCGGTGCAGATTGATTTATTCAAAGAAGATGAAGAAAAAAATCTTATTCGTATCAGCGCTACAATCAACGTGGAGAAAGAATCGCAGAAAGCCATTATGATTGGTCAGAAAGGGTCTATGCTCAAGAAAATAGGTTCAGAAGCCAGGCAGGAAATGGAAAAACTATTTGGCACCCGGGTATTTTTGGAATTATTTGTCAAGGTGCGAAAAGAATGGACCACCTCCGATAACATGCTGCGGGAATTCGGCATATTGAAAAATTGAGGGTTCAATGCCAGCAAAACCAGTCATAGCCATTGTCGGTCGTCCCAATGTAGGAAAATCTATGCTTTTCAATCGAATTGCCGGTAAGCAAAAAGCCATCGTGATTGATGAGCCGGGCGCCACCCGCGACCGTAATTATATGGATTGCGTTTGTGACGACAAGGCTTTTACCTTGATCGACACGGGCGGTTTTGAGCCGGCATCGGAAGAAAGAATTCTTGTTCAAATGCGCGAGCAAAGCAATCTGGCTATTGAAGAAGCGGATATCATTATTTTTCTAATGGACGGAAAAGAAGGACTGGTCCATTCGGATCTGGAAATTGCCAGACATTTGAGAAGCAAAAATAAAAAAATATTCTATGTCGCCAATAAAGTGGACGGAGACCGTCACAAAGACATGTTGGCCGATTTTTACCGGTTGGGAATCGATGAAATACATCATATTTCTGCCCAACACGGTCTGGGTGTCGACGAACTTCTAAACGTCATCTTTTGCGAATTTCCTGATGCGCTCAACGATAAGCACGAAGAAGAAACGCAGATCAAGGTTGCTATTGTCGGTAAACCCAACGTTGGCAAATCATCACTGGTCAATAAGATCCTCGGAAAGGAAAGAAGCATTGCCAACCCCACTCCGGGGACAACACGTGACGCCATCGATTCAACGGTAAAAGTTCATGGGAAAAATTATTTGCTCATTGATACCGCGGGAATCCGCAGAAAAAGCAAAATCAGTCAAACCCTTGAAAAATACAGTGTCGTTCAGGCGCTCAAGTCAATCAATCGTTGTGACATCGTTCTCGTTTTGATAGATGCCGAGGAAGGAATTACCGAACAGGATACAAAAATCATCGGACTTGCCTATGAAAGAGGCAAAGCCTGCATCATTGTGGTTAACAAATGGGACAAGATTAAAAAAGATAATTCCACAGTGGGAAAATTTGTCGAGAACATTAAAGATAAGATCAAATTCATGGATTTTGCTCCAATTATTTTTATCTCGGCGGTTACAGGACAACGCGCGCCGAAGCTTTTCGAGCTGATCGATAAAGTTTTTGATCAATATACAAAGAGAATAGGCACATCTCCGTTAAATGATTTGGTAGAAAAATCAGTGCGGAGCAACCCGATGGCACGTTATGCAAACAGACAGATGCATATTTCTTACGCGACACAGACAGATGTCAAACCGCCGACCTTTGTCTTCTTTGTCAGCAACACCAAAGGCATCCATTTTTCCTATGAACGGTATCTCATGAACCAAATTCGCGATGGTTTTGGCTTTGATAGTGTACCGCTGAGGCTTGTTTTCAGAAAAAAAAGGTGATGTGCAATATCGATTGCGGAGATCGGATTTTTAGCTTTTGGAAATCCCATAACTAGCTGTGGGGAGAGTGCATTTAAGTGAAAATCTTTACGATTCTGTAGAATGTATATTGCAAATGCTTTTTCTTATTGAATTATACGAATTTTAGAACGATAGAAAATTAGATTTAAAAATGTTTCTATTGATCAGAAATCTGAAAAATTAATTGACACAAAAAGGAGTTATGTTTATATAAAAGTAAAGAAGTATTCATGAAGAAGATCAAATAGATGAATTCTTGTGAAAAATGCCTTGCCTTCTTAAATGTTGGATTTATTTTTATTCCAATGATGAAACCAGATAGTATATGAAGCAGGCAAAATATCCACACTAAGGTTGCATGATCCTATGGTAGAAAAAAGAAGGGCGAAACGAATAACAGATAATGATCAGATTGATGTAATGGTTTTTGCTGATGGGAAAAAATTTCCCAAGGAAAAATTTTCCATGAACAATAGCAAGGATATCTCTTTGTTAGGTGTCAGAATAAAGGGCGATGTATATTTGCCTCCGGGTAATTTTATAAAAGCAGAAATGAAATTAAATGCCAAATGCCCGAAAATAACTGTCATCGGGCAGATAAAATGGATTAAGGCTATAAAAGGTGAAAAATCCTTTGAGGCCGGAGTCGAATTTTTTGTTCCCCCGAGCGAAACGATCAAAAATTTGAAAGAATATATATCTTTGCTAGAAAGTGCGCAAACAACAGAGGTTAAGAAATAATTTTTTATGAGCGACGACGCGGAATTTAAATTATACAAGACCTTGGCTGAAACGGGAGATTCTGGCGCCCAAAATTGTCTGGGTTTAATGTACCAGAATGGCAGTGGGGTGGCGCAGGACGATAAAGAGGCGGTTAGATGGTATGCTGAAGCAGCCCGGCAGAATCATGCTGATGCCCAGAACAACCTGGGCTTGATGTATCAAAACGGCAGGGGCGTTGAACAAGATGATGTTGAGGCCGTCAAATGGTACCAAGTGGCTGCTCAGCGAGGTAATGCCAATGCCCAGAACAACCTTGCCCGGATGTATCAACATGGTAGAGGCGTTGAAAAAGATAATTTAGAAGCCGTTGCGTGGTACCGCACGGCAGCAGAACAGGGACATGCCGATGCCCAGAATAATCTGGGCTGGATGCATCAAAATGGTCAAGGTGTTCCACAAGATGACGCCGAGGCAGTCAAATGGTATCAGAAAGCGGCAGAAAAGGGTCATGCCGATGCCCAGAATAATCTGGGCTGGATGCATCAAAATGGTCAAGGTGTTTCACAAGATGACGCCGAGGCAGTCAAATGGTATCAGAAAGCGGCAGAACAGGGACATGCCGATGCCCAGAATAATCTGGGCTGGATGTATCATAATGGCAAAGGTGTTTTAAGAGATTATACCAAAGCCGTAAAGTTGTATCTGAAGGCGGCGGAGCAGGGACATGCCTATGCCCAGTTAAACCTTGGCTGGATATATGGTAAAGGAGGGCTTCTGGACTATGCCGCGTCTGCGAAATGGTTCTTGAGATCCGCAGAAAACGGAATCGCAACGGCTCAGTTCAATTTGTGCTTGATGTATTTGGAAGGAAAGGGCGTTGATCGGAACGATGCTGAAGCCACGAAATGGTATCGTAAGGTAATTGAACAAGGACACATCGATGCACATGATCAAATGATTAAAAACAAAAATTAAACATCTTCACCCACTAAAAAAATCTATCCTCGATGGTATCTTCGAATGATTTTTATATAAATTTGTCATGTGAACGCCAATTTATGGATGGATGGTTTTATTGATTTACTTTCGTAACGTCAGCCTTTCTTTTTTAGATAAGAAGCTTTTCGACAATATCAACTGGACGATTCATCCCCAGAACCGCATCGGTCTGGTTGGAGAAAACGGTACCGGCAAGACAACCCTTTTTCGGGCGATATTAGAACAGGTGCCTCTTGATTCCGGGAGGATAGAAATTCCCGGTAAAAAGCAAAAAAGATTCGGATATCTGCCGCAGGATCTCGTTGAACTTGAACCCGTCCCGCTGATTAATTTTCTCAAAAAGAAAAGTGGACTTGCAACAATTGAAGAATCAATCCGGGATCTAGAGCATCAGTTATCCTTGATCAGACATCATACATCGGAATATGGAGCTCTTTCGCAAAAATATTCTGACGCTCTGTCTCATTTCAACGCTATGGACGGCTACGCTTTTGAATCCCGCGCTAAACAGGTGCTCAAGGGTTTTGGCTTCAAGGAAAGTGACTTTAATCAAAATTGCGATTCGTTTTCGGGGGGCTGGAAAATGCGCATCCTGCTGACGTCTATTCTTTTGGCCAAACCTGATATCATGCTTCTGGACGAACCGACCAATCATTTGGATACAGAAAGCATGGAGTGGCTTGAATCCTATCTTAAGGATTATCCGGGAACCATCATGGTTATTTCACATGATCATTTCTTCCTCGATAAAATAGCCATGCAGATTGCCGAACTATCATCATACAATATTCATATCTATAAAGGGAACTACTCGTATTATTTAAAAGAGAAGGAAAAACGCTATGCCGCCTTAAAAAAAGAAATGGAATTGCAGAAAGCTCAGATTAAAAAAGTCGAAGAATTCGTTGAGCGATTCCGTTATAAGGCGACAAAGGCTGCGCAGGTACAGAGTCGCGTTAAAATGCTGGAAAAATTTTCAGAAATCAAGCTGGAGGGAAAGGCAAAGACCGTTTCCATGAAATTTCCTGCAGGCAGAAAAAGTGCACGTGAGGTGGTAAAAATAGCCGACATGGGGCATCATTATGGTGATATAAATGTTTTTAGCGACTTGAATTTTACCTTGTTTCGCGGTGACAAGGTTGCTTTTGTTGGCGTGAACGGTTCCGGCAAATCGACGTTATCCAGATTGTTGAGCCTGACCGAGCAGCCTTGCTGCGGAGAAGTAAAATACGGCGACGGTGTCAATATGGCTTTCTTTTCCCAGGAAAGTTCACAGAATCTGAATTACAAAAATACAATCTGGGAAGAGGTAAATTCTGTTCCGGTCAAGGCTTCCGATCAGGACAAACGCAATTTGTTGGGTGCTTTTTTGTTTTCAGGAGATGATATTTTCAAGTCTGTTGCGGTGCTTTCCGGTGGAGAAAAATCGCGGCTCGCACTTTTGAAAATCATGCTTCTGGATACCAATTTTCTGATTCTTGATGAACCGACCAATCATCTTGATGTCAAAACCAGGGATATTTTTCAAAACGCCCTAGTCAACTATCACGGAACCGTGGCCATCGTATCACATGACCGCTATTTTCTGGATCATCTGGTAAACAAAGTATTTGAATTAAAGGATCGGACAATCAATTTCTATGACGGCAATTATTCTTATTTTATCGAGAAACGCAGCCAAGCAATAATTTCAGCCGGAAATGAAGAAATTTCAAGGACATTGTTCCCAACGCAGACATTAAAAAGTAAGGAAAAGAGGCGTCGGAAAGCGGAGGAGAGGAACAAGATTTACAAAAAAAGAGCGCCGCTGGAAAAGGAATTATCCGTTCTGGAAAAGAAAATTACTTCACTGGAAACAAAAAAAGCAGAGCATGAAAAGGCATTGTGTAATCCACAGATGCATAAAGTCTCATCGAAAATAAAAACGATGAATCTGGAATTAAAAGATATTAACGCTGAACTGGGAAAAGCTTATAACCGATGGACGGAACTGAATTTAACACTGGAGCATGTCGCTAACAATTCAAAAAGTGTTTCGTCTTAACCGCCATCTAGTGAAGCTTTTTCAATGTTCTGATACCAGGCAGCAGGGTCAGTCAGGAATTCTTCCGTGTCACGCAGGGAAAGAAAGTGTTGCCTTTCGATGCCGGCGAGCAAATTAAAAAAAGCTTTTTCTTTAGGATCGTCGCTTCCTTTCTCCAACTTGGTATAAAGAGCCATACCTCTGGCTTCAAAATCAATGGCCGTCCGAATAGCCTTGAGATCGTCTTCATTGCCCTTAATGCGGGCGGCTTTTTTTCCCGACATTGACTTTAAGATATTGTTGGAGCGTGATTTTCTGACTTTTAAAGGGATTGTTGCCGGCCATTTTTGTTTTGCTTCCCACTTTTCAAAGAGTTTTTTCAGCATTTCATAATGTTCTTTTTCTTCGTCGGCAATTTGCTTGAACATATTCTTGCCGGCAAGATTCTTCGTCCGGCGGGCGTGAGCCAGATAAAATTCTCTTTCGCTTTGCTCGTTTTCAAGAGCAAATTTCAGTGCGCTGATTCTTTTATTCATCTTGATACCTCCGTGCAAGGATGTTCAAGTAAATACATTTTTATTTATTATAAGTGATTATGCTGTTTAGAGCAACACGTTTTTATGTTGGGAATTAAATGAGTATGGAATGTTTTTTTGTTGATTGAAATGCCGGCATTATTGAGTCTCACACATATATTCAGAGATATTATTGCAGAGATCGGAAATCCGCTCCAAATGCAGAAGCATCTCCACAAAAATAGGTCCTGCATCCGGATCGCAAAGACGTTTATGAAATCTTTCCAGGTGTTTATCTCGAGATTCCTTAACCATTACATCAACCGTTTCTTCTCTTTCAACAATTTCCATGTTTTTATTGATATCCGGTTTTTCAATCATAGAAACAGCATCGGCAAAATTACGGCTGACCAGTTCAATAATGTCATTTAATTCGTGTTCGCCGGGAAAACTGAAAATAATTCTCCGGTCAGCTTTTTGAAAGGCCAGTTTATTGATACATAAAGCATGAGAGCCTATCCTTTCAATATCGTTGGTCATGGCCGTATAAGCGAAGATTTTTTTTGAAAACTCTTCGGATAATTTCTGTGCAGATATTTTTCGCAGATATCTGACCGTTTGTCTGCGGATATTTTTTACGACCATTTCTATGTAGAAGAGAGATTTTCCCTCTGCCTCCTTATAATCATCAATCATTCTTACGCTTTTCAAATATATTTGCTGAACCAGATTGGTTTGCCTTGTCAGCTCCTTATGAACATTTTCCAGCGCTTTTTGTGGATTTAAAATATCTTTGCTGTCGAGGTATTCCGGCCAGACGGAAAGGACTTCATCGTCACCGGGAAGCAATTTATTCATCATGGCGGCAAAAGGTGTCAGTAGAAAAATAAAAGTTGTTACAATGACAAGATTCATCAGGAAGTGGGCAAAGGCAATTTGCTGAGCGGTATTTGACGAAATGCTGTGTAAAATATCAATGAAAAAAGGCATAAAAAGAAAACAAAGGCCGATTCCTACGCATTTGAATATTAGATGAGAGAAAGCCGTTCTCAATCCGCTTCTGGTGGCGACTGTTCCGGCCAGTAAAGCGGTGATGGTAGTGCCGATATTCGCTCCCATAACTATGGCCACGGCATTTTCCAGAGATATCATATCCTGCTGCGCAAGAAGGACCATAATGCTGATCGGAATGGCGGAGGCGTGTACAAGGCCGGTAACGACGATACCCATTCCTATTCCGACCAGAGGATTGTGTGTTTGAGTAAACATTTCTATAAGAGCTATTGATTTTTTAAGAGGCTCCACAGCCTTGCCTACTAAATCCAGACCAAAAAACATCAGGCCGAAATAAAAAATCATTTCGCCCACCGTCTTCCATTTTTCTCTGCCGGTCAACCAGAGGAGCCCGCCGATGGAAATAATGAACGGAGATATGTCAGTGAAACGCCAGATGACGAATTGTACCGTCAGTGTCGTGCCGATATCAGCGCCCAGGATGATGGCGAGTGAATTGGAAAAACTGATTAGTCCGGCACTGACCAGTCCAATAGTCAGCGCGGTGGATGCGGAAGAACTCTGAAAAACGATTGTCGAAAAAATGCCCGTGAGAAGACCCCAAAACGGTCTTCCCACGGCATATTTGATGTATTGTTTAATGCGGATATCAATCAATTTCCGGACGGCGGCAGAAAGATTGAACATGCCGATCAGAAATAAAACGATGCCGCTGATCACGATTAATATTTCTTTGATGGCCAAATCATACCCTTGAAGATTTTTGTCGTTGCCACGTATTAATCAACTTTTTTGAACATTTTTCCTTTGGCGCCGCAAATGGGACAAAATTCGGGAGCTTCTTTTTCCACGGTATATCCACAGACCGGGCAGACATAGTAGCTGTAGGAATCTGTGGTATTATCTAGGTTGTTAAGCATTTCCTGATAAAGTCTGGCATGAATTTTTTCCACTTCATTGGCAAAATGAAATGTGCGTTCAGCGTCCTTATTTCCTTCGGCCTTGGCTGCTTCAATCATGGCCGGATACATGCTTTTAAACTCATGAGTCTCTCCGGCTATCGCTTCCTGAAGGTTTTCCTTGGTGGATTTGATTCCTTTTAATGCCCGCAGATGAGCATGGGCGTGAACCGTTTCCGCTTCCGCTGCCGCCCGGAATAATTTTGCCGTCTGCGGAAATCCCTCCTGATCGGCTTTGGCGGCAAAGGCCAGATATTTACGGTTTGCCTGTGATTCTCCGGCAAAAGCTTCCTTTAAATTTTCTTCTGACTTGGACATAAATTCCCCTCCAATATTTTTTCTTGAGCAAACATTAGCATATAGAAAAGGCCTTTTCAATGGCGCATTTTGTGATATGTACGAATAATTTTAAATTGGGTTCGTTTGATATTCGAGGATTGCAATGTTTCGCATTCTTAATCATCGTTATTTTATTTTTGTTTTGGCCATAACGCTGGGCCTTATTCTTCCGCAGCCAGCGCAATGGATGAAATATCTGATGATCCCCGCATTGGCTCTGGTCATGACGTTGGCGACAATAAATGTTCCCGATAACTATTTACAAAATCTACGCGCTCAGATTAAACCGTCGTTTGCCGGAATATTAATGAGCTATGTTATTCTGGGAGGCGTTATTCTTTTTTTGTCGACTTTATTTATGGATGATAAAAATCTGTGGATTGGATTTGTCCTGATAGCGGCGGTTCCACCGGCGGTGGCTGTCATTCCCTTCACAGTTCTTCTGCAAGGTGACGTCTCCCACACATTATCCGGAACAGTGGCTTCCTATCTGGCCGCTTTACTGATTATGCCGCTTATTTTCTGGATACTTATCGGTGAAGGTTTTGACGATCCTTATAAACTCATCCGGATCATGCTTTTGCTGATTGTTCTTCCGTTGATTCTGTCCAGGGTTATTCTTTATTTGAACTTGCAGGACGGGATTGCTCGGGTACGCGGCCTGTTAACCGATTGGGGATTTTTTATCGTCCTCTATTCGATGATCGGCGTCAACAGAGATTTGATTTTCAGCAGGCCAATCATGGTATTACCTGTTGCCGGGATCGCCTTCACCTCAACATTTATTTTAGGCTGGGCAATTCAAAAAACGTGTATGTTTTGCAGAATCGACAAAAAAATTACAGTCAGCTTTGTTCTTCAGGGCACGTTAAAAAATCAGGGTATAGCCGGTGGACTCGCCATAGAACTCTTTGCGAAAGAAGCCGCCCTGCCTTCCGCGATATACAGCATTTTCATGATTCTTTACATTATGTGGCTGGACTGGAGGAAATAAAAACCTCAATCATGGATGGATTCTCAAGCGTATTGTTCTTTAATCCAGTCCTGATAAGCACCGGTTTTGATGCTTTCCACCCATTTTTTCTGCTTTAAATACCACTCAACTGTTTTTTGCAAACCGGATTGGAAGGATTCCCGTGGTGTCCAGCCAAGTTCCTTGTTGAGTTTGGTAAAATCAATCGCGTAACGTCTATCATGTCCCGGGCGATCTTTGACAAAGCTGATCAACCGGCGATACGGTTTTCCATTTCTCGCAGGTTTGATTTCATCAAGAATATCACAGATCATCTGGACAATCATAATATTTTCCATTTCAGCGTTACCGCCGATGTTATAGGTTTCTCCTTCTCCGCCGGATTTCATGATTGTCCAGATTGCTTCGCAATGATCTTCGACATAAAGCCAGTCGCGGATATTTTTTCCGTTACCGTAAACGGGAAGGCATTTTTCTTCAAGGGCATTAACAATGGTTAATGGCATGAGTTTTTCAGGAAACTGATAAGGCCCGTAGTTATTGGAGCAATTAGAAATTGTAACAGGTAAGCGGAAAGTTTTATAATAAGCGCGTACCAGGTGATCGGAAGCGGCTTTGGAAGCAGAATAAGGGCTGTTGGGACTATACGGAGTGTCTTCACGGAAAAGGCCTTCGGCGCCTAAGCTACCGTATACTTCATCGGTGCTGACATGATGGAACAGTTTGAATTTATTGCCGCATGTTTTAGCGTGCTCCAGGAGATTAAAAGTTCCGACGATATTCGTCTGAATAAAATCTCCAGGTGTTTTTATGGAACGGTCAACATGCGATTCGGCGGCGAAGTGACAGACAGCGTCTATATCGTATCGTGAAAATATCTCTTCAAGTGTAGTGATGTCGCAGATATCCGCTTTCTGAAAAATGTATCTGGCAGGATAATCTGAGGCTATGTCGGCCAGATTTTCCGGATTGCCTGCGTAAGTTAACTTATCCACATTAATTATTCTGCCGGAGAAATCTTTGTTGTTGATTAAATAGTGAATAAAATTACTGCCGATAAACCCGCAGCCGCCGGTTACCAGCAAATTTTTGAATTGGACATTGCGTTCTTTTTTTGTTTTCATCTCGATACACGCCGTTGGGCTGGGTTTATCCTGTTATTTCAGGAAGCCCTGAATGATTCTGTTGACAGCCTGATCGTATGTTAGTCCCAGACTCATCAGTTTGGTCAATTGATCATTCGCGATTTTACCGATTGAGGCTTCATGGGTCAGTTCAGCATCGGGATGAAGCGCTTTCAGCGCAGGCATGGTTTCATTGGTGCCGTTATCCATAATAATGGCATCACATTCGACATGTCCAAAGCATTTGTTTCGCGCTTCCATGTTGGCGTGAAAGATTTGCTTGGAGTTTCCCTTCATAACAGAACGGGAAATCATATTGGCGCTGCTTCCGGAACCTTGCAGAATGATATTATTAGTAGATACCGCCGTTTGTTCACCTTCGGTCAGAACCCTTTCTGTGATCAGCAAAAGACTGCCGGGGCCGAGTTCCGCCTCGTTCAAACGGTTTGCCTCATCGACACCGCTGATCTGCGTTAATTCCATTTCCGCCGTTGCTCCTTCATCCAGAAATACTTTGGTCGTGGGATTAAGGGTGCGACGGCCTTTTCCTTCGCCCGTGGCAAAATGCTTTTCCACGTAGGTTACCTTTGCTTTTTTACCAACGTGAAAATCGTGGATGCCGGCATGGCCCTCCGGTTCAGGCGATCCGCAGTGAATGCCGCATCCGGCAATGATGGTGACCTCAGCCTCATCGCCGATAATAAAGGAGTTATAAACGACGTCATAAAGACCGGCTTGGCTTAAAATAACTGGAATATGAACCGATTCGTTTTTCGTTCCCGGTTTAATGGTGACAATAATGCCTGTTCCTTCGGCATTTGTTTCTATATCTATATTGGCGGATACTTGCCGGTGGAGAAGCTTTCCGTTTTTTCTGATGTTGTAGGCTCCCTTGGGCAAATCTTCCAGTTCAGCAACAGTTTTTAATAATTTTTTATCTAAAGCATTCAGCATTTTCTATTCCCTCTAGTTTATGATGATAAGCGCAAATGCTTAAGTCATTTAATAATGGCAGCGCGTCTTTCAAGTTCCCCTGATATACGATTTTACCTTGATTTAAGATGATAATCACGTCAGCGACATCAAGAAAAGATTTATTGTGGCTGACTACAATGGTTGTTTTATCCGGTGTGAGTTCTTTTTTAAGGAGGTTGACCATGGGATGTATCGTCCATAAATCAATACCCGTATCCGGTTCATCGTAAATGGCGAGCTTCGGATTGGCGGCAATCGTCGTGGCCAGCTCTATTTTCTTTATCTCGCCGCCGGAAAGATTCGCATCGATTTCTTTATCAAGGAAAGATAAAGGACAAATACCCACTCTTGAGACAATTTCCAGAAATACTTTTTCCTCATCCGTTCCTGTTGCAATGGACAGTAAATCACGGAATGTGATTCCCTTGAAACGGGCCGGCTGCTGAAAACTGTAAGCAATGCCTGCTTTAGCGCGGTCCGTAATAGATAGATTGGAAATATCTCTGCCTTCAAATAAAATGGAACCGCTGGCAACGGGATTAATTCCCATAATCAATTTAGCCAGCGTGGTTTTTCCGCTGCCGTTGGGACCGGTAATGGCGTAAAATTTCCCTTTTTCAAAATTAAAATCTATCCCGTCAATAATATTGCGTGAAGGGCCGTTTCCTTCTTCGTTGATCGTTGCGGTAAAATATAGTTTCTTCAATTCAAGCATTCTTTATAACTCCGTTTTTAATATATAAAGAAAAAATAATTTATTGTGAGACTCAAAATTCAAAATCGTGGCGTATTGAAATTTGTAAGTCAAACAATCCCGCACAGCGGAGGGTATAATACTCCGCGCCTAGGGGCGGAATCAGGGTCCAAGGCTTACCCTGGAGTTGATACCCGTGATTTCGGAATAATAAATTTGCGTGTTATATAGACACAAATCCTTGGGAAAATCAACGATTAAAGAAAAGAGGGAAACCGCATCAAAAAATGAAGGCGGCAACCGCCATGAAGCAGTTACCGCCAGGTGTTCTGCTTTGAGACACCATTGAGAAAATCACCTTATCAAGAGATGGACTGCAACGCTCTCAAAAACATCCCTTAAAAACATCACCAACGTGTCTCCTTCAAAAGATGCTGAGTTGAACAACGATACTTTTTCTACTTCTTTTTTGCAACTTTCTTCTTCGGAGCCGCTTTTTTCTTTACAACTTTCTTTACTGCTTTTTTCTTTGGAGCCGCTTTTTTCTTTACAACTTTTTTTACCGCTTTTTTCTTTGCTGTTGCCATTAGGTGAAGCCTCCTTTAAAAAAATTGTTGTATTAAAAACTTCTAATACGTTATCTTGATGAAAATTTTACTTTATTTTTTTTATTACGTCAATAAAAACTATAAAAAATATTTAATTATCTTACAGCAACGTTCCGATTAAAAAATATTTTAAAATTAGGCGGGAAACAAAAAAAGCAATATTGTTTTTATAGATTGTTTGTAAGCCGCGTCCGTAGTGCATTTCCCGATGTTCATTCATCAGAGACATAATGGATGGAAGATTAAATTACAAGATAGTGAAAGGCTAATAAATGTTTGATAAAAAATTTCATGATTGGAAATAAATTAAAAATATTTTAATAAAAATAATTTTAATAATTAGTTTTAAGCAAAATTGCAGTGCGTTTTTGTTATAAATGATATTATAAATAAGTTCTGGCGCCGATGTATTGTCTTGTAAAGTAATTAGAAGACAGAGAATCCATCCGAATTTCTTTGCCATGAGAGGAAGCATGAATGAATTTTTCATCTCCGATATAAATTCCGACATGCGATACACGGTTTGAACCTTTTTCAGAAAAAAATACCAGATCGCCTTTCTGCAAGCTGTCTTTACTTATGGAATTCCCGGCGTCAAATTGTCTGGCCGAATGACGGGGAAGATTGAAGCCGTTTAACTGATACACCGTCATGGTCAGTCCGCTGCAATCAAATCCATCATCGGCAGACGTGCCGCCCCAAAGGTAGGGAACACCAATAAAATCTCTGGCTGTTTTTACAAGCGCTTCTCTCAGGTAATCGGTCCCTAATTGCTTACGTTTGGCAACGGAGTATTCTTCAGGCTGAACAATGTAAAATTCTTCAATGATATGTACTTCAACTAAATGGAGCGCTCGTTTTCTTGCCAGTTCTTTTGTGGCAAAGTTACCGAAACGTACTTTGAATAATTTATCGGCAGCAAGAAAATATGTCGCGTCCAGTCCATGGTTGATTTTTAATTTTTCTGTCAGACGTACCGCATTATGGACGTTTCTGAAAGCTCCAGCCTGAATAGTATATCTCATCAACTCCAATGGGGGGGTATGCCGGACGGGAAGGGATGCTACCGCCACACGCGAGGTTCTATGTGAACAGGAGAACAACAGTATAAAAATTAAAAATAAAATGATTTTAAACTTAATGTTTATCGTTGTTGTCATAAACCGTATTATTCATTTCGCCAGGTTCTGAGCACATAATCTCTGGCATCCCGGTGTGTTTGAATCCGTCCTTCCAGTTGTTCTTCTTCGAGCGAATGAAGAATGTCTCCGATGATTTTTCCCGGAGTAAATCCCATGGCGATCAAATCGTTTCCTGTTAATAAGCGATGTGGATGCAAATCGTCAAGAGCCAAAATCTTTAGCTGTTCACAGCAGAATTCATAGTTGTCCAGAATACCGTGACTGGCGATACAATCGAGACGGTGCAATTCCAGATGCAAATCGAAATTCGGCATACGCAAAAATCTTTTAAGCCTGCCCGGACGCATTTTCCGAACATTCATAAAAACCATATGCTGACGAATGAGATGAAGAACCGTCTCTCTCTGTGCGCGGGAAAACCGGAGCCGCTGCATGATATTTTCGGCGATTGCTTCTCCTTTTTGAACATGTCCGTAAAAATGTACTCCGTTTTCATCTTCACTGCGGGTGACAGACTTGCCGACATCATGCAGGAGCACTCCCCATGCCAGACAAATGTCCTTTTCAACGTTTCCGTTCGCAGGTAAACACTCGAGCATCTTTAACGTATGTTGCCAGACATCGCCTTCGGGATGAAAACGCGGCGGTTGTTCGACACCCTTTAATTGATTAACTTCAGGCAATATTTCTTTCAGAACGCCCGTTTCAACCATCAGTTCAAAACCGATGCGCGAGCCACCGTGTGTCAGGATTTTGTTGAGTTCTTCCCGAATACGTTCTGCACTGATTTGATTTATTTTCGGTGCGTGTCTTTCAATGGCTTTTTTTGTTTCTGATTCTATTTCGAAACCGAGATTAGCCGTAAAGCGAATCGCTCTAAGCATTCGTAAATAATCTTCACTAAAGCGGCTGTCGGGATCGCCAATGGTGCGGATTATCTTTCTTTCGATATCAGCACGGCCGTTGACATAATCGAATATTTCACCGCGGGTCGGGTCCATTAATAGACCATTGATGGTAAAGTCGCGCCGGAACACATCTTCTTTGGCTGAAGAGAATTTTACATTGGAAGGATGTCGACCATCTTCATAAACATCATCGCTACGGAAAGTAGCCACTTCGTAAGGATGATTTTCCATAACAACGGCGACAACGCCGAACTTTGCACCTATGGTCACCGTGTGAGGAAAAAGCTCTATGACCTGATTTGGAAGCGCCGATGTAACAATGTCGTAATCGCTGGAGTCTTTTTCGAGAATAAAATCCCGCACGCAGCCACCGACAAAATACGCTTCATAACCTGACTGTTGCAATCGCCGAGCAATTTCATCTGCATTCGAGCGATTGTTCTTTAATTTTTTATCCTGTTCCTCCGGCAAGAATGACTCCTGTGATGGAACGTCTGTAATTATTTTTTACCCAGCTTGATCGCGCAAAGTTCGCCACACATGGTACAGCCTTCATCATGGGCGCTTTTGCTTTTCTCCAAGAGAGATTTTGTTTTTTCCGGATCAATGGATATATCTACCTGACCCTGCCAGTCGAAGTTCTTCCGGCATTGCGACATTTTTCTGTCTTTCAGACGCGCCCCGGGAAGGTCCTTGGCGATATCGGCAATGTGCGCGGCAATGCGCGTGGCGATAACGCCGTCACGGACATCGTTTAAAGTCGGAAGTCGCAAATGTTCCGCAGGTGTCACGTAACAAAGGAAATCTGCTCCGGCAGCGCCGGCAATCGCTCCACCGATGGCAGACGTAATATGATCATAACCGGGCGCGATATCCGTCGGTAAGGGACCCAGCACATAAAAAGGAGCATTCTGGCAAATTTCCTTTTGAAGTTTAATATTGGTCACGATTTCCGTCAGCGGAACATGTCCGGGGCCTTCAATCATTACCTGCACGCCGGCAGCGCGCGCCCGCGAGGCCAACTTACCCAGAATGATCAGTTCCTGAAGTTGCGCCTGATCGGTGGCGTCATCGATTGCTCCGGGTCTGAGTCCATCGCCGAGACTCAAAACCATATCGTAGCGATGGGCAATTTCCAGCAGCCGGTCGTAATGTTCATACAAAGGATTTTCTTTTTTATTGCAATCCATCCAGTTGGCCGTCATGGAACCGCCGCGACTGACAATGCCCAGAATTCTTTTTTGCGATTTGAGAGCGGCAACACTCAATCTAGTTACGCCGCAGTGAACGGTAATAAAATCCACGCCGTCTTTGCCGTTTTCTTCGATGACGTCAAAAATATCATCGGCGGTCATTTCGGATATGGCTTTTTTGTTTTTTATCATTTTTACCGCCGCCTGATAAATGGGTACGGTGCCGATAGCCACGGTTGATTTCTGCATGATTTTTTTTCTGATCGCCGCCAAATTTCCGCCGGTGGAAAGGTCCATTACGGCATCAGCACCCGCATCCAGGGCAATTTTCAGTTTTTTGAGTTCCAGATTCAAATCCATGTGATCTTCGGACGTGCCGATGTTGGCATTAACCTTGGTGCGAAGACCTTGTCCTATCGCCAGCGGTTTGATGGATGGATGTTTAACGTTGCGGCAAATCACAATTGTTCCGTCAACGAGACCCTGGCGGATATATTCTGGCGCGATTTTTTCTTGTCTTGCCGCCATTATCATTTCTTTCGTAATCAAGCCTTTATGGGCTTTCTCAAGTTGTGTCATGACCTCCTCCGGAATATTTTAGTGACTTATTCAATCGCTAAATTATTTTAAACATTTCTCCGAAAACATTTGTCGAATTGTAACCTTTTCCCGGTTTGACGGCATTTTTTATCGCGGCGGCCGTCATGATTTTAGCCCTCAGTGCCGCATCGACCATACTGCATCCTCCGGCGAGTCCCGCGGCCAGCGTCGACGCATAGGTGCAACCGGTACCGTGAATATCGAGCTTGTTCATTCGTTGGGATGAAAATTCATAGGTGTTGCCGTTGTAGAGAATATCCGTGGCATCTAATTTTCTGTCGGTTGAAAGATGTCCTCCCTTAATTAACACATTCTTTACGCCGAATCCGTGAATCCTGACAGCAGCTTTCTTCATATCGGCAACCGACGCAATTTTTATTTTTGAGAGGATTTCCCCTTCGGGGATATTCGGAGTTATGGCAAAAGCAAGAGGCATAAGCTCCTGTATCAGCGCCTCTCGAGCCTTTTTTTGCATTAAAGTTCTTCCGCCTTTGGCGATCATCACAGGATCAACGACAACTTTTTTAATATTATATTTTATTATTTTTTTTGCCACGATACGAATAATCTCTTCAGTGGGAAGCATGCCGGTTTTTACTGCATCGGCTTTTATATCGCTTAAGACAATGTCCAATTGCTTTCCGACAAAATCGGGAGATACAGGATAAATGCCCGCAACACCATGAGTGTTTTGCGCCGTGACCGCTGTAATGACGCTTAATCCCCAGCATCCGCAGGCACATACGGCTTTCAAATCGGCTTGAATTCCGGCTCCTCCGCTGGAATCGGATCCGCCGATACATAGTACTTTAAGGGGTCTTATCATTCAATGCGCCTCCGGGAAAA
>CAYNWA010000016.1:54281-62851 GCA_964400795.1 uncultured Smithella sp.
AAAAATCCTTATGGTGATATTTGATGACCAGAAGATTCCCTTTTTTTATTTGAATACCGGCCCGGTTTTTATTAATTATGTTGCTGATACCACGGGTTTCACCCAGCTTCAGAGACCCTCGTACAAGCGGATACGCAAATCCTGAAAGTGTTATTCCAGTTACGCTGGGGGTCAGTGACAGCAGAGAGACGGTTTTGCCTTTCTCATGCGTGAAAGCTTTTTCTTTATCCAGCATAAAAGCTTCACAGTATTCATCGATTAAAAATATCTCAGTTCCTTTTTTTTGTCCCTTCAAAAGCAGGAATATGTTCGCCAGCGTGTGATCAATTCTGCCACCCAAAGAGCACCAAATGTATATCTTCCGGGGTTTTAAACCGAGCGCGTAATCGAGGGCAATTTCCGTGTCTGTATAGTCTTTATTGGATGAATATTTTATAATTTTTATTTTCAGGGCTGCATACATCTCCAATTGATCAGGATCAATTGAATCCATATCGCCGATGATGATATCCGGTTTGATTTTCAGACTGCGAAAATGACGCGCTCCGCCGTCACAGCATATCGTCAGACATCTTCCCGTTTCCCTGATTATTTTACTAAAAAAATCAGGGTCGACACAACAACCGCTGCTCACAATGAATATTATTTGAGACACAAATAAGATCCTAAGCCATAATTTACTTGAAAAAATTTATTATAATAAAACGCAAAAAGCAAATTTTTTAAATTAAGAGTTAATTTATTTTTGATCTGTACCGATAGAACAAAATACTTTAACAAGCGAAATAAACTCTTGACAAAAGCCACATTGTTTTTTAAAAACTTCAAAAATTATAATACGATAGATACATAATAAATAACCTTATCTTTTATTATAAATTAATATATCGATCACGGGGTAAAGGAGTTTGATTTCCATGAGAAAAAAAACATATTTAGGGGTCATTATAGCGATTGCATTTATTGTAATTTCGTGTGGGAAAGATGATGCTGAACTAACCTCAATAAATCCGGGTCTTTATGAAATTAACCATGATATAAAATATGGAGGACAATTAATTATTCTTAAACAAAGAGTGCGATATAACTCCGACGGAACATATGACGCTACAAACTTTCAGAACAATGCTGCAATTGAAGAACTCAAAGGCAAATATAAAATAGAAAACAAACAGCTCGTTTCTTACGATATAGAACGACGTCTGATTACTCGGGAAGGAACGTGGGAGCCCAGAAAAGATATATCCAAAGTGGATATTCGCAAAATCAGAAACGGAAGTTACCAGTATTATTTTAAATATCCTGATGAACGTGCAAGTGAAAAATACAAGGGACTCGGTTTATCGGAAGGCTGGAAAACATATAAGCGCATTAGCGATTAATTGATGCGACCCCTTCAACGATTTTCAGACGAAAAGAAGATTGGCGCAAAGACTGTAATCAATCGTTAGCGTATCGTTGAGTCATGCGCATAAACGGTGGAAGCGTTAAACTTATTCCGTTTCTTTATTGATTAAGTATTTGGCAATGACTGCGTTGGTCGAATAATCCTGTTTTTGACCTTTTATCAGTTGCTGCAGGACCTTCATGTCGGTTT
Organism: uncultured Smithella sp.; assembly: GCA_964400795.1. GTDB lineage: Bacteria > Desulfobacterota > Syntrophia > Syntrophales > Smithellaceae > Smithella. The sequence goes on from CAYNWA010000016.1 coordinate 55,879, forward strand.
CCCACACTATTTCACCGGGGCCAATGAAACAGAAACTATCCGGGGTATATTTCGAACTTACCGTTTTATTTTTGTAATAAAAGTAATCCTTGCTTTCTTCTGTGGGGAAATGGCGCATCATGGGTGGTATATCGTTAGGAAGAAACCAAAGTTTAATTTCGCGTTCCGCGTCTTGAGGATTGGCGGAAGCATGGATCAGATTATCCGATCTGTTCCCAATAAATATCCCTTTTTCATCATACAGAGGAATGAAAGTTCCCAGAGCACGAATACAGCCGGGTTTCTGCCATCTTGCATCGTGTGGATTTGTGGCTCCGCAGATATCTCGAATAGTCCGTATGGCATTAATCCCCTGATAGATTATGGCTATAACTCTGCGTTTTGCAGGCATGTCGGGATAATGTAAAAATCCTCGAATATATTCCAAAAGAGAATCATAGAAAAATTTCCCTTTGTGCTCCGCGTAGTGTTCTTCCGCCAAGGATTGATTTACGGCAACAACTTTCAACGCTGCGAAGCGCAATCCTGTATGAAAGTGAGAAAACTGTGAAAGTATATATCCGGTTAATGAATTTTTAAGAGCATCCGGTTTTATAAGCACAAGTGAGCTTTCCAATTTTGAGTTTGACATTTAAATTCTCCTTGTTATTTCTATAGTTATCAACCCGTTAGTGGAGTTTTTCTAGATAACCTGATTAAAAGCGGGCGAAGTATAAGAGAAGTATTGGTTTGTGTCAATAGAATATATGAGACAAAACATTAAGTAATTTCCTGGTCTGTTATCCAGTCATTCAATAATTGCAGAGCCTGTTCTACAAGTAAAGAATTTCGTTCCTTCTTTCTCATTTTTTTTGCTGGCGAAACATGCATCAGGCCGAAATTAATGTTCATCGGCTGAAAAATATCAGAAGATTCAGGGGCTGAAATATAGTTCAACAAAGCTCCCAGCGCGGTTTGAGCGGGTGGCGGTTGTAATTTTTTCCCTTCAATCATAAAGGCGGCGTTTAATCCAGCCAAAAGTCCCATGGCTGCCGACTCTGTATAACCTTCTACCCCGGTAATCTGACCGGCAAAAAATACATTTTCATTTTTTTGAAGTTGAAGCGACGGCCGTAAGAGGGAAGGGGAATGAATATATGTGTTGCGATGGATGCTACCGTAGCGGGCAAACTCGGCGTTTTCCAGTCCCGGGATCAGGCGAAAAATACGCCGCTGCTCCGGCCAGGTCAGTTTCGTCTGAAATCCGACCATATTAAAAAGGGTGCCGGCACTGTTCTCCCGGCGCAATTGAACAACCGCATAAGGTTTGTGGCCGGTATGTGGATCAATCAATCCCACCGGTTTCATCGGTCCGAAGGCAAGGCTCTTCTCGCCGCGAGCAGCGAGTATTTCTATCGGCAGACAGCTTTCAAAATGACGGGTTTCCTCAAAATTTCTGGCGGCCACTTTTTCTCCTGCCAACAATTCTTTATGGAATAATTCATAGTCCTCGCGATTCAGGGGACAATTCAAATAATCCGGAGATCCCTTTTCGTAGCGCGATGCCCAGAAGACCTTGTTTTCATCAATGGAATCCGCTTCGACAATGGGCGCAATGGCATCGTAAAAGTATAACGACGAACTGCCCAACAGGCGGGTAATGTCCTGCGCCAGGGCTTCTGAGGTTAGCGGACCGGTGGTGATAATCATTAATTTATCTTTCGGGAGGTTGGTAACTTCACATCGGTGAAGGGCGAAGTTCTTTTGTTCATTGAGCTTTGCTTCCACTTCCCGGGCGAACAAAACACGGTCAACGGCCAAAGCGGAGCCTGCCGCGACAGCCGTTTTATCCGCTGCCTTGATGATGAGTGATTGCAGGCGGCGCATTTCTTCTTTAAGCAGGCCGGGCGCGTTATTGAGCGAATTAGACTTCAGGGAATTGCTGCAAACCAGTTCGGCGAGATTTTCCATTTTATGGGCCGGAGAATATTTTTGCGGCTTCATTTCGTACAAGTCAACCGCATGGCCGCGCCGTAGTACCTGCCAGGCTGCTTCGCATCCTGCCAGACCGCCGCCGATAATTGTTACGGTATCATCCATCAGGATTCGGATTTTGTTTTGGACATCTTTTTCATGTTCCTGCAATCGGGATAGCCGGTGCAGCCCAGAAACTGTCCATAACGGCCGTGTTTGACGGCCATGGGTTTGCCGCAGAGTTCACACACTTCATCTGATAACACAGGTTCCTGTTTCGTCGGCTTGCCGTCCTTGCCCATTTTTTTGATGTTTTTGCATTCGGGATATCCGGTGCAGCCCAGGAACTGTCCGTAACGGCCGCGCTTAATGGCCATGGGTTTCCCGCAGAGTTCGCAAACTTCATCGGTCGTCGGTGTTTCCTGCGCGACAAAGTCACCATTCTCATTTTTTGCCACCGTCATGGTGTTTTTGCATTCGGGATAACCGGAGCAGGCGAGGAACTGGCCGAAACGTCCTTCTTTGACAATCATGTTTTTACCGCATTTGTTGCACTTGATATCGGTTGTTTTTGTTTCCACGTGCTTCACCTTTCCGTTTTCGTCATGCGTGAAATTTTTTGTGTTCTTACATTTGGGGTAATTGGAACAGCAGAGAAATCTGCCGTTTTTACCCCACCTGATCACCATGGGGGCGTTGCATTTTTCACAAACCAGATCGGTCGGAATTTCTTCCTTTTTTAAATTTTTCATTTCCGTCTTGGCTTTGTCGAGTTCACCGGCAAACAGGGTGTAAAATTCCTTGAGCGTGTCCAGCCGTTTGCGGTCGCCGTTCTCAATGGCGTCGAGCTTGTTTTCCATATCCGCGGTGAAGGCAATCTCCAGAACGGTCGGGAAACTCTTGACCAGCAGATGCGTGACCGTCATCCCCAGTTCCGAGGGGTAAAACTTTCCTTTTTCCAGAGCAACGTATTCGCGGTCCTGAATGGTGGAAAGGATGGTGGCGTAGGTACTGGGGCGGCCGATGCCTTTTTCCTCCAGTTCGCGCACCAGCGACGCTTCCGAAAAACGCGGCGGCGGCTGCGTAAATTTCTGCTCGGTATTCAGATTAAGCAGTTTCAGTTTTTCTTTTTCCGTGACTTGCGGAAGAATCTTGTCATTCCCGTTGCCATTGCCGTTTTCGTCCTTGTCGTCCTTGCCTTCCGTATAAACAATGGTGAATCCGGGGAATTTAATGACCTGTCCCTGAGCACGGAAGATGCAGTGGGCGCCCGCGACATCGATCGTGGTTTGATCGAATATGGCCGGATTCATCTGGCTGGCGACAAAACGGTTCCAGATTAGCTGATAGAGCTTGAATTGTTCGGTCGACAGATAATGTTTTATATCATTCGGTTTATACGTCATTTTGGACGGACGGATCGCTTCGTGAGCATCCTGTGCTTTTTGCGCGTTCTTGTAGCTATGCGGTTTATGTGGCAGATAATCCGACGAATAACTTTCTTTGATATAATTGCGGACATCTCTGAGTGCTTCTTCGGATATCCGGTAAGAATCGGTTCTCATGTAGGTGATGAGACCGACAGAACCTTCTTTCCCGAGATCGATTCCTTCATAGAGCTTTTGCGCGACCATCATAGTCTTCTTGGCCGAGAAACGCAGCCAGCGCGAAGCTTCCTGCTGCAATTTACTGGTGGTAAAAGGGGGTGGCGCCGTGCGTTTGACCTCTTTCTTCTCCAGTTTTTCAACAATAAACTCGGCTTCCTTGATCTTGGAGGCCAGTTTGGCGGCCTGATCGCCGTTGGTCACTTTGGCTTTTTTACCGTCGACTTTGAAAAGTTTCGCGTCGAATGGAGGCGGATTTTTGCCTTCAAATTTTGCCACCAGATTCCAGTATTCTTCCGGCACAAAATTCTTGATTTCTTCCTCCCTGTCGCAAATCATGCGTACGGCCACCGATTGTACGCGTCCCGCGCTCAATCCCCGTTTGACCTTGTCCCATAAGACCGGACTGATCTGATAGCCAACCAGGCGGTCGAGAATACGTCGCGTCTGTTGCGCTTCATATTTGTTGAAATCCAGCGGCAACGGATGTTTGATGGCTTCGGTAACGGTGTCTCTGGTTAAATCGTTAAAGAGAACGCGATAGACGTTTTTGTTTTTGGTGTTCAGAACTTCATTGATATGCCAGGCGATTGCTTCTCCTTCGCGGTCGGGGTCGGGCGCCAGATAAATATTTTCCGCGCTCTTTGCCGCTTTTTTCAAATCATCGATGGTTTTCTTTTTTGTTTCGATGATGCTGTATGAAGGTTCAAAATCTTTTTCCAAATCAATTCCCAGTTTGCTTTTCGGCAAATCTTTGATATGTCCCATGGAAGCCACGGCATTGAAATCGACGCCGAGAAATTTTTTAATGGTTTTAACTTTTGTGGGAGATTCCACAATAACAAGAGAAGTCGCCATAAATAACCTTTCGCTAAAAAAATAAAAAATAAATTTTGCCGCCCCTATAGACGCAAGAAAACAATTTGTAAAGATATTTTTATTTCAACAGCGATAACTTAATTAATTGCTTGAAGATTTTAATATGTGAATTATTTCTTTAATGAGAAAAATTTTCCCGGATGCTGCTCAACAATGCCTCTTAATTCCATGGTGGTTAGTGAGCTCAAAATAACGGAAGATGATAAACCTGTTGAAGAAATCAAGTCGTCAATATGAATACGCTTAAGAACAACAAGACCAAGTATTTTTTGTTCAATATCAGTAAATGATTCCAAACTTTCCACGTTAACATCTGCCGATGGGGAAGGGGATGTTTGCAACGGAGTTATTTGCTCGATTTGAGGAAGGATTTCCTCGAGAATATCATCAGTATTTTCAATTAGCTTCGCGCCCTGCTTGATTAATTTATTAGTTCCCCGCGAACCGGCCGAATCAATGCTTCCGGGCACGGCAAAAACCTCCCGTCCCTGTTCCAGCGCCAGCCTTGCCGTGATGAGAGATCCGCTTTTTTCTCCGGCTTCTACGATAACTACACCATAAGACATGCCACTGATAATACGGTTGCGTGCTGGAAAATTTGTTGAACGCGGTGGTGTACCCAAAGGAAATTCGGAAATAACAGCACCATTTTTAATAATATCGCTGTATAATTTTTTATTTTCCGGTGGATAAATAATATTCAGACCGCTGCCCAGAATGGCGATTGTTCGACCGTGTGCCATTATGGCTCCACGGTGAGCGGCAGAATCAATGCCCCGGGCCATACCGCTGACCACGGTGATTCCTTTAAGAGCCAGTTCACGACTGATTCTTTCCGTCGTATATTTGCCGTAAGTACTTGCTGCCCGGGATCCGACAATTGCAATATTTACGTCGTCTTTGTCGAGATTACCCCGCACATATAAATAAGGAGGGCGGTCATAGATATTCAATAGTTGTCGGGGATACAGTTCGTCCTGGTAAGTTACTATATTAGAATGATATTTTTTAATAAGTTCAAGTTCTTCTTTAACTTTATCCCATTGTTTGAAATTGGCGATTGAAGAGGCTGTTTGGCTGGAGATACCCGGAGTTTCCGTTAATCTGGATGGAGAAGCGTTAAAGACAGCCAGAGGAGAACCGAATTGATCAACCAAAGCCGCAAAAGAAACATTTCCGATGCCTTTGATAGATTTCAATGCTATCCAATGTTTTAGAATTTCATCATCCATACATTACCACTATAAAATGCAGTTGTGAAATCGCTGATTTGTCTTGATAAATTGTGAGCAAGCTATATCTTGTTTGCCGGGCATGTCAAGCGTTTTAAGTGCAGGATGTCTTGAAAAGAAAAGAGAAATTATGAAATATTGAAAATAGTTGCTAAATTTCAACCTTTGCGTTAGGAAAATATCAATCCCGCGATTTGGAATAGAGAGCATCATCTTGGAAATGAATGATTTGTAAATCGCGGGATGTTGCATTATTAAAGTAACAATCCTAAGCTTCAGCAGAAGGGAGCGCCTCCAGATTGTAAGAGATCTTTATGTTCAGAATAAAATTTTACATATTTTTTTTAATCATTGCGCTCATGATTTGCCCGTCGGCCGGTTTGGCGAAAAACGTGACAAGTCCACCAAAGACGAAACCAATCATAAAAGACCGTATCCAAAAGCCGGCGAGCAAAGAATTAAAGAAATCTGCAGCAGAGCTTACCATAACTCCGGCCGAACTTAATTTAGGCATCATTTCTTTTGAAAAACCGGGAGAGGGAAGTTTTAATTTAAAGAACACCGGTTCCGGAAGTATCAATTGGTCAACGCAAGGACCGGAAGGCTGGAAGAAATTGGAGAAACGGAATCTATCCGGTTTGTTGAAAAACGAGACAGACTCTTTAAGAGTTGAAATCCGATTACTGATGCGGGAAGAAATGCTCTTTGAAAATAGACAGGACAATTTATTTGTCGATACTGAAATGAAGATTGAATCCAAGAATGATTCAATTGTCTGCCTTAAAAAACTTACAGCGGGCCATCATACAGAAGAGATTATAATCGATTCTAAAAGTGGCCCCAAAAAAGTATTAACCACTTTTGTTATCGCATACACACAAAAGAATCCCTTAATCAAATTAAATCCGTTAAGACTGGATATGGGCGGCATCCTGCCAGAAAGAACTGTTTCCAAAAAAATATTGCTGACCAACAGCGGCAAAGACATTCTTTCGTGGTCGGTGGCGGTGCGCAAACATGAAATGGGATATACGCCCGATGATTTCCAGCGGGGCAGATATTTATCATTCGTGAATGATGACGTAAAAGGCAGTGGCGTTTATACGGTCCCCGGCCATATAAAAGGAATGATCGAATTGACGGGTCAATGGTTTGAAAAAAACGGCTATCCTGCCATTGCACAAGGTGAAAACATTCTTGAGATAAATTTCAACGGAACAGGAATAATTTTGTACTTATTGTCTTGTCATAAAAAAGGAAATATCGCCATATCCCTTGATAAACAGCGGATCGATAAAAAAGATT
>CAYNWA010000017.1:0-18569 GCA_964400795.1 uncultured Smithella sp.
CATTATTATTTATTATATTATTATATTTTTTATATTTATCCTTGTGCTGGTTGTCCGGAAGGTTCATTATGCAACCATAACACTTGTTATTTTTATGCTGCTCCTCCCCAATATCTCCCTGAAATATAATTTAAGTTTGGCGGAATCGTCAAAATTATATCCGATAACTCCGAAACTTGAGGAAATCAAAAATCTATCCCGATATATCATCAGCGAAACCTGCTGGGATTTTTCGACAGCCAGAAAAAAAATTATGAGAATGCATATTTTCAGTGAAGTCGGGGTCAGGGAAATTTATAACGAGGAATCCAAAAAGACGTTATGCAGCAACCGCGGCACAAACCCGGACGGATATATTATTACATTTGTGGAAGACACTGAAGACAAGAAGCAAGCGAAAGCATTGCCCAATGAATGGCTGCTCACAAAAAGACCGGAGCATGTTATTCATCAATATATGATGAATCATAACCTGAGGGTGGGCAAACCTGTTTTCTTCGGTAATACGGCTTTACTTGAATATGATCTTAAAAATCCGGAAACAGGAGCGCCATTATCCATTCAGAACATCGGTTATGCCTATGAAAAAAATGAATCCGAAAAATATGTTTTTCAATATCCGCCCGGAGTTTCACCAATCAGCAAAAATAAATATTTCGTTCGCTGGGATAATTGTCCTGAAGATGAAGGCGGCTGTTCAGTTGCTTATATCATTGATCTGGAAGGCATTTCTTTCATGGGGAATACGGTAAAGGTTTCCATTATCGGGCATTCCCTTTCTTCACCCAGTAAATGTGTCATGCCAGACTGGTCGGAAGTTCTTTTTTCACCATACATTACATTGGAATGTAGCGGGAAATATTATAAAAAAGAACTTGTAAATCAATTGGGCGGCTTTTTGAAAAATATAGGAACCAGCAACCTCGTATCAGCGCCATTTGAAACGCATATCGCAACGCCCTGTAATGTCAGTACATCTGCAATAACTATTGGCTGGGAGAATCTGGTACTTTCATCTTTTTCAAGCGGAGTAAAAGTAATTCCCGACAAACCCATAACGATAAACAAGTAAGATAAATTTACCCATGAACAAAGCTGCTGGTAAAAGCGTCAATAAGATTGAGTTTTGGGACAGAACAATCATTGATTGGGACGACGCAAGATATGCAACTTCCTTTCGTTCAATAATAATGGGCTCCGTCAACAACAGGATGCATATTGCCTTTCATCTACTCAATAAATTTACGAAGGATAAGATTGTCGTGGAAGCCGGGTGCGGCACGGCCAGATTGATGCCTCTTTTGTTGGAATCAGGCGCAAAAAAATACATAGGAATAGACTTCTCGGCGCGTGCGGTTGAGGCTGCGAAAGAAAGAGCGAAAGAACAGGGTGTATGGGCTAAAGTGGATTTAATATGTGAAAATATAATAAATCTTAAAACGATTAAAACGGATTTGTTTTTTTCTTTGGGCCTGCTTGACTGGTTGACGGACAATGAAATAAATTTATTACTAAAAAAAATTGAAACGAAATATTATCTTCATAGTTTTTCCGAGCAAAAAATGAACGTACATCAATTAACCCATCGTCTCTATGTGTATCTTAAATATGGATACAAGCATCAAAAATATGTTCCGCATTATTACACGAGAGAACATGTTTCCTCCTTATTTTCTCGTTGCGGATTGGAAACACCTGAATATTTCACAAATCGTAAAATGAGTTTCAGCTGTTTCGCTCACAATCTCCCGGGCAGGTTTAATGAATCATAATGTAAATAAATATTTTGACAGCATTGCAGAACATTATTTCCATAATTCAAAAAAAGGATTGTGGGGATGGCTTAAGAAAAGAGAGGCGGAGGCTGTTATCAGTTTAATAGACCGTCCGGTTCATGTCTTGGATTTGGGTTGCGGCTCCGGTTATTATTCCTATTTAGTCCAGGAACGTTTTGACTGTCATGTAACATGTGTCGATGTTTCAATAAAAATGCTTAATCAATTGGACGGCAGAATTCAGGATAAATTTTGTGCCAATGCTGAGGCATTCATTGCGGACAGAAAATTTGATTTGATTCTTTTGCTTGGCGTGCTCGAATTTTGCACCAATCCGGCAAAAGTATTTGATAATGTCTCCAAAATGCTTTCCCCAAATGGGATATTTCTCGTTCTGTTACCAGCAAAAAACTTTACGGGGTTGTTATATAAAATCTTTCATAAAGCACATGGGGTGAACGTGACATTATATAATATGCAGGAAATTGAAATGTATGCTTCAAATTCCGGATTGATTATACAGCAATTAAAAACCATTGCATTGTTTTCAACGGTCGTCAGATTCATAAGCGGGAAGCATGATCATGGAAAAAAATAAAAGGATATTGTTCATCATTAATGGATTGGGGATGGGCAACTCCACACGATGCCATGCCATTATCGAAAAGCTTCACCACAGGGGTTATGCTATTGATGTCGTTACATCCGGCAATGGCATGGACTATTTCAGATACAATATTTCCTCTATTAGCGATTTGATTGAAATCAAGTCGCTATTTTATAAAAAATATAAGGGGAAGCTGAGTATTGGAGGAACAATTCTTTCGATTCCTGTTTTGGCGTTTCTTTATATTCAAAATATATACATCCTTTACAAAACCTTAAAAAACAAGTCCTATGATGCCGTTGTCATCGACTCCGACTATACCATTTTACTTTTAAGGATAATGTTCAACATCCCTGTATTTGCCATTAATAATGCTGACGTTGTTGTTCGTGAAATGAAAAAATTGGGTAAGATTCCCCGGAAGATATTGATGCAATTCATGGTGGAAAAAATGGATTACTGGTTTCATCGTTCTTTTGTCGATTATGTCCTCAGCCCTTGTATTCTGGAGTCCTATTTTAATTCTAAAGAGCATCATGACAATAGACATCACTTTCCCCCGTTTATAAGAAGTGGCTTGACAGTTACAACCGGCATAAATAAAGTCCGTAATATTCTTGTCATGCTTTCAGGATCACAGTTTTCCTCTGATGTAAGGTTTATCGAAAACAGACCATACATCCCTAATATGACTATTACTGTGATGGGACGTAGCGGCTCATCAAGTGAAGAAGTAAAATATCTCGGCAAATTGTATAATAACAAATCTTATCTAAATAAAGCGGATATTCTTATTATCAATGCCGGATTTAGTGCCGTTAGTGAAGCCGTTTTGCTTAGAAAACCGTGTGTGATTATCCCGATTGATCATCACGCCGAACAATACGTCAATGCGCATATGATGGAGAAAGAAGGATACGCGCTGGTCGCGAATATCGACAATGTCTGGCAAAAGACAACTGAATTAATAACCCATTATAATCAGGTCAAACAAGCTCTGGATAGAAAGGCTCTGCCTTTAAATGGACATTGGCTTGCCGCTGATATGATTGATGCAAAAATTAATTGCATGCAAGGAAAATCCAAATGATTATTTGCGCTGACGATTACGGCCTATCTGATTCAGTGGATGATGCCGTTATTGAATTGATTCAGAACAATCGTTTAACAGCAACCAGTTGTATTGTAAATTGTCAAAATGTGAAAAGCTCCATTTCAAGACTTAAGGAATATATAAATAAGATTGACATTGGACTTCATTTGTTGCTGACTGATGAGAAACCGCTCAGCAACCAGAAGGCAGACGGCGCTCTGGTTGACCATAATGGCCGTTTAAACAGTTTCTGGAACTTAACCGCAAAGACCTATTTAAAGAGCATTCAATCAACATCCGCCTATAATGAAATCCGTTCGCAGATTGAAGTATTTTCCGACCTTTTTGGTCAGATGCCCGATTTTATTGACGGGCATCAACATGTTCAGCAGTTACCGGTGATCAGGGAAGCATTGGTTAAGGTCATCAAGGATATGAATTTTTATCCGTATTTAAGAATTGCTTCTCTTCCGGGAGACTGGATGATATCTGAATTGTTCCGTTTTTCACCAAAATTGACATTTAATAACATGATGATAAATTTTCCGGGGAAAAGAGCAGGAAAATTGTTTAGGAAGAACGGGTTTAGGTCCAACAGATATCTATTGGGTTATTTTCACAGAAATTGTCCGGCTACATTTTCAGAAATTTTTAGACTGTACTCAAACATAAATCCTATCGATAAGGACATCTTTTTTTGTCATCCCGGCCATGAAGAAAAACATCGTGTCCACTGTTTGCGGTTTTTATTATCCGGTGAATTTAATAGGATTTGTGTTGAACAAGGTATTACACTGAACAGATTTTCTTCAACGGAAACTGTTTGAGTATCTAATTTTTGAAGGTTGTCAATATTCCATGCAAGAAATTCATTATCGCTTCTGCAATAATCTGATGTCCTTTTTCATTGGGATATCTGGCATCTGAAAGAACCAAATCATCATTACACAAATTATATTCCTGAAGATAGGCGGCCCAGTAGCTGTGGACCGGTATCAATGCACAGCTCATGTCTGTCGCAACGATCCTTAAAGATCTGTAAAATATATTAACCGCATCCATATCGTAGGGATTATCAAACGTGTGCGACGTCAGCAGACAGATGAAGGGATGAAAACGAACACGAGCCAGCCTGATCATTTGCACCAGATTTTCCTGGAATTCAGAACGGTAGACATATTGAAAAGCATCATCCATACCGAAATGGATAAGAAGAATATCCGGCTTCAATATCGCGATGTCTTCTTGAAATGTACCGATACCGTCAAAAGATGTTTCCCGGTATCTTGATCGATTCATGACGTCAATCCCCCGGGGAAGAAGTAATGCTTTCAGAATATCGACATAACTTTCACCAACGCCGTGACCGGCCGGAATACTTCCGCCACGTATGAGCAGTTTTCGGGGACTTGCATTGATTATATCTATACTACTTCGCAATGAGTTATTTGAATTTCTTTATTCTTCTTTCCATTCTTTTTCCCATATAAGCTGATCATTTTCGCTGGTCAGCCTTTTACCCGTGAGAAAAAAGTCGGAAAGACCGGTATGCTTGATCAAGTATTCTTTGTCTAAATCTTCCAGAAGTTCTTTAATGGTATAGAAACATTCGATATAGCAATTGGCCTGTGCGTTGGATAATTTAGCTCCCCACGCATACCCGATTATTTCTTCGGTAATATAAGCAAATTTAATAATTTCCTGCTTGGTAAGATTAACTTTCATAACGTATCCCCCGTAAAAGCCAATATATTCAAAAATTTCATCCGAAAAAAGGGAGGTAAAAATAACCTCTTATTTTTATATAGCATAAAACGATAAAATGGAGAAATAAGAATATAAAGCACGCCTCTCAGGCGAATTAATCGGAGGACAAACATGTCAGCACGCGATACGCGCTGATTTATTTTTCAAGTACAACATTATAATAACCGTGTGCTTTATGATGCATTGTAAATGGCATCAACATGACGGCAATACAATTTGGTGTCGTATAGCCAGGACATATTTTAAGAAAAATATTTGTCAAGAACGGCATTTCGAAATATTTTCTAGCCAATAATTGCAACCTGCCAAGATTAGGCATGATCGCATTCGATAAGTTTTTTTTAAATTTGAGTTTAAATCCCTCTTGATAAGCCATATCCATCCAAACGTCTATCTTTTCAAATCGGTTAACAGCAAGCGCTTTCTCCGTCATTATCGATGCTTGCACAAGATTATGAGGCAGGCTCTCAAAATCCCTTTCCCTGAATCCATCATAAACGACAAATTGCCCGCCTTTTTTCAGAACCCTGAAAACTTCAGATAAAACCTTGCGTGAATCACGGGCATGGCATATTGCTTCCAAGTCGAAAATCAAATCGTATGAATCATCCTCATAATTTAATTGATGAAAGTCTCCATAACTGAAATTCAGATTTTTAATATGACGGGATTTTCTGACGGCGATTTTCAAATGTTCATCTGTGATATCGATTCCTGAAAATTGTATTTCAGGCAATTTATTTGCCAAATAAATTGAATTGAATCCCTTGCCCGCTCCTAATTCCAGTACATTTTGAACTGTCGATACATTGATCAGCCTGATAATTTCATGAAGTTGAGTATAAAAACCATCTTTGTCAAAGATACCATCGTAATTTAACGCCATATGAACAGATCCTTGATAAGAATGAATGTACTTATAAATTATACTGCTGTTTCGATAATAATGTACAATATTATCATGCTGAATGTTCTTATCAATCATATCCAGCGCAGGAAATACTTTATTAATTTTTTGTAAATACGCATCCAGTTCACTTAAATTAACAATCATCTTTTTGTTCATAGCGTTATATTATACAGTAAATCTATTAAATTTTTTGAATGAATAAATTATTTGATAACCTTTTCTTTCAGTAATTGATCTATTTCATTTTCCGCATAACCAAGGCTGTGCATAATTTCCCTTGTGTGCATACCCGGATCGGAAGGTGGCGGATCTTGTCTTGTTGTGAATTCGGAAAATTTTACAGGAAATCCCCTGAGTTTCATCTGGCCTTCAATGGCATGATTCATCTCAAAAAAAGATTTGCGATGGACAATTTGGGGATCAGCATAGCTTTCCTCAATATTATGAACAGGGCCGCAGGGAATGTCGGCATCATTGAGAATTTTTATCCACTCATCAAAATTCTTCTTCATAAATGAATTTTGAAGGCGGGCGGTAATTTCCTCCCGCCGGGCCATTCTGTTGACCAAATCCAATTCCGCAAGATCCCCCATTTCAATAACAGAACAGAGGTTCTGCCAGAAATGTTCCTCGTGCACAATGCCCAGTGTTAAAAATTTATCATCACGGGTCTTAAAAATTCCATAATGAGGAATATAAAGAGATTCGTTTCCTTTCTTATCCAGAAAACCGGCGGAGATGGAAGCACCCATCAAAGAAAATACAGCGGCGGTCATGGACACATCCATGTATTGTCCGATGCCGGTTTTATCTCTTTGTATGAGAGCGGCCAGGATCGATACCGCGGCAAACATACTTCCGGACAGATCTGCAAGCGGTATGGACGGCATCTTTGAGTATTCATTTAAGTTAGCTTCGAGACTTAAAATACCGGAATAACCAAGATAATTAATGTCATGACCAGGTTTGCCTCGATAGGGACCTTCTTGTCCATATCCGGTTATTGAACAATATAATATTTGGGAATTAATTTTTTTGATCGTAGCGTAATCAATATTCAGTTTCTTACATACGCCCGGTCGGAAACCTTCAATGATGACATCGGCCTTTTCAACCATCTGATAAAATATTTTTTTTGCTTCCGATAACTTCAGGTTGAGACAAATACTCTTCTTGTTACGATTAACATTATTAAAAAGATAAGGTAAAAGTCGCGTCTGGTCGCCTACGTCATCGGTATTCTCAATCTTAATAACCTCAGCGCCTAAATCGGCCAGAAGCATTGAGCAATAGGGTCCGGGTACTTGAGTCGATAAATCCAGTATTTTTATTCCTTCGAGCGGAAATCGCTTTTTGCTTGCTTGCATTTTATTGGACTGCATTTATCCCAGTTCCGATTTTGTCTTTAATCAAATAAACGGTGATGTCGACAATATTGCAACATGTTTTCTAATGACGAAGAATTGCGTTCACTTCTTTTTCTTTACGGGAGATTTTTTTACATTGGGGGAAAAGTTTTGTATACGCCAGATGTTTTCATCAACGTATTTTTTAAATTCCTCACAACCTTTTTTATAAGTGGCAGCAAATTCTTCCATGGTTTTTTTTAAATCAGGAGGTATCCAGTTTATTTGATTTAAGTATGAATTGAACATTCTCTCCGCCTGTTCTTGAAATATATCTATACTGTTACTGTTTAATAATTTCTCCATCTTAACGTACCCTGCATCCATTATCTTTTTGAAATCTTTGATTCCCTTGTTGTAGGCCTCCCTCCATTGGTCTATAATTTTTCTATTTTCATCACTTATTCCTGGAGTCTGATCAGCAAAAGTATTCAAAAGTTTCTCCGACTGTCCCTGAACCATGGTCATCATTGAAAAACAATTTTCAAATGTCGTTTTATGGAAATCAATCATTTGCTTCATTATTTCTTTATTATCCATAGTTATCTCCTTTATATAATAATATAATTATTGATAATTTGTCTTTCATATTACTATCAAGCAAACAATTGTCAAGGCTAAGTTTGATATTTATAAAGTTGATATTGATCGAAATCATAAAAAATTTATATTAATATTCTGCTTGCATATTCATGCATCACAAATTAATATCAACCATACTTAATTCACAAAATAATCGAGAGAGAATCTGCTATGAATATAAAAGGCACAGCTTTTGTTACAGCAAAAGTAGCAATCACGGCCGGTTTCGGCGAAGAGCGCTGGAATGCCTTTATGAATAAACTGGCTCAAAAGGATAGTTTCTTTAAAAATATAATCATGTCCATTACCCCTATCCCCGTGGAGAAACATGCTTACTTTCTTGACGAAATGCTCAAGGAATTTTTCAACGATGATAAGAATCAATATATACTATTTGGCAGAGTAGCCGCCAAATTTGCTCTTTCTCCCGGAGGTCCATACCATGCTTATCTTCTTACAAAAAATATTCATCAGTTTGTGGCTGTAGGGACGCCTAAACTTTGGTCTACATATTTTGATGGTGGCGTTTTTACATCAAAAATTGAAAATAATATAGTACATTTCAAAATTTCGGGACTTCCCATAAAACATATTTATTTTGAGTACATGATTATGGGTTATTATAAACAGGCTTTTAAAATGTTCGGGAAAAAAACCATTGAAAAAAAGATTCAAAGCATTGCAAATGGCGACGATAATATTTACTATCAGTATGAAATAGTTGGTGAATTATAACACCCGAGATCAATGATAATCAAATTTTTTCATATAATTTTAAACTTTTTATGTGCAATTGTTCAAATAATCCTGTAATGCCAATTGCCACGGCTGAAGCGTTTTCCCTGTTACCTGAATAAATTTTTGATTACTTAAAATACTGTATGCCGGTCTCATGGCCGGTCTGTTCAATTCGATTGTTTTTATCGGTTCCACAATGATGTTATCATAACCGGCTTCCTTTAAAATTTTTACAGCAAATTGATGCCAGGTGCAACTGCCACGGTTGGTGATATGAAAAACGCCCTGTGCGTTTTTCTCAATAAGCAGAGCAACCGCTGCGGCCAGATCTTTGGTGTAGGTTGGAGAACCGACCTGATCATCAACCACAGAGAGCGTTGACGGACCATCCACCGATGCATTTGCTTTGGACATGGTATCATTAATATATTTTTTCGCTTTGGCCTTTTCGAGAATGGCCTTTACGAAATTTTTCCCATTGGTTCCGTACAACCAGGAGGTACGAATCAGCAGATAATTATCCGAAAGAGTTTGCAGATAGCGTTCGCCGTCCATTTTCGATTCTCCATAAACATTGATTGGATTGCATGATGCGTCTTCCTTGTATGGCTCCCGGGCTGTTCCGTCGAAAACGTAATCGGTGCTGAAATGAATAATCCGTTTTTTTGTATCCCGGCAGGCCAAGGCGATATTTTTAACGGCCTCGGCGTTGACGGCAAAGCAACCTACCCTGTCCGTTTCACAGCCATCAACGTTGGTGTAGGCTGCGGCGTTGATGATTATATCGGGAATCACTTCATGGATGGTGTTTCTGCATTCGTCAGCGGAAACGATATTAATTTCTTCCTTATCCATGCCGACCACTTCATGTTCCCTGGAAAGTTTTTTCAGAAGATCATTTCCCAGCATTCCCTTGTGTCCGAACAACAGTATTTTCACTTAGTACTTAACCTCCTTCAGAAACAAACCACAGGCCGGCGCCGTCGCGCCCGCAATGTTTCTATTTTTAGATTCAATAATTAGCTTCATTTCTTCAGGTTCCCGTTTACCACGTCCCACGTCTACTAATGTGCCAATAATGTTCCTGACCATATATTTCAAAAAGCCGTGCGATTCCACTTTTATTTCAATCAATCCCTCTTCGCCTGTTTTGATTTCGATATCGACGATGGTTCTTACGCGGTCTTTAACATCCGTCCCGGTGGCGCAAAAACAGGAAAAATCATGCGAGCCGATTAAATATTTTGCCGCCTTTTTTATTTTCTCTATATCCAAAGGATAGCGCACATGCCAGAAATAATGGCGACCCAATGCCGGTCGCAGCTTCTGATTATAAATCTTGTAAACATAAATTTTACTTTTGGCGTCACGCAAAGCATTAAAATTGTCAGCTCTTTCTTCCAGTTTTTTTACGACAATATCCGGCGGCAGCACGCTGTTCACGCCCAGGAATATTTTTTGGACGGGCAATTTCGTATCACATCTGAAACTACTCACCTGATTCAGGGCATGCACGCCAGCATCAGTACGGCCGGATCCGATAACAGATACTTTCTGACCGGTAATTTTTTTAATGGCTTCTTCGAGAACCTGCTGAATGGAAATGCCATTATCCTGCCGTTGCCATCCGCAATAGGCGTACCCGTCATACTCAACAGTCATTTTAAAATTGCGCATAAATAGCCCCGGATATTTTTAAAAATAATTTATTAGGTTTGTTGAAAAAAATAAACAAAAATTTTATATTTATGACGTTTATCATCGATTACATGAATTCTATCATTTCTTCTTGCCAGTTTTTATTAAAAAAGCTAGTATTGCCGAACTTCAAAACTATTTCTTTTTAAATTTGAATATTTATTTGTACGCTTTAATTCAATAAATATGGAGAAATTCATGAGTGACGAAATACAGAAAAATACAACACAGGGGAAAATTAAGGAACTCGAGAAAAGAAGACTGAACTTAAAGTCAATGGGCGGAGAAAAACAAATCTCCAAACAGCACGAGTTAAAAAAACTCACTGCCCGTGAAAGACTGGATTTGTTTTTTGATAAGGATACGTTTCAGGAAGTTCAGCTTTTTGTTGAACATCGTTCCGCCCTTTTCGGCCTGGACAAAAAAGAAATTCCCGCGGATGGCGTTATTACCGGTTTCGGCAAGGTAAACGGCCGGGTGGTTTTTGCGTCGGCTCAGGATTTTACAAGTTCCGGCGGCAGCCTGGGCGAGATGCACGCGAAAAAAATCTGGAAGGTCATGGATATGGCCATTGCTGCGCAGAAACCATTTGTCGCTTTGAACGATTCCGGCGGAGCGCGTATTCAGGAAGGTGTTCCTTCTCTGGAGGGTTATGGCGGGATTTTTTATCGAAACACCATTGCTTCCGGTTATATTCCGCAAATAACAGCGATCATGGGGCCGACAGCCGGCGGCGCCGTTTATTCACCAGCACTTACCGATTGGGTATTCATGGTTAAAGGAAGCAGCTTTATGTACATTACCGGTCCTGATGTCATTAAAGCCGTTATCGATGAAGAAGTGACTCATGATGATCTGGGCG
Organism: uncultured Smithella sp.; assembly: GCA_964400795.1. Classification (GTDB taxonomy): domain Bacteria; phylum Desulfobacterota; class Syntrophia; order Syntrophales; family Smithellaceae; genus Smithella. Next base: position 11,439 of record CAYNWA010000017.1, read on the forward strand.
GTGCCGTTGCCCATGCCACAAAAAGCGGAGTCTGCCATGTGGCTACGGAAAGCGATGCCGACTGCCTCGAAAAAATTAAAAGACTACTTTCCTATCTACCCGATAGTTGCCATTCTCCCCTGCCCTTATCTGAATGCACGGATAATGCAGAAAGAATCTGTGCGGATCTGGATACAATTATTCCCGATAAAGGAAACCGTGCTTACGACATGAAAAAAATTATCAAGTCCGTAGCCGACAATGGAGAAATGTTTGAACTGCTCGAACTTTGGGCCAAAAATATTATCATCTCTTTCATCCACATTATGGGAAAACCTGTGGGAGTTATAGCGAATAATCCACGTTTTGCAGGCGGTGTTCTGAATGTGGACGCCTCCGATAAAGCATCTCGCTTTATCCGTTTCTGCGACGCTTTTAATATTCCTCTTTTGACCTTTACCGACGTTCCGGGATATATGCCAGGGACTCATCAGGAATGGGCCGGAATTATTCGTCATGGAGCAAAACTTCTTCATGCTTATTCGGAAGCGACCGTACCGAAAATAACCGTTATCACCCGCAAAGCTTACGGCGGGGCATATATCGGAATGTGCAGCAAGCAGTTGGGCGCCGATTACGTCATGGCCTGGCCTACAGCGGAAATTGCCGTGATGGGAGCGGAAGGAGCCTGCAACATCATTTATCGCAATGAAATAGCGAAGGCTGACAATCCTGCCGCAAAGAGAGAAGAACTTGCCGCAGCCTACGAAGAAAAGTTCAACAATCCTTACTTTGCAGCGTCCATGGGAATCATCGAAGAAATCATTACGCCACATAATACAAGAAGTAGAATTATCGCGCTTCTGGATGCATTGAAGGATAAAAAAGAAACAAGACTGGCCAAAAAACACAATAATATACCATTATAGCATTAAAAATTTTTCTGCATAACCTTCTTGATCACTGGGTGGGGTATATTGATGAAAAAAGCTTTAAGCGTATGTCTTGTCATTCCTATTCTCCTTTTTGCTTATTTAATACTCTGGCCCGTACCGATTGATCCTGTTCAATGGATACCGCCCGAATCACAAGGATACGTCGGTGCACACGCTCGAAACACTAAACTTGCTCATCTTCAAATCATTCCTCTGGGAGAAGAAGAAGGACCGGAACAGATCATCATCGGCAAAGACAATAAACTTTATACAACAGTCGCCAGTGGCAATATACTGCGCATGAACCGGGACGGTTCCCAGCAGGAAATTTTTGCTCAAACCGGAGGACGCGTTCTCGGTTTTGATTTTGACTCTCATGACAATATCATTGCTGCTGACGTTAACAACGGACTTATTTCCATTAGCCCAGATAAAAAAATTGCCGTATTAACGAATAAGGTAAACGGCGATCCCATCCGCTATCCCGATGCCGTTGCATTGGCCAAATCCGGCAAGATATATTTCAGCGACGCTTCCCAGCGCTTCGCGCCCAAAGACTGGGGCGGCATCTTCCAATCCAGTACAATGGATATTCTTGAACAACGTTCAACAGGACGTATTTTGGAATATGATCCTATTACAAAAAACACACGAGTCGTAGCCAAAGGATTTAGTTTTGCCAATGGCGTGGCTTTAAGTCAGGATCAGAAATGGATTTTCGTCAACGAAACCGGAAAATATCGTGTCTGGAAAATTTCTATCAATGCAAACGATGTGGATATTACCAATCCGGACCCATCAGCCCATGTCCTGTTTGAAAACTTACCCGGTTATCCCGACAATATGACGCGCGGTATCAATGGAAAGATCTGGGTGGGATTAATAAAACCGCGCAGTCCCGGTCTTGATAAAATGACCATAACAACAACCCCTTTTATGCGCAAGCTAATCGTTCGTTTACCCCGTTTTCTATGGCCTGTTCCCAGATCATACGGACACGTTTTTGCTTTTACAGAAGAGGGTAAAGTCGTTGCCGATTTACAGGATCCAAGCGGCGCTTATCCGGAAATAACAGGTGTAACGGAAACACCTGACAGGCTTTACATTCAGAGTCTGCATGCCAAGGGAATTGGATGGCTTCCCAATAAATAGCATACATATGTAATTATTTTGGGGAGGAGGATGTGTACAAGATACTTGCCGATTCGATTGTTGTCATCCACTTTCTGTTTATTATTTTTGTTTTAACCGGAGGTCTGCTGGTTATCCGCTGGCCGAAAATTGCCATCGCACACCTTCCTGCAGCCATTTGGGGAGCCGTCGTGGAAATCTTCGGCTGGATTTGTCCTCTGACGCCATGGGAAAACCGTTTTCGTCATTTAGCGGGCGAACCTGCGTACAGTGGTGACTTTATCGGCCGGTATCTTCTGCCCGTCATCTATCCGCAAAATCTCACGACTGAAATTCAGTATATTTTAGGCGGTCTGGTTATATCGGTAAACGTTATCATTTACTATATCGTGATTCGCAGACGCAGAAAAATTTTAATCGCGAAATAATTCCAATCTTTTCACGGCGGTTTCTTTGCCCAAAACAACAAAAATCCTGTCGAGTTCCGGACCGTGCACTTTACCGGTCAGAGCGGCGCGAACGGGCAGGAACAAATCCTTTCCTTTGGCGCCTGTCTTTTCCCGGACGGATTTCATGGCGGCTGGATAAAGTTTCCGGTTTTCGTCATTATTATTTTTCAGATATTCCAGAAATATTTTCACAACGTTGCGAGCGTCATCATTGTTGAGAATGATTTTTGCTTCATCTGTCATCGAATATTTTTCATCAAAAAAAATGTCGATATGGCTGCCGATATCGGCAAGCGTGATTAAATCCGTCTTGACGAGTTCCACAACCCGGATGAACCATTCTGCATGAATCTTTTCGTTGTCAAAGCCCGACTTTTCTAAAAATGGCTTCAGACGTTTTACCAAATCTTCAGATTCACAATTTCTGATATGAATGGCATTAAGCCAACGAAGCTTTTCTTCATCGAAAACAGCACCGCTTTTCGAGGCGCGTTCCAGAGTGAAACCAACAATCATTTCTTCCCGTGACAATACTTCCCGGGCATCAGTAAATGAACTGCCCAGAAGTCCCAGATAATTAATCATGGCCTCGGGTAAAAATCCCTGTTTGCGGAATTCGCTGATGGACACGGAACCGTGACGTTTGCTCAGTTTGGCACGGTCTTTACCCAGGATCAATGAATGATGGGCAAATACCGGTGGTTCAAAACCGAAAGCGCGGTAAAGCATAATCTGCAAAGCTGTATTGGAAAGATGGTCTTCTCCACGAATGACATGGGTGATTTTCATCAGATGGTCATCAATAACCACAGCAAAATTATAGGCGGGCATGCCATTGGATCGGACAATGATAAAATCGCCAATCCCATCTCCTTCAAACTGCATTGCTCCACGAATTAAATCATCAAATTCAATGGCGTGCGGCTGAACCTTAAAGCGGAATGAAGGTTTTCTGCCTTCACTTTCCCTGGCTTTTCTTTCTTCAAAAGTCAGGTTTCTGCATTTCCCCATGTACCGAGGCATGCGTTTGCTCAAAATCAGATTCTGCCGTTCTTCCTCCAACTCTTCCTCTGTGCAATAACAGGGATAAACAAGGTCAGCTTCGATCAGTTTCTGCAAATGCTCTTTGTAAATATCTAAACGCTCGCTCTGTTTATAGGGTCCGAACGAACCGTTTTTCTGCGGTCCCTCATCCCAATCCAGTCCCAGCCAGTTTAAGTCGTCAAACAAATTTATCTGATAGGACAGAGCGCTGCGTGACTCATCCGTGTCTTCGATGCGCAGGATAAGATTTCCACCGTGATGTCTGGCAAACATCCAATTGAAAAGCGCTGTGCGTGCGTTGCCAACATGAAGTTCTCCCGTGGGAGAGGGCGCAAATCTAACCCTGGGCGTGGAAGCCATTTTTTTTCCTTTCCGTCAAGAGTGCCGTGGCAAAAACCGCCACACCTTCATTGCTGCCGACAAATCCCATGCCTTCATTCGTTTTTGCCTTGATATTAACGCTGTCACGGGCAATATCCAGAACATCGGAAATATTCGCAGCTATCTGCTCTGCATACGGCGCAAGCCTGGGCATTTCCATGATAACCGTCACGTCGATATTGTTGATGCGATATCCTTTTTCCCTGATCATTTGATTCACTTTTTTCAGGAGAATCATGCTGGAGATATCCTTGTATTCCGGATCGGTGTCGGGGAAATGCCTGCCGATATCGCCCGCACCGGCTGAACCCAGCAGGGCATCGCAAACAGCATGAAGCAGAGCATCGGCATCCGAATGACCTTGTAATCCCTTATCAAAAGGTATTTCCACGCCACCCAGGACAAGCTTTCTGTTTATCACCAACCTGTGGCTGTCGTAACCGAAACCACAGCGCAAATCGCCTTTGTTTCTATTTTTGATGATTGCCTTCGCCATCAGCATATCATCATTCGTTGTAATTTTAATATTTTCCGAAGAACCTTCCACCACCTTCACGCCCCTGCCCATTCTCTCCACCAAAGACGCGTCATCCGTGCCGTAATAATTTTCTTTCCGGGCCAAGGAGTAGGCTTCCTTCAACAGTTTAAATTCGAATGCCTGCGGAGTCTGAGCCAGCCACAAATTGGTCCGCGGTATCGTTGAGCCGATCACATGGTCTGCGTTGACTTCTTTTATGGTGTCTTTCGCTTTCACGCCGACGATTGCGGCTCCTGTTTCTTTGGCCGCATTGATAACGTGACCGATTAATTCTTCCGTGACAAACGGACGCACCGCGTCATGGATCACAACCATGCCACATTCGTCTGAAATAATATCAAGACAGTTTTTTACAGAATCCTGCCTCTCGTTGCCGCCGGCAATAGCATGCGTGACTTTGGTTAAATTATATTTTTCCGCCAGTTCCTCGCGGATATGAACCCGATCTTCAGGCGGCAGAGCCAAAATGATCTCGTCTATGTCTGAAGAGTCCTGAAACACCCTGAGCGTGTGAACTATAACCGGTAAATAATCCAGCATCAGGTACTGCTTGGCGATATGAGACTTTAATCTTTTTCCTGCACCACCGGCAGGAATTATGGCTACAGTTTTCATGAATCATATCCTGTCATCTTGGGCACATTGATAACATTTTTATTTTAAAAATGGAATAGTCACAAAAAAGCCCGGGAGATTATCTTCCGGGCTTTTTTAAATCTCTGCCTATCTAACTCGCTTTGTCTGTTACTTCCTTTAGTTCTGAGAAAATCATACGTCCCGCGGTTGTCTGCAGAACACTGGTGACCACGACTTTAACGTTCATGTTAATCAGCTTTTGAGCATTGTCCACGATAATCATTGTTCCGTCATCAAGATAAGCAACACCCTGTCCTGCTTCCTTGCCTTCACGAACTATTTTTACGGTCATCTGTTCGCCGGGCAGCACAACCGGTTTCATGGCATTGGCCAGTTCGTTAATATTTAATACCCGAATGCCCTGCAGTTCCGCTACTTTATTCAGATTGTAATCATTGGTTAGAAGTTTGGCGTTTAATTGTTTGGCTAGAGCAACCAGTTTCCCGTCCACACCCTTGATCTTTGGAAAATCCTCCTCGACGATTTCAATATTGACATTTGAACTTTTCTGTAAATGATTCAGAACGTCCAGCCCCCGTCTCCCTCTGAGTCTTTTCATCGAGTCGGATGAATCGGCTACAAGTTGTAATTCATTCAAAACAAAACGGGGAACCATCAGATCGCCTTCAATGAATCCGCTATCACAAATATCCGCTATTCTTCCTTCGATAATAACACTTGTATCCAAGATTCTATAATCATTTACATTTTTTGATTCAAAGCGAGAAAAATTAAATTCCTCTATCTTTTTTGATCCTAAAACCAAACCGAGATAGCTGAATATTCCGGTAATAAGCAAATAAATCCAGGGGACGGCCTGTTCATTCTCACTTATTTTACTAACAAAATTTAGGCCAAAACTGAATATTAAAGCAATCAGGAGACCGATGATCATTCCGGCTACACCGCCGACAATAATTTTTAAAGATAATTTACGAATGTCTGTTTCAATTTTTATGACGAGTAACGCTATGAGTAATCCAATTATTAAGCCTGCAATTGATTTAAGAATTAAAAAAGAATCATAGGAAGTGTAATATACGATTGCGTAACCACTGATCGAACAAGCCAGTATTAAAATAATTTTTATAATCAACCATTTCACCTCCTTTCTACAGATATTTAATGAATTTCATAATATTGAAATGTTATAATTAAAAAATAATAAATTAAAAAAATGGAGGCAAAAAATTAACATTTCCCTTAGATAAGGAATAATAATCTGCCTTTATTCGGTTTTCAAAGAGCTGCGTTTAAGATTTTAAAATAATTTGAATCACTGAACGGTGAATATCTTTTGCAAATTATGCTCGACTTCAGATTCTTGCGCGTTCGTGGCAACAGATAATTCTTTTACCAGTAAATTTTTGGCAGTATCCATCATCTTTCTTTCGCCGAAGGAAAGATTTTTATCACTTTTTAGAATAAACAAATCCCGCAGAACACCGGCAATTTCAAACACAGAACCTGTTTTAATTCTCTCTAAATATTCCCGGTATCGTTTATTCCAGGTTTGCTTATCGATTGTCACGTCTTTATTCCGTAAAATTTCGTATACTTTAGGTATTTCTTTTTCTAAAATTATTTCACGTAATCCGACGGCTTTGACGCTCATCGTGGGGATCATGATCTTCATGCCATTCCCCATGATTTTCATGACATAAAAAGACTGTTTTTTACCCATTACTTCTTTATTTTCAATGGATTCAATAACCCCAACACCATGTGCCGGGTACACCGCCAAATCGCCAACCTTAAACATCTTATTTTTCGTCTGCCTTTCCATAATAGAAAGTTATTTTACCATTATTTGAACTATTAGTCAATAACCAATACATCATTAGAGTATTGGTTATGAAAAATCAGCTTAAGAATGCGTAAATAAAGTTTTTTCGACACGTATTTATTCTCTAAACATATGATATGATTTATAAAATAAAAAAGGAGCTACTTCTCTTGTTAAAAGTAAACTCCTCGGTTTTAATGGAGGCGGCACCCGGACTTGAACCGGGGAATAACGGTTTTGCAGACCGCTGCC
>CAYNWA010000017.1:18579-43719 GCA_964400795.1 uncultured Smithella sp.
CGGGCGAACGGATTTGAACCGTCGACGTCTACCTTGGCAAGGTAGCACTCTACCACTGAGTTACGCCCGCTCAGTAAAAACGCGGCTGACTATAACAAATAGATATTTCTTGTCAATAAAAATAATAAATAATTTAAAAGAAATCTCATTATTTTGATTCCTCTTAACATTGACGGAATAATAGAATAGGAAGACTGACAAAAAATTTAATTTTCTACACTTTTATAAAGCTTGATAAAATAATCAATGCCTGAATAAATCGTTAGAAGTAAGGCAATATAGAGAACTACGGTGCCAACTATGTGGGCATTAATACCGAAAATGGAATAATGGATTATCAATGCAGTTACCGCTATAATTTGCGTTACAGTCTTTTGTTTTCCAAGAATGCTTGCTTGTATGTAAATCCCTTCTGAGGATGCAATGCTTCTTATTACATCGACAATCAAATCGCGTATAATCGTTATCGCTACTATCCAGGCAGGTATACGACCAATTGGAATGAGTAGTATCATGGCAGTATTGACAATGATTTTATCGGCTATGGGATCAAGAAATTTCCCCATGGTTGTAATCATTTGATATTTTCTGGCAAAATACCCGTCAAAAAAATCTGTAATGGAAGCAATAACAAACAATATTGATATGATCAGACTCCAGAATGGGCCGGGTTCTGAAAGCAATATAAAGAGAAACGGAACGACACCGATTCGTAATAAGGTTATTGTGTTAGGTAAATTTAAAGTTTCACGTTTTGAAATCATTTCAATACTTATAAAAAATCTGGCTCGTCACTGTATTTATTTTTTTGGAACCTTCTTCCAATCGTCTAAAAATGTTGCTATACCTTTTTCAGTTAACGGATGTTTCACGAGTTGAGCGATGACCTTAAACGGGATCGTCGCGATATCAGCACCCATCAGGGCTGCATCCAAAACATGCCGTGGATGACGAACACTCGCAACGATGACTTCTGTTTCATAACAATAATTTTCATATATCGTAATAATTTGCTCGACCAATTCCATTCCATCGTGAGCAATATCATCCAGACGCCCTACAAAAGGACTAACGTAACGTGCGCCAGCCTTGGCTGCCATCAGTGCCTGAAGAGGCGAAAATATTAAGGTCTGATTCACATCTATGCCCGCATCAGCAAACATTCGTGTTGCCTTTAAGCCTTCCACAGATAATGGAACCTTAATGACAACATTTTTCCCCAAACGGGCAAGTTTTTTCCCTTCGGCAAACATTTCTACCGCGTCATTACTAATAACCTCAAGACTCACCGGCCCGCTGACAATTTTAAGAATATCTTTAACCACGGCATCAAACCCTTTCTTTTCTTTGGCAATCAAAGACGGATTGGTGGTGACGCCATCAACCATCCCCAAAGATATACCCTGCTTTATTTCATCAACATTAGCGGTATCAATAAAAAATTTCATAATAGCTCCTCTTCAATTTTCATTTCTTTATCGTATATTTTTCACTGCATTGCTTACTGCAAAAGTAATAATCTTTACCGGATATCGTTTTTTTATAGGCCTGGCTCAAAGGAATGTACGTATGACAAACAGGATCTTCTATCAAATCCTCACCGGCGGTTTTTTCAGGCTGAAACTGATCATGGTTGCTTTTTTCGATCTTTGATTTTTTTAAGATTTTAAATAGTTTATATATAAAGTAAACTATTATTATATATACAATTAATCGAATTAACATAAATTTTATTTCATCATTTTAAATTTTATAATCTTTCCACGATCTTATTGTCAATCAAACGCTCTTTCAACCCGCGGATGGATATACCAAACACAGGATGAATAAAATAGGACGCTATCTCACAAAGCGGCTCCAGAACAAATCGTCTCTTGTGAAGTTCCAGATGAGGAACGATCAGATTCTCTTCGTTGACCACCTTCTGCCCGTAAAAAAGCAGATCAAGATCAATAATTCTTGGGCCACCTTTGATTTCCCTTTCCCGCCCCATGTTGTTTTCTATTGCCTGTAACGCCTCGAAAAGGTCTGCCGGAGAAAGAACCGTTTTTATTTCCACAACCGCATTAATAAAATAATTTTGTGACACATTTCCAACGGGTTCCGTTCTATAAAAAGACGACATCGCTGAAAGTTCAACACCCCTTATCTGGGAAATCAGTTCAACTGAATTTTTGCAATTTATCAAAGAATTTCCCAAATTAGAACCAATGCCAATATAACAGATAACGCCGTTCAAATATTCAAAGCCCTTAAATTTAATCACGCAATCCTAAAACGTCCTGCATATCATAGAGTCCGTTTTTCTGATGCACAAGCCATTGTGCCGCGCGTATTGCGCCTTTGGCAAAATTGTCACGGTTATGAGCGCGATGAATAAATTCAAGCCTTTCACCAATTCCTCCAAAAATGACCGTGTGATCCCCCACGATATCGCCGGCTCGAACAGTTTGGATGCCTATTTCTTTTTTGGTTCTCTCACCGATAAGACCTCGACGGGAATAGACAAAAGAATTTTCCATATCTCGTTCGAGTTTATCGGCAATAACCTTTGCCATTTGAATGGCTGTTCCGCTGGGCGCATCTTTCTTTAAATGATGATGAGCTTCTATGATTTCCACATCATAATCATCTTTTAGTATTCCCGCACAGTATTCGAGAACTTTCAGCATCACATTGACGCCGACACTCATATTGGGCGTTAGCACACAACGGGTATTTTTCGCCAGTTCCTTTACCTGCTTCATTTCATTGTCTGTAAATCCGGTAGATCCGATCACAATGGCTCTCTTTTGTTTCTCGGCTATCTTTAAATAAGTTAATGAAGCTTCATGATTTGTAAAATCTATGACCACATCCGCTTGCTCAATACAATCCGATAATTTGTCTGAAACGATAACTTTCGTCCCGCCGAAGACTGATCCCTGACTGATATCTCGGCCAACAATAGGATGTCCCGACATTTCCACCGCGCCGACAAGATTGATATCTTCCGAGCTTGAAATGAGATTGATAATTTTACCGCCCATTCTTCCAGCCGCTCCGGTAACGACTGCTTTCACCATACCGCTCTCTCCTTTGTTTTTTTAAATCAGGGAAGCTAGATTAACCCATAATCTGTCATAACTTTCTTTAATTTGCCATAATTAGTATCAGTCATTTTACAAAGGGGTAATCTATATTCGTAATCTATTTTTCCCATTAATGCTAGAGCCGCTTTCACCGGAATGGGATTAACCTCGATGAAAAGCGCATCAATCAAGGGAGTCATCTTATAATGAAGCTCCCTGGCTTTGGCCATGTCCCCCGCAAAACAAGCATCCACCAGACCGGCCATGTCCGCAGGTGCCACATTCGAAACAACAGAGATAACCCCTGCTCCACCGATGGCCATCAGGGGCAGCGTGAATATGTCGTCCCCGGAGAGGACAGCAAAATCCTTCCCGCAGAGATTAATGACATCGCTCATTTGCTTGAGGGATCCCGATGCTTCCTTGATCCCGACAATATTTTTTATCCTGGCCAGTCTTGCGACCATTTCCGGCAGCATATTCACACCCGTCCGGGATGCGATATTATAGGGAATAATCGGCATGGGCACGCTTTCAGCGATGGCTTTGAAGTGCTGATAAAGACCTTCCTGGGTCGGTCTGTTGTAATAAGGACAAACGATCAGCGCTCCGTCAGCGCCTGCTTCATACGCGTGCTTCGTCAGACGCAGGGCTTCGGCCGTATTGTTGGATCCTGTCCCGGCAATGACCGGCACTCTTTTTCTGACAGCGTCAATAGTGATTTCGATCACCCTGTCGTGTTCTTCATGAGACAGGGTTGCCGACTCACCGGTGGTCCCGCAGGGCACAATGGCGTCCGTACCGTTGGCAATCTGAAATTCTATCAGTTCACGTAACGCTTCCTCGTCAATCCGATCATTTTTAAAAGGTGTAACTATTGCAACCATCGCGCCTCTATACATGCAAAGGCCTCCTTCAATTTTTCTTCATTAAAAATTAATTTATATTGCCACACTCTCCGAGCAGACCAGACATCCGATTCATTAAAAAATCACAAATGTTAACGGTATGCCTTGCCCTGATTACTATTTTATCAGAAAAAACAAAATGCGCGGGTTCTTTTACCCTCGCTTATCTATCATTAAGCGATATCGGCCCTATAAGTTCATACGGTCTGGGATAATCTATGCAGACACTTCCCACGGTGCACAATTCGTTTTTTCCCACTGCCACATAATGGTTTGCTGAAACTGCAGCCTCATGATTCCATTTTAAGGACACTGCATGGCCGGCTACGGAAGCTTTTAGATTCCGCACTTCATGGGGTTTTCCGGAAACATGTTTTATAATAACCGGATTTCCTTTTACACCGCAACCCCAAAAGCCGGTCATAAAAATAACGCATAATATTATATTATATTTTACCGATACTTTTTTCAAATTCTTTTATCCTTTGTAAAACGGTTTTTGTGGCGGTTCCCCCGGTATGTTTACGGGCATTCACAGCATGCTTAACGTTAATTTTATTTCTTATATCTTCAGCAAAGCATTTTTCGAAACTTTGATATTCTTTTATGGTTAAATTATCCAATCCCTTTTTATTCTTCAAACAATAGGCAACGACTTTTCCGGTGATTTCGTGCGCCCGGCGGAACGGCACGCCTTTTCCGACAAGATACTCCGCAACGTCCGTAGCCGTAGAAAACCCGCCCCTGGCCGCCAAATTCATTTTCTGCGCATGAAATGACATATTTTGGATCATCTCCGAAAAAATAGACAAACAATTTTTAACTGTGTCTACCGTATCAAACAAAGGCTCTTTATCCTCCTGCAAATCACGATTATAGGCCATCGGTAATCCCTTGAGCAGGGTCATCATCGTTACCAGATCACCATAAACACGGGCGGTTTTTCCCCGGATTAATTCTGCGACATCAGGATTTTTTTTCTGCGGCATGATACTGCTGCCTGTCGTATAGGCATCGGATATTTCCACAAAACCGAATTCATCCGAAGACCACAAAACCAGATCCTCGCAAAACCGGCTCAGATGCATCATCACGAGTGACGAGTCAAAAATAAATTCCGCGATGAAGTCCCTGTCCGCCACCGTATCCAGACTGTTTTTACTGATGGAAGGAAAATTTAACATTTTTGCAGTGGCGCTGCGATCAATAGGCAGACTCGTGCCCGCCAGTGCGGCGGCACCCAGAGGTAAAACATTCAGTCTGCTTCCGCACTCACCTAACCTTTGAATGTCACGCCCGAACATTTCTGTAAAAGCCAGCAGATAATGAGACAGCAATACCGGTTGCGCCTTTTGCAGATGGGTGTAACCGGGCATGATGGTCTTTATTTCTTTTTTGGCCAGTCGAATTAAAACTCTCTGCAGGGAAGTCAGGGATGCCGTGATGATTTTTATTTCCGTCCGCAGGAAAAGCCGGACATCCAAAACAACCTGGTCATTGCGGCTTCTCGCCGAGTGAAGTTTTCCTCCAAAATCACCAATACGCCGGACAAGCTCTTTTTCAACCGCCATATGAATATCTTCATCAGTGGTCATAAATTTAAACTTTCCTTTGTCAATATCCTTTAAAATATTCTTCAAAGCGGAAACGATTTTCTCGGATTCTTTTGAGGAAATAATTTTTTGTTTACCCAGCATTTTCGCGTGCGCAATGGAACCTTCTATGTCATAGGGATAAAGCCTCTTATCGAAATCAATCGAAGAAGTGAATTTCTCGACACTTTCAGCCGTCGCTTTCTGAAACCTTCCGCTCCATGGTTTTTTATCGTTCGCCATGATTTTCTCCGCTCTTCAAAGATTTATTTTTTTAAAATATTCTGAATGATTAAACGCAATCCGCTCAATTTAATAAATCCAATCGCGTCCTTTTGATTATAAACTTGATCCTTTTCAAAAGTAGCGAATGATTCGCTGTACAGGGAATAAGGCGATTTCCGCCCGACGACAATGCAATTCCCCTTATACAATTTCACGCGAGCCGTACCGGTCACATTTTCCTGAGTCGCGTCAATATAGGTTTGGAGAGCCTTCATTTCCGGGGAATACCAGAATCCGTTATACGCGAGCTGGGCATACTTGGGAATCAGGGAATCCCGCATGAACATCACTTCCCGATCCATCGTAATGGATTCCAGTGCGCGATGAGCCGCCCAGAGAACCGTTCCGCCGGGAGTCTCATAAACACCTCTGGATTTCATGCCGACAAAACGGTTTTCCACCATATCCACGCGTCCGATACCATTGGCGCCGGCGATAACATTTAAATAATCCATCAGTTGAGCCGGCGACATTTTTTTCCCGTTCACCGCCACAGGATTGCCCTTTTTAAAGTCAACTTCCAGATAAGTCGGTTTATCCGGCGCTTTTTCAGGAGATTTTGTCAACACAAAAATATTTTCAGGAGGCTCGGCCCAGGGATCTTCCAGAATACCCCCTTCATGAGAGATATGCAGCAGATTACGATCGGAACTGTAAGGTTTGGCCTTGGTCAGCGGTATTGGAATTTTATATTTTTTCGCATAATCAATCATCGATTCACGGGAATCGAACGTCCAGTGATCATCCTTCCACGCTGCGATAATTTGAATGGCAGGATTTAAAGCATAGTAGGTAAGCTCAAACCGTACCTGATCATTGCCTTTGCCGGTAGCGCCGTGGGAAACCGCATCCGCCTTTTCCTTTTTTGCGATTTCAATCTGCCGTTTGGCGATCAGGGGTCTGGCCAAAGACGTTCCTAAAAGGTATGTACCTTCATAAATCGCATTGGCGCGCAGTGCCGGAAATACAAAATCCCGGGCAAATTCTTCCCGTAAATCTTCAATATAGATCTTACTGGCTCCGGTATTAATGGCTTTTTCTTTTAAGCCGGTCAATTCCTCTTTCTGTCCGACATCCGCGGCAAAGCAGATCACCTCGCATTTGTACGTTTCAATGAGCCATCGGACAATCACCGATGTATCCAGTCCGCCCGAATAGGCCAAAACAACTTTCTTAATTTTCCGTGACAATTTCTGTTCCTCCTACAATAATATTTCCAGAATGGCTTTCTGCACATGCAGACGGTTTTCCGCCTGATCGATTACCACCGACTGCGTGCCGTCAATCACGTCGGATGAAATTTCTTCTCCCCGGTGAGCCGGAAGACAATGCATGACAATCGCGTCTTTTTTGGCTTCCTTCAGCAGTCTTTTATTGATTTGATAATTTTTAAATATCTTTTTTCTTTTTTCAGACTCCGATTCCTGTCCCATACTCGTCCAGACATCCGTGTACAGAATATCGGCATTTTTCGCCGCTTTTAAAGGATCCCGCACCAGCGTAATTCCTTCCCGTGCTTCTTTCTTCCCTTTCTCCATTATTTTTTTATCCGTTTCGTAACCCGCGGGACAGGCCAGAGCCAGTTGAATCGGCAATTTGGCGGCGGCTTCAATCCAGGTATTGGCAATGTTATTGCCGTCTCCGATATAGGCTATTTTTAATTTATTGTACGACCCTTTCTTTTCCCTGATCGTATATAAATCGCTGAGAATCTGACACGGATGCAATAAATCCGTCAATCCGTTGATGACCGGAATAGAAGCATAACGGGCAAAGTCTTCCACGCTTCTCTGGGAAAAGGTTCTGATCATAATCCCATCCAGATAACGGGACATCATCTGGGCCGAATCGGCAATCGTTTCACCCCTGCCGATCTGCGTGTCACGCGACGTTAAAAATAAAGCGATGCCCCCAAGTTGATACATACCGACTTCAAAGGATATTCTGGTCCGTGTGGACGACTTATCAAAAATCATTCCCAGCGTTTTTCCCTGAAGGGAACCGTGGGGCTTGCCGTTTTTTAAAGATTTTTTCAGTTTTGCGGTTTTCTGCCATATTCTGTCAAAATCACGCAATTCCAGATCGGAAATATTCAGTAGATCTTTTTTCATTTCCCCTTCATGACCTCCTCCAGCACCTGTAAGGCTTCATCGACGTCCCGGTTTGTAATGGTTAAGGGCGGCACAAAGCGTAACGTCTTACCCCCCGTGGAATTGATCAGCAATCCCTTCCGCAGACATTCATTGACAATATCGCCGGCTTCAATATCCAGCTGCACCGCCAGCATCAATCCCCTGCCCCGCACATCTTTTATGATGGGATATTTTTGCTGCAATTTCTTTAATTGTGACAAAAAGTACTCACCTGTTTTCCGGCAATTTTCCAGGATGCCTTCATTGACAATGGTCTTGATCACGGTAGCTGCCGCAACCGTAGCCAAAGGATTTCCACCGAATGTGGAAGCATGATTACCGGGAACAAAGGCTTTGGCGATTTTATCGGTTGCCAGCATAGCGCCTATGGGCAAACCATTGGCCAAGGCTTTTGCCAGCGTCATGATATCCGGTTTTATGTCTGAATGTTCATACGCAAACAGTTTTCCTGTCCGTCCCATACCGGTTTGAACTTCATCAAGAATCAGCAAAATACCGTGACGGTCGCAGATGTCCCGCACGGAGGCCAGGTAACGGTCATCGGGAATATTCACGCCTCCTTCCCCCTGAATCGGTTCCAGCATGACCCCGCAGGTTTTGGAAGAAATGACAGACTCCAATGCCTTTAAATCATTGAAAGGCACGTAATGAAAACCAGCCAGCAGAGGAGTGAATCCGAATTGAAATTTTTCCTGGCCGGTGGCCGTAATCGTCGCCATCGTCCGGCCATGAAAGGAATCCTTCATGGTAATGAGTTCAAATTTATCCGGTCCCATGTTTTCATGTGCATACTTTCGCGCCAGTTTTATGGCCGCCTCGTTTGCTTCCGCCCCGCTGTTGCAAAAGAAAACCTTGTCTGCAAAAGAATAATCAACCAATAATTTTGCCAATTCGACCTGCGGCTCCGTATAATATAAATTGGAAACATGCGTTAATTTTTCCAACTGTTTTCTTAAAGCCGTGGCAACCTTCGGATGGGAATGCCCCAGAGAACAAACCGCGATGCCGGCCACAAAATCAAGATATTCCTTGCCGTTAATATCCCATACCCTCGCCCCCGAACCTTTTACCAAAACCACAGGAAAACGCCTGTAGGTGTTCATGATAGTTTCATTGGCCAGGGCCATTGCTTCCTTCTCGTTCATGATAAAAATTTCCATTTCCCCTTATAAAACAATTTCCGTGCCGATGCCTTTATCGGTAAATATCTCGAGTAAAACAGCGTGTTTCAGTCGGCCGTCAACAATATGCGCTTTTCTTACCCCTCCCTTGAGCGCTTTCAGAGAGCACTTGATTTTGGGAAACATGCCTCCCTCGACGGTACCATTGTCAATTAATTTTAATGCTTCTTTGTTGGTCATCGTATGAATCAGTTTTTTGTCCTTGCCCAGCACGCCTGCCACGTCCGTCAATAGTAAAAGCTTTTCCGCCTTCAGGGCGGCTGCTATTTCTCCAGCTACCACATCGGCATTGATATTATACGTTTCTCCATTATCCCCTATGCCCGTCGGAGCAATCACGGGAATAAAGTTGTTCTGCGCCAGGGAAATAATCAATTGCGAATTGATATTCTTCACTTTCCCCACCAGACCGATATCAATAATCTCCGGCGGTGTATGCTTGGCTTTTTCCTCATTCAAAAAATATTTTTCAGCGGCAATCAGATTGCCGTCTTTGCCGCTTAAACCCACGGCACTGCCGCCATGCCGGTTAATTAGACCGACGATTTCCTTGTTAACTGTGCCGACCAGAACCATTTCCACGATATTCATGGTCTCTGCGTCGGTCACCCGCATGCCCTGAATAAATTTCGATTCCTTGCCGAACTTTTTCAGATGTTCACCGATCTGCGGGCCTCCGCCATGAACAACCACGGGATTGATGCCGATGTACTTCATCATCACCACGTCCTGGGCGAATCTGTTTTTCAACTCCTCGTCCTTCATGGCGTGACCGCCGTATTTGATAACAATGGTCTTATTATAGAACCGCCGGATATAGGGCAGTGTCTCAAGAAGAATATCCGCCCGCTCAATTGAATTTGAAATATTTTCCATTTTTCAGCTCCGTTATAAAATGTACCTGCTTAAATCCTGATCCTCGATGATACCGTTTAATTTTTCCTCAACGTATTTCGCATCGATGATGATTTCCTTTTTTTCCATATCCGGAGCATCAAATGAAATATCATCCAGTAACTTTTCCATCATCGTGTAGAGTCTGCGCGCCCCGATATTTTCCGTGCTTTCATTGACCAGCGTGGCCATTTCCGCAATGGCAGCGATGGCGTCTTCCGTAAACGATAATTTCAGCCCCTCGGTTGCCATCATTTCCGTGTACTGTTTTACCAGCGCGTTATTCGGTTCCGTGAGGATCCGAATAAACTCCTCTTTTCCCAAAGAGTCAAGTTCAACCCGAATCGGAAAGCGTCCTTGAAGTTCCGGAATCAGGTCGGATGGCTTTGTCCCGGAAAAAGCTCCGGCCGCAATAAACAGAATGTGGTCCGTTTTCACCATGCCGTAACGCGTGTTGACATTGGACCCTTCGACAATCGGGAGCAAATCCCGCTGCACCCCCTCCCGGGAAACATCCGGCCCGTGCTGGGAATCACCGCCGACAATCTTGTCTATTTCATCGAGGAATATGATTCCGGATTGCTCCACCCTTTCCAGAGCCGTCCGGGTCACTTTGTCCATATCAATTAACTTCTGAGATTCCTCCGCTTCCAAAATTTCGAGCGCTTCCGGAACCTTCACGCTTCTTCTTTTTTTCTTCTGCGGCATCATATTGCCGAGCATGTCTTTCAGATTCAGCCCCATATCTTCCATGCCGGCAGCTGAAAATATCTCTATCATGGGCCCGCTTCTGGGTTCCGACACTTCCAGTTCGACCATTTTTTCATCAAATTTCCCTTCTCTCAGCCAGCGACGCATTTTTTCTCTGGAAGCGTCACTCTTGATCATCTGCTCATTTTCGGATTCATCATTCATCGGCTGTTCTTCCGGATCCCTGTCTTTCAGCATGTCGCCCACGTGTTTTTCCGCCGGACGGGGCGGCAGCAAAATATCAAGAATTCTTTCCTCGGCAATCTCCGCCGCTTTCGCCTGAACATTTTCCTGTTCTTCAGCCTTCAACATATTGATGGAAAGCTCCACCAAATCACGAATCATGGATTCGACGTCTCTGCCGACATAACCTACTTCGGTGAATTTTGACGCCTCGATTTTTAAAAAAGGGGAATTGTCCAGCTTCGCCAGTCTGCGGGCGATTTCTGTTTTTCCCACACCGGTCGGTCCGATCATAATAATATTTTTGGGCGATATTTCCTCTGCCAATTCCGCCGTAACATTTTGTCTTCGCCATCGGTTGCGTAAAGCGATGGCCACGGCTCTTTTTGCTTCCAACTGGCCGATAATATGCTGATTCAACTTTTCCACTATTTCCCGGGGTTTTAACCCTTTGTTCGACATACGTTATTTTTTCCCCTTGTCCTTTTTATTCTCTTTTTCTCCACCATTCGTATCTATTTCTTCAATCGTTATATGGTCATTCGTGTAAATACAAACTTCTGATGCTATTTTCATGGCCTCCCGGGCGATGTCCGTCGCCGATAAATCCGAATGACGTAAAAGCGCTCTGGCTGCTGTAAGCGCAAAAGGTCCTCCGGAGCCGATGGCCATCACATCATCATCAGCTTCAATGACATCGCCATTTCCCGAGATAATCAGAGAATTATCCTTGTTGACGGCAATCATCAAGGCTTCCAGATGCCGTAGCACACGATCCGTTCGCCAGTCTTTTGTCAATTCCACGGCGGCTCTCAATAAATTTCCGTTGTACTGCTCAAGTTTCTGATCAAAGCGGTCAAAAAGCGTAAAAGCATCCGCCGTCGCACCGGCAAAACCGACAATGACTTCATTGTTGTATAACCGGCGAACTTTGCGCGCGCCATGCTTCAATATGGTGGTATCCAAAGTCACCTGGCCATCACCGGCAACGGTTATCTTACCGTGACGTTTGACGGCCAATATGGTTGTTCCTCTAATATGCATTGCGTCTCCTCAAATAATAAATTATGGGTCTAGGCCCTGAATTATTTATCCTTTTTTCTGTGTCCGCGGATGCGCTTTATCATAAATTTCCATCATCCGGTTAATATTGACGGCGGTATATTTTTGTGTTGTCGAAAGACTCTCGTGACCCAGTAATTCCTGGATCGAGCGCAAATCAGCCCCGGCATTCAAAAGATGCGTGGCAAAACTGTGTCTCAAAGCATGCGGACTTATTTTCCGTCCAATACCGCTTTTAACGGTTGCCTGATCAACGATTCTCGCTATACTTCTTGTCGTTATTCTGCCGCCGCGAGCATTCAGAAATAACGGTTTTTTAAAAACACCGTCTTCCGAATTTTTTTGTATCTCCCCCATTTTGTCCATATATTCACGAACAGCGTTCAAAGCGGGAGCTCCGACCGGCACGATTCTTTCCTTCCTGCCTTTGCCTCTCACCTTAACCAACTTTTGATTAAAATCAAGATCAATTAAATCTAGTCCAGCCAGTTCACTGAGGCGTAATCCGCAGGAATAAAAAATTTCCATTACAGCGCGATCACGCAAACCTAATACTGAATTATCATGCTGCGCTTTAAAAATTTCCAGCATTTCATCAACCGACAAAAAATTAGGCATGTACTTTTCCGTTTTCAGCGTTTGAATCATTTCCGCCGGATTTTTTCCAATCTTGCCCGTCCGTAAAACATACTTATAAAACGCTCTCAGTGATGATATTTTGCGGTTGACGGTAACCTTTTTTACCTTTTGCAGATACAGGTGACTCAGATATTGTCTGATAATTTCAGGGTCAATATGAATGACGTCATCCTGATTTTTTATCAATTCATGGTCTTTCAGAAATTCTGCAAATTCATGAATGTCCGCAACATAAGCCGTTTTAGTATGACTGGAAACATTTTTTTCCACCTCCAGATAATTTTGAAAATTATCAATGATGGTTCCCATAATTTTATACCTGTTCGTGAACAGACATGACAATTATCCCGTTCGCTTTGGGGATAACCTCTGTTCAGCGAGTCTCAAATCCCCATTCGCTCCGCGCAGGGGATAATTCGTCCAGCAAGCTTCAGTGCACTTCGTTTCTGATTTCATTATCCCGCTCCGCTGCGCTTCGGGGATAATTCGACTTACGCTTCGAGCTTCACTCCGTTCGCTCTCAGCTTGTCTCATTACATTTTATATTTGCCGAAATCTTCCACAGAAAGATTTTCCAGAAATTCTTTAATCTTCTCTTCCTTAAGCTTGTCAAGATCATTAAGTTTGACCCCAAAATCAACGTTACGTGACTTTTCAATGACTGTTTCATCTACAAAAATAGGAGCGTTCATCCGTAGGGCAATCGCAATAGCATCGCTGGGACGCGCATCAATCGTAAATTCCTCTCCATCCTTTCTCAGATAAATATTAGCGAAGAAAGTATTACTGCGGATATCAACAATCTCAATTCTAATCAACATCACATCAAAAGATTTCAGGAATTCAGAAAATAAGTCATGGGTCATGGGCCTGGGAAAAACAATTTTTTTAAGTTCCGTGGCAATGGCGCTGGCCTCAAACAATCCTATCCAGATAGGGATTGCTTTATTGTTATCCATATCTTTCAATATGACAATCGGGGTATTGGTAACAGGATCAATGGTTAATCCTAACACTTTCATCTCAATTAGCACTTTTTTGCTCCTTATTTTGTCTTTATTGTCTCTCTTATAGAATGTAAATATACTTTGCTATTTTTACCTTCACCATTTTACCTTATTACGTCCGACTCACCTTTAAAATTAAAAATGTTCCACTTCAATATTTTTGCTTTTGTCTTCTACCAATATTTCCCAAGAAGTTCCTTCCATTTCATCATGGATTTCCTGCGAGTGTTTATTCTGTCATATTTGGAGCTGTTCCAAACATCTCATCCTTTCATTCTCTTCAACTTTTCCTTTTAATTTTTACACTCTCTTGATCATGCAGAATCAAACCTGATTTTTTCCATCATGTCAATTATTTCTTGGTAGTCTTTCTTGTCTTATCCGAAAACCCTACTATAATGTTCAAAGTTATACTTATCGGAGGATTAATCTTACACGGTGTATCCCCTATTCTTTAAACCTATTTGATTAGAACCTGATTGCACAGGGAAAATGGATATGAGAACGGAGCATATCCTTCGTATAAATAAATCAATTAATTTTGAGAACCAACGATTCGAATACAAACATATTTTCTTCTCATTTTTCCGATTTATCAATATTATTGACATCATTATTATTTCAATATTAATTAGTCAATATTTTTCCTTATCAAGTCAATTATTGGCGATAAAACTGTTATCATTAATTCAAAAATAATATTAAAAAAATTCTTTACATTCATTGTTTTTGGTATTATATAAAGCTTATAGCGATTTTTAAAAAAAATAATAATATTAATAAATTTGTTGACATTCACATAAATTTATGTTAACAATTAGCCTATGAAGAATTTAATAAAATTCATAATTATCTTCTCACTTTTAATTATTCCCATACAATCTTTCGCATTAACAAACGCTATTTCTGATAATGAGCTTGATGGCGTTGTTGCGCAGATCGGCTCGATTACTGTTAGAATCGGCCATATTCAAGTACAATCCCAAAGCTTGAAAAGTATCGTCACGGATGGATGGAACTATTGGGACTCTGATCATGACATAACAAATCATTTGCGTAATCCGCATCCCAATAATGCAGATGACTACTTTAGTGGAACATCCGAAACGAATCCACAAAAACATCCCGGGGCTGGTTTTTACGACAAAACAGGATATTTTGGATATGATGAAGTATACATAACGGGGGGAACAGTCATACATTCCGGTTCCATGACATTAGAGGTCGTTTCAACAAACGATCCTAATGTGCGTTCCGGGTGTAAACTGGAAGTCGTCATGAATAACAGTTCCATTCATGCCCCTATTGCTATTGAAGCAGTGGTTAAACTCGGCAGAACCCCTTATTTTGAAGACAATCAAGTCTTAGGTCGTACCTATACATCAGGCGTTTCATCGACAACAAATGGTCATCTTACTGTATATGCTCACAACAACTCTTTTGCGTTTTAGATTAATCCATAGTTATTTCAAAATGTGTCTTTAAAATATCGCTCAGTTTTTTCTCTTAAAATGTTACTTAGGTTTCCAAATTCCTCTAATGTTAGAGTTTCTGCTCTTCTCTGAGCATCAATAGAAGCTAATTTTAACGCGTCTTTTAATAGTGATTCTTTCAATCCGTTCATCACGCTTGATTTCTTCAAATTATTGAAAATCATTTTTCGCCGCTGAGCAAAAGAATCTCTGACAACTCTCACAAAATAATCTTCATCATGAAGTTTCATTTTCGGCTGATCATGAAAAACACCCTTCATAATTGATGATTCGACTTTGGGAACGGGATAAAAAAAAGCGGCTGGAACATTCATAACCTTTTCCACCGTTGAAAACATCTGCAAAATGACTGACGGAACACCGTAACTTTTGTTACCCGGAGAGGCGACCAGACGTTCAATGAGTTCTTTTTGCATCATAAGCGTAAAAGAATGGATAATATCTTTGAAAGAAAGCAAATAAAACAATAATGGGCTGGAAATATTGTAAGGAATATTCCCGACAACTTTAATTTTCTGATTTTCTGATCGGGCAATTTTTCTGAAATCAAACCGTAAAATATTTACATGATGAATTTCAACGTTTCGATATTGCGAGAGCCTGTCTTTCAGAACGTCCACCAGTTGATGATCCAATTCAACAGCAATCACCCGACCAGCTTTTTGTGCCAAACGTTCCGTTAAGACACCGATGCCCGCGCCGATTTCCACTACGATATCCTGATGTTCAACACCCGCTATTTGGGCAATCCTTTCAATGCTGCCTTTATCAATCAAAAAAGATTGTCCAAATTTTTTTCGTGGTTTAATCGCGTAATGGTTAAGAATTTCTTTCGGTGTCATGGTGATTTTTCCGGATAAGCGAATTAAATATTTAGGACAACGGCCAGCGGGAAACGGCATTGAGATTCAGTGGATCTCTCAGACCATTCTTCAGCATAATTTCTCCCATGGCGGCCACCATGGCGGCATTATCCGTGCATAAATCGACGGGCGGAATAAACAGTTCCATTTTCTTTGCCACCGTTTCGGCCGTAAACTTTTCACGCAATCTGCTGTTGGCTGCCACTCCTCCGCAAACAACCACACGTTTCATATTATTATCTTCCGCCGCTTTTATGGTTTTATCCACAAGCACATCGACTATCGCTTCCTGATAACCTGCTGCTATGTCCGGTAATTCATTTTCACTGAAATCACGACCTTTCTTTTTGAGCATGGTCAAAAGAGATGTTTTCAACCCGCTAAAACTGAAATCCGGAGAATCCTTCATCGCTCTCGGGAAAGACACGGCGCGGGAATTTCCTTTTTTCGCCATTTTATCAATAATAACACCACCCGGATAACCCAGGTTAAGAAGTTTTGCCGCCTTGTCAAACGCCTCTCCGGCGGCATCGTCCCGTGTTTGTCCAATCACATGAAAATCATGATAATTTTTTACTAGATAAACGCTGGTATGTCCGCCCGAAACAACCAAAGCAATAAAGGGAAACGCCGGTGGCTTTTCCGAAAGAAATACCGCGGCAATATGACCCTCAAGGTGATTGATTCCGATCATCGGAATATCAAGCGCGAAGGCAAGCGTTTTGGCTGTGGAGAGACCGATTAAAAGAGATCCTACCAAACCCGGACCACACGTGACGGCAATGCCTTCAATGTCATTTAATGACACACCGGAGTTACTTAACGCCTGTTTAATCACTGAATTAATAGCTTCAAGATGTTGGCGCGAAGCGATTTCAGGGACAACACCTCCATACGGTGAATGAATGTCAATTTGAGACGCCACAACATTGGACAATATTTTACCGTTATTCACCACAGCCGCAGCCGTTTCATCACAGGATGATTCTATACCTAATATGAACATAAATTATCTTTCATTTTTATCTTTGCTAAAAACTCCAAATCCATATATAAAAGCAAACAGGATTTGTAAACAAACTTTTGTCAGCCAAATAGTCATCGGAGAAGCGTGATGGAATTCAAGACTGATTTTTTGATTTTGGGCAGCGGTATTGCAGGTTTGAGTCTGGCCATTAAGGCATCAACTCTCGGCAGTGTCGCTATCGTGACCAAAAAAGAAAAATCCGAATCCAATACCAACTACGCTCAAGGTGGAATCGCGGCTGTAACGGACAAAACGGACAGTTTTGAAGAACACATCAGTGATACATTAATCTGCGGAGCCGGACTCTGCAACAAAGACGTCGTCGATTTTGTGGTTCGAGAAGCGCCTCCGCGGATTCAGGAGTTGATTGAGTGGGGTGTCAACTTCACCAAATCAGAAGAACCTCCCCATCTTTATGATCTGGGACAGGAAGGGGGGCACCATCGCCGTCGCGTCCTGCACGCGAAGGATCTCACCGGACAGGAAATCGAACGGGCGCTACATGAGAAAGTCGCCGATCTGAAAAATGTCCGGATTTATGAAAACCATATCGGAATCGATCTCATCCTCCAGAAAGATGGTAAAGGCCAGACGATTAATTGTGTTGGCGCCTATGTCCTCGACATTCAAAACGGCGAAATCCACACCTACCGGGCCAAATATACCATTCTATCCACCGGTGGCGCCGGCAAGGTGTATCTGATTACCACCAATCCCGACATTGCCACAGGCGACGGCATCGCCATGGCTTATCGGGCGGGAGCAAAGATCGCCAATATGGAATTTATCCAGTTTCATCCGACCTGTCTGTTTCATCCGGAAGCCAAAGCGTTTCTGATCAGCGAAGCGGTTCGTGGCGAGGGAGGCATTCTTAAATTAAAAAGTGGTGAGGCCTTCATGGAAAAATATCACCCCATGAATAGCCTGGCGCCACGCGATGTTGTCGCCAAGGCCATTGACACGGAAATAAAAAAATCCGGTGATGAATATGTCCTTCTGGATATCACCCACCACGATCGTGATTTTGTCATCAACCGCTTCCCGAATATTTACCATAAATGTCTGGAATACGGGATAGATATTACATCTCAACCCATTCCTATTGCGCCCGCCGCTCATTATATCTGCGGTGGAGTCGCTGTCGATCATGACGGGAAAACATCCATCGATAACCTGTTTGCCTGCGGTGAGGTGGCCTGCACCGGGCTGCACGGCGCGAATCGCCTGGCCAGCAATTCTCTTCTGGAAGCTCTGGTTTTTTCTCACCGTGTATTCATCAAAATAGCCAAGTCTGTCCGGCAAACAGAGTTAAGCACTGTTCCCATTCGTCCATGGGATCCGGGTGACGCGTCGGAAAGCGATGAAAGTATTGTTGTTACCAACAACTGGGACGAAGTCCGCCGGTGCATGTGGAACTACGTCGGAATTGTCCGTTCGGACAAAAGACTGGCAAGAGCTGAACGCAGGATCGATATGATTCAAAGGGAAATCAATGAATACTACTGGAATTACAGGGTCACCAAGGATCTCATCGAACTTCGCAACATCACCACGGTAGCCAAACTCATTGTTCATTGCGCTCGCGCGAGAAAAGAAAGTCGCGGGTTGCATTATAATATGGATTATCCCAACACCCGCGATGAATTCAATAAAGACACGATCCTCATCAGGGAATAAATCATATTATTGTTCCGGCAATTAAATGTTTAAATAATGAATATTATCGTTGAGCATGTCCCTTCTGGAGGGACGACCTTTCTTTGTCCCCCTCTGGAGGGGGTTGGGGGAGGATGTTGCCACACTTTTTAAATCAATTAACAGATCTGGAATCTGTTATCCACCTCCGTCCCGATTTCGCATCGGGACACCTCCGCCAGCGGAGGACAAAGCAGCGACAATCGTTTACATATTTAGTTGCCGGTGTAATAAATTATTTTTTAAATACCCGGTTGAATATAAAATCCAGATGCTTCAAAAAATTCTTTAAATTGAATATCGCCGCCAAATCTTTCCTGGTCAGATATTTTTTCACAACGGAATCCTTTTCCAGCAGGTTTTTAAATTCCAGTCCTTCCTGCCAGGATTTCATGGCATTGTTTTGCACCACGGCATAAGCGGATTCCCGGGTCAAGCCCTTCTCAATGAGAGCCAAAAGCACCATTTGAGAAAAGATGACACCATGCGTCATGTTTAAATTATCCATCATTTTTCCCGGATAAACGACCAGCTTATCCAGCATGCCGGTAAATCGATCCAGCATAAAATCCAGGGCGATGGTGGCATCCGGCCCGATGACCCGTTCCACGGAAGAATGACTGATGTCCCTTTCATGCCAGAGAGCGATATTTTCCAGAGATGCCACGGCATAAGAACGCACCAGACGGGACAACCCCGACAGATTTTCCGAAAGAACCGGATTCCGTTTATGCGGCATGGCCGAAGAGCCTTTCTGGCCTTTTGAAAAATATTCTTCTGCTTCCCTGACTTCCGTCCTTTGCAACAACCTGATCTCCTGAGCAAACTTATCGAGGGATGATGCAATGATCGCCAATGTTGTAAAAAATTCAGCATGGTGATCGCGCTGGACAATTTGCGAAGAAACAAATTCAGGTTTCAGTCCAAGTTTTTCACAAACATATTCCTCGACGAAGGGATCAATAAAGGAAAAGGTGCCAACGGCCCCGGATATTTTTCCGTAGCTCACCGATTCTTTGGCCCGCAGGAGACGCTGACGGTTGCGTTGCATTTCCTGATACCAGATGGCCAACTTCAGCCCGAAGGTGATGGGTTCGGCATGAATCCCGTGCGACCTGCCGATCATTATGGTATTTTTATTTTCAACGGCACGCCGCCTGATAACCAGAAGCAATTTATCCATATCTTCCAGTAATATGTCCGCGGCTTCTTTTAACTGAACGGCAAATGCCGTATCCAGAACATCCGAGGAGGTCATGCCCATATGAATAAACCGCCCATCCTCACCGACCTTCTCCGTCAGGGACGTCAAGAAAGCGATGACATCATGTTTGGTAACCTTTTCGATTTCATCGATGCGTTCGACATTGATCCGAACCTTTCCTTTGATATTTTTAAGTGACTTTTGAGGGATTTTGCCCAGTTTTGCCAATGCTTCACAGGCCAGTATTTCCACAGCAAGCCATTTCTTATATTTATTCTCCTGGCTCCAGACTGCCGTCATGATTTCACGGGAATATCTTGGTATCACTTTTTTCTCCTTTGATTATTTTATTCTGAAAAAGAAAACAGAATTAACCTTTTCGCCTTTGTTTTGATTATTATTACGACTTCCCACCATCCGTCAAGAATTAATATATCTTTTTAACGGTTGACAAAGAATACCGAACGATTTATGAGAGCGAAGAACCATGAGGAAAAAAATGACACCATTACAAACGGCCGTTCAATACACTCCTCTGGAAGAAAAATTTAACAGTATCACTCACGGATTCGGCATCGTGTTCAGCATTGCCGGATTGATTCTTTTAGTTGTTTTTTCCAGTATTTATGGAGATTTAAAACATATTATAAGTTGTACTATTTTCGGTGCAACGCTTGTTTTACTCTACACGTCCTCCACGCTTTATCACAGTTGCAGTAAACAAAACTTGAAACATAAATTTAAGATAATGGATCACGCCTGCATTTATGTTCTGATTGCCGGAACCTATACGCCTTTTCTGCTTGTCACGCTACAGGGCGTTATCGGTTGGAGCATGCTTGCTTTAATCTGGTCTTTAACCGTTATCGGAATTTTCTTGAAAGTTTTTTTCGTCCATCGTTTTCAGGTGATCTCCACGATCACCTACATTTTAATGGGCTGGATCATCATTTTCGCCATCAAACCGCTTATTCAGACCTTGCCTCCGGGCGGCCTCATCCTGCTTGTCTCCGGTGGATGCGCCTATACGTTTGGCACAATTTTTTACGCCTGGCAAAGGCTTCCATTCAATCATGCGATCTGGCATTTATTTGTCCTTGGCGGAAGTGTTTGTCATTTTTTCTCCATTATGTTTTATGTTATACCGTAGATGATCTAATGAGACCCAAATTTTAATGAGACTCCCATATGACAAGCGAATAACCTAAATACCCTAAAGGGCACTATAGGGTCACTATAGGCGCAGTCAGATTGGTAAGTCGTAGTGAGTCCCAAATTTCAGAAGTGCAACGTACTGAAATTTGTTGGACGAACTATCCAATCCCGATATATCGGGATTGGAAATTATCCCCGAGGCGAATAACCTAAATACCCTAAAGGGCACTATAGGCCGAGCGGGATAGTGAGACCCGAATTTCAGAAACGAAGTGCATAACCTTAAGGTCATCTTCGACTGAAATTTGCAGGACGAACTATCTTCGAAGCGTAGTGGAGTGGGATAAATGCGGATCTAATACCCCGCCCCTTGGGGCGGAATTATGATCCAGGAATTGTCCTTGGGTTCATACCCGTGATTCTTAAATCATTCTTGAATTATAACCTTTTAAATGCTAGAAAGATTCCACAAAATAAATACCTGCTAGGAGACAAAAATGCGAAAAGCCTTAATATATCTATTTTGTTTAACAATAATTTCTTTTTCCGCAGGTTCCCTTTGGGCAAAAGATAAATATATTGTGACCGTTCTTCCTTTTTATGTTCACAGCGCAGAAAAAATTGATTACATCAAGAATGGCATCGAGGATATGCTCACCTTCCGCATTTCCGCTTCCGATAAAATCAATGTTACAAAGAAAGAAGCTGTTCTTAAGCACTTAAAAAAAGCCAAAATAAAAACAATCACCGCCGGCAATGTCCGCAATATCGGCCAAAAGTTGAATTCGGATTATGTTGTCTGGGGAAGCATCACCAAAATCGGCAACAGCCTCAGTATTGACGGAAAATTGCTGAGTATGGACAAAACGAAATCCGATATCGGCATGGCCTCTCAATCAGCATCCCTTGATGATGTCATACCCAAAATCAACGAATTTTCAGAAAACATCGTCAATCACATTCTGGGGACCACGGCACCTCCGCCCGCCCCGACGCCGGCTGCTGCTGTTACCACACCGACGCCATCCATGTCCCGCGAATCTCAAATCATCGCCGGCATGAGATCCGGCAGCAAAAAAGCAGGAACCTTTACGGCAGTCATTAATGCTGAATTCATCAATGCCGGAGGTTCCTTCAATCAAAAAGGTTTTTGGATGAGCCAGAAAATTCCCATCGAATTCAAGGGGATGGATATAGGAGATGTGAATGGTGATGGGTTAAACGAAGTTATTATCATAGATAAAAATAATTTGTATATCTATCAAAAAACTGAAAAAGAGCTTAAATTATTGGAAAAAATAGCGGGGAAATCTTACGATAATTATATTGCCGTCGATGTCGCCGATATCAATAGAAACAACACGAACGAAATCTTTGTTACATCCCTAAACGATACACTTCTCGATTCTTTTGTTTTGGAATTTAAAGATGGCAAATATGAAAAAATCGCATTCAACCTTCGCTTGTTTCTACGTGTCATCGATACACCGTCCGGAATCCCGTTACTGTTAGGACAGGAACTTGGATTCGGCAAACCGTTTGATCTGCCCATCCATGAAATTATATTTAAAGACGGAGCGTACGTTCCCGACGACAAGATGAAAATCCCTATCGGCTTATCGATATACGGCCTGAACATTGATGATGTGGGCATTGGAGGAGGAGAAAAAATACTCGCCCTGGATGAATATGATTATTTATACATTATCGACAAAACGGGCAAACCGCTGGGGTCGCTTACCTCCATTGGTTTTACCAGTGAAGAACTGATTTGGAGAAGTGACGATGTTTTTGGCGGCAGCAATAACTATATAGAAAACATGGATAAAAAATATCCCGATGACAGAGAAAAAAGCGCGTACGTTAATTTACGCGTTCTGACCGCGGATACCAATCAAAACGGCAAAAAAGAAATTATTATCGTCAAGAATTTATCATCCGTCGGGCGACTTTTTAAACATTACAAACTGTTCACTGCCAGTGAAATATACAGTTTGGAATGGGATGGTTTGGGCATGTCTGAAAACTGGCGGACGAAAAAAATCAATGGATACGTTGCCGACTATTCCATTAAAGACGTGGATAATGACGGTCAGCAGGAAATCGTCCTGGCATTGGTGCAATCCGTTGGATTTTCTCTTCGCGAAAGAAGCGTCCTTGTTGTATACAAAATGAATACGACTCAACAATAAGTTATTGACAAATATTTCGCTCTTAGATATACCGTGCCACCTATTTTAAGTTCATTGAAATTCCTTTAAAGAAAGGCGGTGTAGCTCAGTTGGTCAGAGCATACGGCTCATATCCGTAGTGTCCCTGGTTCAAATCCAGGCACCGCCACCATTTAAACAATTTTATTTCATATCAAAAGTTTTTTATACTTTTTCTATTAATTTCAACGCTCTCTTGGCGGCATTCCTGACTTCTTCGGGATATCCTCCCATGCCCAGAAACGATTTTGATTCGGCAATGTCCGTAAGAGCCGGCACGGCCTCGGATGAACCGATTGACCCCAGGGCATTGCAGATTTTCTCCTGCATGGCCAGTTGCTCCTCTTTCGACAGCGAAGACTTCCTGGAAAGCATATCCAGCAGTTGAGGAACCGACTCGGCATGTTTTATTTTGCCCAGTATGACAATAATATCCATTTTCATGTCCTGTTCCACCTGCTGCAGAACAGATAATAACAATGGCCCTTTTTTCTTTCCTCCGGTCTGTGAAATGCTCTTGAATGCTTCATTTCGAACTCTTTTATCTTTATGCAGTAATAGAGGACGAAGCAACTCAGCGCTGGATTCATTGCCGATACGTCCCAGAATGTATGCCATGTTTCGCAGATAATACCATGGAGCATTGATGGTTATACTTTCCTTGATGGCGGGAATCGCCCTTTCACCCAGTTCCTGTATAATATGGATAATACGTATACGTTCCTTGCTGTCATTGGCATTTAATATACCATCGAGCATTTTTTGCATGATGATATCACCAAAACCGAAAAGAATCTGGCACGCTTCACTATTTTTTTTCTTCTGGCTGATATCGATTTCACGAATGAGGATGTTGATGTTTTCATCTGAGGCCAGATTCTTCAGAACGTCCGTGGATACTTTGCGAACTTTATCATCCTTTTTCAGTTCACCGCTGCTAATTTTGTTGAATGCTTCTATAACCGGATTTGCTTCTGTAAAAAGTCCCAGTTTGATGAAATCCTCAATCAGTAGCTGCAGATCGTAACATGTTCTTTCGTAAGAAGGCGTGAAGGTTTTTTGATTTTCCAGCCACAGGATCACCTCTCCCATCAGCCTTTTAAGCACTTCCCGTTGCTCTTCCGATAAAAAAGACTCCACGGTGCCTTCCATCTCTCTCAGACGGCCTAATACCTGATTCATCTCGGCAATATCCTCTGAAACTCTATCAACAGACACATCCGCTTCAAAAATCTCTATTTCGTTTTTCGTTTCCGTTGTCACAATTTCCGGACGTTTCGTTATAAGTTTTACGGAAATACTCAATTCTTCCATTTCCAAATCTTTATCGACAAAAATGTCCTTAATATCAAGACCGCGAAGGATATCCATGAGGGATGAAACATCCACTTTTTCATTTCTTAGCTGATTTAAAAATTTATCACCTGTTTGATGTTTTTTTTCCAGTTCGTCAAAAGTATCAGGAGCATCCTGCCGAAGTTTTTCCATCAGGTGAAGATAAAGCAATTCCATGGAGTTGCTTACAACCGGATTGACAAGAGGAGCTCCCTGCTCATCCTTCATCGCGGTGTGGACACGAACCAGTGCATTAATGGCTTTAAGCTGTAATTCAGTATTCGTCATAATCTCCCCCGATAGTCTTTTGTCATTAAATAATTTTATTGTTGATGCTTTTTTATAACATTTTTGCGTATTATTCTCAACCGGCTGATTCTTTAAAAAAGAAAGTCCCTTTCAAGTTGCTCCCCGGGAAAAACAAAGTTCAATA
>CAYNWA010000017.1:43729-61581 GCA_964400795.1 uncultured Smithella sp.
AAAAAAAATAAACATGGTAATATGATATAAAATCAAAAAACGTTATAAAAGAAACACAGAATTTTGGTTTATACATCGGGGAAAATCAAGGATGGAAGATTTTCTTGATCATCGTCTAACCTCAAGAAAGGAGAAGAAACCATGAAAAAATTATCTTACGTTTTTGCGGCACTCGGGATTTTAATAATGATCGGCGCATTCCTTGGAAGATTTATCGATGCACGAACAGTATTGGGATGCTGTATCCCCGGTGGAATATCAGCCTCATCCGCTATGATAGGAGCCGATACTTTTCTTCTCCTGGCAATTCTGACT
The DNA here is from genome assembly GCA_964400795.1 of uncultured Smithella sp. Lineage (GTDB taxonomy): Bacteria > Desulfobacterota > Syntrophia > Syntrophales > Smithellaceae > Smithella. Next base: position 44,045 of record CAYNWA010000017.1, read on the forward strand.
TATCTTTATAAAAAGGATTAAAGAGTTTTCCTGCATTAACTGAAACGTTATTGAAATACGTCCATTAGAACGATGGAAAGTTAATTTTTTGTCATTACCAGAATATGTACAAATCACGGTAATGAAGGATTCATTGTGAAGCTGCCACTGCTGCAAATTTTATCCCCCTTCCCGGCATCCTCAACATGCATCAGCGATGGAGAATTTAGTCATTGCGTGAACCTTGCCCGTCAACATGGTTTGGAAATGCTGTTCTATAACCGGTTGAAGAAACATCATAGCGGATCAAATCCCTTCATTGATGCCTATCTAAAAAAAAACGAGAATGCATTTCTGTTTAGCGTGGCCAGATCAATGCGTCAGGAAGTTATTGAAAAGGATGTGGTCACTGCCCTTGTAACGCAGCGTGTTCCCGCGTGTATCATCAAAGGGAATCAAATCGCCCGGACGATTTATGAAGATCCTAACTGCAGAGGGTCTGCTGATATTGACGTGCTCATCCGGACAACGGATCTGATTGATGCCGACAGAATTATAACGGCGATGGGATTTAAAAGTGAGAATACCCTGCCCCTGCCTTTCTGCATTAACAGGTTGCATCATATTCCTTACAGCAATATGAACAACAACATTCTTCTCGAACTGCACTGGGATTTCGGCTATCCGTTATACTTTAATTTGACACCGGATGAAATATGGAAAGGCCTAACCGGCAAGGAATCGAAAGAATATTCGTTAACGCCCGAAACCATGGTTATCATGCTCTTGACCCATCATTTCCGGCATGGCTTCCGGGAAATTAAAATCCTGGTGGATATCCTCTGGAGCCTTTACAGATACGACAGCATCATCAACTGGCAAAATTTTACCCAGCGGTTGATAAAATACGGCCTTGTTAAAACGACTGCCATCATTTTGAGCCAGTTGAATGACCTTTGGAATTTAAATGAAGGCCCTTTGGAATCCTTCAAGATTCTCCGTGAGCAGATCGCCTCTCAGCCGGTTCATCCATCAAAATTTTTATTGCGATATTTTAAAATTAATATTGGCCACCCATCACACAAATCAACGGATATGCAGGTGGCGAAACTCGCGCTCGACAGGACATCAAATATCCTTTATGCATTTGTTAAGATATTTTTTCCAAGACCCCGGGATATAAAATCTTTTTATTCCGGAAGCAGAGGCTGGATGCTCCCTTTCAACTATCTGCGTTTCTTCTGCTGGCGGATCACCAAGTGGAGAGTTTTCACATAGCAAACATAGCATGATTCAATATTCACAATCTTTAAAACGTTGAACTTTGAACGTAGAACTTTGAACGTAGAACATAGAACTGTTTTTTCTATCCACCATCAACCATCAACCATCAACCATCACACACAGTACTGCTGTGCCTGAATATTAAACATCTGGGCATAATACCCGTTCAGTCTCATCAATTCTTCATGACTGCCGCGTTCCACAATTCTTCCCTTGTCCAGAACATAAATCATGTCCGCCATACGCACGGTCGAAAACCGGTGACTGATCAGCAACGCGGAACGGTCCTTGATTAATTTTCTAAACGTCTGAAAGACGTCATATTCCGACTGGGGACTCATGGCGCTGGTTGGTTCATCCAGAATGATCATCTGCGCGTCCCGCAGAAATGCCCTGGCCAGAGCGACCTTCTGCCATTCGCCGACACTGATTTCCACGCCGCCCCCGAAGTGTTTTCCCAGAAGTGTGTCATAGCCTTTCGGCAAATTGCTGATAAAGGTATCCGCTGCGGAATATTGCGCTGCCGTGCGCACGTGGTCGTCATCGGGATCCAGACGGGTATTTCCGATCCAGATATTTTCGCGGACCGTCAACGGATAATGAACGTAGTCCTGAAAGATCACGGCAATTTCGTGTCGCAGATCTTTGATATCAAAGTCACGAAAATCCGTACCGTCCAATGTGATTCTTCCGGTTGTCGGCTCATAAAGACGGCAGATCAGCTTCGCCAGTGTCGTTTTGCCCGCGCCGTTATCCCCGACGAGTGCGACCACCTCCCCGGCGCGAATGGTCAAATTAACATCCTCGAGAACATTGCCGCCCTTTTCGCTATACATAAATGACACATTCTCGAACTTGATGCCATCCCGCAGGGGACGAGGCACGTCTTTGCACTGCTGGCAGACCGCAGCCTCGGATTTTAAATCCAGAAAATTATAAAAATGGTTTAAAAATATACTGTCTTCATAAAGGCTGGCCAGACCTCCCATGATGTCCTGCAAATAGGTCTGCGCGCGCTGAAACGCTCCGTAATACATCACCATGTCGCCCAGTGTCAGATCGCCGCGCATGGTCCTTAAAATAACAAAGATTAAAAGGCCGAAGAGCGCTGCAATGGCAGCAACCTGCGCGACTAAATCAAAGACAGAACGTGTTTTGGCCAGTTGAAGATTTTCGTTCCGAAGTTTTGCCCGCAGGTCGCGGTATCTTTTCCGGAAGATATTGCCCAGATCGAAGATCCGTAATTCCTTGGCATGTACGCCGCTTGTCAGCATCCGGTGATATTCATAGGTTTGTCTTTCCGTCTCCGTTCGGCGGAATTTCCATTCGTACAGGCGATCCGCATTGCGGATTTTAACAATAATTACCGGCAAAACAGCCGCAAACAAAACAAGGGTAACCACCCAGTGCAGATAAAACAAAAGCCCCGCCAGCGCGACCAGTGAAAGGCCGCTCTGGCCTAACTGCATCAGCGCCTGAATGATATGATTGGGCCGATAGGGCGCTTCCTGCTGTGCCCGGTGAAGCGTGTCGTAATAATCGGGATCCTCATAATAAACCAGGTCCACCTCGGCCGATTTAGCGTGAATGACATCTGTGACATGGTCGGTCAACAATTGGCCCTGATTTTCCCGAATAATCTCGGACAACGCGCGACAGCCCGCGATCAGCAGAGTTACGATTGCTGCAAGACCAATCCATAGAAATATCCGCTTCAGGAGTTGCGGATCACCCGGAGAACTGATCCCCTGCTGAACGGAATCGACGATCAGCTTGATCAGATAAAGGCTTGCCAATGGCAGCAGCGCCTGCACAGCCATGCAGCACAGATTCATGATGGTCCAGTTTCTGGTGCTCATCCAGACGAGCGCCACGGCTTTGCGCAATTGCATCAACCCGCGAAGTTTTTCCAATAAGCTAACCTTCAATTCCTCACCTGCTTTTCTTAACCAACAACCATGAACTATGAACTATCAACCATCAACTATCAACCATTCATAATGACACCTGCTAAGAACGAGCTTTGCGATGTTCGAAGCGTTGGTGGAATTATCCCAGGAGCGAAGCGACGTGGGACTCTTCACCCTTCACTCTTCACCCTTTTTCACTTCTTAATATTCTCCGCCCTTCTGTGCGCCACCTCACAAAAATACGGTGTTGAACCATCCATGCTTCCGGTTTCCAGATGGGCATGGGCCGGACACCACAAACATAAATTAACCAAAGCACATTTGCGGCAGGAATCCAGAAATTCCTTGCGCTGAGAACGCATATCGCGCACCTTCGGCACAAAGTTTTCCCAAGCGTCCTTTAAAGTACCCTTGCGCAAATCATACGTCGTTCCTTCCGCCCACAACGATGAACACAGGCGGAACTTTCCATCATAGCTCACATTGAAGCTGCCGTTACCCGCTCCGCAATGGAAAAGATGATCGCAGCCGTAATGGGTAAACTCTTCATTAATCAGCGTGTCGCATTCCTTGCGCATGGCATTGATGCGCTGCTCATCGCTGTTTTCCAGTTCCACGATCTGTTCCGGCGTCAGTCGCTGATTTTTGATTTCCTCATTGCGTTTTACATTACCGTCAAAGCGCAAGTGCAACTGCGGGTCAAAGCGATAATAATCTTTTGTCCGTGCACGGCAGAAATCCGCAATGGCCTTCTGTTCATGCAGATTAGCCTGAATGGCCATTGCTTTCAGGCGAATGCGAATTCCGTTTTTTATCAGCGCCTCCAGACCGTTCATGAACTTTTCAAACGATCCGGGACGGCGCGTTACTGCCTCATAGGTTTCTTTCGTTACGCCGTAAACCGTGATTTCAATATCCCGCGGCGGATATTTTTTGAAAAGCGATATACAGTCTTCGTTAATCAACGTGGCATTGGTAAAGACGGAAACCAGCAGACCCAAACGTTTCAATCCCATGTATATTTCCGGAAATTCTTCGCGCAACAGCGGCTCACCGCCGGTGATCAGACACCACATCGCACCCATCTCCACGGCCTGGCGGGCGATGTTGAGGATTTCGTCCACGCCCAGTTCCTCGGCTTTTGCTTTTGGATCACCCGCGGGAAGATTGATGTAGCAGTGCGCGCAGTCCATATTGCAACGCGCCGTGATTTCGATATCGAACGCAAGCGGCACGCGTTTGTCTTTGAGCTTATCCCACAGGGGAAAGTCCTGAATTTCGATGGTTTCGGTCATAAGATTACACCAGTATTTTTCTCATCACAATTCTTAGCCTGCCGGTTTTCATTTTTTCCTCAGCAAGCATGGGCTCCAGATCCGGGTGCGTAATATGTTCAAATCCGAAATTTTGATAAAGATTAATCGCTCTTTTGTTGTCCTCGAATACCGCAAGCAGGAGTTCTGTTGCGTTTTGCTCTTTGGCTTTATTAATAACTTTTTCTGACAGCATTTTACCGATGCCCATACCGCGATAACGCACACGAACATAAAGCGAAAACAGCCAGTGGCCTGCCCAGGGATGATTGGCTTTCGGGTGAAAAACATTCTGCACAAAGCCGGCAATCTTCCCGTTGCGTTTGGCCACCCAGTTGGTGACATTCGGATTTGCCTCCTGCCTTCGGTAAGGAACATCCGGCGTGAACATCCCATGAACGGCCTCCATATCATCCTCATCCGCCTCGGAAATGATTATCCGGAAGGAAAACTTTTTAACCAACCGGCGGTAAGCGGTCAGCGTTTGAACGCGTTGCAAGGCATTGCCCGCTGTGTGCAAAAGCAAAACAATATTTTTTTTAAAATACAAAAGAGCATTTCCGCGGCTGAGAATAGCGATAAAAGAACGTAATCTCCCTAACGCCAGTTTCACATCCTCCGTTCCTCTTTCAATCCGGCTGACACGGCCGATAATTTTTTCATCCGGCACCACGCCGTCAGGCTCAAAACAATTGTCTCCTTTGATGATCCATCCTTTACTGGTGCGTCCGATAATGCGATGAATAACCAGCCGGCCTGTTGCCGGTTGGGTGAAGGCAACAACATCACCGACCGATGGCGGCTGATTTTTCAGAGGTGTAATAGTGAGAATATCCTTATCGCGGATAAACGGCTGCATGCTGAAGCCGCGGGCAGTCGTGCGCAACGCCGCGCCCTTCTCCGCCATGGCCAAAAGAAGCTCTTTTTGTCCAAGATTGGAAAGGCTCAACTCCCCGCCGTTGGACACATACTGTTCACCGGCATCATCAGATGATGAGATTTCTTTGGAATAAGTCATCTTAAAAATTATTTATATTGTGAAATGAGGTGGAAATCAAGAATTGATATTTTATTTTACGGTTAGGATGCGCCGGGTAACCATTTCGGTTGCAAAGCCCAGTACATCTTCTTTTATTTCGTCCGCGGGAGCGGAAAATTCTTTTTCCAGCTCTGTTGCGATTTGCCCAAGCGATTTTTCGCCGTCAAGCTTTTTCCAGATGGCTTTACCTGTTTCGTTGAGCGTGTAGAGTTCATCATCGGCATCGCCGATGCCGGCGACCAGCGGCACAATAATCATATCGCCTTCAATCTCCCTCGCCACCACATCTTCCGAAGGTATGCAAATCGTGTTTCGCGTTACTTGTTTTTCCATAACCATGAACCTCGCTCAATATTTTTCACTTGAATGGTGACATATCACAGGAATTTATAATATGCAAAAAGGATAAATAATTTTGCTTAAAAAAGATTGGTAATTTGAAAAGAAGTTAATAATCTATTTGAAATGTCACAGGTAAGGCTTTGCCCCTGTTACCCCTACCCCCTATTATGATGGCATAACTGTCGGACAATCTTTAGTACATACTTGGGCTTGTAATGTTTGATAGCACCCATTGTATTTATTATTTTGATGGGTTATAACGTTATTACCTTTACAGTTCACTAGAACAGCTTCTTCCGGTTTGTGTCTTGTTAGTATTAAAAACTTTGGCTTTTGCCACATTCTTTTTTTTATCAAAACAAGCCCCCTTATAATTTAGTTAAGAAACTTTGACTTAATTTATAAGAAAAACGGGGATAAATTTTTATTCTTAATATTCTCTACTTCTTAACTTTTTTTAATCTATTACTTCTTTTATTGTCTGTCAATCCCCCAAAAAGGGGGAATTTATATAAAAGGTAAATAGACTGAAGGTTGTTAGGTTGAAGGAGAAGATAGGTTGAAGGGACATAGACCGAAGAGTGAAGGTTAAAAAATATTTGCTTTTGCTTCGGTCTTCAGCCTAAATACCTAATCGCCTTTCTTTTTCTCCCACGCTTTTTCGCCCTTTTTTAGCCAGCCGAGCCAGAAGGCCTGGGCGTGGGCAACATCTCAAAGATATTCAACCGGTGTATCCTGTGTGCCGTATTCCGCCCATGATTTTGCCGGACACTGTTCGCACAATCCCTTGAGAAAACAGACTGCACAGCGCTTCAGGTATTCAGGGTTTGTCGCTTTCATGTCCTTGAGGCCTTTGAAAAAATCAAGGGCCTGCGCCAAACGATTGCCCTCTGCCGGTAGCTCACTGCCAAACAGATTGAAGGTCAACTCCGGAGCGCGGACGCCCATGCAGGGCTGTGCGAATCCGTAGGCGTCAATGTTTAATCCGTTTCCTGCTCCACAGGCAAATAGCTTGTCTCCCGCCGGTCCCATAAATTTGGCGGCAAACTCATCCATTTCCTTGCGATACTTTTCCGCATCCCTCGTCAATACAGCCACGCCCTCTTCCGGCGAAACGCGCAGCGATTTAATCAGGACATTCTTTTTGTCATCGTCGCGGCGATTGCGTAAATCAAAAAACATGGAATAACTGGGTGGTTTGTCCATCCATGGAATTATTTTTGCCCAATCTTCAAATTCTTTCATTTCGGATTTATTGGGTGGCAGAAGCGCACTCTTTACAACAAATGGAATTTTACGCTCCAGAAGCAAATCCACACCCCGCTTGAACTCGGTAAATGATCCCGGCACACGCGAAACCGCTTCGTAAGATTTTTTGCTCATGCCGTAAACAGTGACTTCCATCGTAACAAGTGGAGGAATACGCTGCAATAAATCCGCCAGATGCGTTGTAATTAACCGCGCGTTGGTAAAAATTAAAACTTTAATTCCCAAACGACGGGCAAAAAGATAAAGCTCCTCAAAATCAGGACGCAGCAGCGGCTCGCCGCCGGTGAGGCGCACCTGCAGGCAGCCCAAATCCGCGGCTTCGGTCAAAATACGTTTAACCTGCTCTGTCGTCATCTCACGGATTTGCGCTCCACGGTCGTTTTCCGGCAAATTGATACAGCAGTGGATGCAATTATTATTGCACCGCTCGGTCAGCTCAATGTCCAGATGACCCAGTTTGCTGGCCAGCTTTAACTCGTGGGGTTTTACTTTCTTAACAAATTCCATATTTCGCCGATTAAGGTTCAGGGTTCACGGTTCAGGGTTCAAAGTTCAACAGTTCAAGGTTCTAAGTTCTAAGTTCTAAGTTCTAAGTTCTAGGTTAAACTTTTTATATTCGATTCTACCCTTTTCTATCTGTGGTTCTTAGATAGCGGATGAATCCGTTTATTAAGTTAGTCAATTTAAAGCAATGTTCCGATATGCCAGAGAAAGTTTTTTCATCAATATAGCCAATATCCATAGCCGCATAACACAAACTTCTTACTTCAGAAACAGATCCTCTGGCTATTACAAGGAACTGAATAAATTCTTTATTGCTGTTTCGATCAAACCCCTCAGCGATGTTGGACATAACAGATATGGCCGCTCTTTGTATCTGGTCTTTGAATCCATAATCTTTGACATTGGCAAATAGTTTATAAATATTTTTCACCAGGCTTCTTGCTTCTTTCCACGATTCAATATCTTCAAATCTCTCTATTTTCATGAATCCACCTTTTTTAACTTTGAACTTTGAACGTAGAACATAGAACTTTTATTTTCTCCACAATCTTCCCACTCTTATCGAAGTGCATGGTGTAACAGGGGATGTCATTGACGATGTGTTCCAGAACATCCAGTTCCTTTTTCCACCATTCGGCTGTGACCATGGGACGGATGAGAGTCGCCAGCAAATTGTGCCAAATTTTCTTGCGGTCAACCAGAGGTTCTATTTTGTTTTGTTTGTCCTGCTTTAAAAACAGAATGGCGGACAGAGGCGCTGATGAAGGCGAAACGTCGGCGGTGGTGCCATGACTCCAGGTGCCGTGAACCAGCCATTGGCCTTTAATTTCACCCCCACCTTTATCCTCCCCCATCAAGGGGAAGGAATTTTTTTGAGGCCAGAAGCGCAGGACGTTGCGGTCGTCGCAGAGAATCTCCGCCGACAAAACGCCATCGCGGTTTGCCTCCTTGATGATTTCCATCGTCGTGGATTTGCCCGCTTCGGAGTGACCGACAAAGACCAGGCCATGTCCGTTGACAATCGCCGCTGCCGAATGCACTAAAACCGCGTTACGGTCGGCCAGCAGCGGCCCAAGCCAGATCTGGTCCGTCGGAAAGTGTGAAAGCGATTGCCATTCGTGGTCCTGAACAAGATTGATTTGGTTTGGCGGACTGTAAATCGTGCCCCGGGTGTGATCGCTATTGAAAACCGCGACGCGGTGCAAGCTTTTATCTTTTTCATCCGGCGAAATACCCAGATAAAACCACGTTCCATTTTTAGTGCGCGAAATTGCCCAAGGCGGCTTGCGATAAAGCTCCTTGCCCAGATCCTTTCCTTCCAGCTCCGGCAGCTCGAAATGGTGACGGAACTCAACATTATCATTGCCCGGGCCGTCCACGGCAAAGACCATCAGTTCATCCTTGAATTTTACTTTTCTGAAATCCAAATCGCTTTCAATTCTCACAGTGATGTCCGCAATCCGGAAATAGCGGCGGTGATTCTTCTGCCAGTCCTCCTTGAATTTGCGCGCTTCTTTCGCCACGGCGCATAAATGCGGAATGGGCGCGGAGTATCTTCCTGTCTCCAGATACGCGTAAACGGCGCACCAGCGGCAGTCAGAACGGCTTTCACAGGATGCGCAGTTCTTGCGCCATTCATCGCCTCCCCTCACTTTATCCGCGCAGGAAGGAATGAATTGATCCCACGCTTCGGCAAACGAACCTTTTCGCAAATCAAAACGCAGCATGTCATCCTTAATAAAGGAACACCACGACATCATCCCGTACGGGTCAACATGAAAATCACGTCGGCCATTGATGCAGGCGGCAAACAGGCGGTCGTCGTCCATTTCCTTCAAAGCGCAGGCCGCTTCAACACCATCTTCCCCGGTCTGCTTTTCCAGTTCCATTATTCTTTCTTCATAGGTCACATCCGGTTTGTCCAGTTCAATCACCTGCGCGGGAGAAAGCCTCTGTGCCTTGATTTCTTCGTTTTTTTCTTTCGAGTGGTCGCAGGAAAGATAAAGCCACGGAGCGCCGCAGCGCCAGTGTTTGCTCAACGACTGCGCCAGCGCGATCATCTCGTTCCACTGATGGTAATTGTCTTTCATCGGAATGAGCTGGACAATAAAGCCGACTCCAGCTTCTCTGAGATATTGGAAGCCGCGCATCACTTTCTCGAATCCACCGGGATGTCGGGTGATGTGGTCATAGACATCAGCTGTAGCTCCATAGAGGGCAATCATCTTTGTGCCTTTGCGTTTGAGCAATTGCACAATCTTTGGCGTGATCAGCGTGCCATTGGTATTCAAAGAATAGGAAACAGCCTTATGCGTCAGATAATCGAAGATCTCCGGAAAGTCAGGCCGCAGCAGAGGCTCGCCGCCGGAAATGCTCCATTTCTGACATCCCATGGCCCGTGCTTCATCAACAATTCGCCGGATTTCGTCAAAGGTCATTTCATTTTTCTTCTCCGGGGCGTTTGCAGACAAAGAAAGCCAGCAATGACGGCAATTGTTGTTGCAGCGGTAGGTTAAATCAATATTTCCTTCCAGCGGAAGTCGGGGAATGTCCTGTTTCATGTTTTATTTTCAAACCTGTTTTATTCTGGGAAAATTTTTATATCAGAAGCGATATAGAAAAGACAGTTCAATGTTGTATGTTCTCCTATGTTTAAAATTAACCATCAACCATTCACCATCAACCATCAACCATCAACCATTAACTATCAACCATCAACCATCCATCCCGCGTCGCTTGCGCTCCTGGGATAATTCCCAATGGAAAAGCTATTGGATAGTTCGCCTTACGCTTCAGACTTCACTACGCTCGTCTTCAGCTTGGCTCACTACCGCCTGCGCTTCGAGTCACCATAGGTGATAATTCAACCTACAAGTTTCAGCACGTCTATAGTGACATTTAGGTTATTTGCTTCTGAAACTTGGGTTTCATTACTTCACTTTGTTCGCTCTTAGCGGGTGTCATTACCATCAACCATCAACCATCAACTATCAACCATTCACCATCAACCATCAACCATTCACCCCCCTTCGATCTGTTCTTGCATTTATTTATTTTGTTGATAAGATAATAACGATTAATCACAAGCATCACAAAAAAGGCTCATCATGGATAACAAAAAGATCATGAACGAATTGATCACTTTTCACAGGGCATCCGTTGATAACTTCTTTTCCATAATGGTTACCCTTCAGCAACAAGCGGAAAACATATTTAATTTTTTCTATTATCTGCCCATCATGACGCCTGAGGGCAAAAAGTTCATGACGCAACGAACCGACGCGTATAAAAAATGGGTTGATGATTTAAAAAAAGCCATGGATGAAGGCTACTCCAAAATCGAGACCTACTATAATAAACCATCAATGGACACGAAGCATGCCCATAATAAGAAAATGTCTAACTCCTGCCTGAAGCAGGATAACTGGATACCCCAGGATTTGAAAAACCTCCTGGAAGAACTGGATATGATCTATAAGAAAGGTTGCGACGAATTTATGAAATATGTTAATGAGAACAGACAACAAATAGTAAATTATTACAACAATCTATACAAATCACAAACAAAACACAAAAAGTAGAATCAAGTATTGTCAGGATTATTTTGGAAAGACATTTGACGGCAATCAGTCCGACAAAGTTCAGTTCGCCTATAGCAACCCCATGGCGCCCCTACTGTGACCTTCAGATTCTTTAGGGTATTACATATTCGTTTTTGAAATTTGAGTCTCACAATAAAAAAGAAGAGGGCTGCAATGCTACTTCCATAAGCTGTGGACAGCTCATAAATAACTGCTCTTAAAAGCAGCCTGCATTACTTTTCAACACCCAAAAGATGGTATGCTTTTTTTACCTCCAGTGAAAATTTTTTTGTACTTTCACTTTTATCGTCTGGGCATTGCAGCTCTCTTCAATAATAATATACGCCTGCCTTTTACCAATGTCAAGCCCTCTGAACAAGTAAAATGAATTTAATTATCAACGTTAAGCTACTTTTTAGTTGCAATCTTCGTTCCAACACTCTATGGTCTGAAATCCCTCTTTCGGGGGATTGATTTCTGAAATAAAAAGCTTATAAAATAACAATATTTTTCCGGAAGTTGATGAAAAGAATTAACGTATTTGGCAGAGAGCGCCATTTAAGGCCTCACGACATAAATAACTAATTCTTATTTGACAAAGCCCTTAATATTTAATAAGATTTTTCAATTAATCTGATGTACAAGTTTATTTTCTGTTACTTTGTCATGTAACTTAGAAAGCGGAGCTGTATCAACAACTTGAAAATCCGGTAAATTTAACAAGAAAATGAAATAAATTTTTTACTTATTTGATTTTTACAAAAATTCTGTTATTAATTTAAACGTTTCAATCGGAGGACTATGAAAAGTAAAACTATTCGCACAAAATCTGGATTTTCCGCACATCTGCCTTTTCTTTTGCTGACCGTTATCTTTTTCATCCTTACAGGCTGCGCCACGCAGGGAAAATGGGAAAACGGAAGATGGAAAACCATGGATAGCAGGAGCACTGCCGGAACCATTAAGGAAATCGGCGGAAATGAAACAACAGCGACATCTGCTCAGCAGCCCGGCTCAACACCTCTATCCGCATCCGAGGGCGGCAGCCCCATCGTTGAATTGCAGAACGTAACGGTTCCCCCTTTACAGGAACCACCCCCTTCCCCGGATTACATCGTGGGACCCGGGGACATCATTATGGTCGAAGTCCTTGGAGCGCCTGAATTTTCTTCCGTTATGAGCACCACAAGTACCTACCGCGGCAGCCGCGTGGACGGCAGCGGATTCATCCAGATGCCGACAGTGGGACTGGTAAAGGTCGGCGGCATGACACTGGTTCAGATACGTGACAGCATTCAAAATCTTCTGAAAGAATATTTTAAGGATCCTTCCGTCATTGTCGAAGTGTCGGAATATAAAAGTTATCCCCTATACATTTTAGGTCAGTTTAAAAACACCGGCGTCTTCTACATGGACCGTCCTCATAATGTCATGCAGGGACTGGCCCTTGGCGGCGGATACGATGTTGCCTCCGCCAATCCCAGAGCCGCGCGGATTATCCGGAATAAAAGAGTTCTGCCTGTTGATGTTTACGAACTTCTGATGAACGCCGACCAGACCCAGAACGTCTGGCTTAAACCGGGCGACACTATTTTTATGCCCGACAAGAAGAATCAGAATGTTGTTGTGTTCGGTCAGGGTAACGGTATTTCCATTCCCTTGCCGGATACCGGCATGAACATTCTGCAGGCCGTCGGAATCGCCGGCATGAAAAAAGTTGCTTTTCATTCTCAGTATGTTCACCTCATCCGTTCACTTTCGCCGACCCGCGGCCAGTTGATGATTGTGGACATTGAGGCCATTGTCAATGGCGACGCCATGCCCATCAGTCTATGCGACGGTGATGTGATCTATATCCCCAAGGCAGGTATTACCAGTTGGAACGAAGCCATCAGCGAAATGCTGCCTTCCCTGCAGGCCTTCGGCGCAATACTTTCACCCTTTGTGCAGTTAAAATACCTGTTTGATTGATCATTAAAATCAATGAGACTGGAAATTCTTGAAAGGATATCATGAATCAAGTTAACGCATTACCTCCTCCGCAACCCGCCCGTCCCGCGCGCCCCGTCGGGAACGAGATAAATATATTCGACTATGTCGGCGTTATTTTGCGACGCTGGAAGATCGTTGTAATGGCGCTGTGTATCGTCTTTGCCATCGTCGCCTATAAAACCTTTAAAATGAAGCCCGTTTATCAGGCCACATCCACCATACGTCTTATGGAGAATCAGGACAGCCTGAGCCGAATGAGCCAGAATTACTGGGTGGATCCTGTCAGCAAAATGAACACGGAAATCGCCACGATGAAATCGCGTTACATCGCGGAAAAAGTTGCCGAGCGTCTGCATCTTAACTGGAAGATTTCAAAAAAAAGCGAAGGGTTCAATTTTGAAATTATCGAGTTTTCGTCCAAAGAAACAAACCCCCTGTACAAAATCACCATGATCTCCCCCGACACCTTTGAAGTGAAAGACAAAAACGGACGCGTCATCGGTCAAGGCCAGAGCGGTGTCCTGTTAAAACAGAATGGATTCAATCTTCTTTTGGACAACGTCCGGGGCAATACCGGCGATACCTGTAATCTTTCCCACATCCCTTTGCAGGAGGCGGGAATGCAGATTCAGGGCGGATTCAACGCCTCTGAATATGGAAAACAATCGGACATTATCCTGGCTTCCTATACCAGCACAAATCCTGTTGAGGCGCGAGATATGGTCAATGCGTTTGTCAACGTTTACATAGATAATACCATCGAACTAAAATCGGAACAGACAAGGAAAACTCTTCGGTTTATCGAAACACAGCTCAAAGCATTGCGGGATGAACTGGGCACGTCCGAAAACAAACTCCAGTCTTACAAAAGCACCGCCGGACTGGTGGATCTGGGAGACAAGGCCAGCACCGTCATAAACAAAATAACAGATCTGGAAAGAAAACTGACGGAACTGGAAGTGAAAGAGGCAGAACTCCTGGGAATCTACACACCGACGCATCGTCTGGTAAAATCAATCAAGGAACAGATTCGGACCGTCAAAAAAAACATTGCTTCCTACCAGAAAGAAATAAAAAAGCTGCCGGCAGTTGAACGGAATCTGGCAAGCCTTACCCGTGTTTCCAAGGTCAACGCCGAAAATTTCACCTTCCTTCTGCAAAAACGTGAAGAAGCCCGCATTGCCATGGAATCCACCATCAGCAATCTCAGCGTCATTGACACCGCTATTACCCCTTCCTGGCCGATTCAGCCCAATATACCTAAAAACCTTCTTCTGGGATTCCTGGGCGGTTTGGCGTTGGGTATCGTACTGGCCTTTTTACTGGAATACCTCGATGACACCATCAAGGACTCCGACCAGGCCAAGCGGGCCGTCGGACTTTACACACTGGCAACCATTCCTCAGATTAGTATCCGGGAATCAAGAAAAAACGGCCTGCCCGATACTTCAAAAACACCGCAACTTACAGGTGGCGTTCCGACAACGCATGAAATTGTGCCGCATAAAAATTCCCTGGTCACGAAGGAAGAGCCGAAATCACTGGCTTCCGAAGCATTCCGTTCACTGCGCACCAGCATCCATTTTTCCGCCATCAGCAAGGACAAAAAAATCATGGTTTTCACGAGCACCTTCCCCCGCGAAGGCAAAAGCATCATCTCTTCCAATACCGCCGTCGTAACCGCCCAGACCGGCGCGCGTGTTTTGCTGATCGACTGTGATCTGCGCCGTTCCTCCCTGCACGAAAAATTCGGCTTCAACAGAACGCCGGGACTGAGCGAGGTTTTAACCCGGGATGTCACCTTTGAAGAGACCGTCAATAAAACAGCAATGCCCGGACTTGATCTTCTGTGCGCGGGAACAGCGCCGCCCAATCCGTCGGAACTGCTGGGTTCGGAAGCCATGCGCAAATTGCTGCTGGAACAGCGGGAAAACTATGATTACGTCATCATCGACGCGCCGCCGGTTCTGGCGGTTACAGATGCGCCCGTGTTGACCACCGTTTCCGACATCGTTATTCTGGTCATGGAAGCCGGACGCGTGCCCATCAAAGCCGCGCAACATATGCGCGAAATACTTGCCCGTCTTAACGCGCCGGTTGCGGGTCTGGTCATTAACGATAAGACCGGAAAGGGCGAACGTTACACCTACTACAACAAATCCTACTATGGCAAAGCATACGGATACCGATATGGCTACGGGTACGGTTACGGATACGGCTACGGATATTATTCCGACGAAGAACCCCGGCGTAAAAGCAAAGGTATCCGCTGGTCTCGTATCCTGAGAACCCTCGAAGAAAAGATTCGAAACAAGTAGAATGGTAATGACATTCGTCGAGAACAAACCAAGTGCAGTTCGAGACGTAAATGGAATTAACATCAACCATGAACCATCAACCATCAACCATGAACTATAAACCATCAACCATCAACCATGAACTATGAACTATAAACCATCAACCATGAACTATGAACTATGAACTATAAACCATCAACCATCAACTGGTCTTTTACCATGAACTATAAACCATCAACCATCAACTATTTTACTGCAATAATAGCAATTTTCCTTGTGCTGGTTTTATACGGCCCGGTGCATGCGTTTTCCTCGACAAATGTCTCAATTGGCAACGAACTTGAAACCGACATAGAATTCTGGGTGGCGGAAGGAATGATTGAAACCAATCTTTCTTCCATCAAACCGCTGGCACGCAGTCAGGCGGGCAAACTGCTGGAAACCGCCCTGAAGAAATGCGACGGCATGACAACCCTGTCGCCTTCCTGCATCAAAATTCATGAGCATTACACAAAATTGTTTGCCGAGGAAATCGCGGAGGCCAATGATGCCAAAAACGTCTCGAGCACATTTATAAAACCGGTGGAAAATATTTCCGTTTCATTCAATTACCTCGATGGTCCATTTTCCATCTTCAACAATGAAGGCATCAACTATGGTCGTGGGAGCAACGTCCTTGTGCAGTTCCAATCGCACGCGCGGCTATGGAAAGCATTCTCTTTTTTTATTGAGCCGGCGTTAATTTACAACAATCACGATTACAGACATTTTTATAACAGCGACGCCGAGTTGTTTCTGCAACGCGGTTATGTCAAATTGAACCTTCTTAACTTTGAAATTCAAGCCGGCCGGGATTCCCTTTGGTGGGGACCTTGTTACCATGGCTCACTTTTGATGTCCAACAACGCGAAACCATTTGACATGATAAAATTGTCCAACCCGGAACCGGTTTTTCTTCCCTGGGTCTTCTCTTACCTGGGCCCATTTCAATTCAACCTTATATTTTCTCAACTCGACGACGTTCGTTCAGGGACTGAAAAGGTCAATCCTTTTCTTTACGGCCTTAGACTCGGCATTAAACCCCATCCCTATCTGGAGCTGGGCGCAACCCATCTCGTGATGTTCGGCGGTCCGGGAAGACGCGATTTGAGTGCTGGTGATTATTTAAAAACGCTTTACAGCAACACCAATCTCGATGGAGAGTTAACGGACAGCAATCAGCAATTTGCCGCTGATATTACCCTGACCCTGCCCAATATTAAAAAATACATTTTACTGGCTGACGGCTTGAAATTGTATTTTGAATGGGGCGGAGAGGATCAGGGTTATCCGCCGGACAGACGCGCCGGCATCGGCGGTTTCGCGCTTTTCAAACCTTTCGGGCTGGAGAAAGCGATTTTGCGCGGCGAGTACGCGAGAATATCACCCGGCAGCGTTCCCGGTTGCTGGTACACCCATCGTTTCTGGCCCATGCGCTATGATGGTCGCGTCTTCGGCCATCACGCGGGAACCGATTCAGACGACATATTTGTGGAATGGTCGCAAAGTATCGGCCCGCTTTCCTACAAGCTTAGCTTTGACCGCGAAAGAAGCGGCATCGAAACCAGAATTTACACGCAAACAAAAAATCAATACGCCGCTGAAGTCGGCTACCGTTTCAATCATAACATAAAAGTTTCACTGCAGTATGCGTACGAAGACATAGATAATTTCAGCTACGTTCAGAACCGGCACGAAAAAAACCACTTTTTCGGAACCACCGCATCCTTTGACTTTTAAACGTCGTGCCACCATCAACCATCAACCATCAACTATCAATCCCACGTCGCCTATAGTGCCCCCATGGTGCCCTTTAGGGTATTTAGGGTATTTGCTCCTGGGATACCACGGATATCTTCGATATCCTCCGCTGACGCGGGATAGTTCGTCCAACATATTTCAGTACGCTGCACTTCTGAAATATGGGACTCACTAATTCCACTTGCGTTTCGAGCGTCACTTCGTTTGCTCTCAACGAGTGTCATTAC
>CAYNWA010000018.1:0-14818 GCA_964400795.1 uncultured Smithella sp.
TTTTAGTGGTGCAATGGGATTAGATATTGGCTTAGAGCAAGCTGGTTTCCAAACCGTTTTGGCATGTGAAATTGATAATGCTTGTCGTAAAACGATTCTCAAAAACAAGCCTAAAATTGCGCTAATTAATGATATAAACAAATATAGCGGAGATGAAATAAGGAAGGTTGCAGGATTAACGAAAAATGATGAGATTGATTTGATAGTTGGTGGACCGCCTTGCCAAGCTTTCAGCACTGCTGGAAAAAGGCAAGGATTTGATGATGAAAGAGGAAATGTTTTTTTGACTTATCTTGAAAGAATAAAAGAATTACAACCAAGATTTGCAGTAATTGAAAATGTCAGAGGCATATTATCTGCACCCCTGAAGCACCGACCTCATGATAACAGAGGTTTTGGATACCCGCCATTAACACCAGAAGAAGAAAAAGGCGGAGCACTGATGTATATTTTAAATCTTCTAAGTCAAACCGGTTATGGGATTACTTTCAATTTATATAATGCAGCAAATTTTGGTACACCACAAAAAAGAGAACGCGTTATAATCATTTGCAGTCGGGATGGGCAGAAACTACCATATCTCGTACCAACACATTCTGAAAATGGTGAGCATAAACTGCCAAAATGGCGGACATTTCAGGATATTATTAAGGGGCTACCTAAAGAACAGCACCATCTTAATTTTCCAGAGAAGCGGCTGAAATATTATAGGATGTTGAAACCGGGGCAGTATTGGCGTCATTTACCGACAGAACTGCAAAAAGAAGCATTGGGCGCATCTTTCTATGCAGGTGGTGGCAAAACAGGCTTTTTACGAAGGTTGGCTTGGGACGAGCCAGCCCCAACACTCGTTACACATCCAGCGATGCCTGCAACAGACTTAGCACATCCAACTGAGAACAGGCCGCTTAGCATCGAAGAATATAAGCGCATCCAAGAATTTCCTGATGACTGGATTATTGAGGGTAATTTGACTGACCAATATAGACAAGTAGGGAATGCTGTGCCCATAAAACTCGGATATGCTGTCGGGAAATTACTCATTGACACATTAAAAGGGAGAAAGATTAAAGTATTTCAGGATTTCAAGTATTCTCGATATTTAAACACTAATGAAGTAAGTTGGAAAGAAAGCTTTAATAATAAAAGCAGCAAAGAAACAAAACAATCCGTCCAAATGGCATTGGCTATCTAAAAAGTTTTTATCTTTGCCAAGGGTTATCTGGTTCAATGGCGAGTGCGTCCGGATTATGAGATAAAGCATCATGTACAAAAGCACGAAATGATTCTTCTGAGCATTTAACCCCATATTTTGAATTCAGAGTTTTCCATTGATATTCGCCAGAAATTGCGTCGATCCTGAACCATTTTTCAATCGAAGTTCCTATCCGTACTCTGCTGCTTGAACTGTTTTCTGAATTGCTTCTGTTTTTTATTTGGAGTAGCCCACCTGTAGTACTGCAAAAATCTACACTACGGATTGTTTCACCCCAAGCGCAATGCCAATTCTTGGATTTTAAAATTGTTGCCAGGTATTCCTCCAATAGAAGACCAAGAATATTTTCTGCAGACATAGAAACACGGTGTGCATATTTAATTTTATTAAGCGCTGAATCGTCGAGGTGAGTTAATCTGCCTTTAATAATAACATCTATTATAGGATCTGCTATAGTGCTTGGGAGGTTTGAACGGTGTATAGAGATTCTATTGTTATAGGCATCATAATATTTTTGTACCCATTTTTCTATTACATCTTCGCCCGTATCTTTTTTTGTACCAATACTAGATGGGGCTAAGTCTGTATGATTCATACATGCCAGAAAAACAAATTTTACACCAGATTGCCAATCAATACCTAGTTCTTCAGCTTTTGCCTGGGCGATTTTAAGCGTGCTACTTTTCTCAATAGATTTTAATGCTTCATTGAATTTCATTTTTCAGCTCTTTCATTATCTTTGTGGTTATTGATCTTAAATTTTTTTGATCGCGGACTTCATGTTCCCAGAACCGTAAAACCTTAATATCAGATTTTTTTAAAAAGCCATTTATGCTTTTATCTCTTTGAATATTTCTGGAAATTTTTGCAGACCAAAATGATTCCCGTGTCTTGGGAATGTGTCCGCACATTTTGCAGCCATGCCAAAAACATCCGTCTACAAATATGGCTAGCTTCTGTATAGTAAAATATATGTCAGGCTTGCCTTTAATATTTGTATCATTTGTACGCCAACCTTTTACACCTGACCGAACAAGAGCCATTTTCAATGGTAATTCCGTAGATTTGTTGTTCTTACTTCGTATAGCAGCCATTGTTGCTGAACGCTTTTTAGTAACATTGTGGAACTTTCCATTTTTTAGATACTTTTTGAGTTGTTTTTCCATATCATCATTTCAAAATCAATCTTAGAGAAACAATTATTGAATTGATTGATAAGAACTTCCTTTCTGTCGGGTTGAGTATATGAGTGGCGGATTTGTGTGTCAAGAATATTTAGGGCACAAGATGTAGGGTGCGGCGCCAATGACCGAGTTGAAGGCACATTGCGACATTCGTCTTTTTGAAAAAGCTGTTCACTTTTTGGCCATGTTACCCACAAAACGGGTATTTCCCCCGGAATGCAGACAAACCTCTCCGGCGCGCCTTCAATGATTCTTGAAAAAATCACAAAACGTTATGACTGCGTGTGCCCTTCAGGGTAAATGTAATCATCCCATGAATATTCCGGGTCGCCGTAGATAGTATCAGCGTGTGGTTGGATTTGGAGATCAGCAGTGGCGTATTCACTGAGAGGCGGGGCATGGATTTTGGGTGGCGGCCTTGATCGGACAAGCCAGAGTCCCAGATGCGTGAGAATTTCGCGGATGACTTGCTGGTCTTCGATGAAGCTTATGATCTTCATTGCCCCCTGACATTTTGGACAAATCAAAGGATCAACTTCGTATATTTTTTGAATCAACCGTGCCCAGTTTTTTCGGAGAGCTTTATTGTTTCCCACCGGATCGAGAATGGCGGGAATGGCATCGTCCATGCCCGCCTCTTTTCGTTTTCCGCGCGAGACGTTACTGTAATACCCGTAATACCTGACCATCTGCTCGCCCCGGTTGGGGATGTGGGAGCACATCGCTGCCAGCCAGTCCAACGCGGGGAAGTTCTTGCTTGTCCTGCCATCTTTGGATGAATAGATGACCGTGCCTTCCTGTTCCAGATAGCGCATGCGCTCCTGCGAGAACGACGCCCGGATGATATAACGCGCCAGATTCTCCATAGCGGAGTTATCTTTCGGTGATATCCGGTTGCCGCAGAAGATGTTGAAGCCGGAATGTTTCCATGCCGAGAGCATGGCAATCATCTCCCGTGTGATTTTTCCCTTGTTCAGAAGCATCTTGAAAACCTTGTGCCGGAAAATCATCTCCAGTTTTTTGAGTTCCAGCGGCGGGGCGACTCGGAACATGCCTCTTTCGCCATAAAAACAGCCGTCAGTCAGGAGGATGTGGCAGTGCGGATTGAATCCCAAATAATCACCGAAGGTCTGGATGGCGATGGCGGCTCCGGGCAGAGGCGCTTTTTCCGGCACGGCTTGTTGTATGAAAATTTTCAGGGATTCCCAGGCGCAACGGCTGAGTCCGGCAAGAAGCTTTCTGTCATAAAGAAAATACCGGCGCAGGATTTTGGGGAGGCTGAAGATGAAATGACGGTGAGGCACCTTCTTGAGAACCTCCATGCAGAGCCACTCCCCGAATTCCACCACGCGTTTCTGATGGCAGGACGGGCAGAAGTGACGGCGCTTACACGAGAACGCCAATAGATATTCATGGCCGCAGTCTTTGCATTTGACGCGGGCAAAGCCGTGATGCAAATCGCCGCAATCAAGATAACGATAGATTACCTGCTCGACATAAGGCCGCCAAAAGCCGTACTGTCTGGAGAAACGTTCGTCGTAGGATTGAACGAAGGTTTCAAAATAGTCCTCCACGCAGTGATAATAATCCGAATCTTGCGGGCGTCGGGGCTGGTTGAGGCTGCCGGCAATGCCATTTCTACCTCGCTGGATAGGATAAATGAACTGCGAGGGAATAATTTATAGTAGGACGAACGTCCTATTGTCAAGAAGGAAATTTCCGGATACTTGAAATCTTGTTTTACCTTAAATTATCTGGTAGTTCACTATGCAAGCATGAATCTAAAATAATTGGATATATAGTCACTGAAAGAAAAGAAAAAATAACATGGAAGTTAAACTTGCCAAGACAGCGGGTTTCTGCATGGGGGTGCGCCGGGCAGTGGATATTGTTCTGGATATCGCACAGCACGAAACACGTCGCATTTATACTTACGGTCCCCTGATTCATAATCCGCAAACGATCGAATTGCTCAAAAGCCGCGGCATCAGACCCATTGAAAATATCGAAGAGATAAAAGATAAAAATAATGCCATTTTGATCATTCGCGCCCATGGTATCGCTCCGGACGAAAGAAAAAAAATTAAAGCAAGCGGACTAAAAGTTGTTGATGCCACTTGTCCTAAAGTCGGTTATGTCCAATCCATCATCAAAAAACATACCGGTCTCGATTATTCCGTTATTATCGTGGGAGATAGGGAACATCCGGAAGTTGACGGTCTTTTGGGTTACACCGGCGGCCGGGGTATTATTATCTCCTCGCCGGAAGAAGTGGATAAACTACGCTGCAGTGAGAAGGTTTGCGTGGTGGCTCAGACAACGCAAAATCTGGATGATTACAATGAGATTGTTGATAAGATAAAACAAATCTGTCCTCAGGCAATCATCTTTAATACGATTTGTTCTTCAACAGAGCAGAGACAGGCAGAAGTTACAGCCATGGCCGGTGAAATGGATGCGATGTTTATTGTCGGCGGTAAAAACAGCGCCAATACCAGAAGGCTGGCCGATCTTGCTCAAAAAAAACAGCCCTCCACCTTTCACATTGAAACCCCTGCAGATATGGAAAAGATCGACTTCGGCCCCTATAATCGTATCGGTGTTTCGGCAGGTGCTTCCACGCCGAACTGGATTATTGACCGGGTGATGGATAAAATCATGGATGGCCAGAGCAGGAAACTAAAAAACATCGGCACCCTGCTCAATTTATGGATTTACGCAATTAAAACGGATATTTATTCGTCTATTGGCGCCGGATGTCTTTGTCTTGTTTGTATGCTGTTGCAGGGCATTCCAGTCAGCCTGTCTTTTATAGCGATTGCCTCTCTTTTTGTTTACGCGATGCATGTTTTACATCGCCTGCTGGGACGCAAACCGGCCAATCTTGTTGGCTCTTTCCGGGAAGAAAGTTACCAACGATACGGGAAATTATATTATTATACTGCCGGGCTTTCTATAGTGTTTGCTCTTGCCCTGGCTTTTAATAAAGCTCTTCCTGTATTTCTTTTTTTGTTTTTTCTTTTTCTTGCCGGTCTCATTTATAATATGATAACGTTTCCCAAGAAATGGAACTTCAAGAGTTTTAAAGATTTGCCCGGATCGAAAAACATTTCCATGTCTGTCGCCTGGGGGATCGTAACGGCAATCTTGCCTGCCTTGAACAAAGATTATTCTTTTAAAGCCGGTTTAATCGTTGCATTTATTTTTTCTTTCGGCATCGTTTTCATCCGTTCGGCCATGTCGGATATTTTAGAAATACAAAGTGATAAGTTAATAGGACAGGAAACAATTCCGGTATTCTTCGGCAGAAAACGAACGATCACTATCCTTAAAATTATATCATTGATATTATTGGCCGTTTTATTGGTTTCACGTCCTTTGGGGTGGACGTCATCTTTGAGCTTTCTTTTGACCATCTGCATATTATATATATGGATTTGTTTCCGGTTTTGTGATAAAAAGCCCGTGCTTTCCGGGGCTGTGAAGGAAGGTCTTCTGGAAACCAGCTATATTATGGCTGGTTTTTGTGTTTTGCTATGGCGCATTTTTTGATATTTAGAATTTCTTTTTAAAACAAAGAGCAAGAGGATTATGGTAAAAAAAATATATATAAAATATGCATTAATCATATTGGTTTTATCAACGGTTGCCTGTGGTGGGTTGCGTTTTAATATGTTGGCGCCGGAAGCAATGGATTTTCATCCGCAAAGGATTGCCTTATTTCCAATAGAAGTGTGGAACCATAAGGATGCTGATTCCAGAAAAATTGTTGAAGAAATAGTCTCGAGTGTATTGATTAAGAAGAGATTTTTTTTCCATGTTACTGATGCTGAAAATTTGCAAAAACAATTTCTCGCCAATGAAGAATTGAGAAAAACAAAGGATGAATATCTTTCCAAACGACGACTGCTGGATTTTTTTGATTCCGATTTAAGCAGAAAAATTGGAGAAATAACTCAGATCGACGCTTTTTTGTTGTTATCTGTTGACGAGTGGAAATATACTGAACAGGGGGATATAAAAACGGCTGAGGTCGGCCTGACCATGGAAATGTATGATGTGGCGACGGGTAAATTAATATGGAAAGCAAGCCACGACGTAACGAAAGAATATATGTTAATAAAACCTGAATTGCATGATATTGTTCGTGAAGTTGCTAATAAAATGGCAAATTACATGCCTCATTAAGCGGATAAAAAAATTGAAATAATATTTTATGGAGAAATTCAATGAAAGAAGAAGTTCAGAAAGCGATTGATACCATAAGGCCGAGCTTGCAGGCGGACGGCGGTGATGTGGAACTTGTCGAGGTCACTGACGATGGGATTGTCAAAGTTAAATTAACCGGCGCTTGCCGGGGTTGTCCCATGTCTCAGATGACTTTGAAGATGGGTATAGAAAAAGTCATTAAGCAAAAAATCCCGGCTGTAAAGGAAATCATAGCTGTTTAAAGCAATTTATGATCATACCAGCGGGTAATTTTTGATGAACAATATATTTCCTGACAGAGGATCTGCCGGGGAATTATATTTGATTGAAATAATTCTTTAAAAAGGAGCAAAAAGATTATGGCTTATGTAATTAATGACGAATGTATCGCTTGCGGTTCTTGTGAAAGCGAATGTCCCAAAGGAGCAATTTCCGAAGGTGAAGATAAGTATGTTATTGACCCTACGCTTTGCGATGACTGCGGAAGTTGTGCCGAGCAATGTCCGGTTGAAGCAATCGTTCCCGGTGACGGGAAATAATTTGTTCGCGTAAACATTGAACTGGGAATAAATCTTGTCTAGGGCTGATTATTCCCGGTTTTGCTTACTGATTATTTTACTGTTTTATGTTGCTGTCGGGTAACCATTGATTCATGATTGATATAAAATATCAGAGAAGAAGGCTTCAATTGGCACAAAAATTTATTACGTTTGAAGGAATCGAAGGTTCTGGAAAATCGACCCAGATCAAGCTGATGGCCGAATATCTTATTCAAAAAGGCGTTTCTTTTATTGTTACCCAGGAACCTTCCGGTACGGACATTGGTCGGAAAATAGGGAATATATTGTTTCACCGGGAGCATGGCCATCTTTGTGCGGAAACAGAAATGTTTTTATTTTGCGCGGCCCGCGCCCAGCATGTCCGTGAGGTGATTATACCGGCGCTGGAGCTCAATAAAATTGTTTTATGCGATCGTTTTTCCGACGCCACGTACGCCTATCAGGGTTTCGGGCGTGGTATCGATCATGATATGATCAAAGTGATCAATGATTATTCTGCAATGCTTTTAAAGCCGGACATGACGTTATTATTCGATTTGCCCGTTGAAGTAGGTTTAAAAAGAGCGACGGAACGGAATAATCAATTAAAAGATCCTGCGGCGGCTGATCGTTTTGAAAGAGAAAAGTTTGATTTCCATACGCGCATTCGGAAAGGTTACCTTGATATGTCCAGAAAAGAACCTGAGCGTTTTCGGGTAATTAACGCCAGCCGCGATATTGGCGTTATTCAGGAAGAAGTACGCCGCTGTATAAGTGATTTTATTGTTGAAACTCCAATTCCGAAAGCGTAGCGCAGCGGAATTGGTAAGTTGAACAATCCCGCGTAGCGGAGGGTTTATACCCTTGATTAATCTACGAAAATAATCTTTTGATAGATTTATTCTAGTTATGTCATTTGGCGATATTTACGGTCACGAAAAGAAAATAGAAATTCTCCAAAAAACTCTGGCTCAAAATCGGACAGGGCACGCGTATCTCTTTAGTGGCATTTCGGCCATCGGTAAGAGAACGCTAGCTCTTGAATTTATCAAAGCCATCAACTGCGAGAAAGTTGAGGATTTCAAAGACGCCTGCGGCAAATGCGCTTCCTGCCGGAAAATTCAGCATGAAAGTCATCCCGATGTCTTTTCGGTGCAAGCAGAGGGTCAGTTCATTCGCATTGCTTCTATTCGCCAGATGCGGGAAAGGACAAAATGTAAACCTTTGGAAGCGAAAAGAAGAGCGTTTATTATTGATGATGCGGATAAAATGAATGATGAGGCAGCCAACTCTCTGTTAAAGATGCTTGAAGAACCTTCCTTAGTCAATATATTGATTCTGGTCACAGCCAGACCATATTCCTTGCCACAGACGATTATTTCGCGCTGCCAGCATATGCGCTTCAATCCATTAAGCCCTGAAACTGTAGCCCGATTTCTTGTCAATGAGCAGAAAATGGAAAATAATAAAGCCATTCTTCTGGCTGCACTATCTGGAGGTTCCATTGGCAATGCATTGGATTTGAATAAAGATGACATTTTTGCTTATCGGAAGGAATTGCTCAATTTACTCGGTGCGGCGAATAAAAAAAATCCCTTCAGTTTAATTAATTTGGCTTCTTGCCTTGCAAGAAAAAAAAATGATGTCAGACAGGGGTTGAATATTATGAATACTTTCTTTCGCGACATTCTTGTTTTTAAAGAGGTTCGAAAAAACGAAATGTTAATTAATGGGGATCATTGTTCTTTTATTGAGGCTTGTGCCGACCGGTTATCCGGTGAGCAAATACTTCAGAATATGGAACAGATTGAAAAAACAGAGCATATCATAGGACAGAATGTCAATAAATCATTGACTTTAGAAACGATGGCATTTAAATTAAATTATTAAATGAAGGTATAAAAAATTGCTTGTAAATATTATTGGAGTCAAATTTAAAAAAGAAGGCAGAGTATATAATTTTAACGCTGCGGATCTCATCTTGCATAAAAATGATCAGGTTATCGTTGATACCGATAACGGCCTTGCCCTTGGCGTTGTTGTCACGGACGTCAAAAGATACCAGCCATCAGAAGTTCCTGCTAATCTGAAAAAAATTGTTCGTAAAGTGACAGCCGAGGACATGCAAACAAAGGCGGAAAACGATCATCTCGAGAAAGAAGCCTGGAAGTTTTGTGTGGAAAGAATCCAGAAAAGAGAGCTTTCCATGAAACTGGTTGACGTGGACTGCCTCTTTGAAAAAAATAAAATAATATTTTATTTTACCGCAGAAAGCAGGGTCGATTTTCGCGAACTGGTCAAGGACCTTGTGCAAAAATTCAAAATGAGGATAGAGCTTAAACAGATTGGCGCCCGTCAGGAAACACGCATGATCAAAGGCATTGCCGTTTGCGGCCGGATGGTGTGCTGTGCCGGCATACTGCAGAATCTGGACAGGGTGACGGTAAAGATGGCCAAGGAACAAAGCATGTCTCTTAACCCGGAAAAAATTTCCGGGTTGTGCGGTCGTTTGATGTGCTGTCTGGCCTTTGAATATGACGGATATGCGGGTAAGAAAAAATCTCACAAACCTGCCAAGGGTCATGGTGGAGAGGTTCATACAAAGGAAGAAAAGCAGACATTGGATCTGGAAAAAATGGATGAAATTGATCATTTTCAGTAATGGATTGGAGAAGCTATTGATATGCCAAATGCCTTTTATATAACGACCCCTATTTATTACGTCAATGCTTCGCCACATATCGGGCACGCCTACACGACCATTGTCGCCGATGTTCTGGCCCGATATCACCGGATGATTGGAGATGAAACCTTCTTTGTCACCGGAACCGACGAGCACGGTGATAAAATTGCGGAGGCGGCACAGAAAGCAGGAATCACTCCCAAGGAATATGCGGATAAAATAAGCGGTCAATTTCGCGCTCTTTGTCCGGAACTTTCCATTTCCAATGATTACTTTATCAGAACAACCGATAAAAACCATATTGAAACAGTCCGTTACATTCTGCAAAAAGTCTACGACGTCGGCGATATTTATTTTGGCAGTTACGGCGGTTACTATTGCTTCGGATGTGAAAGATTTTTAACCGAAAAGGAAATCGTTGACGGGAAATGTCCGGAACACGGGAGAGAGCCGCAGTATATTGAAGAAAAAAATTATTTTTTCAAAATGAGCAAATATCAGGATTGGCTGATTGATCATATCAAAAATAATCCTGATTTTATCCGGCCGGAAAGATATAAAAATGAAGCCCTGGCGTTCCTGCGGGATCCTCTGGAAGATCTCTGCATTTCCCGCCCCAAGACACGATTGGAATGGGGCATTACACTGCCTTTTGATGAAAATTACGTAACCTATGTCTGGTTTGATGCCCTGATTAATTACGTGACGGCTCTGGATTATCCTGATGGAGAAAATTTTAAAAAGTTCTGGCCGGTGGCCGAACATCTGATCGCCAAAGATATTTTAAAGCCGCACGGTATTTACTGGCCAACAATGCTTAAAGCGGCGGGGATCGAACCTTATCAACACCTGAATGTTCACGGTTACTGGAATTCCGACCAGAATAAAATGTCCAAAAGTCTTGGCAATATTGTCCGTCCACTTGATTTAAAGGATAAATACGGTCTGGATGCTTTCCGTTATTTTCTGCTCAGGGATATGGTTTTCGGACTGGATTCTAATTTTTCCGAAGAAGCCTTTGTTCAGAGACTGAATTCGGACCTGGCCAATGATTTGGGCAATCTGGTCAGCCGGACTATTACCATGGCCATCAAGTATTGTAACGGCAAAGTGCCGGAAATCAGCCCTGGAGGTAAAAATTCTGTGCTTCGTGAAGCTGCACTGAAAACTGTTTCCGAGGTTGAATCCAGTTTTAAAGAGATGTCCCTGCACAAAGCCCTGATTGCCATCTGGGATTTCATTAATATCACCAACAAATACATCGTCGAGAACGAACCGTGGACACTGGGGAAAAATCCTGCAAATAATGAAAAACTGACGGCCATTATGTATAATCTGCTTGTGGCTCTTCAGGAAATAGCTGTTTTGATCTCGCCTTTCATGCCCCAAACGGCGGAGAAGATGTTGCGTCAGATCGGAGCCACTGAATCCCGATCCCTGAACCTGGCCGGAATAAAAGCAGGCAGCGGTTTGAGGGCTGGCAGTCTTTTAACCCGCGGCGAATCTTTATTTCCTCGCGTTGTTCAGGAGAAGGAAGATACGCCACCGAGTAAGAAAACATCTGTCATTGATTTGAAACCGGAGATTGACTACGAGGACTTTGCCAAAGTGGATTTACGTGTAGCAAAAATTTTGGCGGTTGAAGCGGTGCCGAAATCAAACAAACTTTTAAAATTGAAAGTTGATATTGGTGAGGAAAGAACAATCGTTGCCGGTGTGGGGAAGGACTATTCTCCGGAAGAATTACTCGGCAGGCAAATTCTGGTTGTGGCCAACTTAAAACCCGTAAAACTGATGGGGGTGGAATCTTACGGAATGCTTCTGGCTACTGATACGGACAAAGGACTTACCGTTCTAACCTTTGACCGTGAAGCAAAAACGGGAGGAAGGATCAGGTAGCTGCTCTTCTTGGAAGCAGAGAGGATCCTTTTGTAGCGTTATACCTAATCTTTGAGCAGTTCTTCAATCGCAGCAGGGTCAAATCCTTCCACAACCTGACCTTTAATGTAAAACAAAGGCGTGGCTTTTACTCCAGCTTGTGACGCCAGCTTCATGTGGGTTTTGACCGTTTCGTCAACTTTCTTGTCGGTACAGGCGGCAAGCTGAATATTATCAAGCTTTCCGCTGAGAGCATCTTCGTAAGCCTGGACGGCATCCTTTGCGCATAAAATGTATTTAGTCTTTTCTGCTGATTTTTGAGACAGTGGAAAAAAGAAAGCATAGATGGTTACGTCTTTGCGTTGAGCAAAATATTTATAGGACTCACGGCAAAAGTGACAATGAAGGTCAATAAATTCCACGACGGATGTTTTTCCATTACCGATTTTTAAGGCACTTTCCAGAGACATATTCGCCATCTTTTGCGCCATCTTTTTGTTATAACTTTCTTTGGTGATATTTATTCCGTTCTTGGAAATTATAGGGCCGATAATGATTACATCATCTTTGGGCATGAAATAATAAATCTGATTTCCCGTATAGACTTCGTATAATCCTTTAACCTCCGTTGGTGTTATGCTTTCAAAATTATTTTTGGGGAAACTTTTCTTGAATTGTCCCTCCACAGGCATGGTTGCATTAGGTGTTGATACATTCCTGGACGCTGTTGCAGATGTTTTTTTAGCCGGTGAGGATACATTCTTTGCCGCGGGTTTGGTCGGATTTTGAGCGAAGACATAAATAGGGAATAAAAAAAGAACGAATAAAGTTACAGCCGTTAATTTCTTCACAATCTTTCTCCTTATTTGAAAAGTTCAGAAAAAATATAAATTTAATTTATCACGATGTCAAGTGACTCAAATGCGTTAAATGTCTCTACATTAAAAATTTTATATTTTTATCATATTTTTGAATTTTCAGAGATTCAAATATTTATGATATATGATAATTTTTTGTCCGGAAAATATGTAAACAAGCTTTGACAACATCGCGATCGTAGAGAATCCCCGCATTACTTTCAATTTCGGCTAGGGCGATATCAAGGGTCAGCGCCGGCCGGTAAGGACGGTAGGACGTCATGGCTTCAACCACGTCTGCCACGGCAAGAATGCGTGATTCAATGAGGATGTCTCCGTCTTTTAATCCGAGGGGATATCCGGTGCCGTCAATACGTTCGTGGTGTTGATAGACAATATCGGCCAGCGGCCATGGCGATTCAACTTCTTTAATGATCTCATAGCTATAAAGAGAATGATTCTTGACAAGAGAGAATTCAAGTTCATTCAGGATGGCTGGTTTACATAAAATTTCCGCCGGCACCGAAATTTTTCCAATATCATGAATGGCGCTGGCCATGCGAATAGCCTCAATTTTCTCATGAGGAAGTTTCATCTCCGTGGCAATAGCGCGGGCCAGATCGGCAACTCTCTTTTGATGACCGGCCATATAGGGGTCTTTTGCTTCCGATGCCGTGCCTAAAACCTGAATGGTTATTTTAATGGATTGACGCAAGCTTTCCAATGTTTCATTGAGTTTCTCTTCGGCTTGCCTGCGCAGCGTAATGTCCTCGTAAATAACCTGAGATTGTTTTTGTCCGCTCCAGAATATTTCCTTACGAAAAACATGAAGATGGCGTATTTCGCCGTTTTTTCTAACGATACTGACTTCATATTCAGATGGTCCGAACTCACCCCGTAATCTTTTTTGCTTTCTTATCATAAATTCATTGTAAGTTTCCGTGGTGTAACGCTCTCGCAGAGGAGTGTTTTCCAGTTCTTCAACACTGTCGAATCCGTAAATATCCAGAATGGATCTATTGGCGTAAATGGTTTTCCCTTCTATAGTTGATATGCGTACACCCAGGGGGGAGTTATCCAGTGAACGGCGGAAATTTTCTTCGCTCTTCTTTAACGCCTCTTCCATTTGTTTGCGCTCGGTAATATTTCTTCCTTCACCCAAAAGGGATATGGGCTTGCCGTTTTCGTCTCTGATGAACGTGAATTTGATTTCTCCCCATAAAGCGCGGCCGTCTTTGCAATAAAATTCCAGTTCCAATGTGCGTTGCAAGACATAATCAGAAGGAGCAGCTAAGGCAATGGGCATCTCTTTTGCAAAGAAGTCCATCGCTGTTTGGAAGGATTCTTTCGTGAGAAGTTTGTTAAGCGGAATCTTTTTTAGCTCTTCAAATGTATATCCTAGAATTTTTTCTACCGAGGGGCTGACATAAGACACATTTAAATTCAAATCCATGATCCAGACCTGGTCTTTCATGTGATCCGCCAGGAGCCTGTATTTTTCTTCGCTTTGTCTGATGGCCTCTTCTGCCTGCACCCTCTCCGTTATATCGTGCGCGACTCCTGCAAATCCCACCGGTTTTCCAGACGAATCTCTTTTTAGCGATATGGATCCTTCCGTGTATTGTTTGGAGCCGTTTTTTCTTTTGACTTCCCAACGGAATGCTTTCAGGGGTTCCCCCGTTTTATAAACATTGTTAAAAGCCTGGAAAAGCTTTTGTGCGTTTTCTTTGTCCGTGTACTGCCGGTTATTCATGCCCGTCAATTCTTCTTTGGTGTAGCCGAGATCCCGGCACGTTGAATCATTGACAAAGGTAAAGTTTCCGGCAAGATCAATCTCAAAGTAACCTTCCTGCATATTTTCCAGAATGGTTCGATATTTTTCCTCGCTTTGCTTGAGAGTGTCTTCTGCCTTCTTACGATCGGTGACATCATTGATATTCATGATAATACCGGAAATATACGGATTATCTAAAAGAAATCTTCCCGTACCGGCGAAATAGCGTACGGAACCGTTTTTATGAACGATACGAAGTTCATGGGGCATCGCCTTCGCTTTTGTGCGGACTGCCTCATTGAAAATCTTGACAGCATCCGGAATATCATCAGGGTAAATAAATGTTGTGGTATTTTTTCCGATGGCTTCTTCCTGGCTGTATCCCGTGAAGCGTTCAAAGGAAGAACTGCAATACTTTATGTGCCCTTTTTTGTCTGTAATGACGATGATGTCTGAAGAGTTTTCTGAGATTTCCTTG
>CAYNWA010000018.1:14828-35415 GCA_964400795.1 uncultured Smithella sp.
AAAAACTTTCACTTCGCTTTAATTCCTCTTCCGCTTTTTTGCGATCGGTGATGTCATGCATGTTAATAATGGTGCCATCGATAATATTATCATGCACCAGATTGCTCCCCTCGACTTCGAAGGTATGCCAACTTCCATCTTTATGGCGAAACCGCGCTTCTCCTTTTTGAACGGGTGCGTTTACCTCACTGAATAAAATTTTGGCGGCCTCCCTTACAAATTTTAGGTCATCGGCATGAATAAGCTCGAATCCTGAAGAACCAATTCTCTCTTCAACTTTATATCCAAGAATTTTCTCTATCGCCGGATTTTCGTAAGTTATTATGCCTTCGTTGTTCGTAATAATGATTATATCTGCTGACTGCTCCGCGAAAGAACGGAACAATTGTTCTTCTCGGCGAAGTTTTTCTTCCGTCTTCTTCCGTTCGGTAATATCACGCACGGTACCGACGATGCCTATGGCATTATTATTTTTGTCTCTTAAAAAAGAGATTTTGTTTTCCACCCAGACCTTTGATCCATCCTTGCATATATGCTGATATTCAAGCACCCGCGATCTTTTCAAATCCCGATCCGGCCGCTTTTCTATTTCCATCTCTTCGGCAAACATACCGGCAAACCACTTGAGTGTTTCAGCATCGACAAGCTGCTCCACTCTCATGGTCATTAATTCATCAGCTGTATATCCGACAATATTACATGTTGAAGGAGTGGCATAGGTATAATTGAAGTTCATGTCGACGGTAAAAATAGCATCCGTGATGTTTTCAGCAAGAAAACGGAATTTTTCTTCGCTTTTCTCGAAATCTTTTTCCATCTTCTTTTTATCGGTGATGTCCTGGGTCTGAGTGAGAAGATAGGATTCTTCTCTGATGGTGACTATCGCTGCGGATACATAGCCCCAGTGAATCTCGCCTTTTCTATTGCGAAATCTTAATTCAAAACCTGTTACCGTGCCTTTTTGAAAGAGTTCCTGAACCAAGGCATCCCGTTCGGCCGAATCTACCCATAGGTTGATATCGAATGATGTGCGACCGATGAGTTCTTCGCGGCTGTATCCCAGAAAATCGCTGTAAACATCATTAACTTCCACATAACGTCCATCGCGCAGGGAGGAGATGCATATTCCAATGGGACTGTGCTTGAAGGCTAATTCATACTTTTCTTCAATCGAGCGAAGAATTTCCTCTACCCTCTTGCGTTCTGTTATGTCTCTTGTGGCGGATAGAATGGCTGGTTTTCCATCATACTGGATAACCCTGTACGCGTTTTCCATCTCTCTGATCGATCCATTCTTGCACAGAAGCTGTGTGTTGAATATTCCGGAGTCGTATTTTCTCCCGTCGCGCTGCGAGAGTCTTTCTGTTACTTTGGGGGCGAAATCTGACGGTAACAGGGTATATATGGACATGCCCGTCAGTTCTTCAACTGTATATCCGGACATTTCGGCCAGACGCCTATTGGCGAATTTTATGACCTTATTCTGCACAATAGTCACGCCGTCTGTAACGTTTTCTACGAGACAGGAATATTTTTCCTCGCTGGCTCTGAGTGCATCTTCCATAAGTTTATTGTCGGTTACGTCCCAAAAAATTCCTTCTATCCTTTGCGGGCGTTGCAATTCATCTTTGATGACATGAGCGCTGGCCAGCAAGATAATGGGATTTCCTTGTTTTGTTTTTGCTTTGATTTCGTATTTGGATATGGAACCGTTGGCCAGCAGTTTCTTGAGATAGTCCTGACGGTCTTGTTTGTTTTCCCATAAATCGGGGATATGGAAACCTTTTAAATCTTTCTTTAAATCAAAACCCAGTATGCGGTTTAATGCCTGATTGTGCTCCAGAAGCGTTCCATCGAGTGCTGTGCAGAAATATGCCTCATCCAGGTTGTCGAGAGTATTACGAAACTTTTCCTCGTTTTTGATCAGTTTTTCTCTGGTTCGTTTGAGTAATTTTTCAGAATGATCCGTCTCAGCGTTAACTTGATTAATTTCACTACTCTTCCTTTTCATTTCTTCTCCTTAAAAGAGCGCCGCAGCTTGAATAGTAACCAGTTCCGATTCAGATTTCCGTTTGATTTAATTAAAACCACGGTAAAGTTAAAGGAAGAATCCAAATAAGTCAATTAAAATAGAAAAGATGCATTTTTATTAAAATGCTTGCACAGATATTTTTTGCTATGAATTCAAAGAAATACTCTATCTAATTTCCTCATGATAGCTTTGCAATGATTTTGCCCGTCCATGTCCCTGCCGGAATGCAGCAATGCCCTTAACTGCAGCAACTGCCGCTGCGATGGTCGTAATATAAGGTATCTTGTATTTAATGGCTGCCTTTCGGATATAGGAATCATCATATTTACTCAAACGTCCCGCTGGTGTGTTAATCACCAGTTGAATCTCTCCGTTTTTGATGGCATCAACAATATTGGGTCTTCCCTCATGTAATTTTAAAA
This sequence comes from uncultured Smithella sp., assembly GCA_964400795.1. Lineage (GTDB taxonomy): Bacteria > Desulfobacterota > Syntrophia > Syntrophales > Smithellaceae > Smithella. The sequence continues at coordinate 17,283 of CAYNWA010000018.1, forward strand.
TTTTCTCAGATTCTATCCCATTATCTTTCAGAAAATGATGCGTGCCTTCCGAAGCCCTGATTTTAAAGCCGATTTTTTTGAACGCACGCGCAGCTTCCAAAACACCGCCTTTATCTTTTTCTTCGACTGTAATCAGAACGGTGCCTTCTGAAGGAAGATTCTGCTGAGTCGCTTCCTGAGCCTTGTAATAAGCCAAACCAAAAGAATCAGCCAGCCCCAGAACTTCTCCGGTGGAACGCATTTCCGGTCCCAGAACCGGATCAACCTCCGGATACATATTGAAGGGGAACACGGCTTCCTTTACGCCAAAATGACGAAACACTTTATTTTTTAGACCCAAATCCTTGAGTTTTTTACCCAGCATGATTTGCGTGGCGAGGCGAGCCATGGAAATATTGCAGACCTTGGAAACCAGGGGCACCGTGCGTGATGCCCGCGGATTGGCCTCCAATATGTAAACGATATCATTGGCAATGGCATACTGAATATTCATCAATCCGACGACGCCGAACTCGACGGCGATTTTTTTTGTGTAATCATTAATGGTTTCAATATGACGCAACGGAATACTCACCGGAGGAATAACACAGGCAGAGTCTCCGGAATGCACGCCGGCCAGTTCGATATGCTCCATAACGGCCGGAACAAAAGCATCCGTGCCGTCGGAGATGGCGTCGGCTTCGGCTTCAATCGCGTTTTCCAGAAACTTATCAATCAGAATCGGCCGCTCCGGTGTGACACCAACCGCCGCATTGACATAACGCTTGAGCATTTCTTCATCATGCACGACTTCCATGCCGCGTCCACCCAGCACGTAAGAGGGGCGTACCATGAGCGGATAACCGATTTCTGCCGCGACTTTAAGCGCCTGTTTCAGATTGCTGGCCATACCGGATTTGGGCATCGGAATACCTAATTTATCCATCATCTTGCGGAAACGATCCCGGTCTTCGGCAAGGTCAATGGTCTCCGGAGAAGTGCCGATGATCTTCACACCGGCTTTGGCCAAATCCTCCGCGATGTTGAGCGGAGTCTGTCCGCCGAACTGCACAATAACACCTTCCGGTTTTTCCTTTTCATAAATGCTTAAAACATCTTCCACCGTCAATGGTTCAAAATAAAGTTTGTTGGATGTGTCATAATCGGTGGAAACGGTTTCCGGATTGCAGTTGACCATGATGGATTCGATGCCTTCGTCACGCAGCGCAAATGCTGCATGCACACAACAGTAATCGAATTCGATTCCCTGACCGATGCGGTTGGGTCCTCCACCCAGGACCATAATTTTACGGTTATGGGTTACGGAAACAGTATCATGCGCATTGTAGGTGGAAAAATAATAAGCCGCATTTTCCACGCCGCTAACCGGCACGGCTTCCCATGCTTCAGATATTCCTAATGCCAGACGCTGTTTACGTATTTCTTCCTCATTTTTTCCAAGAATCTGCGCAAGGTATCTGTCAGCAAAGCCGTCTTTTTTCGCTTTGATCAGCAAGTCATCAGGAAGTTTCTTTTTCCTGTACTGGAGAATTTTTTCTTCCAGTTCGACCAGTTCTTTCATTTGTTCGATAAAATATTTTTTAATATAAGTTTTGGCCGAAAGAACATCGGGAGTTGCTCCTTTGCGCAAAGCTTCATACATAATAAACTGTCTTTCGCTGGAAGGCTCGGAAAGCATTTCCATCAGTTCTTCTAGCGATTTTGTATTAAAGTCTTTGACGAATCCAAGGCCGTAGCGTTTTTTCTCCAACGAACGTATGGCTTTCTGGAAAGCTTCCTTGTAATTTTTACCGATGCTCATGACTTCGCCGACAGCCCGCATCTGCGTCCCCAGCTTATCTTCCGATCCGGGAAATTTCTCAAAATCCCAGCGGGAAAATTTCACAACCACGTAGTCTCCCGAAGGAGTGTATTTTTCCAATGACCCGTCTCGCCAATAGGGAATTTCATCCATGGTAATGCCCGAGGCCAGAGTCGATGAAATCAAAGCAATGGGGAAGCCTGTGGCTTTGGAAGCCAACGCCGATGAACGTGATGTGCGCGGATTGATTTCAATAACAACCACGCGTCCCGTTTTCGGATCATGGGCAAACTGGATATTGGTGCCGCCGATAACCTGAATGGCTTCCACGATATCGTATGAATATTTTTGTAAGCGTTTCTGTAGTTCGGGATCGATGGTCAGCATGGGCGCCGTGCAGTAAGAATCTCCCGTGTGCACGCCCATGGCATCAACATTTTCAATAAAACAAACCGTAATCATCTGATTCTTCGCGTCTCGGACGACTTCCAGTTCCAATTCTTCCCATCCGAGAACCGATTCTTCCACCAGGATCTGTCCGATTAGACTGGCCGAAATACCGCGGCTCGCAATAGTGCGTAGTTCTTCGAGATTGTAAACCATGCCGCCGCCCGTGCCGCCCATGGTATAGGCAGGACGAATAACCACAGGGTAACCCATTTTCGCGGCAATCTTTTCCGCTTCTTCCACGGTAGTGGCCGGCTCGCTTTTGGGCATCTCGATACCGAGTTTGTTCATTGTTTCCTTAAAAGCAATTCTGTCTTCTCCTCGTTCTATTGCATCAACCTGAACGCCTATAACTTTCACACCGTGCTTCTCCAGCACGCCTTTTTTGTAAAGTTCAGAAGTGAGATTGAGACCGGTCTGTCCGCCCAGGTTGGGAAGTATTGCATCTGGTTTTTCGTTTTCGATAATTTCCGTCAAGGCCTGTAGATTTAAAGGTTCGATATAAGTGACATCGGCCATGCCCGGGTCGGTCATAATGGTTGCGGGGTTGGAATTTACCAGCACTATTTCGTAGCCAAGTTTGCGCAGCGCCTTGCACGCCTGAGTTCCCGAGTAGTCAAATTCGCAGGCCTGTCCGATAACGATAGGCCCTGAGCCGATGATCATAACTTTTTTAATGTCCGTTCTTTTTCCCATTTACTTTCCTTTCTTATCAGAGGATTTATTGTGAAACTCCAATTCCGAAAGCACAGCGTAGCGGAATTAGTTGGTTGAACTATCCCGCAAAGCGGAGGGCTTATACCCGTTGCTTTTTATATTCAGCATCAACGGTTATTCCGATTCCGCCGCGCACGGCGAATTCCGCGCTCACTTTGCACCAGCGTGGTTTAAGCGATGCAACCAGATCATCAAGAATAATATTAGTGACGTGTTCGTGGAAAACGCCTTCGTTTCGGAAAGACCATAAATAAAGTTTTAGCGATTTGGATTCGACAATTTTCTTATCCGGGATGTACTGAATTTTTATTTTGGCAAAATCCGGCTGACCGGTCTTGGGACAAACACAGGTAAATTCTTCCGTTTGCAATGTCACTACATAATCACGATTTTCTTTGTGATTGGGAAACGTCTCCAGTTTACGCACCGGCTTCGCCGCTTTCCCCAGCAGAGTTAATCCTGCCAGATCGTTTCTTCTGGTATTTTTCGGCATTGCTTTGCTCCGGATAAAAATAGTATAATCGTTTACCGAAAGTGGAGCATAATATCAAGAACATTCATTGTAAGCGTAAAAAAATATCTATCTTGCTGTTTTTACAATCGATTTTTTAAAAACAAATAAGGAGAAAATACGGCAATGACAGACAATAAACAGACGATTCCCGAAAATACGTGGAAATGCAGCAATTGCGGCAATACCGTTGTAGAAATCAAGCCGCCGGAAGTTTGTCCGGTCTGCAAGCAGAAATGCGAATTTCTGAACGTGACCTGCTATCAGCCGGACTGTGGCTTTACGGGAATGGATAAAAGATTGAAATAAGCACCCGACTTTTGTTGGAATCTTTTCTACTATTGACCGGGAACAATGATCTTCGACGCATCCTGACGTCTCATTTCTTCCGCTTCGGCAATCATCGCCTGAACCGTTTTTTCAATGGCTGCCGGTAATTTCTCAGCCGCTTCGCTGAGCGTCTTTGCTCCTTCGATAAGGCACTGTACAGGGATGGGGCCGTTAGGCGACATCAGTTGGGTCATGCCGGTAAAAATGGGTTCTCTGCTGTCATCGGGTGTGCCGTCAATCTTGACGGGTGAAAGGCGCCTGATTGTGGCAAAGGTCAGATCGGTGAATGCTTCTTCCTTGTAAAGATTCTGAGGGTCGATCTTAATGTCCGTTACTTTGTTTCCGCCGTTACTCATTTTTTATCTCCTTTTATGGGCTTGTTTATGCCCGAACAAATAACGGAAACTGTATCTACGGCCTCCCCTTTTTTCGGATCATTGTTTTCTATCGTGTGACTATGTTAAATTTATGAAAACTTCAATCACTATTTTTTGATCATTCTTACCCTCTCAAGTTCCGGTTTAAAATTGATAAAACTGATTTTCTCCGACTTCTTGCAATCGGTTCACGGTGGCAAACGTAACATTTTGACTTGAAATTAAATAATATTCAACGATGCGTCTATCTGTCCAGGAAGTTCTTGACATACGATAAAATACTTTTCTATATTTCGGTAATACATTGACAATATTTTTCAAATAGTCACCAAACTCTCAAGCATGGTTGGTCAAAGGCCTTCAATGCTTTATCAGCAGAAATTTTTAGGACATGGCAGTCATGTGGCTAAAGCAACGCAAAACCGAAATACTGATCTTCGCCATGCTGTTCCTGGCCGGCGCTGCTTTTTATCACCCTGTGGAGTACGACAATACGGCAAGCCGTTATGCGCTTATGAGTGCCATCGTAGATTATGGAGCGCTCAACATAGATGCCTATCAGACAAAAACCATGGATAAATCAGAATGGAATGACCATTACTATTCTGTAAAAGCGCCGGGAGCGTCGTTTCTCGGCGTTCCGGTATATTGGTTTTTACGTAATTTTACCCCTCTTAAATCTTTTCCTCCTTTAATACGTCTGAATATATACATTGTCCGGGTCATCACCACAACCTTGCTTTTTGCCTTGCTTGGAGTCGTAATGTATCGTTTGGCCGGATTATGCGGTGCCTTTCCCAGGCAGGCGTTGTTGATGGTGATTGCCTATGGATTTGGAAGCATCGCTCTTCTTCATGCAACGTTGTTTAGCGGTCATCAGATTGCCGCGAGCCTTGGATTCTTTTCTTTTGCTTTAATGGTTTGGTTTTTCTTTAATCAACATCAAAAGACCGGATTTAAAAATTTAGGCTATGGCTTTTTGACCGGAATTTTTTCCGGGTTTGCCGTTCTGACGGATTACCCGGCCGTTGTCATTGCTTTCTTAATGGCTGTTTATGTCATGACGGTACCGTTTAAACGGCAATTTAAAACAGGTTTTATCGCAGGCGGATTTGTCTGTCTTATTATTTTAGCCGCGTACAATACTTCTTGTTTCGGTCATCCTTTTTCTTTTTCATATGGAAACATGGTGGAAAAGGAGTTTCAGGCGCTGGCCGCTCAGGGCATTCTGGGAGTCGGTTTCCCGCGTCTGGAATCTTTATGGGGACTTCTTGTTTCTCCTTCCAGGGGAGTGTTTTTTATTATGCCGGTTTTCCTCCTTTCGATATGGGGAATTGTTCATATGATTGACAGAAAAAATCTGCAACGAACGACTTTTCTAATCACGGGATTTGTCATAGGCTCGTTCCTGCTTATTTCCGGCTGTTATGGCTGGAAGGCCGGAATGACATTCGGGCCGCGCTATCTCGTTTTCATGCTTCCTTTTTTGGCATTTCCCATTGCTTTTCTGAGATGGCCTTCTTATTCATTCTGGTTGCTCTTTATCCCTTCCTGTTTTCAGGCTATTCTTCCTGTAATCGGCGTTCCCCACGTTAAAGAAGGGATAGTGAATCCTATAAAAGAATTCATAATTCCAACCATCCTTAAGGGTGAGACCTCGTGGAATATTCTCGAGTCGTTTGGTTTTACATGGCCATGGTCGGTGATAACATTAATTTCCTTGATCGCATTAATTTGTGTTTGGGCTTTCAGGTCGACTGGCCGGGATAAATCGTCGGTAAGTTATGAACGGGTCTCTTTTTTTACAGTGGCATTTTTAATATGCTGGGTTTGTGTGATTGCAGTGACACTTGTTGTGTTGAAGACCTGACCTGCTGAAATTCATTTTCAGAAGTAATAAAAAGTAAGCCCGTCAGCTTTTTTCCATGGTTTTGTGGAACTGAACCTTCGGCCATTCTTCCATGGTGTGCGAAAGACGCCATTCACTCAATGCCAGATAGACCAGATTGTTTTCCGTATCCATGGCCAGATTAGTCTGATTTTTCTTATGAAAATCCTCCATGATTCTTGGGTCGTCGCAGGTCACCCAGCGGGCGGCTGCGTAATCGGCCTTTTCATAATCCGCATAAACGCTGTATTCATCCTTGAGACGTGACATGGTGACGTCAAACTGCAGAGCGCCTACCGCACCCAGAATATTTTCCGATCCCCACAGAGGTTTGAATACCTGAATAGCCCCTTCTTCGGAAAGTTGAATCAATCCTTTTTGCAGATGTTTCATCCGCAACGGGTCTTTGAGCCGCACACGGCAGAAATGTTCCGGAGCAAAGTGCGGAATACCGGTGAATTTGAGCGGTTCTTTCTGTGTGAAGGTATCGCCTATTTTAATGGTACCATAATTGTGAAGGCCGATGATATCGCCGGGATAGGCCTCTTCAATGTGCGTACGGTTCTGCGCCATGAAAATCGTGGCGTTGGCAAGAGATACTTCCCTCCCGATGCGGTGATGCATGACTTTCATGCCACGCTGGAATTGTCCTGAACAAATCCGCAGAAAGGCGATGCGGTCGCGATGCGCCGGGTCCATGTTGGCCTGAATCTTAAATACAAAGCCGGAAAAGTCGTCCTCATCCGGGTCAACATTCCTTGTCGTCGTGGGACGTGTAACAGGCGGTGGAGCGATTTCCACAAAGGCATCCAACAATTCCTTGACGCCGAAGTTATTGATGGCGCTGCCGAAAAAAACCGGCGTCTGGCTGGCTTTTAAATATTCCTTGAGTTCAAAAGGATTGGCCGCTCCTTCCAGCAGGGCGACTTCTTCGCGCAGTTCATTGGCCTGACTCTCCAGCAATTCATCGAGTAGCGGATCGGATAGATCGTTGATGATGACACCCTCTTCCGAGCGCTTTGATTTTCCCGGCGTGAACAGATGAAGCTTCTTATCGTACATATTGTAAACGCCCTTGAAACGCTTGCCCATGCCAATCGGCCAAGAAAGCGGTGAACATTCGATCTGGAGCTTGTCTTCGATGTCCGAAAGAATTTCCAGCGGCGGCAGGCAATCACGGTCAAGTTTGTTGATAAAAGTGATAATCGGTGTATTGCGCAGCCGGCAAACTTCCATCAGTTTCTGCGTTTGCGTTTCCACGCCCTTGGCGCCGTCAATTACCATCAGGGCACTGTCCACGGCGGTCAGTACACGATACGTATCTTCCGAAAAATCCTGATGACCGGGTGTATCCAGCAGATTGATTTCGCAATCCGCATATTCGAACTTCATGACCGAGGAGGTTACGGAAATGCCGCGGTCTTTTTCAATGGCCATCCAGTCGCTCAAGGCGTGTTTGGATGCCTTACGCGCCTTGACCGCGCCAGCCATCTGAATGGCTCCGCCGAAAAGCAGGAGCTTTTCGGTCAGCGTGGTTTTACCCGCGTCGGGATGACTGATAATGCCAAAGGTGCGTCGTCGTTCGATTTCTTTTTGTAAGTTTTTACTCAAAATCACTCCAATTCGGCGACGGGGAACGCGCCACAATAATATATTGTAGGGACTGTTCGCCGAACAGTCCGCTTTATTTAACAGGCGCTTATTAACTATAATAAAACATCTGTCAATAATTATCCTTAAGACCTGGTGTAAACCAAAACATTGTTGATATTGTCTTCTTTGAGGGCTCCTTCAGCCTTGAGTTCTTTTAAATAGGTTATGGTTTCGTTCAGAGCCAGGAATTTGTCGAAATCGGAAAGCGATGGACTGATCATTTCATGGGAAATATCATAGGCGGTTTTGGATTGACTATTCACAAAATCAAGAACGGCAAGTTTTCTTTTATGATGATGTTGACGAATATCGGCCAAGCGTTCCTTATAATCGACAAATGAATTGCCGTGTCCCGGATATACAGTGGTCACCGGCAGTTTTTCAATGGCATCCAGCGCATTCAAATAAGTGGCTAGCGGGCGGAAATTATCATCGAATATATCAGGGCTGAGAATCGGTGCAATGTAAGGCAACACATGATCACCGGACAGCAAGAACCCTTTTCCTTGGAAGAAAAAACAGACATGCCCGGCAGCGTGTCCTGGTGTAAAAACAACTTCAAATTCCCAGTTGCCGAACTCACATTTTTCTTTTTCTTCTAAAAAATGGTGGGCTCTGAACTCAGAAATAATGCCGCGAATGGCTTCATATTCTTCAAGAATAAGATCAATTAAATGGGGAGGCATACCCTGACGCGCATAGAATTTTTTTAACTGTTTCACCGCCGGATCAGTTTGCCGTATATGCCTGTATTCTTCGAAAGCTGATTGGGAAAGATGAATCTTGGCGCCTGACTCTTTTTGCAGAACACCAGCCATGCTGCAATGGTCGGTATGAACATGCGTTAGATAGATGTTTTTAATGTCTTTGGCGCTAAAACTGATACTGGAAAGGTCTTTGATCAACGTTTCATAAGCTGCCGGTGTGTTCAGACCGGTATCAAAAAGCGCCAATTCCCGGCCATTATCAAGAAGATAAGCGTTCACATGCCGTAAACGATAAGGCATTCGTAGAGTGATGCGATAAAAGCCTTTTTCAATTTCACTGATCATATAATTTATTTATTAATTGTCACGCCCGGATTTTTCAGTTGGAGATCCGGATTTTATTGAATACTGGATTGCCGCATGAGGGACTGTATCACAATAAAATTACTTATGATAAACCTTAAATGAACATTTGCTCTTTTTGCTAATTGCGACACAGCCTCTGCTCGAGATTGATAGGAGTAGCTTTTTTTAGAAGTTAAACGCCTGTTCATTCGCAACGGCTTTAATCAGAAACTCCGCAGCCTTTTCCTGAGCGGGTGTACCGGTGACAATCAGCCAGATGCTTCCTTCTGCGCCGCTCACTCCGCCCGCCGCGACCAGCGAAGCCGTGGCTCCGGTCAGTAATTTAATCGCGTCAAGCTCGGTAAAGATTTCTCCCGGTATAGGCATGAGTCTGGGACCCTGCGCTCCCGGTGCGTTCATTTTTGCCGCCAGTTCATCAATATTTTCATAAATTCGTTTTTCCAATCCAACCGGCACAACCAGTTTTACGCGTCTGCCCACGACAGCCGGAATAGAAGCGCCGATGGTTCCCGCTTTCCTGTCGCCAATCAGAATCGCCGCTCTTCTTTGGTTTAAATCGACAGCATTGGCTCCTTTCAGAATGACATCTTCCTCGCGCAAGTCGTCGACGACATCGAAAATGGTTTTGCCTTTTTGATATACTCCGTTTGTGATGACAACATCGCCCGGGAACTTGCTTTCGTCATAACTTCTTCCTGTCGATGTTGTCGGGCGGTTGGGAGGAAGAATGATTCCGCGGTAGAAATGATCACGTTTAAATGCTTTAACCTGACCGAGCTTTTTGAGAATTTCTTCGGCTACGTATCCGTTGGTCGTTCCGGCAATGATGACAACGGTTCCTTTCTTCAACGCCTTTGTAATCACCGGATGTTTGACCATGCCTTTCCCGATCAGACGTTTTCCCGCTGCGGGCGTCAAAACAAATTGTTTCATATCTGTTGCTCCTATAGAGGTTTTTTTGTCGCTACAGCCAGACTTTTTTCAAAATTTTTTTCCTTAAAAGCTCTAATTGCCCGGGAAATCAACTCCTTATTGCCGGCTCCAAAATTTTGATTCATCAATGCCTGTATCGCTTGTGCTGCCTGGATTGCCGCCGCGCTTTGTTCAGGCGTTGTAACCAATACGCCGAGATTATCTCCTTCCTGCCAAAGAGGAATAATAGCGATGTTATTTTTACGGAAGATTCCGGAATTATCAGTAAAAATGTTCCGGTTGCTGAGTTCCAGCTTGTAGGTGGCACGAACAAAATCGCGTTCCCCACCGGCACACATTACTTTTACAGTGCCGAAGCCTTCATCCTCCTGCGGATTAACCTTCAGTATCAGCATTCCCGAGTCCGGCAGTATTTGATCGAAACCAATCTGTTGCCTGTTTTCCACCAGATAGTAAGTTCCGTCATCCAGCGGTATTTTAACGGCGAGGTGTTCACCGCCAGCTGATAAAGGTGCAAGCAGGGCGTACGAAGTTTCACCCGGTTTGACGATTTGAACCTGATGTTCTTTAATCCATCCCAGTCGTATTTTGGTAAATGATGAAATGCCGGGAGGGAGCTCTCCTTTTTTGACCAGGTGTTGAGACATGATGTCCCACGGTCCCATATAGATTGCATGATGCTCGAAAGACGGCTTTTCCGCGGAAGCGTCAGACTGACGCACGAAGTCGTATAGTCAAGGCGCCAACCGTTTTCCTTCGTGTATTCCGCCGAGAGCATGAAAATAGTCATGGGCAAACATGCCGATATTCGCGTTTTCCGTTGCGACAAAAATTCCGCCATTGAATTCTTTTCCGCTTGCGGATCTCAGCGTTTCATAACGAGGAACATATCGTTTGGTGACTCCCGAAAGCATTCCGGGATTGGCGCAGTAGCAGATCATGCCGTATCCCCTGCCAGGCATGGTCGTGACTGCCGGAATGATCAATATGTGGTCGTAAGCGGAAAAATCGACTCTGCTTTCCAATGCCGTCATGGTGTCTTCAATGAGCTTGCGAACCCTTCTTCTATCCACGCGAAAATTATAGGGACTGATGTTGTAACTGGCGAGTGAATCGGGCAGCATGACGTACCCCATAAAATCGGCCTTAACGGAAGCAAGTCCGTACGATTGCTCTTTGACACAAGCGTTAAGTCCACCCACAACTTTTCTCCGGACGGTTTCAATCGGTATGGATGGTGTTGCATCCGGAAACCGGGCCACAACCATCAGGACATTCTTTTCGCCGAGGGCTTGGGACGATTGCGGCCCTAGACTGCTTTCCTGAATTTTTGCTAAAGTTTCACCACTGATGATGAGAACGGACAAGATAAGAATACATAGCCTGAATATTATTTTTATACTTTTCATGTCAGCCCTCCTTATCGCTAAACAATCAGGCATCCAAAAATAATAATGTATTGTAAAAGCTACCTCTGACGCACGTTGTGTTTATACCAACGACGCCCCAACCAACGTTGCTGATGCCATGTAAAAATGGGCAGAGGTCCGCCCCTGCTACGCAACCAGTAACGATTGGGGATTTCTCCGGCAGGTGCCTGGGCGCCAAGCGTAATTTCTGCACAGACGATGCCTTCGCCCTGTTTTGTATCACGTTGCGCCAGCACGTGACCGTTTGCGTCCACAATGGCCGCGTTCCCTTCAAAGTATCCCCGGTATGTCATCGGTAATCCCGGCTGCGGGCATTCAATTTTACCGCAATGCGCGGCATGAATGACCGGCGCACCGATAAGACGGGCGCTGTCCTGTATGGCAGCAATGCTGTTGCGATAATTTGCCGCTTCCCAGAGCCACTGACACAAACCCCGGAAATAATCAGGAATGCTCCACCAGCAGGAACCACCCATGATCACGTCCACCTGATTGTGGAGCCGGCTAGCGGTCATTGTGCGCATGAATTCCCAGCAAACGGCCGCACCGATACGGATGTTTTCGTAGGCTCCCAGAATGCCAATATCGGCCGGATCGCCGCTCTCATAGAAATAATGTTCCCACATCGTAGGCATATCCTTGTCATGCTGTCCTACAAGAATGCCGTTGGCGTAACATAAGTAGCGATTGCGCACGCTGCCGCCGGGCAGTCTGCACAAAAATGAGCCTCCCAAAACAACTTGGTGTTTCGTCGAAAAATCTTTCAGGAAACTTGCCGCCTCGCCGTCTGTGTTCTGAATGGCATCGACTATCTTCGGGTCCCAGCTCATTCCCGTTGTGAAAAATTCCGGCAGCGCGATCCACTTCGCACCCTCATTAACCGCCTGCAGGGCTAAACGTTCACAACTGCCAATATTTGCGGTTGAATCCCCTATTTTGACGGCAAGCTGAATCGCGGCAACTTTAATTGATTTTTTCAAGGAGCTCCTTATTTTTGCTTAATACTTTTTTATTTCTCATATGCAGTCTACAGACAAGTAACGCCTCGTTTGCTTCCATCTACGGTCTTGGTAACTTTTTCCCGTCTGTAGAAATGTCTCTAACAGTTCATTATATAATTTCAACTGCATGTTTTGAATTCTTCCGGCTCTTTGATTTTTATATTGTTTCGTTTTAAATATTCGAAGAAGCCGTAGAGACGCTTGCCGCCGTATTCCATCACCACGGCATCGGCAGGGCAATTATTCAAACAGCCGAAACAGGCCACACATCTGCTACGGTCAACAGTTTGTTCAAATGGATTGATGGCCTTGGTCGGGCACTTTCTTACACAGGTTCCGCAGTTGATACATTTTGAAGCGTCCACAGTATGTTTGTTGATCACTCTTTTATTCAGCCAAGCCAGCGGCAGGATTCGTAGGGACTCCCGTAACGCAAATTCATATCCGATCGAAATTGTCTCTCCTTTGTAAATTCTTTCCAGCGTATCCTTAACAAAACGGCGCACTTGGTCAAAGGTTGCTTCGTTGGGCAGATGTTGTCCCGATTTTTGATTGGCGCTATTCCATTCAGGCGTGGGATAAGAGGGAATATTTCTAAAAGCATCCCGGCCAACAGGAACCCCTCCTTTCTTTGCCAGCATTTTCAAAAGATGACAGGACGCGTTGTGCTGATTGCCTTCGGGACCGCCGAAGGAAACAAAAGCTACAACCGGTGTGCCCTTGATGTATGGAATTTTTTTCAGCCATTCGCTTATGTTTGAGGGGGTGTCATAGTAGAATACCGGTGTGCCGACAATGACCAGATCATAATCCCGCAGAATGTTTTTATCGGTTTCCTGAAATTCGCGTTCATCAACAGCGATGTTTTTACTTTTTAATAGACAACCGATAAGACGTGCATATCTTTGCGTATGACCGGTTTGGCTGTACCACAAAATCAGAGCTTTTTTCGGTGCGCGTGTTTTCAGTTCAGGATAGTAAGCAAAACATTCCCGGGTCAGCGCAACAGGCAGGTACAAAGCGGCACAGAAAACCGCACTTTTTTTAATGAAATCACGTCGTGTATCCATAACACCTCTTGCAATAAATTTATGAACAAGTTTTTATCCCAAGAATCCCAAATCCCGCAAAATTTCTTTTGCCCTTTCCGCATCTTCGGTTTTGACCAGCAGACGGGCGTAAGCTCCAGCGGCAATAAGTATGATGGAATTTTCTCCCTGAAAAAAATACGTGATACCCTCGCCTTCCAGCACGGATTTTATAAAAGAGATATCACCCTGTTGGTAAGTTGAAAAAACTTCCACGAATTCTTCATCATTGGAATGATTCAGTGCTTCCGGAGGCAATTGATAAACAAGATCGGTGCCGCAATCGGCACATTTATAAAAACCGTCTCTGTATTCGCTTTTGCATTTAGGACAAAACATATCAGAATTCCATATTTGATAATATCACAGGAACAGTTTGTGTCAATATATCCCATAAAGACTAATTCGGGATATAAAGTTTCCAATAAAAATAAATTCATATGGTCAGCATGAATCCTCATCCATGAAAAAAGAAATATTGGCGGATATCCAATGAATTGACAGGAGCAGCAAGAACCATGATGTGAGATTGGAAAGAGCGTGAGACTACAAATTAAAAATCTTTCTATAAATGTATGTCTTTGTTTGCTTAACGGGAAATATGCAAAAATAGATTCACACCCAGGGATTCCGACTTGACCGATATTTTATCACGCGGAACTCCGCATTCCTTCGTTATTTTAATCAAATCTTCCGGTGATCGATGATAAAGAAACCAATTGCCGCATTCCATATAATCCCGGGTGGGATTATTCAGTGAAAAATTACCGATCACCAGTTTGCCCCCGTTTTTGAGAAAGGTAAGCTGTTTTGTCAAAAGCATCTTAAAGGTCTTTGCATCCAGATAATCAAAAAGTCCCGCTGACCAAATTAAGTCATATTGTTTTGAAGGCCGGAATTTAAATGCGTTATCCCGATGAAATTCCACGTTACTTAAAAATCCTTTCTCTTTGACCTTTTTATAGGAATATTCGACGGCATCTTTATCATAATCAACACACTCAAAAAAAACATGAGATGCTCCTTGAAGTAAAAATTCCATGATATCCTGGCAAGGGCCACATCCGATATTCAAAATGCGATGATTTCCATTTTTTTTGTCCAGAGAATTTAGAAGATCAATAAAATATTTTTTTCTGTTGATGATGGCCTGAGGAGCTTCCTGAGCGTGAAAAAAATGATCCCAGTTGATAAGATGGTCTTTGGGAGACAGCCATTTCTGGTAAATTCTTTCAATAATAACGAAGTCTCCGGAATAACCGTGCGGCTTCAGAAGCGCGTATCCCTGCATAGTGTCTTTTGTGATGTAAACATCGGGCAGCGCCTGCCAGATATGCATTACATCAGCGTCACTCATGATGCCCTGCTTGCGTTTAAGATTCACGGACTTGTATAAATTACCGAGTTCCTCATACTGACTTTCCACGGGGCCGCCGTTTTTGGCTAACTTTTTCAAATAGTCAATTTCCTGATTCATTCCGGCTCTCCTGTATGATCATTAACAGCTCCAGTAGGGTTCGTCAACGATTCTTATTGCATTGAGCATGGTTTAAAAATATTATTCGAAACAAATTTTATTTTTCCCGCCTTTTTTGCTTCGGTACATAAAATGGTCGGTCCGGTTGACAAAGGCTTTTATATCTTCGCCGTTTTTGTATTGAGCAAGTCCTATACTCACCGTAAGGCTGACTATTGTCTTCGGATCGGGAGAAAAATTTTCTTTCTTTAATTCTGATCGGATTCTTTCTGCGGTAACAACACCTTCATCTTGTGTTGTCATGGGTAGAATGATGGTAAATTCTTCCCCGCCATAGCGATAAGCCGAATCTTCTTTGCGCAGGCATTTTTTGATAACCTGACCGAGACGGACGAGAACCTGATCCCCTTCAATATGGCCGTACGTATCGTTGAACACTTTAAAATCATCAATATCCAATAGTAAAAGGGTCAACGGGTAATCCCGACGTTCTATTCTGTCGATTTCCATTTGAAGCTGATTATAGAAATGCCTGGAATTAAAAAGCTGGGTGAGATCATCAATAATGCTCAATGCACGGTATCTTTCTTCACTCTCTTTTAATTCTTCTTCCAGACGTCTACGTTCTGTAATATCCCTGGATACAGCCTGAAAACCGACAACGTGGCCATCCTCACTGATTAACTGGGTGTTTTGCCCCAGCCAAATCTCACTGCCGTCTTTTTTTATAACAGGATATTCCGAATACGTGTTTTTTATTCTGTTTTTAATTTGAAGGCCGAAAAAACTCAGAGCCTTTTTACGCATATCAGGACGAATGAGAAACGAATAATTTTTGCCGATGATTTCCTCTTCTTCATACCCGGTAATGCGAATGGTGGAAACATTGACAAATGTAAAGGTTCCCTCTCTGTCGGTCTTAAAAACCATATCATTGGCATTTTCCACCAGGTCACGATATCTTTCTTCGCTTTTCCGCAACGCTATCTCCGCTTTTTCGTGCCCTAATATTTCCTGATGAAGCGCCTTGTTAATGATGCTTAAGTCTTCTGTCCTCTGTCTGACGCGTTCTTCCAGCTCTTCATTGACCCTGCTGACGTTTTCTCTTTCAATTTCCAGCTCCGTTTTCATGAAGAAGTCGCGACGCGCGTAAAATTCAATAGCGTAGCAGATCATCATTCCTACAAGATTGGCGCTGATGAAAAAGAAATTATTATTGATAAAAATATTAACAGGCGTCGGATTGATCCAGATGGCGGCAACTTCATATAAAATGACCTGTAACCATCCGGCAAAAGAAGCCCATACAAAAAAAAGACGAATCAGCGCATAACCCCACATGAAAACAAGCATCAATCCCGCGTAATAAGAATAACTGACCGGCGGCGGTGCGATCACGATCATGCAAATGATGCCGCTTCCTGCAATGGTAAAAGCAAAGGCGAGAACCGCCTGCATATGCTTTTTAAAAACATCGGAAAAAGTTACCAGCAGGACACCTATCAGACAAGGACCAATAACGATCAAGCGAATAAACCATATATTGACCATTTGTGCCGGCATGAGGATAGCGTCCAAGATACCAAATGCGGCGTAAAGAACTGAGCCAAGAATCAAAAATACACGGATGTTGGAAAGCGACGAATAATAATACTCATTTAAAAAAGGTTTTTCCAGGTGAGATGATTCACCGGAGAATTTGAGAGTTATCGGATGTAATTTCATAGCGATATAATATTAAAAAATCAAAATTACGGATACGGCATCCCTAATAACTATAAGGATCTATATCCAGAATAAACCAAAATAAAATTGATTGATATTTTTTAAAATTATCATAAATAAACGAAAATAACAATATACATAAAAACAACCGAACAGTAGGTTTTGCTGCTGTTTATGATACTTTGTCACTATGTATAAAATTGAATAAACTCAAAACAGATAAATTTTGCCTATTTTTTTGGAGCGAGGAAAATATTTTCAATACGACGGCGGTCAATTTTGCCGGTGGCCGTTCTGGTGATTGAGGAAACAATTTTAAGATGACGCGGAACGGCATAGGGCTCCAGCATGTCCATCAATAGTTTTTTCAGATAAGTTTCCGTCAGATCGCAGGCGATAACTGCTGCAATAACGTTTTCCCGTCCCCTGTCCGAAGGAAGCGCCAGTACAAAAGCATCGCTTACCGTGGGGAGCGTTTTGATTTTGTTTTGCACATCAAGTAAATCAACTCTTTTTCCGGCGACCTTAACGACGCCATCGGCTCTGCCCAGTAAAACGAAGCTGTTTTCTTTTTCTTCGCGGGCTTCGTCACCGGTCAGGCAAAAACCTCCCTCATCCTTTTCCATTTCCGGAGACGTGAAGTCTGATTTAACCCGGAGCCTGCTGTCTTTTAACTTCCATGATACGACATCAAACACTTTCCATCTGTCGGTATTGTCACTGATGCAACGCGAAGCAATGCCGCCTGTTTCCGTGGAACCGTAAATTTCCGTGATTCCCAGGCCTGTTTTTTTGTAGAAATGCAATCCGTCAGACCGATCCAGTGCACCGGCGGAAGAAAAAGCAAATTTGAGGGAAGGAACAGCTAAACTATCAACTTTTAGAACCCGGTAATGAATGGGCACGCTGACCAGAACCGTTGCTTTGTTTTTATTAATGGTGGAAATAATTTCCTGCGGAAAGGTGTAGATGTCCGGCAAGACCCGTGCATGAGAAACAAACGGCACCAAAACAGAAAAGAGCAGACCGTAGATGTGGTATGGCGGAACCGTGGCTAAAAAAATATCTTTATCGGAAAGAGCGAATGTTTTTCTGATATAAAAAGCCTCCGCAAATAAATTTCGGGGAGATTTGGACCACACTTTGGGTTTGCCTGTTGAGCCGCCGGTAAAGAGACGTAAAAAATGAGCATCCGGATCGATGATATCCCTGGAACTGATATTTTCTGCAGCAGCGGGAAGCGGTGTGATTGTTTCCACTCCGGCCGGCATTTCTTCAGGATGATCGGCAATAGCAAATTTAAATCCCGTAGCGTCACACATCTCTTGCATGGCATGGCCGGAAAAAGAATAAGGCAGGATTAATTTACAGGCGCCGGCAAGAGAAGCCAGAATACAGGCGGCGGTAACCGCCTTATTCGTCGTACAAAGGCAGAGATTTTTTTCTCCATTGTGTCTGGCAAGTCTTTTTTTCAGACCGGCGGCCAACGCAAACGCGTCGCCATAGCTGTATCCGGAAAACGTAAAGTCTTTCTCGCATACCGTTTTGGACGGTGCGAGAATTTTCTCATATGCATTGATAAAAGAATCTTTTCTTTCAGTCATCTTAAACGAGGTTCAACTTTTTCGTTGTTACTTACCGCAAAAAAAAGAAAAAAGCACTTATAAAAAAGCCCACGTTTT
>CAYNWA010000018.1:35425-52871 GCA_964400795.1 uncultured Smithella sp.
TTCATCACTCACCGCCTTTAGATTTTTAAGTAAACTTTTATACTGTTTTTTCATTAGCTTATAAACAATATTGCCTATGCTTGACATTGATATTGACAGTTTAATACCGCATCGGAAAAAAATAAAAATTATCAGCGGAATTCTTGATATTCAAGAAAACTCGGCTATAAGTTCGGCTACTGTAAATTCTGAATGGCCTCTTTTTGAAGGAGAGGCGGTAACTTCATTGATTCTGATCGAGGCCATTGCTCAGACAGCAGCCATTATTGAAGGGTACAAAAGAAAACAGCGGGGCGAATCAGGCGTTAAAGGATGGCTTGTCGGCATTAAAAGCGCGGAATTTAATGAAGAAAGGATACCGGTGAACACAAATTTGGTGATCCACCTGGAAAGTAAATATGCTTTTGATAATTATGGTGTGGTGGAGGGAGTTGTGAAAACCGGCGAAAAAGTCTGGGCTACAGCCATTCTTCAGGCCATGCGCCTCAATGATGATGATCAACAATATTATGAAGGAGTTCAAAAATGAATGAAAATAAAACAGCAATAGTCACAGGAGCCAGTCGAGGTATTGGCAGGGCGACGGCTGTGGAACTGGCCAAAGCCGGATATTTTGTAATTATCAATTTTAAATCCAATGAAGCGGCGGCACAGGAGACATTGAATCTTGTTCAATCAGCCGGAGGAGACGGGGAAATTGCCCGATTTGATGTTGCTGATAATGCACAGACCAAAGATGCCGTTAAAGCGATTACAGAACGTCATAAAAATATTCAAGTCCTCATCAACAACGCCGGGATTACCGCCGATGGTCTTTTCATGTTATTGGGCGAAGACGAATGGGACAGTGTCGTCAATACCAGTCTGAAAGGCTTCTATAATATGACCAAACCGGTTTTACGTGAAATGGTCAGAAAGAAATGCGGTTCGATCGTTTCCGTTTCGTCTCTTTCGGCGCTGATGCCCAACCGCGGACAGGCAAATTACGCTGCGGCCAAAGCGGGCATTATTGCTGCTTCCCGGGCTCTTGCCTCAGAAGTTGCGCGTTTCGGTATCCGTGTTAACGTTGTCGCTCCCGGTTTGATTGAAACAGATATGATCAAGGAAGCTCCGGTTGAACAAATTAAACAAATCATTCCCATGGCTCGTCTGGGTAAACCGGAAGAAGTAGCAAGCGTCATTCGCTTTTTGTGTTCCAGCGATGCTTCTTACGTAACCGGTCAGGTCATCGGCATTAATGGCGGAATATGTTGATTAAATATCGCTACCATTTACTTGTTTTTATCCTTGCGTTCGTTTTTTCATTCTGTGGCAGGGTGTCTTTTGCCGTGGAAAATGATTTTGAAAAATTGCGTATGGAATCGGCTAAAATAAAAACTCTTCAGGCTGATTTCATCCAGAAAAAGAGCATGAAAATTCTGTCCAAACCGTTGATATCGGAAGGACGTTTTTATTTTGCCGCACCGGGATCTTTTCGCTGGGAATATATCAGGCCGTTAAAAAGTGTGGTGATTTCCCATAAAAATATCACGAAACGCTATATCTATTCGGATGGGAAAATGGTCGAAGATAAAACCGGCGGCGTACAGGCCATGAAAATTGTGCTCGGTGAGATAACCGGATGGATGAGCGGCAGGTTCGATCAAAATCCGTCATTTAAAGCAACGATAGGCAAAAAGAAGCCGGATACCATGATTGCCCTGGTTCCAGTGGAAAAGAACACGTCGGCGATGATTGAAAAAATAGAAATTACTCTTTCGTCGAAAGCAAAATCTGTCAAGTTTGTCAAAATATTTGAAGGTCCCGATAACTTTACCCAGATAAACTTCAATAATGTTAAAATCAATGAATCGGTTGATGCTTCTGTATTTCAGGAGCCCCGATGAAGAGAGTGTCTCTTTTACTATTCTTCTTTCTGCTTTTTTCATGTCAGACATTACCTGTCATTGATTCGCCTCTTCTTTTGAAAAACGAGAAGTCTTTTATTTGTCCTTCTCCTTTTTTAAAGCAAAAATCTCATTTTGTGCATGCCATAGAGATCCGGATGGGCGGCCAGACGCAGAGCGCCATTATCGGCGTTACCGTGGCGGATCCTGTTTCCCGTTCAATAGATTGCGCCATGATGACCGCGGAAGGCCTGGTGCTGTTTGAAGCGCGATCAGGACCGGACAAGCTCATGGTTAGCAGGGCTCTGCCTCCTTTCGATTCAGAAAATTTCGCAAAAAATATAATTGAAGATACTCAATTAATCTTTTTTGCGCCGGAAGGAGAAATTCATAATGAAGGATATTTTGCTGATGGCTCAATTGTTTGTCGGTATCTTGAAGAAAACGGAGACTGGATTGATATCATAAAAAACACATCGGCAGATATTGAAATCAGGCGCTACTCATCTTCGGGCGCTTTGAAACGACAAATTCTCTTTAATAAAACGGCGAAAAATATTTACCAGCAGATTGAATTACGGGCATATGAAACGTTTGATTATTCACTATTGATGACTCTTATAGAAGCCCAACCGGTAAAAAAACAATTATTAAAAAGAAAATGAACACTTACTCAGGTTTTCTCCTTAATTATATGGCGCGGCCAGATTTGCCTTGACACACCGGCAGATGTCTCATATACACCCCCTTCCTTTAAAAAGACGATTTTTATCATCATGATTTATTCTAAAATGACCGGGTTCGGCCGGCACGGGAGATGATGGATCAACAACTAAAACAGAGCCGGTCGATCGTATCGGACAATCCTGAGACAGCCTTGATGGTTGCCGGGTGCGACCTCGGCAAAGCCACTGCCAAATTTGTATTGCTCAAGATCTGCGATAACGGTGCACCGGTCGTCGTTGATTCCCGCTGTATCATTCATGAAGGACGACCCCTCGACGCATTCAGAACGTGGTACCATGAAAAAAAGATCGGTTCGTGCGCAGCCCTTGCCGCCACCGGTTTGTATTCCGACGAACTCGTTGCCCCGATCATTTCCGAATTGCCTGAAGACGCCTGTGTCAGTTCGGCGTTGACACTCAGACCCGATTTGCAAGGGCCGGTCAATCTCGTGAGCCTTGGTGCCCGCGGGTATTCCATATTTACCAGGAATGCACAGGGACACGTGCACTATATCGAAAACGATAAATGCTCCTCCGGAACGGGCGAGACGATGGTCAAAATTGCCGGCCGCTTCGGACTCGACCTGGAAGAGGCAGACCGGCTGGCGGCCAACGCATCCGCGAGCATAACCATTACCGCCCGTTGTTCGGTTTTTGCCAAAAGCGAGATGACCCACTTTGGTAATCAGGGAAAACCGACAGACCAGCTCATGAAAGGTTATTTCGAGTCGGTCGCCCGCAATGTGGCAGCTCTTTTGTCGAGAGTGCGTATCGACGGCCCTGTATATCTCATGGGCAGTGGCGCAAGAATCGGTGCTTTTGTACAAGCTTTCCGGCATCTGGCCGGCGGCATGGTCAGGGTGGTGGAAGAACCACAACTTCTCGAGGCGCTTGGCGCGGCTGTTCTGGCTGCCGAACATTGCCGGGGGGAAAAACTTCCAAAACTGCCCGATAATCCTGACCAGCTCATTATTCCCCGGCAGACCCGATTCCGCATTCATCCACCGGCGGAACTTTCAGCCTCGAAAGTTACCTATCAGAAAGCTCCCGAGGTCAACGAAGATCCGGCGGTTACGCCGACCGTTCTCGGCTTGGATCTGGGATCCACGGGCAGCAAGGCGGTATTGACTTCTATCAGAACCGGCAATCAGCTTCTGGACGTCTACGACCGCACCCGCGGGAATCCGGTCGATGCCGCTTCGAGGCTTGTGGATGCGATTCTGAAACAGACAAAACCGGATGTCCGGGCGATTGCCTTGACCGGATCCGGCCGCGAAGCCGCCGCGACGGTTCTGCGCGCGATTTTCCCGTCTTTCGCCCAGCGGATTGTGGTTCTGAACGAAATCGTGGCCCACGCAACTGCCGCGATCCGGTGTGACGACCAAAACGGAAAAAGCCTTTCGATTGTTGAGATCGGCGGACAGGACGCCAAATTCATCCAGATAGCCGAAGGTCAGATCGTCGAAAGCGATATGAACAAGGCCTGCAGCGCCGGAACCGGTTCTTTCCTTGAAGAACAGGCCGTTTTCTACGGTGTGCATGATGTAACCGAGTTCACGAAACTGGCGCAGAAAGCAGCGCGCCAGCCGGATCTCGGACAGATGTGCACGGTCTTTGTTGCCGAAGCCGCGGCTGAAGCGCTGAACGAAGGGTTCAGTATCGAGGACCTGTTCGGCGGGTTTCAATATTCGGTCATCCATAACTATATCAACCGGGTCATGGGGGGGCGGATGTTCGGCGAACGGATATTCTTTCAGGGTAAACCAGCGAGCGGACCTTCGCTTGCCTGGACGCTTGCCGCTGTTACCGGACGGGAGGTGATCGTTCCTCATAATCCCGGAGCCATGGGTGCTTGGGGGATAGGACTCTGCGCGATACGGGAACTTGATGAAAATCATCTCCTTGAAGCCGCCAATTTCGATCTGACTCTGGCGCTCGACGCGCGGGTCGTGTCTAGAACAGAATTCCGGTGCGCCGATCCCAAATGCCGGAACCTGTGCCGTATCGACAAAACGACCGTTTCCGTCCGAGGATCTGATCAGACAGTCCTTTCCGGAGGCGCTTGTCCCAA
Organism: uncultured Smithella sp.; assembly: GCA_964400795.1. Classification (GTDB taxonomy): domain Bacteria; phylum Desulfobacterota; class Syntrophia; order Syntrophales; family Smithellaceae; genus Smithella. The sequence goes on from CAYNWA010000018.1 coordinate 40,108, forward strand.
ATACGAAATCTCATCAGCGGGCCTGCAGAAGCTTCCCAAGGATGCCCCGAATGCGCTCGAAGAGAGGATGGCGCTGCTGAAAAATTTCTGGGAAGCTGGATCGGGCGACCGCCTGGTGGGAATTCCCTATGTGGGAGCGCTGAACGGATACTTACCATGGATAGTGACTTTTCTTTCCGAAATCGGGCTTCGCGTGAAGGTGTTGCGTTCCGACAGTAAATCGCTGGCGCGTGGTGAGGAGCGTTGTTTTTCATTTGATTCCTGCGCTCCGGCTAAAGTCGCTCACGCCGTGGCGGATGCGGACGTCGACACTCTCGTTTTTCCAAAATTTCTGAACCTGCATGACAGAGAAGGTGATGGAGGCCGTACCTGTCCGATGGAACAGGGGATGGCGGATATGGCCGACCAGGCGTTAAAAGCACGCGGCCGGAACATCAGGTTTCTGAAACCGGTTCTTAATCTGAGAGGCGGTCTGCTAAACCGTCGACTCATTGGCCGTCTCAGAGAGCTTGCCAGTGACCTGGGCGTGGATAACAACCGGGTCATGAGGGCGGCCCGTCACGCGGCAAAAGCCCAGCAGGAATATGAACAGGCGCTGGCGGAAATCGGCCGGCGAACTCTGGAATATGGCCGTGAGCACCGAATTCCGGTAGTTGCCGTCGTTGGCTCGCTACACGTGATCTTTGACCGCGCGGTGAACGCAAGCATTCCGGATTTACTCCGTCAAAACGGAGTGCTTCCTTTACCCATGGACTGTTACCCGATTCCGAAAAATATTCATCCGCTTCCCAACATTGTCTGGGAAGACGCTAACCGGGCGCTCCGTGTCGCGCTTTCAGCCAGAGAATATGGTAACGCATTTCCTGTTCTCCTCTCGTCGTTCGGCTGCGGGCCCGCTTCGTTTATGGAACATTTCTTTCGATTCCTTATGGAGGGTTACCCCCATACGGCACTCGAGAGCGATGGACACGGCGGCGCAGCGGGGTTTGTAACAAGAATTCAGGCTTTTTTGCATACGGTCCGTCAGCACGATGACCGGCCGGTTCCCGTTGAACCGGCAAGACTCAAGCTATTCGAACCGCTTGAACGTCCATCGGTCAAGTTGGAAAAAGATTCAAGATTCGTGGTCTTCACCATGGGTGACCAGACAGCCCCCATTATGGCGGCTGCCTATCGATCATGGGGTTATGACGCGGTTCCGGCAGCCACTACGTCGGCGGTGTCACTGGCTGCGGGGAGAAGAGATTGTTCCGGCAAGGAGTGCCTTGCCTACCAACTCATCTGGGGATCATTTCGGAAATATCTCGATGACAATCCCCCGGAAAAACGTACCGTGTTGCTTGAACTTAGCGGCAGAGGCGCCTGTCGCACCTGCAACTTCTCAATGAAAGACCAAATGTCCGTCGAAAAAATGGGCCTTTCAGATCGTGTTGCTCTGCGCCACGTTGCTGCGGAAATAGAGTGCCCCGGGTTGATAAGTCGGTTCTACACGGGAACGCTGGTGTGGAATCTGCTGAACCAGTTTGCGGCATATTACCGACCCTATGAATCCGAAGCGGGTGAAGTTGACCGGATCTATCAGGCATATTGCGATGAACTTATTCGGATACTGGAAAAACCTGCTGAAAGAAGCTGCTCCGGAATCATCTCGAAGATGGGGTCTGTTGGACGGATTATCGCCGGAATCATCGAGGATACACAGGGTGCCGATTTTTTCGAACAACTTACTCGTCGCGCCTCCAAGCAGTTTGCGTCTTTTCAGGAGCGTTATCCGGGTAAAAAATCTCTCAGGACAATTTTCCTTACCGGCGACATCTATCTGCGCCTGGATGATTTCGGAAGTGACAGCATTGTCCGGCGGCTCAATGCCCGCGGGATGCGCGTGATTGTGGAACCGCTATCGGCATTGGCCGAATATCTTGTTGAGGAACGTTCTGCCGAGTTGTTTAACATGCCTCAGGGGTATTTTATGAACTCCACGGCGAAGATATTCATGCCGAAATCCAGAAAACAGTTCTATGAAATTGCCCAAGAACAAAATCCGTGGCTGCCCTCATCCGATGTTCCAGACATGCTTAAAAAGGCAAAACCGATCATCGACCGGCATCCTCGGGGCGAAGCACCAATCACTGTAGGAAGCGTCATGCATCACTGGGATGAGTCGATTTGCGATGGTATCGTGATTGTCGGGCCATGGGGTTGCGGGCCGGCAATGATTTCCGAAAGTCTGCTTAAGCACCAGCGTCAAATTCCGATGCTCTTTGTTTACAATGACGGATCGCCCATCGATGAACGACGGTTGAACGGATTTGCATTTCGGTTACGTCGCCGGGAACCACGGGCAGTTACAGAATCCCGACCGGCTAAATCAAGGAAGATTAAAACAAAGTCAAGGGTATGAACCCTAGGGTAAGCGGTTTCGTATTATATAATCCCACATGACTTCGCATATGGAATAATTCGACTAACCAATCTGACTGCGCTCCGCTTGTCATATTGGAGTCTCATTAAAATTTGAGTCTCACAATAAAATCCGCAGACGTTAAAAAAACTAAAGTGTTAATTTCAGCTCTGCGTTCAGTTTAGTCTCCATTTCCTTTGCCGTTACGGCATCAATGGCCTCGATGGCCAGCTGTCCCGGAATCATATCCAGCAATTGCCTTGCCAGTTGCCTACGCTGTTCCGTGTTTTCACCGGCATCAAGCCAGGCCTGCTTTTTCTTGATAAACAACATTTTATTGACCAGGTCGGTTAATTGAACATCAGGATTTTGCCGGGCAACGTTTTGGAGCACCTGCCACTCCATTTCGGACACATAATCCGGACGTTGTGTAACCGTACCGGAAACCGTTTTACCCGGAATAGCCGCCACTGCCGCGACTTTCTGGCCATCTATGACTTCTTTTTCAGACATGTTGAGTAAGGACGATTGCATTGCCGGAGCAGGTTCCTCGGTATTTCTGTAATGCCTGTACAGAAAGCCTGTAATAATTATAGCACCGGCAATGAGCATGGCAATCATTATTTTTGTTTTGGATTTTTTTTTATGCATGTTAATCTGAGACATTAAAGCAATCTCCTTTATCTTTGTTCAAAAATCATAAAGCACAATCATTGCTAAAAGTCAGCTCCGATCAAGTCACCGTAAGGTGGCCAGACCGGAGCTGAGACTAATATTGAACTCTAAATTTTAAAATTACCATTTTATCGGTGCCGGCGGAGTTACGGTGAACGTGAATTCCTGACCCGGTCCGGACATCAAACTTGAAAACAGGGCATTGATAATAATCCCGTTTTCTACCATGTCCGGAAACGTTGTGGTGCCCGTGAATGTCAGACTGCCGTCGCCCAGTGACGATACAGGTCCGTCAAAAACGATGGGGAAGTCAACCGGCGTCTTGGTTTTCAGCGAGAAAGGAATCCCGATGCCCCATTCGCCTACCTGTTTGAGATAGATATCCGCGTACACATGCCCGTTAATATGCAGGATTCCATTGTTATCCAGGGAGGCTGTGCCCATCATCGGTCCGGCGGGTACGATCTTCAACTTCACCTGCAAAGGCATCAAACCAAATGCGTAGATGTAGTAACTGAATTCCGGAATCGACATATCGCCCGTAATCGTATTAGTCGTCATATTTGTTTCAGCCGAAAATGTTGATTCCTCCGGCAGTTCCACGTTCGTCATCAGTGTTTTCAGCTTGATCGTGCCGTTCAGTGTCCAACCGTCGAGAGAAAAAAGAAAATCTCCGTCAACAGGATTGGCCGTGGATACCGGACGTGGATTGGAGGTTCTGCAGGTACTGATCGCAGTTTTTCCATTGAACCGATCTTTTAACCAGTCCAACACCTGGGGTGCCGCCTGGAATTGCGTGGTGATATGCTCGCCGGGATAAACCATGTAGGATGTATTAACGCCAAGGCTGCAGTATTTTTCCTTGAGATCCAGCGCCTGTTCCAGCGGAATAAATTCATCGCCTGTACCATGATACAGAAAAACGGGCACTTTGATTTTGGTTTTTCCGAGTTCCTGCGCATTGACCACTTCAGCGATTTCCGGTATCGAAAAAATCTCATCGGAGCTTTCGCCATATTTGGTAAAATTGGAAAGCGGAGTATTCATGAAAGCAAACAGAGCCTCGAATACCCCCATGGACATGCCCTGATCAATGGCTTCCTCACCACTGGAATTTATCCGATCATAAAGAAGAATTTCATCCGGGTACTGGCTGTTCAGTCCGATGCAGGTTTCCAGCAGGAAGGATGACCCATTACTGCCGTCCAGATATTCTCCGACGGCAAACAACTCTGCAGGGACTCCGCCGGCCGCAACACCGGTCAGTTTAATACCCGATGCGTAAGTAGGCTGCAATTGGCCTGCCCATGCCGCCGACTGACCGCCCTGGGAGTATCCCCAGACACCGACTTTCGCATATGATTTGAGAGGAATCTTGGGGATCTGCAGCGCTGCCGTGACGATGTCCAGAACCGCTTTTCCCTGGGCTTTACCCACCATATAAGAAGGCACATCGCCGTTGGTGTAACCGGGATTATCGGTGATCAGAACGGCATAGCCCATGTTAAGTGCCGCATTAATGTTGGAGTTTTCGTAATCGGTCCCGTTTTGCAGTTGAATCGAAGGCGCCCAACTCTGAGCGAGGCCGTGTGTGCCGACCGCGTAACTGATAATGGGACGCGGGATCCACCATGAATAAAAAGCTGTGGGGACCAGTACCGTACCGGTAACCACATTGGGCTGTCCCAGTGCATCCTGTGAAGAATACATGACCGTCCATGAGTTGCATGACGGTCCACCCGGCGGAACGGATGTTGATGTGCGGTACCGGATCAGTGTACCGTGAGTAGCCGGTATCGAGGATGGCTTTTCGTAAAAAGCCATCCCTTCAGGACCCACCTGCGGAGCGGCAACGGCCGATAAGGCCAAAAGACATCCCACAGCCAAAATTGAAAAGAATATAAAAAACAATCGTTTATAACTAACAATACGTTTCATAAAATCCTCCAAATAAATTTTTCTAAAATTTTTACGATAATTTAGCGATGAAGTGCAATCCACATGACAACATTCAAAAACACATTGGCGTTTGTCCGTGGATCTCATATAGACAGAAAACGTACAGGCGAGAATCAGAAACGTACCATTCGATTTACCGCTTAAAATATTACTTTTAATATTTTTGTCAAGAAAAAAAATCAATGGTGTATTTTCCCCTAACGTTTAACCGTCTAAAAAACTTCTTGAAAATGGTAGGTAAAAAAAGGACGAGAATTAATTTTTATAAAATCAGGACTGCTTTATGTAAATTTATAACCTTTTTCACGAAACAATCTCAAGCAGGCGTCCACAACAACATTGTCATAAAGAGTTCCTTTATGTTTCTCAATTTCTTCGAGTGCCGCTTCAATACCCAAAGAAGGACGATGGAGACGATGAGAAACCATGGAAGACATGACGTCGGCCACAGCCAGAATTCGCGCTTCCAGCATAATTTCATCTCCTTTCAGATTTCTTGGGTAGCCGGAACCATCCATCCGTTCATGATGTTGATGAACAATTTGCGCAAGCGGCCAGGGGGATTCCACATTTTTCAATATTTCGTATCCACTGCGGGAGTGTTCTTTGATCAAAGCAAATTCAACGCTTGTGAGCTTGGCCGGCTTGGTCAATATCTCAGGAGGTATGGATAATTTCCCAATATCGTGAATGGCGCCGGCCATGCGGATGCCGTCGATTTTATCCTGCGGCAGTCCCATTTCCACGGCAATATCCCTGGCGATATCCGCTGATCGGACCTGATGAAGCGCCGTATAAGGATCCCGCACCTCTACTGCTGATACCATCACTTTAATGGTGCTGTCATAGGCCTTGCTCAGGCTTTCCAGAGTCTGCTGCAGTTTTTCTTCCATTTGCTTACGCTCGGTAATGTCACGGACGACCCCCCGGAAGCCTATCGGTTTTCCGGACGAGTCTTTTTGCAGCAGAATGGATATCTCAACGTATCTTTTTGTCCCATCTTTTCGGATAATCTGCCAGTTCAAACCCTTGAGAGGCGTTCCCGTTTTATAGACATTATTGAAAGCTTTATAAACTTTTTTGGCGGTCTCCGGATCAGTATATTGCCGATTGTTCATCCCCATTAGTTCCTCTTTGGAGTAACCATGGATCTGACAGACAGCATTGTTGAAAAATGTGTAGTTTCCGGCAAGGTCGATTTCCCAATACCCGTCTTCTATATTTTCCAGCGTCGTGGCCAGTTCGAAGAGCTTGGCATTTTCGATGGATATGGCCGCCTGCGCGGAGATGAAGCGTAGAATATCCAGGCGCTCGGGCGTGAATGCATCTTCGCTCAGATTGTTTTCCATATAAAGAATTCCGGAAATTTTACCTTTGTGAATAATGGGAATACACAGCACGGATTTACACTGTTTGCTGATGATGTAGGAATCATCCGTAAAGGATCCTTCTTTTGCGGCATTACCGAGAATGACGTCTTTTCCGCTGTGATGGACGTAGTTGACAATGGCCTGACAAATATCGGTGCATTCCTGCAGCGGAATGGATTGCATGACGTTTTTTTCATCATTATCAATATCTTCGCTCGCTTCTATGATTAATTTTCCCTCAGATTCCAGCATGAGATAACCTCGCTGGGCGCCGGCGCTGGTGACGGACATGTGCATGATTTTTTGCAGAAGCCGCTCCAGCATGATTTCACTGGAGATAACCTGGGAAACCTGCATCACCGTGGAAAGGTCGAGCGCAACCGACATATCACCTTTTATTTTTGTGGAGATTGTTTCTTCCTCTTCCAGGGAAAGACTTGATTCCGAGGGCATCAAATCCGGGTACATTTTCGTTATCTTGTTCAACAGGCCTGTCGCTCCCCATTTGGAATAACAGGCGTGGGTTTCGGCCATGTAATATTTTGCTTTTTTTTCATCCCCGATCGAACGGTATATCCCCGCAATAATCTCGGAGGCAATCCCCTCCACGACAAAGTTTTCATATTCCCGACATTGCCTGATGGCCAACTCAAAAATACTTTCCGCTTTATCCAGATTTTCATGAATAATCCAAATGTATAAAGCCTTCATTAAATTATACATGTATGAACAATTCATGGGGGCGCTCCTTGCCCATGCCCACATCTTGAGCTGGTCGATTCCGATTAGCACGCGGTGTTTTATTTTGTTAAAGAAAGATGCATCTTTATACGTCATCAGTCTGGCTACTGAATCCAGCGCGACAGCATATTTGTTAATCAGCACTCCCTGCTGGGCATCCATATATCTTCTGAATTCATCAGAGGCCTTGAGGGCCAGCTTATATTCGCTGAATACAGAGCACATGATTAATTTTACAAACCAATAGACGGAAAGAGCGGCCCGGTTTCCGGCCTGCTCCCATGAAGGCAAAAGGCTTTCTCCGTCCGTCGCCTTGCCCGTTAATTCCACAGGATTATCACAACGTCCAAGCAAATTCAGGACTGCCTGCCAAGTCAGCGATTGCAGGGTCAGCGTGTGTCCCTGCTTCAGTCCGGCTATTCCTTTGTTATTTCTTTCCATGTATTTCTCGAGTTCGGAGAGCTCCATACCGGTAAAGATATAGTGCACTTCCGTAAAAAAGAGATTAAACGTGGCAAATCCCAAATCGCCCGTTTCCAACCCGATTTTGTATCCCTCCAGCATCGGTTCAATGCTTTCCTTCATGGGATATTTCCAATGCCGGACCAGCGCGTTATAGACAAAGATCGTTTTTGCTTCCTGATCTCTGGCGCCAAGTTTTTCCACGAGTTTCAATCCCATCTTTCCAAATTTTATAGCTCCCTCAAAGTCAAAGAGTCCGGCCGCCAAGACTATTCCAAAACCGGCAAACGCAAAAGCATTTTCAGGAACCAGGTGGTTATATTTGAACATCAGCCCGAATGATTTTAATACGATAAAGGCAAGCAGATTGGGATCCGTATAAAACGCGGCATGTCCCATGCTCGCCAGAAGTTTCCCAAGGGCAATCATTTCAGGATCGTTTGATTGCGGAAAATCCAGCAGACTTTCCGGTTTTCTCCCCAGAAGCCTGATTTTCAGCTTCATTAATTCAATGCCAACGTGAATCTTGTTCGGTTTATTGGGTATCTTGACTCCGAGGAGCCTGACGGCAGGCAATGCCGTATCAATGGCGCCCTGGTAATCTTCTCGCGCGATACAGGCATAAATCCGCGAAGTAAATATCTTCACCTTTTCCAGTGTTGTTCTCGCGTATCCAAGCGCGATTTCGGCCAGCTCGTTCATCTTATCGAAATCACCCATCAGGTATGCGGCTTCAATGGATTCCGTATATAAGGCAAGAGAGAGATCATACTGCTTTGCCCAGGGATTTTCTTCTAAAAGATCAATCCCGTTTTTCAGATACTGAAAAGCCGGGGCATAAGCGGCAGATTCCTTTGCCTTCTTGCCCGCTTCAAGGTTGAGTCGGACCAGCCATTCTCTTCCTGCGCTGTCTTTGCTCATTTTAGCCCCGAGGTTAAGCTGATCAACGATATAGAACAATTTACCCGGCAGGTCTTTTTTACCGGTCTTGTCCAGCGCGAGCTTTCCTATACGGTAGTGCAATGCTGATTTATCGGACTCGCTGACCAGCGAATAAGCCGCTTCGTGAATCCGGTCGTGATGAAAGACATAGAAATCTCCGACGCGGCTCACCATCCCTTCCCGGATTGCTTCAGTAAGATCTCCGAGAGCAGAGTCCACGGAGGTGTCCCTGACAGACGCGAGAGTTTCCAGATCGAACCGGTTGCCGATACAGGCGCATATCTTTAAAACATCCTGAGTATTTGCAGATAGTTTTTCAATCTTTCCCGCCATCATTTGAATGAGATTGTCGGCCACTTTCATCCGGCTGATTTTCCCCACATCCCACTGCCAACCATGTGCTCCTTTATGAACAATCATCTTTTCATTATAAAGTGTATGCAGAAACTGATTGACAAAGAAAGGATTGCCGCCGGCTTTTTCCTGCACAAGCCCGGCAAGTCCGAATCCCCTTTCTTCTGAACACCGCAAAAAGTTAACAATTAACTCCGTCACCTCTTTTTCTTTCAAAGGACCAAGCGTGATTTTGGAAATACGGATGTTATGTTTTTTAACTTCGTTGAGAAGTTCGTTAAAGGGATGAGTGTCATCCACTTCGTTATCCCGGCATGAAAATATAATAAAAAGATGATGAATATCGCTGAGCATGATATTTTTCATAAGCTGCAGACTGGCCATATCTGCCCACTGCAGATCGTCAAGAAACAGGGTAACCGGATGTTCCTTTTGCGGAAATACCCGCATGAATTTTTCAAAGACAAAATTAAATCTGTTTTTGGATTCCTCGGGGCCCAGCACCGGCAGATCAGTCTGTTTGCCGATAATCAGTTCAACTTCCGGTATGACGTCGGTAATAATTTTCCCGCTGTCTCCCAGCGCTTTTAAAAGATTATCTTTCCAGACGCTGATTCTCGCTCCACTTTCAGACAATATTTGTTTCACGAGTATTTGAAATGCCTGAATCACAGCGCTGTAAGGTTTTTCCCTTCGGAACTGTTCGTACTTCCCGGAAATAAAATATCCCCGCTTGGCCACAATGGGTTTATGAATTTCATTAATCATGGCCGACTTGCCAATGCCGGGTGCGCCTGCAACGACCATAACAGAAACCCCTTGTTCGCTATTGGCGACGTCTTCGAAACTGGATATTAATTTCCCTACTTCTTTTTCCCTGCCGAAGAGCTTTTGCGGTATGATGAACTTGTTGGATATGTCATGTTTCCCCAGTTCAAAAGATACTATCTTATTTTTCTCATCTAATTGTTTTAAGCATTGTTTGAAGTCTGCTTCCAGACCGAAGCCGTTCTGGTATCTGGCCTCGGGATTCTTGGCCAGCAGTCTCATGATGATGTCCGAGATAATCGCAGGAATGTCGGATTTGAGATTGACCGGAACCTTGGGCATCATGGCAATATGCGCATGAATAAGTTCCATGGGATCCTGGGATTTAAAAGGCAAAAGGCCGGTCAGTATTTCATAAAGGGAGACGCCCAGTGAATACAGATCTGTACGGTAATCGACAGATCTGTTCATCCGGCCGGTTTGCTCGGGCGACATGTATATCAATGTGTTCTGGATAAAAGCCGGATTGTAAACCTCATCATTTTCATGAGTCAGGAGCGCCGATATTCCAAAATCCGTGATTTTCAACTCTTCAGTATCCGGATGAATCAGGATACTTTTGGGTTTAATATTTCCATGAATGATGCCCCGGACATGTAGATTCCCCAGCGCTGCCGCAATATCAGCCGAAGTCGTCAAAAATGTTCTCAGATTAAATTTCTTATCATTGCTGAAATAATGATTAATCGGAATTCCTTGAAAATCCTCTAGGGCAAGGGCAAGGCCCCCTTTATAATTGATGATGTCGATGGTCTTGATAACATTTTTAATATCGAGATTTTTAATTTGTTCGTATTCCTGCCGGAATTGGGCAATTTCCGAAGGAGTTGCATTTACCGTCCTTAAAAGCTTGATAATAAAAGATTCGGAACCATTTTCCTTGTGACCCCGATAGACACTGGAATTTCTGGTTTTGTGAATTTTTTCCTCCAGAATATAATTACCGACTTTTTCCATCAGTTAAGATCTCTTTCAGAATATTTCTTTGATGACCAGGGCCGTGATGACGACAGGAAGAATGATGACCGCAAACGCAACAATCTTTGTCTTGTTCATGTAAAATATACTCCCACAGTATTTTTTAATGATTAGGCATTGTTGGGGATGAAAGAGTATAGAAAGAACATTTTTTTGTGTCAATATATTTTTAACCGTTCATTTTTACGCATTCCATTGGAATTTTTATTGACTTCTACAAGACGAATGAATACAGACAAAACAGTTTGAGGAAATGGAGAATGCGAAATCCCATAGAAGGAAGAAATATTATTGTCATCGGCTCCGGCATTGGAGGCTTGAGCGCGGGTATTATTCTGTCACGGTTGAATTTCCGCGTAACGATTATAGAAAAAAATCGTTTACCCGGTGGATTGATGCGCTCTTACCGTCGTGAAGGATTTGATTGTCCCGTCGGTGTGCATTATGTCGGCGCTCTCGGTCAGGAAGAACCTTTGGGCAAAATGTTCAAGGCGTTGGGGATACCCGTGAACGCATTGTTCACTCCGATGGGACAGGAAGGAGTCATTGATCGTTATATTTTTGATGATTTGACGTTCGACTTGCCCACAAGCATCGAAGCGCTGGAAAAAAATTTAAAAAACGCTTTTCCTCGCGAATCGGCTGCCCTGGATATCATCATGACAAATTTGCGCGAAATTTATCGGCGCATAATGGACCCCTCTTTTTTGCTCAATCAGGGCAATCCCTTTCAGAATATGGACTATTATCAGCCTATGGGAGAATGGCTTGATTCACTGAACGCATCTCCGGTATTACGTGCCGTTTTATCCGTTCCCTGTAATCTTATCGGCGTACCGCTGAACGATTGTCCGGTCATTTTCCATCATATGGTTTTAGCCAGCTATCTTTTTTCTTCATGGAGACTAAAGGAAAGTGGCAGCAAGATGTCTGAAGTTTTTGTGCGTCGTTTTGAAGAACTGGGCGGGGAGCTTGTTTTGAATAATGGCGTTAAAAAAATATTGCTGGTTGACGGCAAGGTAACGGGCGTGGTTTTAGAATCCGGCGAAGTTCTTGACGCAGACGCTGTTGTTGCCACGATTCATCCAAAGATATTGCTTCAATTACTTGAAGAAAATGCTTTGCGAGAATCTTTTCTTCGACGGATACGTGGATTGAGGGAAACCGAAGGCGTCATTTGCGTCAATATCAGTGTCAATGCCAGGATGCATCCGGAAATCAATCACAATGTTTACCGGCTCCATAGAGATGAAAACGGCATGATTTATGACGGGGTTTTTTATCAATTACGATGCGGCAATTCATCCGGTTCAAATTTGCTTTCATTGATCACAAAATCTTTATACGGTGACTGGAGTCAATGGGAAAACACCGCTTCCGGCAAAAGGGGCAAAGATTACGAAGAAAAGAAAATGGGCATCGCCAGAAATTTGCTGAAAAAAGCGGAAGAGATTTTCGGCAATTTGCATGACGCGAAAATTCTGGATGTTTATACACCCCTCACCATCAGGGATTATGTAAACGCACCTGAAGGTGCCTGTTACGGCGTCATGCGTTCGTCGCGCCAGTTGCTCAAAGTCATTTCATTAAACAATATTCCCATTGCCGGCTTATGCCTGGCGGGACAAAACGCTATAGCTCCGGGAGTTATGGGATGTCTGCTTGGTGCTTTCAATGCAGCGAGGCAAATCATCGGTCAAAAAAAATTTGCTCAAGAGATAAAATGGGATAAGGGCTAAATATCATTGAAAAGCAGGACGATATTTGCTAAAGGTCACAAAACTAAATTCAGAAAGTTACATCGGACAAAATGACACGTCAGGAAATCGTGCAGGAAGTAAAAAACGTCTTTCAGCGGGAATTTGAAATCGAAAATCCGGATATGGACGCTGATTTACGGGAGACATACGAATTCGACAGTATTGACGCCATCGAGCTTCTGCTGGCCATCGAAACTTTTCTGGAAACGGAAATAACCCAGGAAGAGAAAAAGCAGGCCATCAATATCCGCACCATCAATCAGATTTGTGACTATATTGAAAAGATCGCGAAAA
>CAYNWA010000018.1:52881-61359 GCA_964400795.1 uncultured Smithella sp.
CGAAACCTTTTTTCACCGGCATAAAGTATTATGGAACGCAGAGTTGTTATTACAGGCATGTCAGCCATTACGCCGATCGGCCATGGAAAAGACCGGATAGTAAAGAGTCTGCAAACCGGAGTTTCCGGGATAAAACCTTTGCGCCAAGAAGAGTTCCTCAGCCCCTATATTCATTCCAAGGTTTACGGAACGGTGGATTATCCCATTGAATATGATTTTAAACGGAATCACCGCAAAACCATGGGGCCGGTGGCCTATTACGCCTGCCAGGTGGCCAAGGAAGTTTTGGAACAGACGGGTTTGACGGAAGATTTTATTACTTCCGGAAGACTCGGAGTTGCCTTTGGTTCCATTCACGGTTCGCCAACTACTCAACGCAATATTTACCGCATCTTTTTTGGAGCGGAGGATAAAATAGCGGTAAAGGAAATCGGCGCGGTGGATTATCTCAAATCCATGGTGCACACCACCGCCGTCAACATCACCAAAATGTTCGGCATCACCGGCCGCGTAATATCTTCGGGAACCGCCTGCACAACCAGTTCGCAGTCGATCGGTTACGGCTATGAATCCGTCAAGTTCGGCATGCAGGATGCGATGCTCTGCGGCGGCGCCGATGAATACGATACCACCACCGTTGCCGTTTTTGATAATCTTCTGGCCTGTTCCACGGCCTTTAATGAAACACCGCAGAGAACCCCGCGTCCCTTTGACAAGGATCGCGATGGTCTGGTGGTGGGCGAAGGCGCCGGAGCCGTCATGCTGGAAGAATATGAATTTGCCAAAAAGCGCGGCGCGAATATTCTGGGAGAAGTCATCGGGTTTGCCTGCAACAACAACGGCGGCGACATGATTTTGCCGAATCTCACCGGCATCACCAACACGCTCAAACTGGGTGTGGAAACCACTAAAATAAATCCTGAGGAACTTGACCTGATCAGCGCGCACGCCACGGCTACCAAGATGGGTGACATTATCGAAGCGCAGGCCATCAACGCCGTCTTCGGCAATAAACCTTACGTCATCGGGTTGAAAAGCTACACCGGTCACACCATGGCGGCCTGCGGCGCTATTGAAACCATCATGACACTCCATATGATGCAGGAAGAGTTTATCGCACCGACGTTGAATCTCGAAGAAATTGATGAACGCTGCACCATGTTAAAACATGTGCAAAAAGTGATGGAACAGCCATTTAAAACAGCCGCCATTCAAAATTTCGCCTTCGGTGGCGTCAATACCGTCCTGATAATTAAAAAGTTTTTCTGAGATAAAAATGTTCCTTGCCCGGTTTTTTCATTTTATGATCGATTTATCCGTAACGTTGATTTTGTGGATTTATTTCATGTTCGGATATCTTTTTATTCTATTATTTTTGTACGTACCGGTTTATGTTTTTGCGAAGAACCGTGCCACAACCCTGCAGAAATTGAATCACATTCACCTGAAAATTTTTTTTGCGCTGATGCGTCTGCTTGCTCCCCGCACACGGTTCAACATTCCAGACGATGTGCGGAAAATACAGTCATCTGTTATTGTCTGTAATCATTTGTCCTACCTTGACCCTATTTTGCTTGTATCTCTTTTTCAACGGCAGAAAACCATTGTCAAACATACATTTTTCAAGGTTCTCATTTTCGGCTGGTTTCTGAAAAACTACGGTTATATGTCCTCCGGATCAGACACCATCACGGGGACAGCCATGATCAACAATTTGGAAGACATCAAACAGCATCTTTCATCGGGAGGCGTTTTGTTTGTTTTTCCTGAAGGAACCAGAAGCCGGGACGGAAGCCTTGCCTCTTTCAACAAAGGTGTTTTCACGATTGCCCGTTACTGTAGAGCACCCTTAAAACTAATTTTAATACAAGGCACGAATAAATTATTTCAGCCCGGTCATTTTCTTTTTAATACTCATGAGCGGAATGAAATTCGGCTGGAATTAATTGGTTCGCTCAATCCTGATTACAAAAGAAAAAATTTTTCCATCACTGTCTTGGCTGATGAAACCAGAAGTATTTTTAAAGAAAAAATTCGCCTAAATAATGGCCGGTAATTTATATCATTTTATGTTCTTGGCGTGTCCCCCGCCAGCAAGGGATTAAGGAGGTGGAAAAAAAGATCAGTATTTGGAAGGTTTTTGATATTTGGATATCCACCTCCGTCCCTGAGGGACACCTCCGCCAGCGGAGGCTATCAAATGCCAACGTTTAGATGTTTTGTTAACAAAGTATTAAAAATAAACAGGAGGATAATACCATGGAACTACAGGAAGCCATCTTAAAACGCAGAAGCGTGAGAAAATTCACAGATGATATGGTGACCGATGATGAACTCAGGCAGATTTTCGAAGCGGTGCGCTGGTCTCCGTCCTGGGCCAATACTCAGACCTGGGAGTTTATCGTTGTGCGTGACAAGGAAGTCATTGAAAAAATAACGGGAACATATTCCGAAAATAATCCGGCGAGAAAATGCTCTCTCAGCGCTTCCGCGCTGATTGTCGCCTGCGCGAAAACGGGCGTTGCCGGCTGTTACGACAGCAAACAAATGACATCGATCAAAAACTGGGAATTTTTCGATCTGGGCATCGCCGTGCAGACCCTTTGTCTGAAAGCCCATGAACTGGGACTGGGAACCGTCGTCGTCGGTTTAATGAACCATGAAGCCTGTGAAAAAATTCTGGCAATTCCCCAAGGTCATAAAGTTTATGCCGTCATTCCGATCGGACGACCGGCCACCGAACCGAAAGCAGGCCCGCCGCGCAAATCCCTCTCCGAAATCGTATTTTTGAATAATCTCGATAAGCCGATGTTTTAAAGCATTCCGATTCCCCGGCAGGGAGATAGCTCCCTGCCTTACCAAAACGGAAGTAATTTTAGTTTCCGACCGCGTTATTTTTGAATATAGAAAGGGATAGCTGTAAGTAAGAGTCAGATGATTTTCAAATTCACACGTTCTTTCAAACAGCTTTCATTAATGTCGGCTTACAATAACAAATATTCCATGTTTTACCAACCGGATTTTTCCCGATAATAAAGGGTAAAAGACCAGCAGTGACAAGTCAAATATATTGATTTTACTATGTATTTATTCTTTTCAATTTTTCAGAAATAAAGCAGGATTGCACAAAATTTCAGAAAATACCCACCGGGTATATTAATTGTAGGCCGCAGCGCTGCGCCCTGCCGCCTACGGCGCAGCTCAGCTCTCCCTTTGCAGCTAGTGTCACGGACTGCATGAAACGCTTCACGTCTCGGCAGTCCTTGTGCCACTGCTGAGCTGCACCGTTGCACCTTTCAATTGATAATCTTCAACTCAAGTGAATATCAAACGCTGAGGAATAGTAGGTAGGATTTTTTTCGTATTTCATATCTCGAAAATCAGGTATGTGTAAGTCCCGCCGAAGGAAATACCGGCTAGAGTCGCGCAATCAATAGCCAGTTCTTTCCTTTCTCCGGCAACAAATGCCAGCGGCAGCAGCGGATTGCTCAGTCCCGCTGTCGGGGGCAGAATATTCTTCTCCATGGAAAGCGCCAGAGCGCAAGCCCGAATGCCGCCGCTTGAAAAGCTTTCTCCCGTGGCGCCCTTGATCGACGTGATGAAAGGCCTTTTCTCTTTGTCGAATATTTCAGCATACGCTTCAGCTTCGACGGCGTCCAGTACGATATCTCCGTTGGCTGCCGCAAACACGACCTGAATATTATCTGTCGAAGCGCTTGAATTTTTCAGCGCACGGTTGAACGTCTTCTTGATGCCCTCCGGGTCTTTCGGATACCGGTTCGGTTTGGTGGGTGATGCTCCCATGCCTACACCTCTAATTTCGCAATATGGCTGACGGCCTCTGGATATCGCCGATTGCAAACTTTCCAGACAAATGATTCCGCATCCTTCTCCCACGATCATTCCATTTCGCTCTTTATCGAAAGGACGGCAGGCCTCCTGATCTTTGTTTTGAGGTGAAAGGGCTTTAAATTTTGTCAGCGACTTATAATAAAATTCAGACAAAATATCCGCGCCGCCGGCGAAAATAAAATCGGCGGTGCCGCGTCTGATTTCCGCCGCCGCGTAGGCAATCGCGTTTTCGGCGGAAACACCATAATGCGTGATGGTGGTATTCACGCCGCGAAATCCCAATTCGATGGATGTGTGACCGGCGGCGGCATTCATGACGGTATTGGGCACCAGTATCGGATTAACGGCAGCTGGTCCGCCCGAAAAAAGTGTTTGCAGAAATTGAGCCGTGATATCCGTTGCGCCAAAGGCTGTTCCCAGGACAATACCGACGCGATCGCGGTTCTCCGTTGTGATTTGAAATCCTGTGTCTTCCAGCGCAAGGCGCGCCGAAGCCGCCACCATCAGGGATATTTTGTCCATTCGCCGTATGTTTTTTACGGAAATAAAATCGCGTGGATTGAAATTTTTTACTTCCGCTCCCAGGTGAGAAGGAAGCGAGCTTGTGTCAAAGGACGTTATTTCGGCCATACTGGTTTCACCGGCAAATAGTCTACGGCCAAATTCCACCTTGCCGATTCCCAGAGGCGTAACCATGCCGATACCGGTGACAACAACGCGCTGAGCGTTATCTGTTTGTCTGTCATTATTCACGGGCAACACCTCTTCCGGAATATCTGCCGAAAATTAATGTGGTATTATTTCCACCGAAGGCAAAGGAATTGGAGAGCACCGCACGCAAGTCGGCTTTTCTCGACCCGGAAGTAACGTAATCCAGATCGCATAAAGGATCCGCTTCCCGATGATTAACGGTTGGCGGAATAAAACCTTGGTGCAATGCCAGAACTGAAACAATGCTTTCCAAAGCGCCGGAAGCCCCCAGCGTATGCGCATGCATGGACTTGGTGGAACTTACCGGAATGGCGTATGCGCGCTTGCCGAAAACCTCCTTGATGGCTTTCGTTTCAGTAACATCATTGACCGGCGTCGCTGTACCGTGCGCATTGATATAATCAATGTCTTCTAGGGAAAGACCACTGTCTCTGAGCGCCGCCTGCATCGAACGAATTGCCCCGGATGCCTGTTCATCGGGCGAGGTCATGTGGAAAGAATCGCAGGTAATGCCATAACCTAAAACCTCGCCGTAAATTTTTGCTCCTCTTTCCAGCGCCGAATCGAGCGATTCCAGAACCATAATTGCGGCCGCCTCTCCCAGGGAAAGTCCGGCACGGTCTTTGTCAAAGGGTCGGCAGGTTTCGGGATCGACGGATTTTAAAGCATTGAATGCAGCAAAGGTAAGCCGGCTCATGGGCTCAACTCCGCCGGCAATCATCATGAAGGCATGACCACTGATGATTAAATCCCGTGCGTAGCCGATGGCCGTAGCGCCCGCGGAGCAGGCTGTCATAAACGTTGATTTCGGACCCGTTAATTCAAAGGTGGATGCAATGCGGTCGGCCGAAGATGCACAAAACAAAGAGGAGAGGGTAGAAAATTTCGCGTTTCTTCCGTTGTTATTTAAATAATCTTTATAAAATTCTTCGCCTTCCAGAAGGCCGCCCGCGCCGCCGCCGATGGACACCCCGGTTTCCTCTTTCAATTTTTCCGGCAGCGGATAAAGACCGGCGTCCCGCAGAGCTTCGATGGTTGCCGCAAGTGATAGCTTGTCCGCGCGAGACATTCTTTCAATGGAAAATTCTTGAGAAATATAATCACAAGCAATAAAATTTTTTATCTGTCCGCCCGTCTGAGAACGATATCCGGCAGTGTCAAAGAGATCAACCTTCTTTATGCCGCATACACCCTTCTGCAACGAGTGCGAGAAATCAGGCACATTATTGGCAGTAGCGTTCAGTGTTCCGAGTCCTGTAATAACAATTCGTTTTTTCAAATCAAAACCTGATCGATATGGAAAGCTAATGGTTTACAAAAATCAATAAAACTTAATTTGGCGATGATTAAAAGTCAAATAAATATTAGGCCGCAAGAAACCCTCATGAAAATGTTTTTAGGCTGCCCCCCTAGTCAATACTTGACATATTTAAAAATTAAGTTAATGATGCAAAAAATTCAAGTGTAAAAGGTCGGCTCTATGGAGGATCAATCGCTTCGTGTTTTGATGGTTGATGATTCACCGGATGATGTGTTTCTTTTAACACGTCATCTAAAGAAGGGTGGATACAATCCTGTACATGAACGGGTTGAAAACTCAGACTTGATGAAACATGCTCTGCAAAATAAGCAGTGGGATATCATTCTTTGCGATTATAACATGCCTCAATTCAATGTTCCCTCCGCTATGGCCTTATTAAAGGATTCAAACGTAGATATTCCCCTCATCATTGTATCGGGAGTTTCCAACGAGAATGTCATTAAAGAATGTATGAGTCTGGGAGCCAGGGATTATGTTCTGAAGAATAATTTGTCACGTCTTTGCCCAGTAATAAAAAGAGAATTAGAGGCTGCTGAAGCTAGAGATAAGTGCAAATGGTTGGAAAATGAACTCCAGCAAACCATTGATAATTTTCAAAAGGTGTTTAGCACGACAATGCAATTTGTCGTTTCGGCCATTGAGGCAAGAGACCCATATAAAAGAGGTCATCAGCTTCGCACCGCGAATCTTGCCTATGCCATTGCCGCAGAAATGGGATTAAATCAGGAAACCAAGGAGGGAATACATTTAGCGAGCTCAATCCACGATATTGGAAATTTGTCAATTCCCGTGGAAATATTAGCCAAGCCTTCCAGACTGACCCGCATTGAATTCTCCATGGTTAAAGAACACTGCCACAATGGATATGAAATGCTTAAAAATATAGAAACGGCCTGGCCATTGGCACAAGTTATTTACCAGCATCACGAACGCATGGATGGTTCCGGTTATCCCCTCAAGCTGAAAAATGATGAGATTATCGTGGAAGCCCGTATTCTCGCCGTCTCTGACGTTGTGGAATCAATGGCTTCTCATCGTTCCTATCGTCCGGCATTGGGAATTGAGGCGGCTCTGGAAGAAATTAAGGTAAATAAAGGACTTCTTTACGACGATACAGTAGCGGATGCCTGCCTAAAACTTTTTTGTGAAAAAGAATATCAGCTTTACTGAAATATCGACATTAATTCATTCTAAAGCTTTTTTAAAATAAAAACATTTACAGATGCGCTTTGACCGGTCATTATGCATAATAAGCTTTCATTAATGTTCAGGCTTTAAAGCAGATATAAACAATCAAAAAAACACTTGTTTTTTTAGAAGCCTGTTGAGATAATTACAAAGAAGTATTTTATTTTTTAAATCATCAGGAGACCATGATGAAAAAAAGAAATCCTGAAGAAAAAAATGAGGGAAGGATTTTTGTAAAAGACAGGATTATAGCTAAACGACTTAAGGATAGCGAACCGGATAAAACCGATGAGGTAATGAAGTCTGCAAGGAAGGCCGAACGGCTAGATGAAGAAAACGAGATTCTCATAACGATTCTTTCCGATATAAAAAATCTTCCAAAAGAGAAAATTATCTATAACTATAGCGAAGATATTTCCATGACCGGCACCAGAATTCAGGGCAATGTTCTTCTGCCCATCGATACATTTTTGAAGATCGACCTGATATTAAAAAATTTGAAGCAAAAGATTACCGTTTTTGGAAAAGTAAAACGGAACAAAGTTATTGTTGAAGGGGAATCTTATGAGGCCGGTGTGGAATTTGTGGACACGCCCAATGATGCCATCAAAAAACTTGAAGACTATATTTTATCGATCAATCAGTATAAAAACCTTAATCCGGTCGGTGTTCCTTACTGGATTTTTGCAAAATTCAACAAACCACGCAAATAGTCAGCAAAAGGTTTAACCGGTTTATTTGTAATATTTTCATTTCCGTTTTCTGCCTCCCGTCATGAATCACTATTTAATAAGCCGGTCGTGTCATATTTCATTCAACGGTTTTAATATTTCATTAAAATAAATTTTAAAAATACATGATTTTGTGCCCCGGCCCGCAAGAAGTATCTTGATAAATGCTACATGAGATCAATAACTTAAAAATATTTTATGCCATGCCAAAAATATGGCACGATAATTTCAGTATATAAAGGCAAATAAATTAATCATCCCAAAGGAGGAAACAGATCATGAAAAAGACATTAAGAACAATAGTAGTAGCAATGGCGGTTATTCTTTGCACGGCAACTTTTGGTTTCGCCGAATATGCGGCAGCGGGAACAGCTAACTTCCCGTATTTTCAATTTGGCTGCCTGATTGTCGGCGGATTGATTTTGATGGCCATGAAAAGAAAATATGAAAAGATGTACGTGACGGAAATGGTCGGTGCCTTCGCTCTTTACACAATCTTGATGGCACTGTTCACCAATCCCGTGATTGAAACAGTTAAAAATATGGTCATGTAGTAAACAGGCTGTACGATTTAAAGTTTGAAAAAATAGTTCAAGTAACCGCTTTTGAGAAAACTTCATGATCTGTTTATATAGCGGTCGCCCCCCTTGAGGTGAAAACTTCAAGGGGGGTTTT
>CAYNWA010000019.1:0-17793 GCA_964400795.1 uncultured Smithella sp.
GGGACAATTCAACTTACACATTTCAGTACACTTTGTTTCTGAAATGTGAGTTTCATTGATTCGACCATCAAATTTCAGTGCACTTCGTTTCTGAAATTTGGGTCTCATTAAAGAATAAGCATGCAGTCACCGTAGCTGTAAAACCTGTATCGGTTTTCCACTGCGTGGGCATATACTTTTTTTGTCAAATCCGTACCCGCAAAAGCGCAAACAAGCAAGAACAATGATGATTGCGGCAAATGAAAATTGGTCAGGAGCCCGTTAACTCTTTTAAATTTATAGCCGGGATAGATAAAAAGATTGGTGAAGCCGGATTGCGTATGGACATATCCATGACGATCGCAAGCGCTTTCCAGCGTACGCGTGGATGTTGTTCCCACGGCAATAAGGCGCCGGGCATTGTTAATGATCGTGCTGCTTTCCGGGCTGATTTCGTAATACTCGGATTCCATAACGTGATCTTCGATGTCATTGACTTCTATCGGTAGAAAAGTGCCGAAACCGACGTGCAGCGTTATCGGAACAAACTGTATGCCTTTGGCACGCAAGATTTTAATGACATCTTCTGAAAAATGCAATCCGGCGGTGGGCGCCGCAATTGAACCGGGATTCTGCGCGTAAATAGTCTGATAACGTTCCAGGTCTTTGATGTCAGGCGAGACGTTTTTCTCGCGTTTGATATAAGGAGGAAGAGGGGCTCTGCCGAATTTTTCTAAGTAGTTGTCGAATCCATCCGGCGAGAAAAATTCCAGCAGCCATTTTTTATCTGATACACGCGCTAAAACATTCGCTTTGCCGTTATCTTCCAGATTGATAACGTCGTTTTCGCGCAGTCTTTTAGCCGGTCGGATCAGCGCTTCCCATGTTTGCGATTCTTGATCCGCTTTTTTTTTTGTCAGTAGAAGTATTTCCATCAGGGCTCCTGTCTGCTTTTTGCCGAAGAGCCTGGCGGGGATGACCCTGGAATCATTAATGACAAGAACGTCACCCTTCTCCAGTAAATCAGGGAAGCGAAAGAAAAATAAATCCTTCATTTCTTGTTTTTGCTTATCGAGATAAAGCAGCTGCGAATGATCGCGCCGGGCACAGGGATGTTGAGCAATAAGCTCATCCGGCAAATGATATGAAAAATCTTTTAAATCCATAGGGCCGTTTCATCGAAACCATGTTTAAAAAAATAATCAGAGGATAATTTCACTCGCATGGCCATTGTTTTCACCGGCGTCCAAAGTACAGGAGAATAAGACCGGCAATCATGGCAGTGATTCCCAGAAATCTTAACGTGGAATCGGGCATGGTTGTTACCTTGGCAAGATAAATTTTTAATTTTTCCGGGAAAAGAAAATAAGGAAGACCTTCAATAATAAAAATTAATCCCAGTACGCAAATAAAATCCTTCATTTTAAATCCTTTGATTTTTCTTCAACCCAAAGTTTGTCCATTTGTTCCAGTGTCGCTTCTTCCAGCGGAATTCCGAGAAAGGAAAGCCTTTCTATCACCCGGGAAAAACGACGCAAAAATTTTTTCGTTGTTTTGGATAAAGCCGTTTCGGAATCAACATGAAGAAAACGGCTTACATTGACAATAGTGAATAAGATATCTCCCAGTTCTTCTTCTATAGCGATGTTGTTTTTTGTCCTTACGGCAGAGTCAAATTCCTGAAGTTCTTCTTTAAGCTTTTCCAGAACACCTTCGATGTTTTTCCAGTCGAAACCATACGTTGACGCTATGGAAGTAATCTTCTGGGCGCGTTTCAGAGCGGGAAGTGAGCGAGGAATGCTGGCAAAAATATTTTTGCCATTCTCCTTCCCGGCACGCTCTTCAATTTTAATTTTCTGCCAGTTGGTTTTTACGTCCTTCACGGAATTGACTTTTATGTCTCCAAATACGTGCGGATGACGCCGGATCATCTTTTCATTGATTTCGTTCATGACATCACTCAGAGAAAACAATCCCGATTCAGCGCATATTTCCGTAAGAAATAATATTTGAAAAAGCAAATCGCCTAATTCTTCTTTTAATCCCCGGTTATCGGGGTTGCCGAGAGCGTCAATCACTTCATACGCTTCTTCCAGGATGTATTTGCCGATATCTTCCTTTTTTTGTTGCCGATCCCAGGGACAGCCATCCGGTGCGCGCAATTTCCTGATGAGTTCAATCAAATCGGCCAGTCTATCTTTTTTTTCGCTATGCGTTCGTGTCATTTGTTTAAGAGTAATTGTTATATTGTAAAAACGTTATAGTGATTTTACTGTGGTCAGTATCATAGAAAAAAAATACTGACAATATCCAGCCTGTTGCCTTGAAAAATATGATTGACGAAAAATTTCACCTTCTTGATTAAAATGAAGCCGATGCGTATGTGACAGCTTCCAAATATTATCAATAAAATCATAACGATATTGTTTTAATTCGTCACGTTAAATTACCCGGAAAGTGACCTGAAAATTTGTAAAAAATTGTGCTTGACAACGCCCCAAAAAGGCGTATCCTTCCGCTTCAATACAAAGACTTGGCGCATTTTGCCAGGAATTATGAAATCTTTGAAAGGAGGTTAGCCGTTAATGAAAAAATTATTTGCCATTTTTATCGCTATGCTTTTTGTCGCTTCTTTGTCTTTGGCGGTCATCGGCTGCAAAAAAGCTGAAGAGCCTGCACCTGCAGAAGCTCCTAAGGTTGAAGCGCCGGTTGCTCCGGCTCCTGAAGCAGCTCCAGCACCTGAAGCACCCGCACCTGAAGCAGCTCCCGCACCTGAAGCAGCGCCTGCACCTGCACAATAATTGCTTGAAAGTAAATCAGCAGGATAAATTAATCGGACGTTCCTGATACGGAATGTCCGATTTTTTTTATTCCTCATAAGGTGAAAATCGTAATAATATGTTATACTGTAACCAGGCAGATGAAAAAATTGATAAAAAAAGATAAAAAAAGTGTTGGCCTGAAATAAAAAAATATTTATCAAGTATACGAATCTTTGACTTTAATGGGAGGTTATTATGACGGAGAAAAATGGTGATTTGGTGAAAGGCTTGTTTATCGGTGGATTGATTGGCATGGCGTTGGGTATTTTATTTGCTCCCAAGAGTGGTAAAGAAACCCGTGAAGATCTTTCACGTACGGCCAATGAAGTGCTCGCCAAAGCTAAAGAAGAATATGAAAAGGCAGCAGAAAAAAGCAGACTGGCTTATGAAGCCTCTCTAAAACATTTGAAAGATTTTAATGAATCGGCGAAAGAAAAAGCCGCGGAAATGGGAAATAAGGTCGGCGAATTAGCCGCCCAGAGTGTTGACTCTTTGCAGAATAATAAAAGTAGATTCAAAAAAGCGATTGATGCAGGGTTGGAAGCGTATAAAGAAGAAAGCTCCAAAGAGAAAATTTAATGAGACCCAAATTTCAGAAACGAATAACCTAAAGGACACTATAGGGTCACTATAGGCCGAGTGGGATAAATGCGGGTCTAATTTCCCACCCCCTAGGGCGGGGTTGTTCATTTTGCTTGTAGAAATTATAGATTGAAAAAACAAAACAATAAACAATACAGGAGATGATTAATGTATTTGGAAATTACCTTATCAATCTTAGTCAGTATATTGATCGTGTTGGTGATTCTTTGTATTCCGGTCGTTATACAAATATGGCGCATATCAAAAGATATTTCTATAACCCAGCAGACTTTAAATCAAAGTCTGCCCCTCCTATTGAAGAATCTGGAGGAGATTACCACCCATGTGAATCATTCAACGGCCTCGGTCAACAAAAAGATTCAATCCCTCACCAGCACGCCGAATGTGTCTGGAGTGCTTCTTGCTGATATTATAAACAATATACAGTATTTAGCCCCATTGGCCCTGAAATTTCCCATTTTCCACATCATTAGAAATATTGTGGCAGCTGCCAAAGGCATGCGGGTTTTTGCGGAAGTGCTTTTAAACAAAGAAAAAGATGAGACGTTAAAATAATATTGATATGGCCAAAATGACATTTTCCAGCAAGTGGGGCAGTGTAAAAGTACAGAAAAAGACCGCTGCGCCTTTATCCGAGTCGGGTAAATCAACGGAGGATCTGGTGCGGGAAATGAAGAAGGCGCAAAAATCTCCCCCAGGTGAAGACTATCGGGAAAAATCTCTGGCAATCAATGGTCTTGTCTGCGCGCGATGCGGCCGGGAGTTTCCTGAATCGAAAAGACATCTTTTAACCGTCCATCATAAAGACGGCAATCATAACAACAATCCCGCCGATGGAAGCAACTGGGAAAATCTTTGTGTCTATTGCCACGAAGATGTTCACAGCCGGGAGGTTCTGGCGGAGTATCTGGGTGAGGGGGCCAGTGGGAAAGAAGTCAGCTTGGTATATAACGATGCGCAGGAAAAACTGGGATCAGGATTGCTGGCGGAAAAATTGAAAACAGCGCTTAAGAAAAATAAACCTGAAAAATAATTTCAGTTAATTATCAGACCGGAATGGGCATTTTCTTTGACCAGTTTGTCGCCGATAGAGGTCCCACAGTAAATGCAGGTATAATCGTATTTTTCGCCTTCCTGAAGAATCAGCAGCAATCTCTTTCTGACGGCTACCGCTTTCTTGCATCGGGGACAAAACAATTCGGTGGCGTCAAAATCTCTATAGGTTTCTCTCATGATCTGATGTCCTTCTCTGGTATTGTTTCCCAGTTCTTCAGCCAGATGTCAGCTTCACTGTCGCTCGGCGCGCGATAGTCGCCCCGCGGCGAAAGCGATCCGCCGGACCCGACCTTGGGGCTGTTCGGCACGCAGGAGCGTTTGTATTGAGATGTTTTAAAAAATCTGTACAGATAAACATGAAGCCATTTTTTTATTTCTTTCAGACTGTAGGCATTTCTTTTGTCCACCGCGATATCAGGCCAGAGTCCTTTTTTTCTGTCCTTCCAGGCGTGATAAGCCAGAAAAGCCACTTTGGAAGGCAGATATCCGAAACGGGTGATATAGAAATTATTGAAATCCTGCAACTCATAGGGGCCGATCGTGTCTTCCGTTCTCTGAGCCAGTTGATCTTTGTTTTTTCCCGGAATCAATTCTGGAGAGATTTCCGTTTCCAGTACATCGATGAGAATTTCAGAAACCGCCGGTGAGAATTGATGTGTATTGGCGACCCAGCGGATGAGATGCTGAATGAGCGTTTTCGGAACACTGGCATTGACGTTGTAATGTGACATATGATCGCCGATACCGTATGTGCTCCAGCCCATGGCCAGTTCACTTAAATCTCCCGTCCCGACAACGAGAGCGTTGCGCATGTTGGCCAGGCGGAATAGATGGGCCGAGCGCTGTCCGGCCTGAACGTTTTCAAATGTTATATCGAATATTTTTTCGCCGCGGGAATACGGATGCCTGATGTCTTTAAGCATTTGCAGGCAGGCGGGTCGGATGTCAATTTCGTTTACTTCGACGTCCAGCGCCTTCATCAATTTCATGGCGTTGTTATAGGTCTTTTGGGAGGTAGCAAATCCCGGCATGGTGTAAGCTTTAATATTTTTCCTGGGCAATTCCAGCAATTCCATTGTTTTTGCGGCAACAATCAGGGCGTGCGTGGAATCCAGGCCGCCGGAAACACCGATGGCAATATGGGGGATTCCGGAAGATTTCAAACGTTTGGCCAGACCCTGAACCTGGATGTTGTACGCTTCGTAGCATCGCTGATCCCGTTTGGAAGGATCGGCCGGAATATAGGGGAATCGTGGATATTCCCGCTTCAGGAGAATGGCGCCTCCGGGAATGCTGACATCAAATTTGATTTTCCGGAAGGATAGAATTTTTTCTTTATGAATGGAGGCGTTTTTGCTGAAAGACGTTAAACGCATGCGATCCTGCGCAAGACGGTCGAGGTCTAAATCGGCATCAATGATTTGAGCCTGTTGAGAAAAGCGGGGTGATTCGGTCAGCAGACTGCCATTCTCATGAATCATGGCATGTCCATCCCAAGCCAGATCCGTTGTCGATTCTCCCGCTCCGGCAGCGGCGTAAAGATAAGCGGCGACGCAACGCGCCGATTGATTGGCCGCCAGTTGCTTACGGTACTCGGATTTACCGATGGTAATATTGGATGCCGATAAATTACCGATAATGGTCGCTCCGGCCATTGCCGCGAAGCTCGATGGCGGAATCGGCACCCAGAGGTCTTCGCATATTTCGATAAAGAAATTGAAATGCTTGATATTGGCGACTTGAAAGATCATATCCGCGCCGAAAGGAATGTTCTTTTGTCCGGCCAGGTCAATGGTGGAAGAAAATGCGGCGGATGCCGGAGTGAATTGCCGGCCCTCATAAAATTCGCGGTAATTGGGAAGATATGATTTAACCGCAACGCCAAGGATTTGTCCGCGGTAAAAAACGATTGCGCAGTTAAAAAGCCGGCAATCGACCTGAAGCGGCGCACCCACAATCATGATCATGTTGATCTTCACGGAAGCTTTTTTGATCTCGACAATGGCTTTACGCACACCCAGCAAAAGAGCATCCTGGTGAAACAAATCCTCATTCGAATAGGCGGATAATCCCATTTCCGGAAAAATCGCCATAATCGCTTTTTGCTTTGCGGCCCGGCGAGCCAGTTCAATCGTTTTCCGAGTGTTGAAAACGGGATCGGCCACCTTGACCTCCGGGATGCAAACAGTCGCGCGGATGAAGCCCTGATGATAGAGATTAAAGAAACTTTGCGTTTTTTTCACCGCCATGAATTATCCTTTCTCCACCAGCGCGTACGCGCTGTGGTTGTGGATGCTTTCGAAATTTTCAGCTTCAACGCAATACCAGGTAAAATTATCATCTTTATTTAATTTTACCGCAATACTGCGAACCACGTCTTCCACAAATTTGGGATTGTTATATGCTTTTTCCGTAACGTATTTTTCGTCAACTCTTTTTAAAAGCGAATACACTTCGCTGCTGGCGGAATCTTCCACAATCTTTATCAAATCTTCAAGCCAGAAAAATTTCTTATAACGAACTTTTGTCGTGACGATGCTGCGTTGATTATGAGCACCGTATTGACTGATTTCCCGGGAGCAGGGGCAGACGGTGGTAACCGGAACCGTAACGCCTACCAGAAAATCAGACGTTTCCGCGCTGCTTTCTCCGATTAAAATACAGCCATACTCCATCAGACTTTTTGCCTTGGAAACAGGAGCCGTTTTTTCCAGAAAATAGGCAAATTCAATTTCCATATGCGCGGAATGGGCATGCAGTTTCTGCCGCATTTTTTCCAGAATGGACTGAAATGTTTTGATGCTGATCTGGCCTTTGAATTCGTTGAGCGCCTCCACAAAACGGCTCATATGCGTGCCCTTGAAATGATGCGGCAGGTTGACATACATGTTGATGGTGGCGTTGACCAGCTGGGTTCCCTTAGCCCGGTCCAGGACAATAATCGGGTATTTGATGTTTTTGACACCGACTTTTTTTATATCAATTTTTCGAAAATCTTTCTGGTTTTGAATATCAATCATAGCAACTCTCAAAGCTTTTATGTGATCGCTTCCTGTCATTTCAGGGAATAAGTAACGGCGGCATTCTCTGATTCCCAAATTTTGACTCTCGTCATATTAACGCCTGCGGTTTTTACCCGGGGATCCATTTTTTCAAAGATATATTTTGCTATATTTTCTGCAGTGGGATTGAGGCCGGCAAAAACAGATAAATTGTTGAGATGTTTATGGTCAATGTCCTCGAGAATGTCTTCCAGGACTTGTTTTAAAAACCGGAAATCAACTAATATCCCTATGTCATTCAGCTTTTCAGCCGCAACCGTTATCTCCACTTTAAAATTATGGCCGTGCAGTTCTTCACACTTGCCGCCTATATCCGCAAGAAGATGAGCGGCGGAAAATGATTTTATAATCGTCACTTCAAACATTATCTCGAGCTCCTTTTTTTGAAATTTAATTATTATCATATTTTTACGAGATGTTGAATCATTAATTACAGGATGCGAACAGCCCGGGGGACAATTGAACGCGCTGAAATAAATGATGCAGATTCAACAAAACAGAATGTTTACCTGAAAACATCAAA
This sequence comes from uncultured Smithella sp., assembly GCA_964400795.1. Classification (GTDB taxonomy): domain Bacteria; phylum Desulfobacterota; class Syntrophia; order Syntrophales; family Smithellaceae; genus Smithella. Next base: position 8,046 of record CAYNWA010000019.1, read on the forward strand.
AAAACGGCGAATCACCGTACGAAGCTGGTTCATGGAATGGATTTCTTTTAGCAATCCGAAAAGGATATGGGGACGAAAATAAAACGCGGCAAATGCTTTTTTCATCAGTCGGCGTACTTCCTTTTTTGAAATATTTTTTGGCGCATAGATGACACGATTGTTTTGGTAGAGGTCCCAGGGCTGCGCATCGGGAGCGAGGTCTCCGTTTCGGATAAGGCGATCATATATTTCCGTTCCCGGAAGAGGAAGGAAGTTGCTGAACTGCGCTCTGTGGAAAGGAAGTTCTAGGGCAATCTCGATAGTCTTTTCAATATCTTCGATTGTTTCAGCAGGATAACCGATCATGAAGAAGCCTGTCATTCGAATTTTTGTTGTTGAGGAGACGAGCTTAATCTTTTCGATCATCAAATCCAGCGTCTCATTCCTTTGCATGTCCGCAATGATTCTTGGAGAACCGGATTCGACACCTACGGAGAACGAATAACAACCGGCGCTTTCCATGTTTTGCAGTAATTCTTTATCCAGCGTGTCCAGTCTGACGCCGTTCGTGCAGGCCCAGTCGATCATAATATTTTGCTCTCCAAGTTTATTGCAGAATTCCAGGACGCGGGATTTGTCCAGTGTGAAATTATCATCCTCGATATGAAATTCCTTGATTCCAAATTCTTTCCGCAAATACTTTATTTCTTCAATAATATTGTCGATGCTTCTCATGCGGAACTTTCTGCCGGTGTTGACACGCACTCCGCAATATGTGCATTTGAACGGACATCCCCGGCTGGTAATGATGGGAGCAATCGGAAGACTTTTGGAAAACGTGCCGTGCGGAGCAACCGGATATGTCGTGGGGTCAATCAGATCCCAACCGGGGAAGGGGATATCATCCGGATTTTCGATGTAGCCTCTTTTGTTTATTTTTATTTTTTCGTTACGGCGATGAATTAATCCTTCGATAGAGTCGATATCAATCTTATCGGGAGATTGAATGTGCTGTAGTAATCGTGGGAAACCTGATTCGGCCTCTCCCGCAAAAGCGTAATCCAGGCTGGCAATTTCCATGGTTCCCTCCGGATCACCGGAAGGATGAGGTCCCCCCACGATTGTAACGGTATTTTTGTTTAAGGCTTTGGCGATATCAATGCATTGTTTGGCTGAAGTAAAATCGCAGGTGTACATTTGGATGCCGACGATATCGGGTTTTTCCTCAGCGATGAACTCACGATATTTTTTGTGATTTATTTTTTCTTTTGCGCAGTCCAGTATATTGACCTGATGATTGTTGTTGCGTAAGATAGAGGCAAGGTATCCCAATCCGAGATTGGGAATGATGATCGGCATTTTAAAACTGGGGGGACGTACAAGAATAACCTTCATTGAATATGATCACTTTTAAATTAATATTTCTAATATGTTTATTTTATGGGTGCCTATCGATTGATCCCATGAGGTTCTTGCCGGACGTCCATATCTATCCAAGTCCGACATCAACGGCACAATCCCTTGATTTTAGCAATCTTTAACGCATTGCAATAGCCCAATTCACATCCTTTTTGAGCATCAGTGCAGCCCAGAAAGCGGCGCAGGAAGCAGCAATCAAAAGAATGATGATCAACAAAGTATGTTTTTAGAATCTCGCAAGTAAAGCTCCTAATAAATAATAGCAACGACTTAACGACATAAACCAATATTTTGAGCAGACTTTAATGTTTTACAATTCCCTAAATTGCAGGCTTTCTGGGCATCCTTGCAGCCCAAAATTTTATTGCCCTCCTTCAAATAAACAACGCCTCTGTTCATGTAGGCTTCGGCATAATCCGGCTTTAAACGGATGGCGTGGTTGTAATCATTCATGGCAAGCTGATGCCGGCCCATATTACCATAAGTCAGTCCCCTGTTGTAATAGGCATCGGCATAAAGCGGCATTCTTCGGATGGCGTCATTAAAATCATTCATGGCCAATTGGTATTGTTTCAGTTCGCCATAAATAATTCCTCTGTTATTGTAGGCGTAAGCATAAGAAGGTTTTAGACGTATTGACTCATTATAGTTTTTGATGGCTTCTGAGACTTTACCCAGGTTGTGAAGGGCAAGACCCATGTTATTATGTGCCAGATAATTATGCTTTGTTACTTGCAAAGTGTGGGTCATGAGAGAAATGCTGTTTTTCCAGTAGCCGCATTGTTGCTGTGCAAATAATGTCATCATAACCAGATAAACAATTCCCGAGGGAAACAAAACTTTTTTTCTGATTTTTTCACTTTTTATCAACGCTGGTATTCCCCAGGCCAGCATAACGGCAAGGCCGATAGAAGGCAAATAATGAAAGCGATCGGCCATGGAAAAATCTCCTACTTTAATGATTCCGATAACGGGCAGAAGAGTCATAACGTACCATAACCATCCGACGAAAAAATAGGGTAGTTTTTGAACCCTTGCGAAAACGAAAGCGCTGATGATGATCATCAGAAGCAAGGATCCGAAAAAGTACCCCATTGGAATTTGTGAAGAGAAAGGGTAGAAAAAAGCCATGTCCTGAGGCCACAATGTTTTTTCTATATAGGTTAGAAAAGCAATTACAGCATTGGCTATGCGGGAGCTGATGGAAGCTTGGAAATCTTTCCCGTAGGGCGTGTATCTGGCGTAGAGCGTGATAAAAGAAAAAACAACGGACAAGACGAAGAGAGGCAATTTTTCTTTGAGCTGCCATATGAAGAAGTTGCCTTTTTGCGATTTAAAGCGGTTGAGCGGCCAGTAATCCAGAAGAATCAGAATCACCGGTAGAGTGACCACGATGGGTTTGCTCATCAACGCCAGGACAAAACTAAAAAGAACAAGCAAATATCTTCTGATAAGCGGTTTTTCCGTATAATAAACATACAGACATAACGTCAGCATCCAGAAAAAACCGCTCAAGACGTCTTTTCGTTCAGCGATCCAGGCAACCGATTCCACGTGAAGGGGATGTATCCCGAATAGAGCGGCAACAAAGGCGCTCCTCCAAAGAGCGCCGGTCATGTGGCTGAAAAGCCGGAATAGCAACAGGGTGCTGAAGATATGCAGGACGAGATTGGTCATATGATAACCACCGGCATTCAACCCGTAAAGTTGATAATCGAGCATCAAGGAAAGCCAGGTGAGAGGATGCCAGAATTCGGCATAAGTTGTGCTGAATGCCCAGTGTAATCCTCCTAACGTGATACCGTCTTTAATATGCCTGTTTTCCGTGACATAAACAGGGTCATCTAAATTAACAAAGTCAAATTGATTGACCTGCCAGAAAACGGCAAGCGTAATCACTGTCAGAAGGATATATAGGCTCAGGATTTTTTCTTTGTAACTGATATTGATCTTGTTTTGCATATTGATCTTCATGAAATGCTTTTACCACTTTTGTAAAATAAATTCTTTTTTAGAATACATAAGAGAACAATGAGATATAATTCATCGAAACAAGATGTTTAACAAATTATAACCTCAAAATAAGTTATTTAAGAACTCAGCGGCATAATTCTCTTTCTTTAGCACCTTTTAATATTCTGCAATTTCCCAATTCACATGCCTTGCGCGCATCAGAACAGCCAAGCTCTTTTGCCCCCTGTTCTAAATATACAAAAGCCCGGTTATTGTACGCATCGGCGTAATCCGGTTTCAGGCGAATGATTTCACTGTAGTCATCTATGGTATTCTTATATTGTCCGATTTTAAAATAAACTCCCCCCCGGTTATTGTACGCATCGGCGTAATCCGGCTTCAGACGGATGGTGCCGCTGTAGTCATTGATAGCATTTTGATGCTGTCCGATCTTATCGTAAACATACCCTCTGTAATAATAATACGAAGCATGGTCCGGTCTCAAAAGGATTGCTTTATTAAGATCTTCAATGGCACGATGATATTGTCCATGTTTAAAATAACAAAGTCCTCTGTTTTTATAGGCATCATAATAATGAGGATTTATCCGGAGTGCTTCATTGAAATGATTGATGGCTTCTTCGATTTTTCCTTCGTTAAAAAAAGTATTGGCAAGAACGCCATGCGCCATATGATTGTTTTTTGTTACATCCAAGGCATGTTTGGAAAGTGCGGTGCTATTTTGCCAGTAACCGCATTGTTGCCGTGCTAAAAGTGCCATGGCGACAAGAAAGACTATTCCTGCCGGGAATAAAAAATATTTTCTAATTTTTTCGCTTGTTATCAAAGCCGGTATGCCCCAGACCAGCATAACGGCGAGGCCGATGGCAGACAGATAGGTATAACGATCAGCCATGGCGATTAAACCATTTTTAATAATACCAATAACCGGTATAATGGTCAAAGTATGCCATACCCAGCCAACCAAGAGATAAGGATGTTTTTTCCCCATGAATATAACGGAGACAGTGAAAACAATAATTAGAAAAATGGATCCGAACACGTGCCAAATTGGAATATGCATTGAAAAGGGATAATAAAAAACCAGATCATAAGGCCAGAGTATTCTCTCTAAATAAATCACGAAAGCAACAGGAGCGTTGATGATTCTGTAATATAGAGGATAATATTTTACCAAGGGTTTGAAGTGAGCGAACAGCGTAATGCAAGAAATGGCTATTGACAAAAGGAAGAGAGGCAATTTTTCTTTGAGCTGCCATATGAAGAAGTTGCCTTTTTGCGATTTAAAGCGGTTGAGCGGCCAGTAATCCAGAAGAATCAGAATCACCGGTAGAGTGACCACGATGGGTTTGCTCATCAACGCCAGGACAAAACTAAAAAGAACAAGCAAATATCTTCTGATAAGCGGTTTTTCCGTATAATAAACATACAGACATAACGTCAGCATCCAGAAAAAACCGCTCAAGACGTCTTTTCGTTCAGCGATCCAGGCAACCGATTCCACGTGAAGGGGATGTATCCCGAATAGAGCGGCAACAAAGGCGCTCCTCCAAAGAGCGCCGGTCATGTGGCTGAAAAGCCGGAATAGCAACAGGGTGCTGAAGATATGCAGGACGAGATTGGTCATATGATAACCACCGGCATTCAACCCGTAAAGTTGATAATCGAGCATCAAGGAAAGCCAGGTGAGGGGATGCCAGTTGCCGTCAACGACAGAGAATAACGACCATTTAAGATTTTGCAGGTTTATTCCCGTCCGGATATTACTGTTTTCTGTAACATAAACGCCATCATCAATGTTAACAAAGTCAAATTGATTGACCTGCCAGAAAACGGCAAGTGTAATCAATGCCAGAAGGATATACAGGCTCAGATTTTTTTCTTTGTAACTGATATTGATCTTCATGAAATTCTTTTACCACATGTTAAATTGTAGTTCAGCAGTATTTTATCATTTCAGCTTGAGATGTTGTGTAAAAGGGCGAAGTGATTATAACTTTATAATATCGTTATTTATTCTTCAGGGCAGCCCTGTTTTATAATGGTAGAATAATCAATTTTCGGTGGTTTAAATAACAGTGATTTGGTGAAAAACACCATTATAATCTTCTCTCCAGAATTGGATATTCAGGTTTAAGGCAATATGAAAAATATTTATAATTGATTTTAAAGGCAAAAAAATATTTTATGATACGATATTTAACATCATTCATATTTGGCACATGATTTGCTTCTTATCAAAGCAACGGAAAAAGTTTTTAGTAAGGTAAAATTTGCATGGTTAACTAAAATGATGGGAAGAATGTTATCATTTAGTTACTAACAAACACAAAACAAAAAAATTTTTAAGGAGGTATGTTATGTTAAAGATTTTCCGTAACAAAGGAGAGAAAGGTTTTACGTTGATTGAGTTGATGATCGTTATCGCGATTATCGGTATTCTGGCGGCGATCGCTATTCCGCAGTTTATCCAGTACAGAAAAAGAGGCTATGTCTCAACGCTGAACACGGACTGCAAAAATGCTTATACGGCATCCGTTGCCTATACGGTTGATCAGCCTGCTGCCACAAGTATTGGGTTAACCGATATAATAAGCGCAGGATATAGTCAGACGGCTGGTGTGACCACGGCAACAGCTGATTTAAGCGGAACAAGTGGAACCATTACATGTTCGCCCGCACCGACATGGGGTGTAACTAATGCAGTCGTAAGCATTGATGGCAACGGCCAGATGACACTTACTGCATCATCAATAAATTAACGGTCATCGGTTAAAAAAGAAAAAGGGGCGCGATAAACGCCCCTTTTTTTATCCTTAAAAAATAATATTAAAAAATTTATTGAATTTTCTGAATAAGGCAAGTAGTTTTATACGACACGCATAACAGGAATGGAGGTATCGCTTGAAGGTTTCCTTTTCACGCTTTTTCTGGGGTTTGGTCTGTATCGGCGTAGGATTGTTTTTTGTGGCCGGCAGTTGGGGCGCGCATGAGGAATATAAGCACGTACAGCATTATGAAGGATATGCTGTCGGTCATATAACAAATAAACATTTTAAGCTCGGATCAGACGGAGGCGGCAGTTATTATATCGATTATTGGTTTATGCAGTCCTCCGGCGGTAAAATAACGTCCAGCCGTTCTATCGCCAAACAACAGTGGGATGTATTGAAAATTGATGACACCATGGAAATTAGATTCGACAAGTCTGATCCCCATCGCAATATTCCAATGTACGGGGGAAGTCCGTCTCTTGTTTTTGCTTTTTTTATGCTAATTCTGGGAGGGGTTTTTATGCTTTTCGGAATCCTTCGCTTCAAAGATAGTTTTAAAAAGTCTTCAAAAGACAAGCTCTCTCACATTGCGGCGAACAAGAATCGTTGAAGTAACATTCAGGGATTTGATTGTCGTGGCTGAAACGTTGTTACGGTTTGGAGATTATTTCGTAAACGGAACAGCCTTCTTGATTATATAAAATTTTCGTTGCCTCGCTCATCCGCCGGATAAATAACGCGCGTGTAGCCGGAGGATAATTGTCTTTTAGAAATTTTTCAAATAACTCAGTTCGCACCAGTAAGTGCGTGCAACCGAGGGAACGCAGGTATGCCTGAAAAGAATTGTCATCCCGGGCATTGGCAACAAGGCCGCCGATGTCCGACATTCCATAATGGGGGCCCTCCTCATAAAGCCTGTCCAGGTAATATCCGCGTCCGGCAAATAAAAATAACCTGACTTTGGCGTTTTTCGGCGTGTGCGTATTAATATATTTAATAGCCGCGTATCCGCTGTTATGACGGGTAATGAATTCCTCTCTTGATTCTTTGCCTAAAATGTAATGCATCGGGCCGATGTCTTGATAATAATTTTTAATGTAAATGATATTTTGTGTCATAAAGGCCGTGCAGGACAAGGTAAGAATTACAAGACCTGATATCCGCAGATTTATTGAAAGGCCATTCGCCCAATGAAAAATATTGATTAAGCCCATCACGGCAAGGATCGATAAAATGGGGACGACGGGTAAGATATAACGAATCCTTGTTTGATCAAGGGATGTGGCTGTCAGAATGAAAAATATAACAAAGCCTGTGAAAAAAAGTTTGTCACGGCAAAAGGACTTATTCATGAAAGAGAATGGAGCCAGGATAATAAACACAGGATTCAAAACACCATCAAAATAACGATGACTGTGATCCTGTCCCTGAAAGAAATAGCGGACGGGGATGAGCAAAGTTTCCCAAAAGCCTTCTCCGTACATTACTTCCCGGAATTGAAAAATTCCTGAGTATGTTCTGCCGGACACAACGGAATAAGTGCCGTTTTGCGTTGCTGTATTGCTTATATTGAAAATTCCCTGAAAAAGTGGATAAAAGGGATTTCCCGTTAGAATAGCATTCTTAATCAACCATGGCGAAAAAACCAGAAGAGAGATGAAAAAAAAGATTAAACCGCACTTGAAAGCCCTCCACTGCTCTTTGGTATCTCTTGCGTAAACAAATACAATTGTCACCGATAGAAAAAACCATGCAATCAAGGCGTTGTATTTTGTTCCCAAGGCGAGTCCCATGGCAAAAGATGAAAGAAATAACCATTTAAAATCTTTGAAGGCACTGTCACGATAGCGAATGAAAGTGAGAATGCTTGCTGTGGTGAAGAAAATCAGGCCTAAATCGATATAGGCTTGTGTTGATAAACGAAATATCATCGGCGTGCTTAAGAAGATCAAAACCCCCAAAAGCCCTGCAATGAGACTTATCCTGTTTTTCAAATAATTATAAATAAGAAATGCGGTCCCGATACCAAAACTCATATGGATGAATTTGGCAAGAAAGTCCTTATTCCAATAAAGAGGAATCATATAAAGGACATCAACATTCATCGGGTAGTATGAAAATTTCGCCCATTTCATTTCATAGAACCAGCCGTTTTGAAGCCAGAGCTTGGGAACGGCCAAATGATGAATAAGCGCATCACGGGCAATGGGAGGCGTTATATTTAACAGGCATTCAACTGATAATATCAGCAAAATGGCTATGCAAACGACCCATACCAAGGAATGATAGATTAGGTGGCTTTTATTTATCGACATGCAATAAAGAATTTCTCCATAATCCGGGAAATATTATTTATGGGAATGATCAATATTAAACGAATAATATTTAGCAATATAAGAAATGCATGTCAATAATATACTGGCTTACACTCTTTTGCGGGGCAGGAAAAAAATATTGCTTTTGTTATCAATAAACTTAATAATCACAATAGCGGAGAGTTGTATGATTGAAGATTGAGGATACTAACTTATTCAAGATATATCGCAAAACTTTTATAATTATCCAATGACGAAAATCTCTTCATTAAATCATTTTTTCAAAGGCTTGGGCGGTCTTGCCTTAGGTTTTATTTTTTACTTTTTTTTTATAACCGTATTCAACAAAAGCCTGGCAGATTATGATTTGTGGGGTTATCTGTCTTTCGGACGCTTGTTATGGGAAGAGGGCTTCTTTCCCTATCAGGATGTTTTTGCCTACACGCCCACAAAACCATTGTGGGTGTATCATGAATGGCTGACCGGGGTTGTTTTTTTCGGTCTGGTGAAATATTGGGGACCGGAAAGCCTGCAATTGATTCGTTATCTCTCTGCTTTATTAACAATTTATCTGGTCTGTTCAATCGCTTTAAAAAAAGGCGGTAGTCTTTCTAATATTTTAATGATCATCATTCCCTCTGTTTTATTAATCTCTTTTGGTTATGTTCCTGTGAGGGCTCAAATTTTCACTTTTTTATTTTTTATCCTGACTCTTTACATTCTTGAATACTCAAAAAAGACAGAAAGTATAACTGTCCTCGGATGGCTTCCAGTGATTCAAATATTTTGGTGTAATTTTCACGGCGGTTTTGTTTCCGGGCTGGGCTTGATATTTTTGTATGCCTTGGGCGAAGGTCTGGCACGCAAGAAAATAGCGGTTGTTTATTTTAAATGGGGAATGATTGCCTCCCTTGCCACGTTGATTAATCCTTATGGGATAAACTATTGGATCTATACCGTTCACGCCGTTTTTATGCCCAGGCCTGAAATAACAGAGTGGTATTCAGCCGCCACAGCGTTAAAGTCCAAAGTTTATATAGTTCCGGTGGCGCTTTTTTTGGTGATGAGTTTGATAATGATTTTCTTCTCTCTCCTTCGCAAAAAAAAAGACATCACCGAGCTTTTGGTTATTGCCGTCGTGGTCTATTGGGGAAGCACGCATGTCCGTCACGGCATCTTTTTAGGATTGATCTTTGGTGCGTATATGCCTGCTTATCTGTCTGAATATATCGATGCATGGGGTGCCGGGATAAAATCCTTCAAGGTCATGATAAATTTTTCACCGGT
>CAYNWA010000019.1:17803-32792 GCA_964400795.1 uncultured Smithella sp.
AAGCGTTTTTAAAAATTCAAGAATATTTGCTTCTATCCTGTCCTTAATATTAACGCTTTCAGCCCTGATAAATTTTTCACCGGTCATTTTTTCATCCATGCTCATCATCCTGTATTTTTATTTTTATCCCGTTAAACAGATTAACATTGCTCCCAGTTTCAGATTTGCCGTCGTTGCAGGTTCTTATCCTACGAAAGCAATCGATTGGATGAAGAATAATCATATTAAGGGAAACATTCTTCCTCATTTTGAATGGGGCGAGTACCTTATCTGGTCATGTTACCCGGATTGTCGTGTGGCGATGGATGGCCGGTATGAAACTGTTTACCAATCTAACACCCATAAGGAGTATTTTGATTTTTCCTATGGAAGAAATGAATGGGATGTTTTTTTGAAAAAGTATCCTCACGATATTGTGCTGTTAAAGGCCGGGACGAAAACGCATTCGTTGATGATGCGTGAAAAAGACTGGCATATTGTTTATTATGATAATATAAGTGTTTTGTTCATGAAGAAAGATAGCGCGCATAAGTTAAGAAGGGGTTTTAGTTGAAACGGGGAAGCAGACATAAGACTGTAGCTCAAATTGATTTCATGTTAGGTCATTGAAAAGAACTGAAACGTATATGAAAAGTTCTCATGATCAGAATTACAAAAAGACGCGGATTGCCCATTGGAATAATATTGCCGAGACGCTCGACAAATGGGAAAGGTTTAACGCCTATTACCATAGACGTTTGCGGGAAGTGGTTCGATTTTCCGTTCCTCCAGGGCAAAGGGTAATAGAAATCGGCTGCGGTCCCGGCGATCTGCTTGCTTCCCTTGATCCCTCCCATGGTGTCGGCATCGATTTTTCGGCGGCCATGATTAAACAGGCAAAGACGCGTCATCCTCATCTTCACTTTGTGACTGCCGATGCCCATGAACTGGAATTGCAGGATACGTTTGATTACATCATTCTTTCCGATGTCGTTAATGAGTTATGGGATGTCCAGGCTGTTTTTCAGAAAATATTGCCTCTGACCACGCCGAGATCGCGCATCATCATAAATTTTTACAGCCGTTTGTGGGAATTGCCGCTGAATGTTGTCCGGTCTTTGAGACTGGCCAAACCGATGCTGTTGCAAAACTGGCTGACCGTGGAAGACATCACGGGATTGCTTTCGCTCGCCGGTTTCGAAGTGATCAACCACCGGGAGGAAATGATATGGCCCATGCGTACACCCGTGATCGATTCTTTGATGAATCGTTTTGTTGCTAAAATATGGCCGTTTAAAATCTTTGCGCTTACGCATTTCATCACAGCCAGGCCTCTGGCTGCTGCTTCAGATCGGGAGGAATTGCCCAGCGTATCGGTGGTGATTGCGGCACGGAATGAATCGGGCAACATCGAACGCATTTTCGAAAGCGTTCCGGAAATGGGGCGGAAAACGGAACTGATTTTTGTTGAAGGCGGTTCCACGGATAATACTTATGAAACCATTCAAAACGCCGTCAGGAGCAATCCGCAGCGATCGGCAAAATTGTTCAGGCAAACCGGCGAGGGGAAAGGCGACGCCGTTCGTCTGGGATTTCAACAGGCCGAGGGAGATATTCTGATGATTCTTGATGCCGATCTCACGGTGCCGCCGGAAGATTTACCCCGTTTTTATGACGCGATTTATAAAGGTCAGGCGGAATTTGTTAACGGTGTGCGTCTGGTTTATCCCATGGAAAAGGAAGCGATGCGTTTTTTTAACCTCGTGGGAAACAAATTTTTTAGTCTGGTTTTTTCCTGGCTGCTGGGACAGCCGATTAAAGATACGCTATGCGGCACGAAGGTGCTCCGGAAAACCGATTATGAAAAAATTGCAGCCAACCGTTCCTATTTTGGCGATTTCGATCCGTTCGGCGATTTTGACCTTTTATTCGGAGCCGCTAAATTGAATCTGAAGATTGTTGAAATTCCTGTTCGCTACCGGGAACGAACGTACGGAACGACCAATATCAGCCGCTGGAAACACGGCTGGCTTTTGTTGAGAATGGTTCTTTTTGCGTTACGACGCATAAAATTCATCTAAGTGTGTCATAATAAATAAATGATGTCTGCGATAGAAATAAATGAAAGTGCACGGACAGTCCAAATTGGAAATCCATGTTTGATGAGCTAAATATAAAACAAAAACATTCCATTCTTGTTGTTTTGATCCTCATTGCCTTGTCGCTCTGCATTTATTGGCCGGTGCAAAATTATGATTTTATTAATTTTGACGACCCAACATATATCACAGAAAACAGCCATGTTCAGACAGGATTTACGGCAGATGGATTACGCTGGGCTTTCAGTACAAATTATTTTGGTTTATGGAATCCGATGGTTTGGCTTTCCTTTATGTTGGATTTTCATCTTTTTCGTTTTAATGCCGGCGGTTATCACTGGACAAACGTGATTATTCATATTTTTAATGCGATTTTATTATTCTTTCTTTTTAAACATCTTACCGGGGCTATTTGGCGCAGCGCTTTTGTTGCGGCCTTATTTGCCGTCCATCCGATTAATGTGGAATCCGTTGCCTGGATATCTGAGCGCAAAAATGTCCTGAGCACGTTTTTCTGGATGACGACCATGCTGTGCTACGTGTGGTACGCGAAACAGCCCGGCTGGAAACGCTATGTGCCGGTATTGATCAGTTTTGCCATGGGCCTGATGTCGAAACCGATGCTGGTAACCCTGCCTTTTGTTTTGTTGCTCATCGATTATTGGCCGCTTAATCGAACCGCAATAGGTGAGCAGGACAAAGTAGTAAGTCGTGTTACTGCCGGCCTGGCCCAAAAAAGACTAAAATTTCTAATGCTGGAGAAAATACCTTTATTTCTTTTATCGATAATCTCGATATGGATCACGCTTTATTTCCCCCATACAGCTTCCGCACTTCGAGTCGAGCAAACAATAGATTCTGTTTTCAGCCAAAGGGTCATCAATGCGATTTTTTCTTATGGCATGTATGTGAAAAAAATATTTTGGCCTACCGACCTGTTTATTCCTTATTTGTATCTTCATATCAGTATTTGGCAGATCTTATTGTTTTCGGTATTGTTGGTCATCATTACTTTTTTTGTCTGTAAATATTTTAAAAAATACCCTTATTTGCCCGTCGGCTGGTTTTGGTATCTGGGGACGCTGGTTCCTGTCATCGGGCTTATTCAGATTGGCGAGCAAACGATGGCGGATCGTTATGCCTATGTTACGGTTATCGGATTATTCATTATGATTGCCTGGGGAGCACAACAGATTTCAGTCAAAAAAGATATTTATAAGAAGATATTAATCATGATGTCTTTATTAAGCATCGGTTTTCTTGCCGTTGTAGCGTATCATCAACAAAAACTATGGCAAAACTCATTTACCTTATTGGAATACACGCTGGAAAAAGATCCGAATAATTATGTGGCGTATGTACTGATAGGCCAGGAATTGGCAAGAAATGGTAAAAACGAGCAGGCCTTGTATTATTACGATATGGGTTTGAAATTAACTCCCAAAGTGTATGCGGCGTATAAGAATAAAGCGATCATTTTAAATAGACTGGGCAAACGTCACGAAGCGATTCGGGTCTTAAAAAAGGCCATTCAAGAAGTTCAAGCTCCTGCTGAAGCATATTATGTGTTGGGATTGTTGTATTTAGAGGATAATAATCTTGACAAATGTGAAGAGTATTCTCTGAAATCCGTTAGAAAAAATCCTAATTACGGGGACGCATACAATCTTTTAGGTCTTGCGCTGTTAAAAAAAGGGAATCTTGAAGAAAGTATGCAAAATTTTGAAAATGCTTTACGTATTAATCCCGATAACACCAAAGCGAAGAAAAATTTAAAAATTGCAAAGGCACTAAGGAAAAATCTAGATCAAAAATAAAATTTTTTATATTGGGAGATAATTGTTTTTGATGTGTAAATGCATAGACGTTATTTTTTAAATAATCCTATAATATTCAATACATAATTTTTTTTTGAACCGGTTATATTTCTATAGGTTCATAGCAATCATATAATTTTTCCCGAAAATTATTTCTCCTTGACTTTATAGTTTTATTGTTCTACAAGAAATGTGACCGCCGGTCAGATATTGACCGTAGTTTTACATTCTTTAGTTAGGAAGAAAATGATTGTGGGACTTCTGGAACGAAGAGTAAAAGAAAAAGATAACCGCAAAAAGCTAATTCTCAAATCAGCGCGCACGTTATTTTTTAAAAAGGGTTTTAATAAAGTCACCGTTGATGAAATAGCAAAATCTTCCGAGTTGGGAAAAGGATCAATTTATCTTTATTTCGACAGTAAAGAGGAAATTTATGCTCAAATCCTGTTGAATGACATTGATAGTTTTAACCGGCAGGTTTCCGTGCTCTTGGAAAAACAAGTTGCGGCATCTGATATGCTGACTGAATTTTCGAGTATCTATATTGATTTTTTTCTGAATGATAGTGAGCTTTTTAGAATACTCATGGCCTATATGCTGCAACCGGCTGAAATGAATTTACCCGAGAAATTGAACTCGCAAATTCTTAATGCGAATGCCAAATCAATAGATGTGATTGGTAAAATTTTGCAGATGGGCATAGATTCAAATGAATTTTCCAGGGAAATGAATTTAAAACGAAATCAAAATGCGTTTTGGGGTTTGCTCAACGGTATTATTTCTTTATATATTTTTTCGGGAGCCCCAGTGAAGCGAAGAGAAAGAATTTATTCTACAAAAAAATTAGCATTGGAGATATTCATCAAGGGCCTGAAAAAAGCATGATGAATATTTAAGGATTTTATAATCAGCCAAAAGTATAAAGTAAAAAAGGCAAAGGAGGAGAACATGTCATTTGAGATCAAAAAAGCTGCCGTTTTAGGCGCGGGAGTTATGGGTGCGAATATCGCAGCCCATTTAACGAATGCCGGCATTGAGTGTTATCTGCTGGATATCATTCCCCCTGGAGGACTTACCGAGGATGATAAAAAGAAAGGATTAACCGAGAAAAGCCCGGCTTGGCGCAACAAGTTTGCTGCTAACGGATTGGCCGGAGCTACCAAATCGAAACCGGCCAGTTTTTATGCCAAAAGCAATGCGTCGATGGTTACCATCGGTAACTTTGAAGATAATTTGAATATGCTGGCTGACTGTGACTGGGTTTGCGAAGTTGTTGTTGAAAACCTGAAAATCAAACAGGACCTTTTCGCCAAAGTGGAAAAGGTTGTCAAACCGACCTGTATCGTTTCCACCAATACGTCCGGTCTTCCCATTAAAGACATTTCCGCCAATTTCAGTCCGTCTTTGAAAAAACGTTTTCTGGGTACCCATTTCTTCAATCCCCCCAGATATATGAAGTTGATGGAAATCATTCCCGGCAAGGAAACCGACAAGAAAGTTATTGCTTATATGAGCAAGTTCTGTGAGGAAGTCTTGGGTAAAGGTGTTGTCGTATGTAAGGACGTTCCTAACTTCATCGGTAATCGTATCGGTGTTTATGATCTGTGCAATGCCCAGAAAGTCATGATTGAAAAAGGTATGACGATTGAAGAAATTGACGCTATCGTCGGTAAGGCTGTTGGACGTCCGGGAACCGCCATCTTCGGAACCATGGATCTGGTTGGTCTGGATATCGGTGCTCATGTCAGTAAGAATCTTTATGATGCTGTTCCCAAGGATGAATGCCGTGACACTTTCCTGCCCCTGAGTTTTCAGGAAAAGATGATGGCTAATAAATGGTTGGGTAATAAAACCAAGGGTGGCTTCTACAAGAAAGTCAAGGATGAAAAAGGCAAAAACGTCAAATATGCTCTGAACTGGAAGACCATGGAATATGCTGTGGCTCAGAGGCCGAAGTTTGAATCCATTTCTGAAGCAAAGAAGTGGGCCGATTCGGGTGTGGCTAATTCCATGAAAGTTGCCTTCAACGGACAGGATGCCGCGGGTGATTATCTTCGCGAATATCTGTGCAACAATTTCATCTATTCCGCAAACCGTATTCCCGAGATTTGTAACACTATCGTTGAAATAGACAACGCCATGAAGTGGGGTTACAATCATCAACTTGGTCCTTTTGAATCATGGGATGCCATTGGTGTTAAGGAAGCTGTCGAAGTCATGAAGAAGCTCGGCAAGAAAGTTCCGGCCAAGATTGAAGAAATGCTCAAAAAAGGTTGCAAGACTTTCTATAAAGTGGACAGCAAAGGCGTCAAATCCTATTACGATTTCAAGAAGAAGGGCTATGTAAAACTGGAAGAAAACCCCAAGATCATTCTGCTGCCGGGTCTTAAAGAAAGAAAGAAGATTGTCAAAGAAAATCCAGCCGCAACGCTGGTGGATATTGGTGACGGTGTTGCCTGTCTGGAATTCCATACCAAGATGAATTCTGTCAATGGCGATATGATTCAGATGATCTCGGAGTCTTGCGATATCGTGGATAAGGACTTCTTAGGAATGGTTGTTGCCAATCATGATCAGCGTATGTTCTCTGCCGGCGCCGACATTTTTGCAGTGATTTGCGCGATCAGTGAAAAACAGTGGTCTGAACTGGAAAAAATGGTCGCTGGATTACAGAACGCCAATATGAAGATGAAATATTTGCCCAAGCCGGTTGTAACGGCTCCGGCCGGTATGGCTCTGGGCGGTGGTTGCGAAATAGCCATGCACGGCGACTACTGCCTGGCTAACGGAGAAACCTACATGGGTCTGGTCGAAGTCGGTGTTGGCGTAATTCCAGCAGGCGGCGGCTGCAAAGAATTGGCGGTGCGTATGACGGAAGGAATTCCCGTCGGTGTTGTGGAATCAGGATTGAATATGCAGTATCATTACGGCAAGGCTTTTGAAAATATCGCCACCGCCAAGGTTGCGACAAGCGCTCAGGAAGCTCAGGATCTCGGTTTTATTCGCAAGACATGCAGGATTAACATGAGCAGAGATATGCAGATTCATGAAGCCAAGCAGATTGTTCTTGGGATGTCCAAATTCTATGCACCACCGAAACCGGCCCTTATTCCGGTTATGGGAGAAAACTTGCGCGGAGTGGCTGCGGCGATCATTGCTAATATGAGGTACGGCAAATACGCCTCTGAATACGATGCGCATATCGCCATGAAGATTGCTCATGTTTTGGGTGGAGGAATATGCCATGAAGGAACCTTCGTAACGGAGCAGGAAATTCTTGATCTGGAACGGGAAGCTTTCATGAGCCTTTGCGGTGAACAGAAAACGCAGGATAGAATATCGGCTATGTTGTCAACCGGCAAACCCCTGCGCAACTAAAATGAACATATGTCCGGAGGCTCACAGCCTTAAGCATTTAACATAAATAAAAAGCCTGTAAGGAGGAAATATAATATGAGTGAAGCTGTCATTGTCGCATCCGTCAGGAGTGCCGGTGCAAGATATAAAAGAGGCGGTCTGTCTGAAACCCGCGCTGATGTTTTTGCTATTCAGGTGATTAAAGGTCTTTTGGCGAGAGTTCCCGAACTAGACCCGAAAGATATAGATGATTTGATTGTCGGCTGTGCCTTTCCCGAGGCAGAAGCCGGAATGAACTTTGGAAAAGTACTGGCTGTCGGTGCCGGATTGCCCGAGCCGGTATCCGGTATGACCGTCAACCGTTTTTGCTCGTCAGGTGTGCAGTCCATTGCTGATGCTACCGCAAAGATTCGCGCGGGATGGTCGGAAGTCATTATTGCCGGTGGTGTGGAGTCCATGACCCACATTCCCATGGGCGGCGGCATTTTCCGTCCCGATCCCGATTGGGATTTTGCCAACATGCCCAATGTTTACATCAACATGGGCAATACGGCGGAAAACGTTGCGATGAATCACGGTATTTCCCGTGAAGATATGGACAAATTCGGTATGGAGAGTAACCGTAGAGCGTATGAAGCCATCAAGGCCGGTAAATTCAAGGAAGAAATTATCCCCGTTAAAGCTTATAAATACAAGAAAGATAAAGACGGCAAACGTATTCGCACAGAATTTGTGTTCGATACTGATGACGGTGTAAGATGGCCGGTGAATCTGGCGGACATGGCGAAACTGAAATCGCCTTTTAAGCAGGGTGGCAACGTTACTGCCGCCAATTCTTCCCAGATGACGGATGGAGCGGCATTTTCGCTTGTTATGTCCGCGGAAAAAGCAAAGGCTCTGGGTTTGAAGCCCATTGCCAAACTGGTGTACTATGCCGTGGCCGGCTGCAAACCGGAAGAAATGGGTGTCGGTCCAAGATATGCCATTCCAAAGGTACTGAAGCTTGCCGGTATGACGACGAAAGATATAGAATTATTTGAAATTAACGAAGCGTTCGCCTCCCAGGCTCTTTACTGTATCAGAGAACTTGGTCTTGAAGATCGTCTGAATGCCAGCGATATCAATCCCAATGGCGGCGCGATAGCTCTGGGTCATCCATTGGGATGCACGGGAGCAAAATTGACCGCTCAGTTGCTGCACGAGATGAAACGTCGCGGCAACAAACGCGGCATCGTTTCCATGTGTATCGGTGGCGGAATGGGCGCTGCCGCTATATTTGAAATGCTGTAATCAGCAAATTGCCCCTTCTTAGCTTTTGTAAAAAAGCTATAACTCTTCTCTCAGCCCTTTGGCCATCATCTTTAAGATGATGGCCGGAGGGCTGATCTTAAAATTATCTGAATATTTTCAAAGATCAAACGAACCAAATATTAAATTAAATATTGTCAGATGAATTGTTGGCAATCAATAGATCCATGTGAAAACTTTTTCCCTTGAAATAAGAAACGCTTTAAGTTATATCACAACCCTCTCGGGCGGTTAACTCAGCGGGAGAGTGCTACCTTCACACGGTAGAAGTCGCTGGTTCAATCCCAGCACCGCCTACCATGTAAAATCAAGGGATTATGGATATTTTCATAATCCCTTTTTTTCTATCCTCTGATATTTGATGTTGAACATAACGCATTCTTCTTTGTTCGATGCACATGAATAAACATAATTTACGCATCGTGCATTCTATGATACAAAATATTCCGGCAACGTAGAGTTTCTCTCGGATTATTTTATGAAAAAAAAATATACCCATCTCATCATAATATTTTTATTAGTAACATCCTGTGCCGTATTTGGCCGTATTGCAGGTAATGATTTTATTCATTATGATGACAATGAATATATTACTGATAATGCCCACATACAATCCGGCATAAATCTGCAAGCCATTAAATGGGCGATGACGACAACATATTGCAGTTACTGGCATCCGCTTACCTGGATTTCTCATATGATTGATTGGAAACTATTCGGTGCAAATGCTTCCGGCCATCATATGACAAGTTTATTTCTGCATATCTTTGCCAGTTTATTCCTTTTTCTTTTCTTAAACAAGGCTACCAATAACATCTGGCAATCTGCTTTTGCCGCCGCCTTGTTTGCCCTGCATCCCCTGCGCGTGGAGTCCGTTGCATGGGCATCTGAAAGAAAAGATGTATTGAGTATGTTTTTAGGTATGAGCACTCTTTACGCTTATGCACTCTATGTTGCATCGCCCAAGCGGTCCAAATATTTTTTCTGCCTTTTATTGTTTGCTCTCAGTCTGATGTCAAAGCCCATGATGGTAACGATTCCATTTCTTTTGTTACTTCTTGATTACTGGCCACTCAAACGATGGGAGAATTTAACAATACACAATAAAAAAATATTTTATTCACCGGGAGTGCTTTTTCTGGAAAAAATTCCATTTATTTTGCTGTCAGTTATTGTAAGTATTGTAACTGTCTGGGCGCAAAATAAAGTTGGCACTGTTGCTTCCATGGAAAATTTACCCGTCCTTGCTCGGGTCACTAACGCGATTTTTTCATATTTGGCTTATCTTGAAAAAATATTCTGGCCATTGAATCTCGCTGTATTCTATCCATATGAATATTTATTTTCTTCGTGGAAAATTTTGATTTCTGCGGGTGGTCTTCTATTCATGACTATATCCGCCCTTTATTACATCAAGAGAGCCCCTTTCATATTTGTCGGTTGGTTTTGGTATCTGGGGACGCTTGTGCCTGTCATTGGCTTATTGCAGGTTGGCGAGCAGGCGAAGGCCGATCGTTATACCTATCTGCCTTCTATTGGTATCGCTATAATACTTGCCTGGGGCATACCTCAATTGTTTAAAAATGAAAAATTTCGCAAAACGATATTATTACCGGCGGCATTGTGCTTTCTTACGCTTCTGGCATTCATATCCTGGAAACAATGCGGTTACTGGAAAAACAGCATTACCATTTTCAATCATGTTTTAACTGTGACGAATAACAATTATCTGGTGCACAATAATCTGGGATATACTTATTTGGAAAAAGGTCAAATGATCCGAGCAATATATCATTTTGATAAAGCCATATCGATTAAGGGAAATTATGCCAAAGCATATTATAATAGAGGAATTACGTATGCAAAACTTGGTCGATATCAGCGTGCATTAGAAGACATCAACGATGCCATTCGTTTTATGCCTGCCTATGCAAATGCCTACTATAACAGGGGTGTCGTTTACACGAAACTTGGTCAATATCAACGAGCCATGGAAGATTATAATAAAGCCATTCATCTAAAGGGGGATTATTCTGACGCCTATTACAATCGGGGAATTATACATGGTCAGCGAGGCGAGTATCACCTGGCCATCGAGGATTTTAATCATGTCATCCGCCTGAAGCCGGATCATGTTAAAGCCTATAACAACAGAGGGTTTACTTATTCTCAGCTTGGTCAGTATCAACAAGCCATTGAAGATTATAATCAGGCTATTCATTTGAAAAGTGATGATATTGGTTTTTATATGAATAGGTCAGCGGCTTATATAAAGAAAGGCAACGTTGTATTAGGCTGCCGGGACGCGCAGAAAGCCTGTACCTTAGGAAATTGTAAAACATTGGAATCTGCTAAAAGCAGGGGAATCTGCCGTTGATATAAAGAATCTGGTAGTGATTGCAAGATGCGGTGGTCAACCTTTAACGAATTGTTAACTTTTTGATTTCAAGATTAAGGAATATTAATGCTCAAGCTAAAGACTGGTTCAAAGAAACAAGTTCTGATGATTTATGTTATTTTGGCAGCGATTACACTTGCTGTTTTCTGGCAGGTGAGTCAATTCGATTTTGTCACTCTTGACGATTTTGACTATGTAACAAAGAACGGTTATGTTCAGTCCAAAATTTCTTTAAATGGAATTTTATGGGCGTTCAGCACCGAGCCTATTCGCTTTATAGGATTCTGGCATCCTTTGACCTGGCTTTCCTTGATGTTGGATTATCAGGTCTTTGGTGTAAATGCAGGTGGTTATCATATGACCAACCTTGTCCTGCATATTCTGAGTACGTTATTGCTTTTCTGGTTATTTAACCGCATGACCGGCAATGTCTGGAGAAGCGCCTTTATCGCTGTTCTTTTTGCAATTCATCCATTACGTGCAGAATCAGTTGCCTGGGTGTCTGAAAGAAAGGATGTCTTAAGCGCTTTTTTCTGGATGCTCACTCTTTGCTTTTACGTCTATTATACAGAAAAACCGGTTATAAAAAGATATCTGCTTGTTTGTTTATTTTTTGCTTGCGGATTTATGAGCAAACCTACGGTTGTCACCCTGCCCGTAATTATGATTATTCTGGATTACTGGCCGTTGAAACGCTTTGAGTCGCAAAAGGGAAATATTATCCTATGGCAGTTACGGGAAAAAATAATATTATTTATCTTCTCAGCAGTGTTCTCTTTGATTACGATATATGCCCACGTTGGATTGTCCACAAGTTACTGGCATTTTAGTATAAAATCAAGGGTCACTAACGCGTTGATTGCCTTTGTGGTTTATCTGAGAAAAATATTTTGGCCTCATGATCTGGCTTTTTGTTATCCTTTTTTCGGCAATGCTCCACCATGGCAGACTTTAGGTGCGGCATTGCTAATCATTGCTATTAGTGCCTTTGTCATTTTAAAAATGAAACGGTTTCCTTATCTTTTTGCAGGATGGTTATGGTATTTAATAAGTATTCTGCCTGTGATCGGCATTATTCCAGTAGGAAACAACGCGATGGCTGATCGTTATATTTATTTACCATCAATAGGTATTTCCATTATGCTGGCCTGGGGATTGTTGCCTTTGATGAGAAGTGAAACCATGCGTAAAAAGATTTTATTGCCGTCAGCCGCAGTTTTTCTTGTCATCCTGGCAATTTTAGGCTGGCAACAATCCCTCCACTGGAAAAACAGCATAGCTTTATTCAGTAACGCTGTGCTCATTAATAAGAATCATTATCTTTCACATGTTGGGATGGGTATCGCTTTCTTTAAGGAAGGGAAAGAAAGGGAAGCCATTGATCATTATAGCCAATCCATCCATATAGAGCCGAATTATCTCCCGACTTACATCAATAGAGGTATTGCATACGTGAAACTTGGACAATATCAAAAGGCAATGAAGGATTATAATGAAGTCATTCGTAGGAACCCTGGCAATTCAGAAGCTTATAATAACAGGGGTGTTATTTATGCTATGTTCGGTCAGTATCAAAGAGCCATTGATGATTACAACAAAGCCATCAGTTTAAAACCTGCCTATGCAAATGCCTACTATAACAGGGGTGTCGTTTACACGAAACTTGGTCAATATCAACGAGCCATGGAAGATTATAATAAAGCCATTCATCTAAAGGGGGATTATTCTGACGCCTATTACAATCGGGGAATTATACATGGTCAGCGAGGCGAGTATCACCTGGCCATCGAGGATTTTAATCATGTCATCCGCCTGAAGCCGGATCATGTTAAAGCCTATAACAACAGAGGGTTTACTTATTCTCAGCTTGGTCAGTATCAACAAGCCATTAATGATTACGATAAAGCCATCAGTCTAAAACGGGATTATACTGAAGCTTACATGAATAGAGGGGTTGCTTATTTACAACAGGGGAATAAAAAATTGGGATGTAACGATGTCCAGAAAGCCTGTTCATTGGGAAATTGTGCAACATTAGAATCTGCTAAAGACATCGGAATCTGTCGTTAATCTCACAAGTAACCAGGTAGTTTTTTGTATCATGAAATCGATAATTTTAAGTTATACTTCTTATATCTTTTGAATTGTTAAATGCAATTTATTCCGCATTAATTTTTTGTGACACGAAATTATGATATCCAATCAAAAAATATAGAAACCTATAATTTTACAGTAAATATTTCATTGACATACAAAGTCAAATTTTTTATAATTTAAATATGAATTGTCAATGTTTTATCAAAACGGCGACCCGCTTTGAATTATTGATCAAATATATACTCATCATCCGATTGAGGAGGTTTTTGTGATGCCCCCTGCGGACATGAGGCAAGAAAGAGTTGTGATAGAGACCGACCGATATCGAGTGGAAGGTGATATAACACTTCCCCAGGAAGGGTATCGCAGTAGACTCTCCGATTATCTTAATCGTCGTGATCAGGAGTTTATCATTCTTGTCAATGTGGAGTTGTTGTCGCTCGACGGGTCAGGGCGTGATTGGCAAACCCCTGTTCTCATGTTGGCTAGGCAACATATACGGTTAGTTGTTCCAATCGATAGTCGTGCCACATCAATTGAAAAAGATAATGAATAGTCATTAAATATTCAAAAATTAATTATCTTACTTTCATTTAAATGCCCTACCAAGTTTTGGAATAGAATTTTTCTTTGGTGTACGGAATGATTCTTATAATGTTTTTTATGGGAATCATATTATTTGGGGAAAAATATTGAGCATTGAAAAGAGCAATTCATTAATGTTCTTTAAAATATTAATTATATTACATAAAGGAGTTTGAAATGAAAGTCAGGGATTTATTTGATTTAAAAGGTAAAGTTTCCATAGTTACAGGCGGTGGAAGAGGTATCGGCAAGTTTATTGCCACTGGTTTGGCTGAAGCTGGATCCAATGTTGTCATTGCCTCGCGCAAACTGGAGAACTTGGAAAAAGAAGTTCAGGAATTGGAAAAGCTGGGCGTGAAAGCTCTGGCGGTCAAATGCGATCTGGCCATAAAAGGGGACATTGACAATCTTGTTAAAACCACCATGGATAAATTCGGAACGATAGATATCTTGGTGAACAATGCCGGGCTTACTTGGGGTGCGCCTACACTGGAATATCCGCTGGATAAGTGGGAAAAGATATTTGACGTTAACGTCAAAGGTGTTTGGATTCTTTCTCAGCAGGTTGCCCGGATTATGAAGGAGAAGGGCGGAGGCAAGATGATCAATATTTCTTCGATCTATGGTTCGCGAGGTTCCAACGAAGAAGAACATCCGGCGGTTGCCTACAATCCATCCAAGTTTGCCGTCGAAGGGTTGACCAAAACGCTGGCTCTCAAATTAGCCCGATATAAAATTTATGTGAACTGTATAGCACCGGGATTCTTCAAAACGGATATGATGGGTCATTTATTCAAACCGGAAATGAAAGAGATCCTCGATCTGACGGTTTCCGCTATTCCGCTTAAGATGTATGGCGAAGAGGACGATGTAAAAGGTTTGGCAGTATTTTTAGCGTCAAAAGCTTCCAACTATATAACAGGAGGCATTTTCCCGGTGGATGGAGGATTTTCCGCCCAGTAATATCTAAGTTAATTTTATAATAACCCGATGAGATATTAACCTTGATGATTCCGCAATATGTAGTCATCAGCGAGGTTAAAAATGTTTGCAACGAATTGGATCTCATAGACCGGGCAAGAATTATAAAATCCCGGGCGTGAAGGCAAAGGAAGATTCCTTGATCATGAAAATTGTAAATATTTAAAAATGCCCATTGCCCTCGAAGATTTTCGTATGGGACTGGAGGTGATGCTGAAGCACGGGACTATGTTTGAAGACGCTAAAGTTACCAACAGTCATCCGATTCTTACAGTCATTATTCGCGCGGATATGAAGGAAACTCTTGATTATTACGAGCGGCTGGATGTTGCCGAGATAGAGGGAGACATGCTTAAGGCGGTTTTTTT
>CAYNWA010000019.1:32802-35085 GCA_964400795.1 uncultured Smithella sp.
ATCAAGACTCGGGCTGCTCTGAATAAGGTGGTTCCGGTTCAGTTAAAGTAATTTTTTTATTTTATCAAGACCAGAAAGTTTACCCCAGTTGAGATAAACTCTTTGATCAGAAAAATCTTTTTATTGCAAATGGAAAAAATAAAAATCTTTGCTTTAATGTTGTTCGCGTTTTTCGTATCGTCTTGCGCTCCCGTTTATACAATAAACCATTCGACACCTGTCAATCCCCTTCGTTTGCCTGAAGATGGAGCTGCTCATTATTGGGCGCAGAATGAATGGTGGTATTATACCGGTCATTTGACTGCGGAAGATCATCGGGAATTCGGATACGAACTAACCTTCTTCAAAAGAATTACCAACGAAGATAAAATCCCTGATTTTTTCATTCCCATTCCCGCTCACTGGTTGAAGGATGTCGGAATGCTGGGACATTTTGCCATAACCGATCTGCAAAAAGAAAAATTTCAGACGAAGGCGATCGATGACTTTATCTTTAACAAATCAAAAGCGGACGAGCAAAAATATGATCTCAGGATTGGATCGTGGACTGCCCGAGAAGAAAACGGGAAACATTTTCTATGCGCCGAAATGGCCGACTACAAGATTGAACTGGAATTAGAGCCATTGAAACCGGCAGCACTTCATGCAAAAAGCGGCATTGTCACTAAAGGGGCCAATCATGCCAATTACTATTATTCATTTACAAGGATGAAAACGTCAGGGACTTTAACGGTTGAAGGTCAGCCTCTCAAGGTTGAAGGTACATCCTGGATGGACCATGAATACGGAACGATGAAACTTGTCTATCCTCAGTCGGGATGGGACTGGTTTAGCGTGCAGCTGGATAATCATTGCGAATTGATGATCTATTTTATCAGAAATGATCGGGATAAAATTATTGACACCGGCGGCGGAACTTTTGTATTGCCCGACGGCAAAACGGTTTGGCTGAAAAAAGACGATATTGATGTTAAAACTTTAAGCACCTGGTACAGCGAAAAAACAGATTCAAATTACCCTGCTTCATGGGAGATAAAAGTTAAATCCCTGAACTTAAAACTTCATGTCAATCCAGTTCTTGCAGAACAAGAATTGGAACTCAAACCAATGCCATACTGGGAAGGAAGTGTCCGAATCAGCGGCACATATAATAATTTACCCGTACAGGGCAAGGGGTATGTCGAGTTGGTCGGATATAGTAAAAAATACCCCTTATCGTATATGTAGAAAGCCACAATTTCTTTTCAAAATATCATATGTTTTTGAAGGCAAGAAGCTTTACAAGCTTATTACCTTATGTTAAGAATAAAAATGAAAAAAAAGAAGGAGAAGTAACATGTCCGGCCATTCCAAATGGAGCACGATCAAAAGAAAAAAAGGTGCGATTGACGCCAAACGCGGAAAAATATTCACCAAAATTATCAAGGAAATAACCCTGGCCGCAAGACTGGGTGGCGGCGATATTGAAGGAAATTCCAGACTCAGACAGGCAGTTCTGCTCGCGAAGGAAGAAAACATGCCCAAGGATAATATCGAACGTGCAATTAAAAAGGGTACCGGAGGCGATCAGGGCGCGGCAGCTTATGAAGAAGTTACCTATGAAGGTTATGGTCCTGGCGGTGCGGCCGTTTTGGTGGAAATCATGACCGACAATAAAAACAGAACGGTGGCGGAAATCAGGCATATCTTTTCCAAGCACGGCGGCAATCTTGGTGAAAACGGCTGTGTGTCGTGGATATTTGCGAAAAAGGGAAGTATTGTTATTGATAAAAAAGTTATTGATGAAGATACATTAATGGAATTGGCTCTGGAGGCCGGAGCGGAAGACGTGAAAAGCGAAGATTCTGAATACGAAGTGATTACCGATCCTGCTTCCTTTGAAGTTGTAAAAAAGGCGCTTGATGCCAAAGGGATAAAACATCTGGAAGCCCGAATCAGCATGATTCCTTCCAATACCGTCAAGTTGGGTGAGAATAAAGCGGAACAAATGCTCAAAATGATGGAAAAGCTCGAAGACAATGACGATGTGCAAAATGTTTACTCGAACTTCGATATCGATGAAGATGTAATGGAGAAACTGAGTTAAAAATCGTCAGGCCGCAGTTATTGCTTTCATTCATTGGCTTGGTGAAATTTTGTATCTTGTTACGGAAATAGAAAATTGCGAATTTTAGGGATCGATCCAGGCAGTCACGTTACAGGATTCGGTGTTATTGAAAAAAAAGGTAACTATCTGCGGCATGTCGCACATGGTGAAATCAAATCCAAAAAAGATTCACTTTT
>CAYNWA010000019.1:35095-59038 GCA_964400795.1 uncultured Smithella sp.
CCATGTTGATTTCTGTTTATCAACAGCTTTCTAAAATGATCGTACAGACCGCACCACAGGCCATCGTGCTGGAAAATATTTTTTACGGGAAAAATGTTCGCAGCCTGATTAAACAGGCCCAGGTCAGAGGCGTGGCGATTTTTGCCGGAGCCGATAAGGGAATACAGATTTTTGAATATTCACCGCTGGAAATTAAAAAAGCCGTGGTGGGCTACGGCAGAGCCGAAAAAAGACAGGTGCAGGTCATGGTCAAAGCTATTTTAAAATTGTCTGAAATTCCTCCGGCGGATGCCGCGGACGCACTGGCTACCGCGATCTGCCACGCAAATTTCTCAAAGGAAAAACCAATCTGATGATTGCCTTAATCAGCGGTAAAATTGTTTACAAGGGAATTTCTCACGTCATCGTTGATGTTCAGGGGGTCGGTTACCGCGTTTTTATTCCCTTGACCACGTTCTATGAATTACCGGAAGCCGGGCAGGCGATAACCTTGCATGTTCACACCAACGTAAAACAAGACGCCATCAATTTATTCGGTTTTTATACGGATCAGGAAAGAGACCTCTTTCAATTAATGATTTCCGTCAGCGGCATCGGACCGAAAATAGCCATGAACATTCTTTCCGGAATTTCCGCGCATGATTTGATGAATGCCATATCCGGCGGTCATGTAGGCAATCTCGTCAACATTCCGGGCGTCGGTAAAAAAATGGCCGAGCGTCTTGTTCTGGAATTAAAAGACAAGGTTATCAAAAAAATGATGGCCGGCAAGGTGCCCGGGGCAGGTTTGCAAAGCCGGACTGATGATATGATGGAAGATGTTCTTTCCGCGTTGATTAATTTGGGTTATAAAAATAATGTAGCCAGGGACGCTCTGGATAAAGCCATGCGTTCATCGGAAGAAAAATTGGAAATGGATAAACTCCTGAAACAAACCTTAAAAATGCTTGCGGGTTAATTGGACAGGGCAAGGAACATGAAAAAGGATAGACCTGGAAAAAATATTTTAATCAGCCCTTCCATTACGGAGGAAGAAAGTGAATTTGAAATGACTTTGCGTCCTGCGAAACTGAAGGATTACATTGGACAAGAGAAAGTTAAAAGCAATCTGGCCATCTTTATTGAAGCCTCCCGAAAACGCAAAGAGGCGCTTGATCATGTTCTTTTATATGGTCCGCCCGGTTTGGGAAAGACCACACTCGCGTACATTATTGCCAAGGAAATGGGCGTGGATATCAAAGTTACTTCGGGTCCGGTAATTGAGAGGCCGGGAGATTTAGCGGCTATTTTAACAAATATGCAAGAGAACGAAGTTCTCTTCATTGATGAAATTCACCGGCTTTCCCACGTGGTGGAAGAGATTTTATATCCAGCTATGGAGGATTTTCACATTGATATTTTAATCGGGCAGGGGCCTTCAGCCAGATCCATGAAACTGGATATTCCCAAATTTACTTTGGTGGGAGCAACGACCCGTGCCGGATCGCTGACGTCTCCTTTGCGTGACCGCTTCGGCATGCATTTTCGTCTGGAGTTTTATACACCGCAGGAACTGGCCATTATTCTTAAGAGATCGGCTTCCATCTTGGGAGTAAAACTTGCCGCCGCAGGGGCAGAGGAATTGGCCGGGCGCGCTCGCGGTACGCCGCGTATCGCCAACCGACTGCTCAAGCGCGTTCGCGATTATGCCGAAGTAAAAGCAGATGGGAACATTGACGGGAAAATAGCGCGGGAAGCGCTGGATGCTTTTGAAGTCGATCAAAAAGGCTTCGATCAGATGGACAGAAAACTTCTTTTGACATTAATTGAAAAATTCAACGGCGGCCCTGTCGGGGTGGAAAGCCTTGCCGCGGCCATCGGTGAAGAAAAAATAACCATTGAAGATGTCTACGAACCGTATCTGATCCAGGAAGGTTATCTTCAGAGAACTGCCCGTGGAAGAGTAGCCTGTGCCAGGGCGTATGAACATTTCGGGCTTAAAGCAACAGGCCGCCAAGGAGAAATATTTTAGAATGCCCCAAATGTTTGGTTAAGGATTTTTCTATGAAATTCTTATGCTGTGGACCCTGCACGATTAATCCCTTGAAGAAATTACGAACGCAGGGGCATGAAATCACGGGAGTATTTTATAATCCGAATATCCATCCTTATCAGGAATATCAGAGGTGTAGTCAGACCCTGAGAGGTTAATCTGATAAGGCATTTTTGAATATTATCTGGGAAGTGTATCTTCTTTCAATAAAAATGAAAAATGCGTTTTTTGCTTGAGACATCGCATGGACTATACGGCAAAGTTGGCTTTCAAAGACAAATATGACGGATTTACTACCACTTTGCTTTATAGCAAATTTCAAAAGCACGATATGATTAAGGAAATCGGTAAAATTTGAGCCGGCAACTATGGATATTTTTTATTATCAGGATTTCCGTCAGGATGGAATGAGGACGTCAAAATATCCAAAGAACTCGCCATGTACGGTCAAGCTTATTGTGGCTACATATATAGTGAAAAGCAACGATATTATAAGGGAGTTTCAGAATTTGTAAAACCAACACTTTAACTGTGTAATTTATACCACATATTAATACAAAATATTTCGTTGTTTCAATCTTATTATTCATATAAGTGTAATAATTACAATATTTTATATTTTATTAAATATAAATATGGAAATGGTATGCTAATTGCTGTCAATAAAAGTCAACATAGGATTAAAAAATAATGCATTTACAGCGTACACTGAAAAAAGAAATAGGTTGTTTCAGCATTGGATTGCATACCGGTCGAAACATAAATATGAAAATAAAACCGGCGCCTGCCGATACCGGTATCATTTTTGTCCGTACTGATTTACCTTATGCTCCAGCAATTCAGGCAAGATATGATAGTGTTTGTGACACTACCCTTGCGACAACTATTGGATCCAATGGAGTTACTGTTTCAACAGTAGAGCATCTTTTGTCGGCATTTAGTGGAATGGGAGTTGATAACGCTATTATAGAACTGGATTCTTTTGAGGTTCCCGTTATGGACGGCAGTGCCCTTCCTTTCGTAAATATGTTCAAAGAAGTGGGTACTCGCATGCAGAAGAAAAATAAAAAAATGTTGATTGTAAAGAATCCTGTTTCAGTCAACGAAGGTGATGCCAGCGCCATGTTATTACCCTCTGATGAATTTAAGATCTCTTACGAGATAGATTTTAAACATCCTGTTATCGGCAAACAATCATACGATATGACCTTTTCTGATGAAGAATATGAAAATAATATATGTGCCGCTCAAACATTCGGCTTTTTGAAGGATCTGGAATTTTTGCAGGCAAAAGGTTTGGCGTTGGGGGGATCTCTGAAAAATGCTATTGTTCTGGATGATAAAAAAATTATTAATAAAGAGGGACAACGTATCCCTTGTGTTTTTGTAAAGCACAAAATACTTGATGCTATCGGCGATTTATTTTTGTTGGGCATGCCCATTATTGGTCATTTTGTTGCTTATAAATCTGGGCATCGTTTGAATAATCTTTTACTGAAAGAGTTAACCCGTCAAAAAGATTGTTGGGATATCGTAACCACCACAGATAAAAAAGAACACCATACGACTTATTCTTTTAAACTGCCTTCCTTTAAAACCTTGGATGCTATTCAAGTGTAATCCAAATTAATCTTGCTTTTTATTAATATGTTGCCTAGTATATCGGGTCAATTTAATATTTTGACAGAAATCGCTTATTTTTATTGTGAGACGCAAATTTAATGAAACTCAGATATTACAGGCGCGGTGCAGTAATATCTGTAAGTTGAATTATACCCCGCCCCTTGGGGCGGAATTAGGTCCTAGTCCCGATAGCAATCGGGATTGCCTTGGGGTTCATACCCGTGATTATTTTTCAGTCACTTATATCGGCTGAGACATGATAATTTGCCTGACTGTGGAAAAATATTTTGCACTAGGCGATAACTTGTTATGAAAAAGATAAAAAGTAAAATAGTTATCGTTTTAATTTCCCTCCTGATAGGTTTATTCTCTTTTCCCTCACATATCTGCGCTCTGGAACCAAAGATAACGGACATTTTGATTACAAATGATGTGGAAAATGTTCTTTTGTACGCACGCCTGCTCAATGGATTTAAGCCAAAGATGGAAATGGGTGTTTTAGCCGGCATACCAACGACTTTTACCATGTGGATTGAAGTTTATGAAAAAAGATATGCAATGTGGGATAAGAGAATAACGAGACGAGAGATTAAACGTACCATTAAATATGACAACCTGAAAAAAAATTTTAGCGTTTTAATGAATAATGAATCGGAAATATTTTCTGATTTTGAAAGCGCGCAAAAAGCCATGTCTGATTTTAATGGCATTATTGCCGTGCCCATGTCTTTTTTGAAGAAAGGCAGAAACTATTACGCGATGATTAAAATTAAAATGGATAAAGTTCGTTTACCTTTGCACATGGAATATGTTTTTTTCTTTGTCTCCATGTGGGATTTTGAAACATCATGGTATCGGCAGAATTTTACTTATTAACAGGAATTAAATTTAATTCAAATTAATAAATCTTCTCGGAATGATGAAAAGTAAATTGACCACAAGCCATATAGATGAAAAAGAACGGAAGAAACGTCGCCGTGAACGCATCATTATGGTGATAGTTGGCGTATTGGCCGTTGTCTTTACATTAATGGCCAGTCAGTTTTTTAATAAAGAAAATTTACCATTATCGACCAATATTTTCGTCTATGGTCTCACCAGTATAAATTTCATCTTAATCATATTACTACTGTTTCTGATCATTAGAAACATTGTAAAATTATTTTATGAGCATCGTCGCGGAGTTATCGGTTCAAAGCTCAGAACGAAATTAGTGGCTGCTTTTGTCGGTCTTTCACTTATTCCGACAATTTTACTTTTCATATTTGCCATTAATTTCCTTTCTTACAGCATTGAATTCTGGTTCAACATTAAGATTGGCGATGCTTTAAACCGTTCTCTGGAAGTTGCCCAGGTTTATTATCAACAAATGGAGGAAAGAGCTAAATTTAATGCCCGTCAAATCAGTTCAGATATCACGCAAAACCGTCTCTATGAAAAGGAGAGGATTGAATATCTTAAAAATTTTGTCAGCCAGCGCCAAAAAAATTATAATGCAGGCAAGGTCGAAACATTCTTTGATTTTCAAAAGGAAAAAATTGTTTTCACGGATGTTGAAAATCCGGATATTATGTCCGTGGATCTTGCTCCAAAGATCATAGAAAATATATATTTGGGGAAAGAGGAATCGATTATTCAGCCGACAAGCCATGGCGATGTGATTGTTGGCGTGGTGCCTGTTTTTTCTTATGCCGTCCCGTCGGAAGTCATCGGACGTATTTCCGTGAGTTATTTCATTCCTAAAGGTTTTGTCGAAAAATTAAGAAGTATTGCAGATGCGTCGGAACAATATCGTAAGATTGAACATTTAAAAAATCCGATTAAGTCTAATTACATGGTTGCATTGTCCATCGTGACGCTGGTCATCATATTCCTGGCCATATGGTTCGGATTAACGCTGTCCAAGGGAATTACGGGACCTGTTCAGGATCTTGTTTTGGCGACAAATAGAATTACGCAGGGAGATTTGGACAGCAGTATTGATATTGAAGCAGATGATGAAATAGGAACATTGGTTAAATCATTCAATCAAATGACCAAAGATTTAAAGAAAAGCAAAAACAGCCTGGAAGAAGCCAATATTATTTTGGAACAGCGGCGACAATACATGGAGACTGTTTTGCGCAACGTTTCGGCGGGTGTTATTTCTGTGAATAAAGATGGAATCATCACGACAGTGAATCGCGCAGCTGAAAAAATGTTTGATATAAAAGCCGAAAAAATTCTTTTCCAGAATTATCGTGATTTAATGATTCCGGAGCATATATCGCTTGTGGATGAGTTCTTGCAGGAAATGAAAGAAAGAAATGAGAGCCTGTTGGAAAAACAACTGGAAGTCATGCTTAAGGATAAGGCGATCACTGTGCTCTTAACGATTACAACCATTCAGGATGAGGAAGGCGATGATTCGGGTATCGTTGTCGTCTTTGAAGACTTAACTCTGTTGCAGAAGGCGGAACGTGCTGCGGCATGGCGTGAGGTTGCCCGTCGAATGGCTCATGAAATCAAAAATCCTCTGACGCCGGTTCAACTCTCCGCGCAACGGCTTCAGCGGAAGTATGAAGATAAACTCGGAGAAGAAGGTTCTGTGTTCAAAGAATGCACGCAGACAATTATTGACCAAGTGGAAGTTCTTAAGAATCTGGTTAATGAATTTTCGCGTTATGCAAGGATGCCGGTGACTACGCCGTCTCTCAATGACTTGAATGCCGTGGTTTCGGAAGCCGTTTCGCTGTTTCAGGACGCGCATAAAGATATAATTTTTGAGCTGAAACTCGCCGAAGCATTACCGAAATTTGACTTGGATGCGGAGCAAATTAATCGGGTTATGATCAATCTGCTGGATAATGCGGTGGCGGCCATGAATAAGAAAAACGGAATAATAACCATTACGGTAAGTTATGATGAACAGCATCGCAGAGTTACGGTGGCCGTAGCGGACGATGGTCCGGGCGTTCCTTCCAGTTACAAAAGGAAAGTTTTCGAACCATATTTTTCGACCAAGAAATCCGGGACCGGCCTGGGACTGGCTATTGTCAGCTCCATTATTTCCGATCATCACGGTCATGTCAGTGTTGCCGATAATGATCCGAATGGAACGATCGTTTCTTTTCAGTTGCCGGTTTCAAAAACTTAATTTATATTAAAAAATAATCAGTTAATGTGGTGAAAGAGTAAAGATGCGTGAGACAATACTTGTAATTGATGATGAAGAAAGTATCTGCCAATCTTTAAAGGCAATTTTGAGTGATGAAGGTTATCAGGTTTTAGTGGCAGGTAGCGGTGAAGAAGCTCTGAGAATCTTCGAGGAAGAAATGCCGCAACTTGTATTGCTTGATATCTGGCTGCCCGGCATGGATGGTTTGGAGACTCTCAAAGCCATAAAGAAAATAAATCCCCAGGTACTGGTCATCGTCATGTCGGGGCATGGCACTATTGAAACAGCCGTGAAGGCCACCAAATTGGGAGCTTTTGATTTTATTGAGAAACCACTTTCTTTGGATAAAATTATTATTTTGGTTAACAATGCTCTCAGCGTGGTCCGCTTAAAAGAAGAAAATGTACTTTTAAAACAAAAGGTATCTCATCAATACGAATTAACAGGAAACAGCTCCGCAATAACGGAACTTAAAGAAATGATCAGCATCGTCGCTCCCACGAACGCCTGGATTTTGATTATGGGGGAAAACGGTACAGGCAAAGAACTGGTGGCGCGTTCCATTCATCATCTGAGTTTAAGATCGCATAAAGATATTGTCGAGGTAAACTGTGCGGCGATACCTGAAGAGCTGATTGAAAGCGAATTGTTTGGCCATGAAAAAGGAGCCTTTACCGGCGCGACGGAAAAAAAGCGCGGCAAATTTGATTTGGCTCATGAAGGAACAATATTTCTTGATGAAGTCGCGGATATGAGTCTAAAGGCGCAGGCAAAGATCTTGCGTATTCTGCAGGAGAAGAAGTTTGAAAGAGTAGGCGGCAATCGATTGATTGATATGGATGTTCGGGTACTGGCCGCGACCAATAAAGACTTGGAAGAGGAAATGAGAGCCGGGCGTTTCCGGCAGGATCTTTATTACAGGTTGCATGTTATTCCACTGGTTGTGCCTCCGTTACGCGAAAGAAAAGAGGATATTAAGCCTCTGGCAGAACGTTTTTTACAGGATTTCACCTTAAAAGAAGGGATGGAGCCAAAGACCTTGACCGATGATGCGCTGGCTTTACTCATGAAGCATGACTGGCCGGGAAATGTTCGGGAATTGAAAAACATCATAGAAAGATTGATCATTCTGACACCATTCAGTGAGATAACAGCAAGGGATATTCCTCTGTTAAATGTCAAAGATGAAGAAGAGATATCCTTTGTCCATCACGCTCTAACGGGTGATTCTCTAAGAGACGCAAAAATGGATTTCGAACGACAATTTATTCTTAAAAAATTGGAAGAAAATGAAGGCAATATTTCAAAAACCGCGGAAGCGATTGGTCTGGAACGCAGCAATTTGCATAAGAAATTGAAAAGCCTTAATATAACAATAAAAGAGGATTATTAGTTTGTTGAAACGTTGTTCATTTTGTTT
Source organism: uncultured Smithella sp. (assembly GCA_964400795.1). Lineage (GTDB taxonomy): Bacteria > Desulfobacterota > Syntrophia > Syntrophales > Smithellaceae > Smithella. Next base: position 43,328 of record CAYNWA010000019.1, read on the forward strand.
TTCATATCGGAAATTGAAAGTTTATTGAAAGGCATGAATCCAATTCCGAAGACCAACAAAACAATCATGGACAGAAAATGATAAACCACCGCAAAAGATAACGCTTCAACTTTAGCTAACCCAAAAAGACTCAATCCTAAAACACAGGCAAAATGCCAGTTACCGATGAACCCGGGCGCTGTTGGAATAGCAATGCCCACGATGAGAATAATCATTAAAACGAAAGAAGCGATGACCGGTAAGTTAAAGCCAAAAGACAAAAACAAAATGTAAATGGACAGCACATTCGTAAGCCAGATAAAAGCTGAAAGAAAAATCAAATATAAAAGCAGATGAATATTCGTTACTATTTGAAAACCATCGATAAAATGATGAATGAGTTCGTCTATTTTATAGGCAAGTATCCTTGGTAGTTTTTGAACGATCAGGTTGATGAATTTCAGGGCAGTTTCTCTATTGAAAATCATAAACAACATAAACCCAAACATTGCCAAAGCGATCATAAAAAAAATAATACTCGATTTAATCATCCACGACGGCAAATCAGCAAAAAAGAGGACGACAACAGCAATGGTCAGAACAGAGAAGCTGTCCAGCACTCTTTCAACAATGATTGTTCCCAACGCGGAAGACATCTTGATTGAGCTTTTTTGGGATATTAAGTATGGCCTCGCCAACTCGCCAATGCGGGCCGGAATGGCGGCAATGGCCAAAAATCCAACGGAGGTTACCGAAAAAAGAGAAAGCTGGTCTATTTTCTCCATGGGTTGTAAGATAATTCCCCAGCGATAAGATCGCAGATATTGTACAAGAGCGCCAATCAGTAAGAAAAAGATAACGTAACTTAATTGAACATTTTTGAGGCCACTTATGACATCCTGAAGATTGATTCCTTTAAAGGATAAGTAGACTAACGTGATACTAATCAGGATGCCCAGGATGATTTTTTTGTTCATTAATACTCGCACGGTTTTTTTATGCGGTTTCAATCTTGGGCCAGGTTCTCCGCAATTTTATCATGTAAACGCTGGGAAGATAACTTGTTGCCGATTAAACCAACGCGGATAGCAACGGTGGTGACATTTTTTAATTTGTAAGTAATATAGAATTTTACTTTTTCATTATTGATCGTTGCATTGATAGTTCCCCTGGCAATTTCTTTATCGGGGATTACTTCAGTGCCGCGCATGCCGGCTATTGTTTTTTCACAAGCCGTCCATACGTGATCAAAGGATTTATTATAATCAGTTTTTAATTCGCCATTGATATAATAATAAGTGCCTGCTCCCGCGCCGGCGGCTGCACCTCCGACGATCAACGGCACGCAACCTGAAAGAAAGAAGGGAATAAATAAGGATAAGATAAAAAGCAGAAAAAAGTCTCTTTTCATATATCTTCCTCCCGTAGTTTATATGTTATTTTAAAGCATAGATTGCCGTTGATTGCAATTGCTATTATGATAAAATCCAAAATCTATAATTGAGGGGAATTATTTATTGGACTGATTGAGCTTCTCAAACTCGATTAAAAGTTCTTCCTGTTTTTTGCTCAGTGCAGTGGGAATCTGCACAAACACCTCAATGATTTGATCGCCGTGGCCAAAGCCCCGAATATGAGGCACTCCTTTTCCTTTAAGTCTGAAAATTTTTCCGTTCTGCGTGCCTCTAGGAATTTTCAATTTTTCCTTTCCCTGAAGAGTCGGTACTTCAATTATACCGCCCAGCGTTGCGTTGACAAACGAAATCGGGACGCGGCAAATGATATCGTCACCGGATCGGGTGAAATACTCATGTTCTTCAACGTGAATGAATACGTATAAGTCGCCATCCGGCCCACCTTTACTTCCCGATTCACCCTCGCCGCGCAGGCGAAGACGCGAACCTGTTTCCACGCCCGCAGGAATTTTCAACTGCACAGTTTTTGATATTTGTTCCTTGCCCGTGCCGCGACAATGATTGCACGGTTTGGATATAAACTTGCCGTAACCGTTACAGTGCGGACACGTGGAACTGATGGTAAAGAAACCGCTGGATTGAATAACCTGTCCTCTCCCTTTGCAGGTGCGGCACGTTTCAGGCGAAGAACCGGGAGCCGCTCCGGTGCCGTTACATTGCTTGCAGGCGGCCAGTTTTTCCAGTTCAATGGTTGTGGTTAATCCGAAAGCAGCGTTCAGGAAGGAAATTTTCAAATCATAACGCAGATCGGCGCCGGCAATTCCGGATGAACGTGAATGACCTCGAACATTTCCATAACCGAAAACATCATCAAAAATATTGCTGAAATGGGAAAAAATATCTTCGAAACCGCTGAATCCACGGAAACCGGTGCTGTTTAAACCTTCATGACCGTAATGATCATATATTTCTCTCTTTTCTCTATCGCTTAAAACTTCATAAGCTTCTGCCGCTTCCTTGAATCTTTCCTCAGCTTTTTTATCGCCCGGATTTCTGTCCGGATGACACTGCATTGCTATCGCGCGGTAGCTTTTTTTAATCTCTTCATCAGAAGCCATTCTGGAAACATTGAGAATTTCGTAATAATCTTTTTTTGTCATATACTTTTGGGATCAATTTGTATGATGTTCAAAAAAATTGATATCTTCCTTTACTAAGGATATTCTTTGAATGTGTTTGTAATTTAACAATGAAATTTCTTTCGTCAATGCGTAAAACATAAGTTAATTCACAAGATGATTCAGAGCTTCCTCGTATTTTTTCCTCGTATTTTCTATAATTTCCGCGGGAAGTTTCGGAGCCGGCGGTTTTTGATTCCACTGGATGGATAGAAGATAATCGCGTAAAAATTGTTTGTCAAAACTTTTTTGCGTCCGGCCTTCTTTGTACTCATCGGCAGACCAGAAGCGGGAAGAGTCTGGTGTAAGCAACTCGTCGATAAGAATTAATTTCTTGTCGATCAAACCGAATTCCATTTTCGTATCGGCGATGATGATGCCTGCGTTGAGGGCCATTTCAGCCGCCCGTTTATATATTGAAAGGGAAATATTTATGACTTTGTCAGTCAAATCAGCGCCGATCAGACCCTCCATTTCTCTTTTGTTAATAGGGGTGTCATGTTCGCCTTCCGGTGCCTTGGTGCTGGGTGTAAAAATAGGCTCGGACAGTCTGGACGATTCTTTCAGCCCGTCCGGCAGTTTGATGCCGGAGACGATTTTATTATTTTGATAGTCTTTCCATCCGGAACCGCTGAGATAGCCGCGGATAACGCATTCGACCGGCAGCGGAGCCGCTTTTTTTACCAGCATGCTTCTGCCTTCCAGCTCGTTGCTGTAAGGAGCGCATTCTTCCGGATAATCGGCGGGATTGGTTGAAACAATATGATTGTCGATAATATCCTTCATGCGCTCAAACCAGAAGGCAGACATTTTGTTCAAGATTATACCCTTACCGGGGACAGAATCGGACATGATAACGTCAAAAGCGGAGATACGATCGGTGGTCACAATGAGCAGGAAATCTTTTATCGAGTAAATATCACGCACTTTTCCACGCCCAACCAGGTTTAAATTCTTAAAATTCGTTTGTTGTATGCTGTTTTTCATAAAGAGAAATTCCTTTTAACGGAAAAATGGATTATATTTTTTTTCATGGCCGATGGTGGAAGTCGGCGTTCGGCCGTAGTTATGTCCGGGCATTACCTTGGTATCTTCAGGCAATATAAAAATTTTTTCTTTGACCGCTTTAGACAATTCCTCCCAGGAACCGCCCGGCAAATCCGTCCTGCCTACTGCCTCCACAAACAGAGTATCTCCCGTAAAAACATATCCGGGTGAATAGAGACAAATGCCGCCGGGAGAATGTCCCGGAGTATGGATAACCCTGAGTTCAACATTGCCTGCCGAAATGACATCTCCGTCTTTGACAAGAATATCAGCCGGTGGTGATGCCTTGGCTCCGAACATTCTTAAAATCATGGCCGGTGTGTGAGTCAGCATTATGGAGTCATCGTGATGTACAATGATTTTAGCTCCTGTTGCTTTCTGCATTTCCGTATTGCCGCTGATATGGTCAACATGGCCGTGGGTATTTACAATGTAATTAATACGTAGTTTATTTTTTTGAGCTTCGGCTATAATTCCTTTGATATTATCTGCCGGATCAATGACCAGCGCGTCTCCCGTAATAGGATCACCAACGATATAGGCGAACACCGCCATTGAACTTACCTGCATTTGTTTAACAAACATCATCCGACTCCAGAAAAAAAGTGCTTGGCTCATAACATTATTTGACCGGAAACGTCAACTGAAATCAGTCATATAAGTTATTAATATTATACCATTTTAAATTATAGATAATATTGAGGTGGTAATGCGCATGCCAGTGTAGGGCGCGTTCCCATGAACGCGCCGTTTCGGACTGCTCGGGGGAGCAGTCCCTACATTATTCTTTGCTTAATTAAAATTGGTATTTTAGGATTGCCCCGAAGAATCCGTCCGAGTTATGTTTATGCGGATAGGTTCGAAAGAACCCGCGGCTGTCCATAAGTTGCCGGTTGATCGAAGCGGAAGGCGAACATAAAGAAAAATTAACGTTACGCTTTAAAAAATCATCAACTATGTTTTCGTTTTCTTCGGGAAGCAGAGAGCACGTGCAGTATATTAGGCGGCCGCCTTTTTTGACGGCGGAAGAAGCGTTTTGCAGGATGATTTTTTGTCCGGCGGCAAAATTGAGCAGATCCTTTTCTGTCAAACGCCATTTTATTTCCGGATTACGGCGTAAAGTTCCCGTTCCGGAGCAGGGCGCATCCACCAGAACATAATCAAATTGTTTTTTAATAGAATCCGGCAGTCCGCAACTTAAGTCGCCGGTCTGTGCTTCGATAATATTTATTCCCAGACGTATTGTTTCCTGTTTCAGTTCGGCAAGTTTATCCGGGTTGCGGTCAACTGCGACAATTTCCCCTTTGTTTTTAAGCATTGCCGCCAGATGTGTGGTTTTACCACCCGCACCCGCGCAGACATCCAGAATTGAATCCGCATTGCCTGGATTAATCAAGCAAGAGATGAGTTGAGCCGCTTCGTCCTGAATGCGCAGAAAGCCGGCCTCAAAAAAGTCGGTTTTTTGAATGGGATTGGATGATGTATTCAGAACAAGGCCATCAGGAGAAAATTTAGTTTCTTCAGGATCAAATCCGGCGGCGATGAGTTTTTCTTTCATTTCATTACGGGATGTTTTCAGAGTATTGATCCGTAAAGTAAGTGGTGGCACTTCGTTATTGGCTTTACATAAAGACATTGTTTGTTGATGGCCGAATATTTTTATCCATTTTTTTACGAGCCACAGCGGGTGCGAATGAAAAGCTGCGATAGATTCAGCTCTGTTTTTTTTCAAAGAAGGGAAGGGTAAATTATGACCGCGGCGAAGATAATTTCTCAGAACGGCATTGACCAGCGCGCTTTTATCCGGTTTCAGTATTTTGGTAATCTTGACCGCTTCATCCACGACGGCATAGTCCGGCAGCCGGTCGCTGAATTTCAGTTGATACAGACTGATGCGCAAAACATTTTTGACGCCTTCATCCATCTTCTCAAACTTGCCGCGATAGAGTTTGATCAATATCCAATCCAGATGACCTCGAAAGCGCAGTACTCCGTAAACAAGATGAGTCAGCAGACGGCCGTCCGGCGTTCCCGATAAATCGTTTTTTTCCAGATACTCATTGAGCAAAGGGCTGGCGAATACCTGAGTGGTATTGACCTGATTCAAAATTTCGACGGCTTGCTGGCGGATTGATATTTTCATGACTTGGCACGTATCACTACAGGGCTTGTATTTTCCGGATGTTTGCCTGTTACAGTCAAATAAAAATTACGAATGACTTTTATGTCCTGCTCCAGATCTCCTGTCGGGTAAAAGAAAGGTCCTGCACCGCCGGTTTTGCCGGCGTAATCGATAAACCCCAACAAAATGGGAACATGGGCAGCCAGAGCAATATGATAAAATCCTGATTTCCAGAAATCTTTTTTGCGACGGGTGCCTTCGGGTGCGAGTGCGAGAACGAATGAGTCTCTTTCCCGGAATGCGAGGGCCATTTGATCAACAATATGATGATGGGATGACCTGTCGACCGGAATTGCTCCTGACCAAGTCATCAAAAGAGAAAACGGACCACGGAATAATTCTTTCTTTGCAATGTAACGGGCATCGAGTTTCAGGGCAAATGCCAGAATAATCCCAAAGAACAAATCCCAATTGGAGGTATGCGGCGCGACGATGATGATATATTTCTTGTCTCGAGGCAGGCTTCCGGAGGTTTTCCAGCCGAGAATTTTGAGAAGAAACAGCGAAATCCCCCGCAACAATGATTGTACAACCGGAGTGTTAAACATTGTGTGACGCATAAGGTTCCTGCTTTGAGAGATTGAGATATTATTTATCGCAAAAAATTGTTCCCGGTTTCAACGGATGACCACGCAGAAAATCGGCAATTAGCATTCGTTTTTGGCCTGCCAGTTGGACATCTTTCAAAATTACGTAACCGTCCGCTGCCGCCACGAAAAGGCCGTCAGCGTTTGTCAAACCGATTGTCCCGGGCGGTTGATCATCGTTTCCCGTTTGGGCAATGGCTGAAAATATTTTCATAGATAACCCGTCCAGCGATGTGTAGGCAGTGGGTGATGGACTTAATCCTCGGATGAGATTGATGATATCGGAAGCTTTATTATTCCAGTTGATTTTTCCGGTTTCTTTCGTTAGGCGCGGCGCGAATGTTACGCCGGAAGAATCTTGCTTTTTTCGTTGCGCTGTTCCATCGGCCATCTGTTCAACGGCTTTTATCAGCATGGTTGCGCCCAGTTGCGCGAGACGGTCATGCAAGTCGCCGAATGTCTCGGCAGCGCCGAGAGGCGTTTCTTCCTGCAGAAGAATATCGCCGGAATCCATGCCTTCGTCCATGATCATGATGCTGACGCCTGTTTTTGTCTCGCCGCGGATAATCTGCCAGTTGAGCGGCGCCGCGCCGCGGTATTTCGGGAGCAGGGACGGGTGAATATTAAGACATTTCAGCGACGGATAATCGATGATTGCCCCAGGTAGAATCTGGCCGAAAGCCACCAGCACGACCATATCCGGATGAAGTTCTTTAAAGACTTTCAGAAAAGACTCATCTTTTACTTTTTGAGGCTGATAAACAGGCAGGCCGAATTTCTGCGCCAGAAGTTTGACAGGCGGGGCAACTTCTTTAAGGCCTCTCCCCTTGGGGCGGTCCGGCTGGGTGACAACACCAATGATCGGATATTTTTCATCGCGCAAAAGGCGCAACGCAGGAAGCGCGAAAGCGGGTGTGCCCATAAAAAGAATGCGTGGTTTGACCATGAATAGAATATCCTTTATTTTTTTAACTGAAAAACATATATGGAAGCCACGGGTACTAAAGTATCCTCCGCTTACAGCGGGATTGTTTTTGCCCCACTAAGCTTCGCTTGTGGGATAATTTAACTTACAGATATTACTGCACCGCGTTTGTAATATCTGAGTTTCATTAAAATTTTAGTCTCACAATCTGAAAAATGTGTCAAGGATTACAAATTACCTTTGGTCATTCCCGCGAAGGCGGGAATCCAGTATTTTAAATATTTTATGGATTCACCTTTTGTTCAGCAAAGTCTTTTCGACTTGGCTGTTGATAAAAAGATAAGGTAAAACCTATTATTACTCGAACTAAAAATACTATCTTAAAGTTACCGCGGGACTTCCGGCTATTTCTGGCTGCAACATTTATTTTCGGCTTTTCTCAGAGCCTTGTGGATTCCACATTCAATAATTTTCTAAATGAAACTTTCTTTATCAATAATCTTCAGCGCGGGCTTATAGAATTGCCCCGTGAATTACCCGGCCTTCTGACCATCGTTGTTTCCGCGGTTTTATTTTTCTTCTGTTCCCGAAGACAGGCGGCCTTTGCCAATGTTTTATGCGCTATCGGAATACTTTTTATCGGAATCTTTTCACCCGGCTTTTCCATCATGCTTATCTGGCTTTTCATCTTCAGCATCGGCCAGCATTTGTTTATTCCGATGAATCAAAGCATCGGCATGGAACTGGCTGTGGAAGGAAAGACCGGTAAAAGGCTGGGGCAATTAAGCGCACTGGCCAATGTTGCCACCATTATCGGCAGCTTTGTTATCTTTGTCGGTTTCAAGTATTTCAATTTGAATTTTAAAACAACTTACATCACCGCTTTTCTGGGATTCATCGTTGTGGCGATTTTGATATTCCTGATGAAAAAGAACGAGCCGGTGCCGATGAAAACAAAGTTTCAGCTTCGCCGGGAATACAAACTGTTTTACTGGCTGAACGTTTTATACGGAACGCGCAAACAGATTTTTTTGACCTTTGCTCCCTGGGTGCTGGTGACGGTTTTTCATCAAAAGACGCAGGTTCTGGCTACGCTTTTGACCATTGGCGGAGTTATCGGAATATTCTTCAGGCCGATGCTCGGCAAGGCGATTGACCGGCTGGGAGAAAGATTCATTCTTGCTTCCGAAGCGGTCATCCTGATTTTCGTCTGCCTCGGTTATGGTTTTGCCAGAAACATTTTTCCGGAGACAACAGCCCTTTTCATTGTGTTCGCTTGTTACATTATTGATCAGGTGGTCATCGCGGTAACGATAGCGCGGGCGACGTATATGCAGAAAATCGCTCTGGCGCCGGAAGATGTTTCGCAAACGCTGACAATGGGTGTGAGTATCGATCATGTCTTTTCCATCTTTATTGCGGTTCTGGGCGGTTTTGTCTGGATTCAATGGGGTTACCAGTATATCTTTTTGGCAGGCGCAATTATCGCCGTGATTAATTTCTTCTCCGCTTTACAAATTAAAACCAAAGCCCGCAGGTAATGTTATTCTCGCGTAAAGAGCGTGTCATAATATAAAAAAAGTCATTACATATCCTCCGCTGGCGGAGGTGTCCGTTGTCGTGGATGAAAGTGGATTATTACAGGGATTGTTTTCCAAACAGTCCGGTATGCTTAATAAAATCATTGACATATTATCAATGGTTGTGCTTTGATCAATTCGTCTTATCTTACAATTTAAGTTTCAAGTTTCATGTTGAATAAAGTTGTTGCAGGGATTGGAAGCGATTTCATGTGTAAAATTATTTGATGGCTTCTAAAAAATTTATACAGACTGTATAAAACTTAAAAAGAAAAGTAATGGAGGAAGAATAATTGTCAGTCAGGAATTTCTTACATGGATATGATGAAATAGATACTAAAGGCAAGTTTATTTCCACTAAGCTTATCATAGACATATTAAAAAGAGAGTTCAGAATCCACATTCTTGAAGAATCACCAATGCACATCAAGTGCAAAATCAATAGAGGAATCAGTGGTACTGCCTCTCCCGTTAGATTTCCCAATTCAACTCTGGATATAGCATGGGGAAAACCTGCAAGAGACGGTGTCATCACCTACCGCCTAACTTGTTACGACTATTATGTAGTTGCTGCTGGTGCAATAATCTTTGCTATATTATGTACTAATTATGGACATTCGCTAGCGGGGTCAATAAAAATAGGCTTGCTTGTTTTTGTAGCGGTCATGCTTCTTTTCGGGGGCTTAGTATTTTTAGATACAAAGTATTTGATGTATCGAATACGCAAAACGCTATTAAGTATGATTGCATAACACAGCAAATACAGCCGATCGTTATGCTTCGGCTGATATCGTTGTTGTTAAGAAGGCGAAAGACATGAAACGTGTTTTAATTAATCTCGCTTATTGGTCTTTTCAGATCATCAATACATTGACGGCTGCGTTAATGACATTTATTCCCAGACAGTTTCATGAAAGTTTGTTTAAGAATCCTCAAATCGTGTATGCGAAACTTGGGTTTTCTAATATTGCCGTTGAGATGGTCCATAATGTCATCAGGGGACAGGGCGCTGTTCTCCTGGCGGTTTCCATTTTCATCTTTCTGAAAGGAATAAAATTCCGCCCTGCTTATCTGTTGATGACGATAGTCTGCATCCTTTCTGTGTTTGCCCATATGATGACGCTGTCTCAGCATTTGAGCCATCAAACTATTATTTCGGCAATTGGAGATTTCACGAGTTTATATGTTACGATGTTCATAACGGCTTCGGTCGGGAGTCTAAATGGCATCGTGTATTTTATGTGGGACGATTTGCAGAACAATTGATATAACGAAGAACAATGTTAACAATTTCTATTTATTTAAACACCAAATAGAGAAGGGAGGAAAGGCAATGACGACATTTATCATGAAGGGAAAGTATTCGGCGGAATCGGTGAAAAAAATCAGCAAAGGGCGCACTGTGAGCGCGGTCCAGATCATAAAGCAGAGCAAGGGGAAACTGGTGGCTGCCTATGCCGTGATGGGCGAAGATGATTTGCTTTTTGTTACAGAATTTCCCGGTGTGGCCGAAGCCATTAAAGCTTCCATCAACCTGAATAAGAAATTGGGAATTGCGTTCGCTACCCAGCCCGCACTCAAGGTTGACGAATTCGACAAAATTGCCGGTGGTAAATAGTGGTTCTTTATCATATGTTAAAATAAATATAAGCTCTGTTCATTAGCTAACTTTATTGGTTTATGAACAGAGTCGCGTCAGAGTATTGCATAATGAAACACCTATGTCAGCTTGACAAGCGACTAAAGTCAATCTCGTTAAATAGAGCCACTCCGTCGTGGCTCTATCAGAACAAAAATAGTAATATTTATGATTTGGAAAAAGCAGATTTCTTTATTAACAAATGAAAAAACATGGACAGTTATTACTGCATTGGCTGGTGCTATTGCGGCAATAATGGCAATGTTGACCGTGTACCATTCAAGAGTTTCTTGGCAAGAGGAACGCGGATCAAAACGACCATTTTTCGTAGTCGAGGAACCAGGAATTAGAGTATTAGCTAAATCGCCTCCATATCGAATACAAGTTACAATCAAAAACATTGGAATTCATCCTGCAACAGAATTTGAGGGTCGAATACTTATTTTAAAATCAGATCTTTCGGGTCAGCCAGATGTTGATATTAATTTTTCTATCGCAAATGCACTTCCTATCAATAGTCCTAATAAATGGTTCAGAGATGATGTCCAATTGCCAAAGAATTTGCCTGCGCAGTTTGTAATATTAGCTATGAAATATAAAGATCCAATGATAAACAAGGTATTCAATCAAATTTATTTTATGAAATGGAAGGGTATAAAAGAAAACAAAACTTATCCCGATTTTATTCATGCCTCGAGAGAGGAGGCAAAAACTATAACGAATCATTTAAGAGATATTCTAGTTGATTATTTATAACCTATAATTTTTTATCTTCAGTTACATCCGACCGTGTACCCGCTTTTGCGATAAGTATTTTAGTTTTGCTCAGTAACAGGTAAAATATTCTTATTCCTGATTTCGAAGGTCAACAAATGAAACGTATTCTAATAAATCTCACTTCTATTTTTCTAATAACGCTTGTCGTATGCGCCTATGGAGCAGAACCCCAAAAGATAAATTTCAATATTGATAAAGCGAAGCTGGAGTCAGGTGTTCTTCAGGTGTTTGAGGAGAATTATGTTGTCGAGGGCAAAGGTCAGAAAAAACGGGCTGTCGGGATTATTCTGATAAATGCTCCGCCGGAAAGAGTCTGGAACGTTCTTGAAAACTGGGACGTGATGGGTGAATTTGTTCCCGGCCTATCCTACTATAAAACGGTTCATGTCATAAAACCCATCGGCAAGGGCGGCGTTGGCGAATCTCTTATCGAAGGAAAACTCAGTCTGCCTCCCATCAGATACACACTTGATGTTAAATTTGATAAAGTCAATTTAAGACAGGACTGGCGTCTGGTTACTGAAAAAGAAATTTTATCTTATAATGAAAAGCGAGAAATTCTGCAAAAGAACAGCTCCGTGGTCAAAAGCATAGAAGGCTATGAATATCTCGAACCCTATAATAAAGGTACGCAAACCGTTTATACCTATGCACCTATCATTGAAACATCCGGTCCGGTTCCCGATTTTATCGACAGGGCTTTAACAAAAAATACGCTTTCGGGATACGTCACGGCCGTGAAAAAGAGGGTTGAAGCCGGTAAACAACAGAAGAAGTAATTATTGTAACGGTTGATTCCTAAGTTAAGTTCTTATTTGTAGAGAACAATAAGGAGATTGTCGAGGATATAAAAATACTTTTAGCAATAAAAAGAAACCCAAAATTATAAAAGCGATTATTGAACTTCAATGCTCAGGAAAGAGAGAAAAAATGAAACAGTGGTACGAAACATTATTTGAAAATTACGGAAAAAAATATGATCAGGAAGTCTTTGTTAAGGGAACGCTTGGCGAATGCGATTTTATCGAGCGGGAAATCAGTTTTGATAAATCAATAAAAATTCTTGATGTGGGCTGCGGTACAGGTCGGCATGCCATCGAATTATCCAACAGAGGTTATCAGGTGACCGGTATTGATTTATCTGATTCGCAGCTGGCCAGAGCGAGAGAAAAAGCTGAAAAACAAAATGTCAGAATTGAGTTTTTGAAATACGACGCGCGTAATCTTCCGTTTACCGATGAATATGATCTGGTCATTATGCTCTGCGAAGGAGGTTTCCCTTTGATGGAAACGGATGAAATGAATTATGAGATACTGAAAAACGCTACACAAGCGCTGAAAAAACGAGGTAAAATTATATTTACAACGCTCAACGGGCTTTTCCCTCTCTATCATTCAGTAGAGGCTTGCTGTGCTGCGGGCGCTCAGGAAGGCAATGCCACGTACAGAAGCAACACGTTTGATCTGATGACGTTTCGCGATCACAACATTACAGAAATTGAAGATGACGATGGAAACAAAAGGAAACTTGATTGCAATGAACGGTATTATGTGCCCAGTGAAATTACGTGGCTTCTGACGTCACTGGGATATCGAACAATAGATATATTCGGCGCGAAGCTCGGGGCGTTTTCCAGAAACGACAAATTAACCGCCGAAGATTTTGAAATGCTGGTGGTGGCCGAAAAGTAAATGGGAAAACCGTTTCCAGAAAAATCTTCCGTTGACACATAATATTGCATTACTTATACTTCGAACCAGAAAACTATCTTAAAGGAGTTCCTGCCATGACTATCAATATTAAAACCGAAGATCATATTATGCTTATTGAAATAGATCGGCCTCAAAAATATAACGCCATGACCCGTGAAATGTACACGAAGATGGCTCAGGCCTATTATAAACTCGATCGCGACGACGATTTGTGGGTGGGCGTTGTTTACGCCAACGGACCGCATTTTACGTCCGGTCTGGAGTTGACCGACTGGTCTGATGCCTTCAGCAGCGGTGTCGGTTTCCCTTTGGGCGGCAAAGAAGAAATTGATCCTTTTTACATGATGAATGAAGAACGCTGTCGTAAACCGATTATTTTTGCCGTACAGGGTTACTGTTTTACATGGGGCCCGGAAGTGATGCTCAACGCGGATATCCGCGTGGCGGCATCCGACACCAAGTTTGCCATGCTGGAAGTTAAACGTGGATTTTTCCCTTGCGGAGGAGCGACATTCAGACTGGCCAGAGATATCGGCTGGTCCAACGCCATGCGCTATCTTTTAACCGGCGACCAGTGGAGCGCCGATGATGCCTATCGCATGGGTTTGGTTCAGTATGTGACCGAACCAGGCAAGCAGTTGGAAAAGGCCATGGAACTTGCAAGAAAAGTAGCCGGCGCCGCACCGCTGGGTGTGCGCAGTATTCTGGGAAACGCGCGTCTGGCGGAAAGAGAAGGCGAGCAGGCCGCGAAAAAAGCTATCTATCAGCAAGTTGCAGAAGTGATGAAGAGCGAGGATATGAAAGAAGGCCTGCAATCTTTTATCGAAAGACGCTCTGCAGTATTCAAGGGTAAATAACGATTTCACTGAATTTTTAGATAGCGTCTGGGCAGGATATGCCTTAGCAATTTTACAGCGGCTTGGCTTCAGAACCGGGCAGTTGATAAAACAGCAACGCCTTGTATTCAGAACAGAATTATTCTTCGAAGAAACATCCCCATTCCGTAGAACTGAACCTGTTTTTCAATTCATCGAAATTGTTTATTAAGTCACGAGGCTTATGACATGATTGCTTGAAAATCTGAGGCTTGAGCGGGTATGGTTCTAATCCCAAAAATATTTGAATATTTTCAATCTCTTCCGAAAAATTATTGTTTAAATTTTCATAATACACATTTATTTTTTCATGTCCCGTAAATAAAGCATCGTATTCATTTTCCATCTTCCGAGTGTTTTCAAAGTCCTCCAAGCATTCATTGTAATCGATAGTGACTCTTATATCATCTGCATCAGTTACATTCGTATTAAAAATATTAACCCATTTACCTGTCTTGAGAGCAATAGTGTGCGATAAATACGTTTCTAAAATATTGCGCCTTCTTATGTGTATAATTTTGATACGGCAGTCTTTTTTTAAATACTGCCAAACCAAATCTTTATGTTCCTGATGGAAAGGGGTGTGAGCATAAAATATTTTAAAACCTACTGCTTTTATAGTATCAGGATACTTTCTGAAGATTCTATTTGCCATAAACTCGACAGGCTTTTCTTTTAATAAATTAAAATCAGAAAAATTCCGATACAATATGGGAATATCCCAATCTCTAACTTCTTGTTGGTTGAATATTTCACCATAAGATATGATATGCTTGTGTGATTTTAATGATGTCATTAATAAATTTGAGCCCGTGCGAGCCGTTCCTAAAATAATAAATCTCGTATAATCGTCTTTGCCTGAACGCAAATTTCTGTCAATTAATTGTATGTTAAGAGCTAACGGTAAATATTTGAGAAAATAATTGTAGTGATTCGTTATTACGTCTTTATTTAACATCTTTCCTCGCGTCTCAAAAATCGTTTGTATTGCATGGATGCAAATGAATAATTCTTAATGGTTTTGTTTATGTCATTATAGTGTTTTTTCAATCTTTCTATGCTGTCTAAATTGATTATTGGATGAAAAATGAATGAAGGCATGGCTGGCAATGGCCCTGCCCCTAAGAAATCAAAAAAGCATAAAAAATTTCTTCCAGTTGCGGTGATTAAGGGATACGTTTTTCATTATTTATGGTTGACATTCACGCTGCGCCCGAGAACGCAGCGTGAATGTCAAATAAAAAGTTATTTATTTTTCTTTTTACTACGGAATTCCGCTAAAAGTCTCTTGACCTCAGCCAAATCGGCTTTGGAATAATATCCTTTCGCGGCAAACTCATCCCAGATCGGCATGACTCTCTTTTTCAGCTCAGCTATTTCCGCCGGCGTCATCTTCACTTCTTTCATGCCGTATTTATACATGGCTTTCAGACATTTTTCATTGCTGGCGCGAACCTTCTGCCTGAATTCCTTCTCGACGGACATGACATGATTATCAATAGCCTGCTTTAATTCTTCAGGTAAGATGTTCCACGTTTTTAATGTTACAATGCCGCCTGAGGGAGAATAACGTATATGAACAGGATTGATGTATTTCATCACCGTATACATCTGGGTCCCGACCGCCCAGATACCGGGGCTGACGAGAGCATCGCAAACGCCTGTACGGATGGAAGCCGCCACTTCAGGAACACGAATCGGTACAGGGCTTGAACCCAAGGCCTTTAATGTTCTTTCTTCCAAGGGCCCGTACCATGTAAGAAAACGGCTTTTCTTAAAGTCATCAGGGGTTTTGACGGGAATTTTTGTGGAGT
>CAYNWA010000020.1:0-30065 GCA_964400795.1 uncultured Smithella sp.
GCATGAGGTCTTCTCTTTAGCAAAACGTGGTGCACTTTGAATTGGAATTCACCCCATCTTCATTAATGTTCCATTGGGTATATCGATCCAAGGGTGGCGCGTTCTTGTCAATCTTGAATCCTGACGGATGGTACCCGATGTCGATCTCAGTAGCTTTAAACGTTTTTGGCAGCTCCATCTCCTTGATCAATCATTTATTTGAAGCACGATTCGCCTGTGTGTTTTGATGTTTCATTCATTTTCCGGTCCGCCGGAATTCCTCATCCAATATCGCAACAATCTGCTTCTTCGCTGCATGCCGGATGTTGCGTGAACAACTTTTCCTTGGTTGTAGTAACCCGTGAACGGGAATCCCATAAACGATCTGCATTAAGGAAACCCTTGATGAAATGGGCTCCCGGCGCATCAAAATCCATATCCATAAACGTAACGCAGGGATAAAGCGGTTCCAACTGATGCACGATTTTATAAACCGGAATGCACATCGGTCCCCTCCAGTCACAACAAATCACAACCCAAGGATTTGTTTCTCTGATATTCTTCGTTTCTTCTTCGGTCTTGACATGCTTTCATTCTGTTTGTGGCACATTGATTCTCCTGCATTAGATAACGATGCATGGAGATATATTTGTCAGCGTCCAGTGTGGAAATAACTGATTTTATAAATCTTTTTCATTTCAGTCTTCAACGCATCACGAAAAATTACGAAATAGATCGAAAATCATTGATTGCTCATACGTATACCGTCGTGTTGGGCAATTTCCGTAAATCGGTTTCGTTTTCCACACGACTCATCACTTGGGCAAATTTTTCAATACCCTGCATGTTGGTGACCACCCAGACCGGATGTCCGGAAAACCGCTTTAAATCCACACAGGCGGTTGGGCAACCGGCGACGACCAGTATTCCCCGTACGTCCGGATCATCGAACGAGACGAGTCTGATCCTTTTTTTCAAGCGTTTCTTGATGAACGCAACAGTTTGAACCCGATCGTATTCGGGTTTACAGCCTCCACAATATTTAAGTCCTACTTTGATTCCCTTGTTTGTTGCTGGTTCCGTTTTCAGTAATTTTTCATCCTTATTGATCGGACAAGCCTGTGTTTCCTGAGGACGATCTTTCCGATTCGTTTTCAGCTTAATTGATCTCCTTTTTCAATATTACACAGCTGCTTGGCAATCCTTTGTTTCTCCTTAAGATTAATTTTACGCGTGATCATAATCCGTTGTGCCTGGGGCGAACCTGCGCCGTGCATCGATTCAGTGAGATACCCCACTGCGGCTGTTCCAAGAGTTAAATTTTCAATCAACCTCAGGATGCGCAAACGGTTTTCCGTTTTGACGTCGGATCTTCCCTGGTAGTATTTTTTGAGCCATTTGCCGATGTGGGGCGAATCAAAATCCGCCGCCGATGGAAGCGTGACCATAATGCCGCCTGCGATGTCTTGGGCCAGTCTGGCAATCAGGTAAGGAAAGCGGGTCACATTGTGTTTGCTGATATTGGCCAGAAGAACATCCACCAGATAGGTTCCGCAGGCTTCCCGGTGGCCCTCCGCTGCGCAGGCGATGCTGCCGCAATAAAGCGTTTCATTGAGGTGATTCATTTCAACGATTTTATCCTTGACGTGAGCCGCTTTTTCCACGCCGTTATATTCCGCAATCGTTTGCGTCGCGCCGATCAGCACGTCGCCAACACCGCTTTTACACGCATAGCTCTGGCGATGGTAAGCCGCGAAATTTTCCACCAGTTCCGTGGAGAAATCGAATTCCTTATACATGAAAACCCGTTCCCAGGGGACGAACACATGATCAAACACCACCAGCGCCTCGTGGCCGCCGTAGTGCATGTTGCCCCGGTCGATTGTCATGCCTTCGAGCTTTCGGGTGTCGCACGACTGACGTCCCATGATATACGTCAAGCCTTTCGTATCGCTGGGGATGGCAAAGGAAATGGCGTAATCCTTATCTTCTTCCCTCATGGTGATGGTCGGCATGGTAATGATCTCGTGGGAATTGACCGCACCGGTCTGATGATCCTTATTTCCGCACACGACAATGCCGTCTTTGCGTTCTTCGACAACATGCAGAAACAGATCCGGATCTTTCTGCTGATGAGGCGCAAGCGACCGGTCGCCTTTCGTGTCGGTCATAGCCCCACAACAGGTGAGATCATTTTCCTGCACGTAGTCGAGGTATTTCAGAAAACGTTTATTGTATTCGGTCCCGTATTTTTCATCGATGTTATACGTCGTAATCGATAGGGCATTGAGTGTATCCATTCCGACGCAACGCTGGAAACAACAGCCGGTTTGAAAGCCCAGGAGCCTTCCCATTTTTGTTTTTTTGACCAAATCCTGCGTATTTTGGTGAATATGGCAGAAACGATTGACTTTCTTTCCGGTCAAGTGAGAGGTTGCGGTCATGAGGTCTTCGTATTCCGGTTTATTCGCCAATTCATAAGTCAAAGCAACCGCATTCATGGAGGGCCGGATGATGGGATTATCCACGACGTTATTCACTTTTTCCCCGAACATCCAAACATCCAGATTTAATTTTCTTAAACTTGCTTCATACTGCTTGGCGTTCATCAGTGCCATTGCGTGTCTCCTGTCTTTTTAAAAAATTCTTTGATTTCCTGTTGACATGACCTTCTGTTTTAAAGTGGCCGGTTTCGGAAACATCTTAACCACTAAAATTTCTTCCCCTTCCACCGCCTCTGCCGCCTCCCATGCCACCGCCTCGACCACCGCCCATTCCGCCTCTTCCTTTACCTCCCCCCATGCCAAAATGACTTTGAACATTGGGGCCAGCGGCGTTTGTTACTGCACCAGATTTATACGCCTGAACCGCTTGCCTTACTTGACCTGTAACGCCCGTAATAACCTGAATTCCGGCCGCGCCGAAGGTCTGAAAAGCGTTGGGTCCGCAATTACCGGTCAAGACAACCTCAACGTTTTTGTTGGCCATGAGTTGAGCGGATTGTATGCCGGCGCCTCCTCCCAGTGCAATGTTGGGATTTTCAATCGCTTCAAAATCCAACGTGTCCGGATCAATAATTAAAAAATAAGCGCACCGTCCGAAACGCGCTTCGACGGAATCATCCAGTGTTGGTCCGGCTGATGTAATAGCAATTTTCATGATGTCATACTCCTTGCTTTGATTTTGTTTTTAAACTATTTTGCGAATCAGATGATAACTATTGATATGTCAGTCCCTTAAAATTTATATACTGTTTTTCGTCACGAATTTAATGGTGCCTTGGTCAAAAAAGAGTGATCATAAAATTATTAATCCATTTTTTCAAAATGATCCTTATAGCTGTAATACAGGCTAAGCTGATCGTATACGCTTGACGGTCTTTGTAATAACCGCGACCGCGGTCAGCAACCGTTTGTTCCTCACGTAAATCCGCCACCGGCCGAATTTCCGGTTGTTGAAGTTAACGTGGCGGAAAAAGTGGAAATCAACTTTTCCGTATTTTTCACTCCGCAGTAAGGGCAAATTTGTTTTTTGTCTCCTTCTGATATTGAAACAATTTTTTCAAATTGTCTGTCGCATTTTTTACATCGATACTCATAGAAAGGCATTTTTATTCTCTCATATTGATTATTGAATTTATGATCATGATACCTTTTAAAAATAATCCTATTAAACGGATTGAATCTTCATTGATAAATGTTACAGGGTTTATGGCCGGTTTGCAGTTCCTTTCTCAACACATTTTTATTACTTACCGGGTTCGCCATACTAGTGTAAATTCTGATCATACATCATTATGACCGTTACTATCTTTAAAACAGATGTATGACGACTTATTGCTTTCATGGCCTACGGATTTCATTTCCTTCCGCGTCCCATCCCTCTGCCTTTCCGGCCGCGGATTTGTCCCTTGCCTGAGCCGCGTCCCCGGCCCGGTCCGAGGCCGGAATTGCCGATGAAAAAATTCATGGCCTGATCCAGAAGGCCGTTTGCCTGTGTTCGTTGAAAACCGGAAAAACGTCCCGCAAATGGATGACGGGGTATTGGTCCCGGTTCCGGAATGTCTTGCGCTCTTGAATAGGATGGCTTTGGCTGCCCATATGATGAACCTGCATCGTTTTTTTTCATATCAATTGCGTTGCTGGGACATTCATTTATGCAAACGCCGCACCCGGCGCAGCGTCCCTCGTCAATTTTTGCCACCTCATCAATGGTAATGGCGCCAACGGGACAGACGTCGACACACATTCCGCATCCCGTGCATTTACTTTCATCGACTTCCACTATATTTAATCTTTTGTTTCCCATATTTTTTTATCCTCAAACAGTGAGGATCTTCGACGCTAGTTGTGGGTTATGCTGCAAAGGATTTCCCTCAAAATCCTCACATCGATTGATTAACGTTTGTATAATTACTGTTTTTTAAAAGTCACTTTCTAGTGTAGTGTTACATAAATATCTTTATAGTATGTCATTTCGAAGCGAAGCGAGAAATCTTAATGATCATAGGTATATACAAGATATCTCCCGTTGGTCGATATGACAAGGTTTTATTGTAACACGACACTAGGAAGATCGGCCACCGTAAATTCGGTGGCCTATCTTCTCTGAGTTCCTGCTGTTCAAGCGTTACCGGGCATTTATTTTTTACTCTTTTCAGATGACAAATCGCTCACTCGTTTTTTTATTTCAGCAAGAGTTTCTTCAAAATACTTTGCCTGCTCCTGAAGAGCATCAATTTCCTGTTCTTTGCTAGGGGCAGTTCCGTAAGGCATGGTAAAAGGCGTAGCGTATCCGTAAGTCGGATAAGGAGCGGGATATCCCCATCGTCCCCAGCCGCCTCCGCGGCCGCCACGAAAACCCAATCCCAAACCACGGCCAAAACCAAAGCCGTATCCCCGTCCCGGAATTGGATTGGCAAATCCTGGCACCGAATACCCGGCGCAATAACCTGCACCGCGTCCTGTCATGGGTCCCATCCCTGCGGGACCTGTTCGATCTCCTCTTGGCATAATATTTTCCTCCTTTTTTTAAATAGGTTGTTTTTTTATCTTCTGCCGCCTCTAAAACGGTTGCGGCGGCCACCTCTAAATCCAGGCATATAAAAGGTTGTCAATGTTCCATTCAAATAAGCATCCAGGACTTGTTGTGCTTCACCTGATATAAACGGAACGATCTCAATTCCGTAAACTTCAATTGTTCGCGCGAATCCGAGCGAAATAGCTCCGCAAATTAACACCTGGACGTTCCATCCGGATAACCTCAACGCTCGTGAATACGGCAATTCCGGTCCGAGCCACTCGTGTTGACTGTTCACCACTTTACCGTCCTGAATTTCCGCGATCAACACCATTCGGGTCGAATCAAAAACGGGCGAAATGATATTGCCCCACACGGCAAGGGCGATTTTCCATTGGTTTTCACCTTTCATGCTTTTTTAAACAGCATTTTATGTGCCAAAGACTTAAAATTTTAGACAAAATACAAAACAAATTTAATTACAAATAGTTAAATAATTTAACGTCAGAGGAATTACGATGAACAATCAAAGAAGAGTAGCATTAATGCGACTGTAAGCCCAAAGAAAGTTGTATATGTGCGACTCTAAACGGTATCTTTTATTTAGATCGCCCATCCTTTTGGGGCAAACTGATCCCAAGGATTTTTATTTTCCGGAAAAGTGTGCTTTTATGTATTCCCAAATCATGGGCGGCAGCTAACCGGTTATAATGATTATGTTCCAATGCCTCGCGGATCGCCCTGGCTTCCATGGTTTTAATCGCGCCATTCACAGTTAATTGTTTCGTTTCGGAATGTGCCGCTCCGATCATCGTATCCGGCAGGCAATGCGGCGTAATTCGACCTTCGCGACACAAGACAAAGGCGTGTTCAACCGCATTTTCCAATTCCCGGATATTGCCGGGAAAGTCATAAGACATCAGAATAGCCAGCGCTTCCTCACTGAAGCCGGTAATTTTTTTCTCGCGCAGCAAATTATTTTTACGAATGAAATGATCGACCAGAAGCGGAATGTCCTCGCGGCGTTCACGCAAAGGCGGTAAGAACAAACAGACGACATTGATCCGGTAATACAAATCCTCCCGGAAAGAACCGGCATTGACCAGGTCCTGCAAATTCTTGTTGGTGGCGGCAATGATGCGCACATCCGTTTTTTCATCCTTCGTTGATCCCAGGGGATGATAAACCTGATCCTGAAGCACACGGAGCAGGCGAACCTGAAACGCCGGGCTGATCTCGCCGATTTCATCGAAGAAAATACTTCCACCTCTTGCGACGGAAAAAAGTCCGGCTTTGTCTTTCTTTGCGTCGGTGAATGCGCCGGCTTTATAACCGAAAAGTTCCGACTCCAGTAATGTATCGGGCAGAGCAGCGCAGTTAATCGGAACAAAGCGCTTTTCCTGGCGGGAACTCAGGTCATGGATGGCGCGGGCAAGCAGTTCTTTTCCCGTCCCTGTTTCTCCCCGGATCAGCACTGAAGATCCGCTTTCAGCTATCTGGGGAAGAATGCCGAAGATTTTTTGCATACCCGGACTTGAACTGACCATGTCGCCAACCTGATAACGAGCGTCTAATTCCTTTTTTAATTCCTCGACGAGGCTCATGTCGCGAAACGTTTCCACGCCGCCCATGATATGCCCGGCTTCGTCCTTGAGCAGTGACGTGCACACAACAACGGGAATGCGGTTCTGTTCACTGTTGACAATGTACGTTGAGGTGTCAATGATATTCTTTTTTTGCTTCATGGTCTTGCGCAAAGCGCAATCATGTTCGCACATATTGGAGCGAAACACTTCCCAGCAATGTTTTCCGATTGCCTCCTGTCTGGACACGCCGGTTATTTTTTCCGCCGCCCGGTTGAAAGACGTAATCCGCCAATGCTCATCCACGGTGAACACGCCTTCGGATATGCTTTCCAGAATAATACCGGTAACGTTGTCCGTTTTAATATGTGGGTTTTCGTTTGTCATGCGTAATCCTTTTTTCTCTATACAGGAAAAATTCCCATATTTGAAGAGGTCTCGGTACAAAACCTCAATTTTTCCGTAAAGATCATTTTGTAATACCAGACAGTGTTTTGTCTATAGAAATCCGCTTAAAGAAATTACCATCCCCGACTGGTGCATCAAATGTCCTTAAAATGACTTGACGCCTGGAGAGAGACAACTTAAATACTTTGTTAAAGATAGCATGAATTTTTAATTCATGTTACACATATTATATATAAAGCACCGGGGCGCTCAAGGATAATCAATTCGCATAGGGATGAGCAGCCGGGCTTTTTGAGGTGCACAATGAGTCATCTTGAAAAACCATCTTCCATGATTCTTCGGAACTTTCCAAAGAAAGCGAAGCATCTATCAGTGATCTTTATCAAGCATCAATCCGCAAAAAGATTTTCCTGTTTGCCATCCTGTTGCTTTGCCTTTTGATTTTAGTCATTTATGCTGTTGCCGTGGGATATTACGATACGTCGATTCCCGTAATCATAAAAAACGATACTAGGATTTGATGCCGGCTCCGGCAATATTGTGGTTTGGAATATTAGGATGCCACGAATTGTTGCGGCGATCGTTACCGATTGTGGTTCTCACTTATGACCCTTTCGGAACCTTCGACAAAAAAGTGTATGAGTCTTTCCGCCTGTATGGGAAAATTCTTGATAAACAGGACAGAACAGAGGCAGTCATTCGTTTCATCGAAAATTCCCGAAAAGATCTCTTGAAAAGAGCGAAGGGGATTCCTAAAAAAATAAAGCCCTCCGTGTACATTGGCGGCGTAGGATTTCGGGGTGCGCATGGCATAGAAAGCACGGAAACCTACTATGTCCCTTTTGAATGGATTAAAGCCAACCACGTGGTCAAACAGGATTCTCAGAAAGGTCATCTTTTTGTGGATAAGGAAAAAATTTTGAGCTGGAATCCTGACATTATCTTTCTCGACAGCGTCGGCAACGATCTGATCCGTCAGGATTATGCAAAGAAGCCTTCTTTTTATCATGGCCTGAAAGCATTTAAAAACAAAAGGGTCTATTTGCTTTATGCCTTCAGCTGTTATATGATTAATATAAAGACTGTCATTATGGATGCCTATGCCGTGGGTAAAATGATTTACCCTGAAAGGTTCAAAGATGTCCGGATGGATAAAAAAACGAATGAAATATATTCATATTTTCTTGGTTGCGCGATCCATGAAAAAATGGAAAAGCATTACGGAAAAATCGGTGCAAATCCTTCTTATTTGCAATGAGCCAAACCGTTTTTTCCAGAGTAATCAACTTAATAAAAGGTCACTGAAATTAATCATGACAATCACGGAAAGGTAAGGATTATGGCTGTTATTCTTCCAAAACAAATAGGCACCTCGGAAGGCGAATTGCTCTTTCGCGAGTCGGAAGAGATAACCAAACTCAGCGAAGGCGTAAAAATTTTCAATTCGCTGAAGAAAACGCTGGATTATTACGGCGGGGTGGGTTTGGCCGCGCCCCAGATCGGAATTTCCAAGAAAGTTTTCATCGTGAATCTCCGGCCGGACGGAAAAGATTCTGATCTGCCGGATATCGGGCTTAAAGCGTATATCAATCCGGAAATCCTCGGTGTTTCTGAGGAAGCCAATGTCTATGCGGAAGGATGCTTAAGCGTTTTTTATGCCACCGTCTATGGCGAAGTCGTCAGACCGAATTTCCTGAAAATTCGGTATACGGATTTAAAGGGAAAAGAGCATACCGATGAAATTTCTCATCCTTTTCACGCGCGGGTGATCCTGCATGAAAATGATCATCTCCACGGAAAAATATTTTTACAACGAATGAAACAAGAAGATTTCTCCCGGTTACACTGGGAGGAAAGTCTGGACATCAGGAAAAACGTCTAAAAATATTGCCGGTGTCCTGAAAAGCGAATGGACAAAGAATTGTTCAAAGGTTAAAAACGTAACGAACAATAACGCAATGATCTTAGCAAAAAAGATTCTGGAGAAAAAATGATCAGTAAAAGTTACATTGATGCTTTTGTTCCCGCGGGTAAAACAGACGAAGACTGCCTGAATTGCGGGGTTTGCCTGCAAAAATGCCCCGTGATGAAAATGAGCAAGGAAGAATCCAATGCCGAATTTCAAAGGCTTTTAAACGGCGAGGAAACACAACGGGTTTTAAACGAATGCACATTTTGTTACAGTTGCAATTCCTACTGTCCGCAGGGTTTGCGGCCCTATAATCTGATTATGGAACGTATGATCGCCAAAAACACGAAAAACGGCGCGACCGTTCCACCGTATCTCAGTTACATGATGACCGGCAAAAGCGAATCCGGTTATTTTTTTGACATTTACAAAGCGGCGCCGAAAGAAGACCAGGCCCTTTTGGATCAATGGACGAAAATACCCCCAAAAGCCAAAGACGTTCTTTTTATCGGCTGCGTCGGGAGGACGTTTCCCCAGCGTCTGGAAAACGCCAGGGCGCTGGCCAGTCTGCCCAAATTCGGACCGCGGGACGCCTGTTGCGGGGAAATTCCCCATCGTTTTGGCGATTATCAATATTTTTCCGACCTGGTGAAGCGCACACACCAAACGCTGCAAAAATTGAAAACAGAACGTTTGGTTTGCTATTGCGGATCGTGCAGCAACTATCTGGGCAATGTCTGGCCCAATTATCACGGCGTCAAATTGCCGTACCCGGTCATTTCACTTTACGAATGGCTGTGGGAAAAATACTCCGAGGGCGAGTTAACCGTCGAAAACAAATTTTCGAAAGACATTGCCATTTCCGATTCCTGCTACACCAGCGAACTGGGAAACGCCTTTTACGACGCAATTCGCGGCCTGCATCAGGCAGTGGGCATAAACGTCGTGGAACTGGCCAATAACCGATTTGATTCCCTTTGCTGCGGCTTTGCCAGCGCAATCCGCAATAACTATGATCAGACACAGGTTGCCATTGAAGCAAAAAAGAAACTCGATCAGGTTCTGGCGAGCGGATTAAACGAAGTCAGCGTCAATTGTCCGGGTTGCTGGACCGGCATTAGAGACGCGGCCAAAGCAGCCAACGCCAATCTCAAAGTTCGTTTTGCCATCAATGAAATACTCCGGGCATTTGACGAGAATACTGCCCGCTGAACAAACAATTTGAAAAATTATTAATGGTCCAACTGTAGTAACGACATTGGACACGTGGTTACTACAGTCGTCACCTTGACGTTTGAGGCCGTGTCACAATAACAAATATTGATATTAGTAATGTCTCGCCTTGGCGCGAAGTCTGGCGTATGCTGGAGATTGGCAGTTAAAGACTGAACGGATAATCAGACTGTTGCTTAATCAGAACTTTTCAAGAACTCTATATTTCTTTTAATCCCCTCGAATCCTGTTCTTTTCAGCGGAGATTTTCTGAAAGTTTTCTCGAAAACTTCTGGTGTCAGGTTTTCCCAGTTGGATTTAGTGAACAAGGAAATCTCTGACAGGGGTTGAAAATCCTTTTCGCTGTGGAGTTTTGCTTTTTTATTCCAAGGACATACCTCCTGGCAGACATCGCAGCCAAAAATCCAGCCGGTCCATTGATTCTTAAACGCTGCCGGAATGTCGCCGCGGTGTTCAATGGTCAGCCAGGCAATGCATTTCCGCGAATCCAGTATATAGGGTTTCAGAGCCTTCGTCGGGCAGACGTCGATGCACCGGGTACAGGTTCCGCAAAGGTTTCTGACGGGTGTGTCATATTCGAATTCCATATCCAGAATGATTTCGCCCAGAAACAGAAAAGACCCGTACTCTTTGGAAATCAGGTTCGTGTTTTTGCCGATCCAGCCCAATCCTGCCCTGACGGCCCATGCTCGTTCCATCACCGGGGCGGAATCCACGAAGACGCGGCCCCGGATATCCGGTGTGCACGTTTGAATAAATTTGAATAAACGGTTTAGTTTTTCACGGATCACTTCGTGATAATCGCGGCCATAGGCGTAGCGGGAAATTTTATACGTATCCGCGGACTGGTCATCCGGTGTGAAGTAGTTACAGGCAACTGAAATGATCGATTTTGCGCCAGGAACCAGTTTCCGGGGATCAATACGTTTTTCCAGATTGTTTTTCATGTAAGACATGCTGCCGTGCATGCCGTCATTGAACCAGGATTCAAGCGCGCGGGCTTCTTGCTCTAAAAAATCCGCTTTGGAAAAGCCGACGGCACAAAAGCCCAGTTCCAGTGCTTTTTGCTTTATTTTTTTTCGCACTTGTCCTTGACTCCTTGACCCTTGTTCCTTCAACTTGGCTCTTCAAGCCTTGAGTAATAGCTCTCCAGCAGATAGACGGATGCAAGGGGATTGTGTCCCGTGACACGGTCCTTGACGGCCAGAACCGTTACAGGAGCATCCGCGGATTTGAAGAAAAGTGAATCATGGCCGACACAAAGGCCCAGCAAGATATTGAACTGCACGCCCGCAGCGTTCAGAATCATGGCCTGCGCAACCGGATTGCACATGGCCTCAAACCGGCCGATACGAATTTTCTCTTCTTCGGCAAGGCCGATTTTCTCCTTGGGTACGGCACCGACCTTGCAGATGACGGAAACCACCTCAAAACCACGCGCTTCTAAAAGACCGGCGACGATTTTGGCTTCGCACGCCAGGCCCACGCAAAAAGCAAGCCCCAGGCGCTGATAGCCCATCTTTTTGGCAAACTCGCAGATTTCCTCTATTCTTGTTTTTGTGGGACGCAAAACGAATGGCTTCTGATTTCTTCCGGTATAACACTGGCCTTCCTGGATGGAGGCCTGCCGGGCCAATTTCCCCACGTTCGGCTCATCGTAGCGTTT
Organism: uncultured Smithella sp.; assembly: GCA_964400795.1. Lineage (GTDB taxonomy): Bacteria > Desulfobacterota > Syntrophia > Syntrophales > Smithellaceae > Smithella. Next base: position 11,798 of record CAYNWA010000020.1, read on the forward strand.
TTTTGCCTCACCAATTATTTTCTTTCCACTTACTGAGGGACAACCGCGAAACGCTTTTCCCTTTGGATTCAAACAGAGTTTTTCGTTTCGGGGAAGCGGGCAATTGGCACAATCAGCCGCCTGTTGTTTCTTTTTCATGCTTTTCCTCTTTCTATTATTCTGTGTGGCGTTCAGTATAATTCAGACGAATGAAACAGTCCATTCTTTATTATGTGTTGACAGTATTATTCCTTTCAAGTAATGAATTAATACTACTTATTACCAATAATTACTTTTTACTACAATAAATTGCTAAAAAAAATTACGCGAGTTTTTGAATATCTAAAAATTTTTATTTCAAGAAAAAGGAGATGAGTTATGAAGAAATTACTGAAACTGACGTGTTTGTTAATTGTTTTTGCTTTCGTCGCAATGGCAGCGCCATCCTCAACGCTGGCTGAACCTTCCGGAAAGTTGGTTATTTTTCACGCCGGAAGCCTTTCCGTTCCATTTGATGCCATGGAAAAGGCCTTTGAAGCAAAGTATCCCAAAGTCGACATTCTCAGAGAGGCGGCGGGGAGTCAGGCATGTGCGCGGAAAATTTCCGATCTCAAAAAGCCTTGCGACATTATGGTATCTGCTGATTTCAAGGTCATCGATAAGTTACTTATTCCCGCTTATGCCAACTGGAATGTCCGTTTTGCCACGAATCAGCTTGTGCTGTGTTACACGGATAAAAGTAAATATGCTAACCTCATTAACGCAAATATCTGGCATGAGATTCTTCAGAAGAAAGATGTCGTTTGGGGGCATTCCGATCCCAATCTCGATCCTTGCGGTTACCGCTCGTTGATGGTTCTTCAACTCGCTGAGAAATATTACAAAAAACCGGGACTCTACGATGCTATTATTGCCAATCGCCCGCAGGCCAATGTACGTCCGAAATCGGTTGAACTGATATCGCTCTTACAGACAGGAAATATGGACTACGCCTGGGAATATCTTTCCGTAGCCGTGCAGCATAAATTGCGTTATATTGCTCTCCCGGACGATATCAATCTCGGCAATTATAAATATGACGATTTCTATGCTCAGTCCGCTGTGAAGGTCACGGGAAAAAAACCTGGAACGTTTATGGATATCAAAGGAGGTTCCTGCACCTACGGCGTGACCATGATTAAAGACGCTCCAAATGAAGAAGCGGCCGTAGCTTTTTTAGAATATTTAATGGATCCCAAAGGCGGTTTGAAGATTCTTGAAGACATGGGACAACCACCTTTCATTCCTTGCCGGGTACCCACTGCTGAAATGAAAACCTCTCTGCCAGCAAAATTACAAAGCAAGGTGGAAGTTAAGGATTAGGGGTTTTGCTCAATGAAGGTGAAGGAACCTTTTTTTTGGGTCAATATTTCCTGCGGAATCATCATTATGGTATTCATTCTTCTGCCGCTTTTGGAAATGTTGACAGCACCTTCACTTTCCATGGTTAAAGAAACAATCAAAGATAAAGATGTCGTGCGGTCAATCTGGTTAAGTATATATACAGCCGGATTGGCCGCTCTTTTTTCGTTTATTTTCGGCACGCCTCTGGCGTATATCCTCGCTCGAACAAACTTCGTGGGAAAACGCCTGGTGGAAAGTATTGTTGATCTCCCGATCGTTATCCCCCATCCGGTTGTCGGTATCGCCATTCTCAGTGTTGCGGGAAAAAATCACTGGATCGGTGAAATTTTCAGCGAACTGGGAATTCGCATCATGGGAAGCGTCACCGGCATCGTTGTTGTTTTAACTTTTGTGGGTCTGCCTTTTTACGTCAATGCTGTAAAGAGCGGTTTTGAAAATATATCGCCGCGACTGGAGAATGTATCCAGAAGTCTGGGCGCCTCCATGACGTCAACTTTTTTCAGGATCACGTTTCCTCTGGCCTGGCGAAGCATTCTCATCGGCATCATTATGTGCAGTGCCCGCGCCATCAGTGAATTCGGCGCCGTCGTTGTCGTCGCTTATCATCCAATGATTGCTCCGGTGCTGATCTACGAACGGTACGAGGCATACGGACTGTCCTATTCCCAGCCGGTCGCTGTCTGGCTTGTTTCCGTTTGCCTTATCCTCTTTCTCGTCTTGAGAATTCTCACGCTAAGAAAGGGGAAATCGTCATGATCGAAGTGAAAGAACTCTTTGTTGAACTGGGTGATTTTCGACTGGATAATATAAATGTTGCCATCAACAAGAATGAATTTTTCGTTCTGATGGGACCGACCGGCGCCGGCAAGACGGTATTGCTGGAAGCCATTGCCGGACTCATCCCGGTACAGAAGGGTTGTATATCCATTGGCGAAAAAAACGCGACCTCGTTACCTCCTGAAAAAAGGGGCGTGGGCATCGTATATCAGGATTATTCCCTTTTCCCGCACATGACGGTGAAGGAAAATATAAACTTCGGCTTGCGCTATAACAAAATAAAAAAGAGAATTGCCAAAGACAGATTCAAGCGCCTCGTGCAGAATCTTAATCTGGAACATCTGCTCAACAGGTTGCCAACCAATTTAAGCGGCGGGGAAAATCAGCGAGTTTCGCTGGCCAGAGCGTTGATGATTGAGCCGCTGGTTCTCCTTCTTGATGAACCTCTGTCCGCTCTCGATCATCGTTTCCGAGAGGAAATAAGAGAAGATCTGAAAAAACTGCACAAAGATTCCGATACTACTTTTTTGATGGTAACACATGATTTTGCCGAAGCTATCTCGCTGGCCGATCGCGTTGCAGTCATGAATGAAGGACGTATCGAACAAACCGGCACAACCGAGGAAATATTTCGCAAGCCCTGCTCGACTTTTGTGGCAGATTTTGTTGGCATGAAGAATCTACTTGCTGTCAAATTCAGCGGAACAAAAGCGCGCATTAATAATTTGACGATAGAAGTCGGCTATTCTCCACCGGAGGGCTGCTCATATGTTGCGATACGACCGGAAGATATTGTGCTGAGCTTAAAAAAACTCGAGTCCAGTATGCGCAATTCTTTTTCAGGTACGATTAAGGCTTTGCTCGATCGCGGCTTTTATTACGAGGTCTGGATAGAATCGGCTGAAACAATTTTTAAGGCGACCGTTACTAAACGGTCGCTGTTTGAGCTTGCTTTGAGGGAAGGAATGAATGTCTTCTTTTCATTCAAGTCAACCGCTCTTCATCTTTTTTAATCACGGGTATGAACCCCAGAACTTACAAATTTCAACACACCTATAGTGACCCCATGGTGCCCTTCAGGGTATTTAGGTTATTCTTTTTGAAATTTAAGTTTCATGATAAATCAGGGCACGAGAAAGTTTTAAAATACTTTGATTTTTATGTTCTTTGATAATCAATCAGAAAAGACTTCGAAAAACAAATTGTTGCGGAGGAACTTTTAAAAACACCCCAGCTGACATTTCCTTATTTTCAAGCCGAGAATATTTGCAGCTTCAGAAACCTTCAATGGAGTTGTTTTGAACTGACGGGCCAGCTCAAATATTGCGGGACACGTCAATTTATCCATGGCATCCAGTTCACGTAAAGACGATGTAAGCTCCGGTGATGGTTCCTGCGGAGCAGGTCCCGTATATGGCGTTTTGTCCACGTTGAAAAAACCGAGCTGACATTCGGTAACCCTTGCACCGAGTTTATCCATCATCGCACCGACGGCAATTTTGGGCACATTCAATTTCCTGGCTATTTTCCAGGCAACGGGACATCGCAGATAACCGTCTTTTAGTGAAGCGCTTGTTGCGGATTCCAACAGCGACAGCGTGTCGACCGAAAGATTCGCCGGATTTTCTTCCAAGCTAATTCTTGAACGTTTCTTTTTACGATCTTTATCGTTAAAATCACGCATTATTCAAACTCCTTGAACGTGCGAGATGTATAGGCAATAAGTTATTATCTGTCAATGTTAAATGGTGTCAATGAATTGAATTGTTTTGTTATCTTCGTAAAAAAGTTTGGGAGAAATAAAAAATTTTTCGGCATAGATTCCCTAGAATGTCCTGTTTGTTTATCTTATCATTTTATGTTAAATTGTAAATTAAAGAAATGATCCGGCTTGATTCTGATAACAATTATTTTAGAGTCAAAAACAAAAGTTAATTGAAGAATGGGATGTAAAGACGTCAATCAATTTAAAAGTTCAAGCTAACAACCATAGGAGGTGTGTTATGAAGATTAGCGCTCGCAACATATTGAAGGGTAAAGTCATCAAAGTATCGGAAGGCACTGTAAACACTGAGGTGCTCTTGGAACTTACGGGTGGCGCAAAGGTTGTTTCGATGATTTCCAAAGATTCCGCAAAGAGACTCGGACTGAAACCCGGCAAGAAAGCCTATGCAATCATCAAAGCAACCAGCGTGATGATGGGTGTGGACTGAGACAACACAAACAAGGACAATATGACGACTGGAATACAAGTGAAACGTAGTTCTGACTACCCCATGGTGTCTATTACGGAAGCTTGGCAGCGGGTTTCTTCAACACTTGCACCTCTTCCGCCGGTTCGTAAGCCATTGGTTTTCGCTGCCGGCTTAGTCCTGGCGGAAGACATTATTGCTGAGGATAGTATGCCGCCATTTGCCGCGGCGTCCATGGATGGCTACGCGGTAATCAGCAGCGATGTATCCCTGGAAAAATCAATCATAGGCGAACAGGATGCCGGCGTCAAACTTGACCTGTCCGTTGGGCAAGGAACTGCGGTTAGGATTATGACAGGCGCGCCTTTACCGGCCGGCGCCGATGCTGTCATCCCTTTTGAAAAAACCGACGAAAAGGAAGATATTGTCCGTTTGCAGGTCATCCCCAAACCGGGTGAAAATGTGCGCCCCGTCGGTCTGGACGTAATTGCCGGAGAAACCGTTCTCCCAAAAGGTTTTGTGTTGGGAGCGGCAGAGTTAGGACTTTTAGCCGCACTTGGTCACTTTCAGGTGCTGGTACATCCCCGCCCGCGAATATCCATCCTGGCTACGGGCAATGAATTGGTGGCCGGCGATGAAACCCTTAAGCCCGGTCAAATCCGCGATTCCAATTCGGTGGCTCTTTCTGCCGCCGCGGCAGCCAGCGGATTTAAAGTTATGACCGCACCGCGGCCCATCAATGATGATATCAACAAAATTGAGCAGGCTCTTGTCGAGGCCTTAAATAACAGCGATATGGTCATCACATCGGGCGGCGTTTCCATGGGAAGACTGGATCTGGTGAAACCAATGCTGGCGAAACTCGGCGACGTTCTCATTGGTCGTGTGGCCATGAAACCGGGCAAACCTTTGACTTTCGCCATGTTGCAGGGGAAACCGGTATTCGGATTGCCCGGGTTTCCTGTATCTTCCCTGGTTTGTTTTGAGCAGTTTGTCCGGCCGGCGCTACGCCTGATGAGCGGATTAAGTCTTTTGTGGCGTCCGTGCGTGGATGTATGTCTGGCAGAGAACTTGCGGCACGATCCGGACCGAACCGAGTTTCAACGCGCCGTCGTTAAATCCGGCCATGACGGATTCGCAGCCTACAGCACCGGTTCCCAGAGTTCCGGCCGGCTTAAATCATTGGTGGGCGCCAACGCTTTGCTTATTTTGCCCAGAGGGATGGGCGATGTTCCCGCGGGTTCGCGTCTTAAGGCTTTTCTGATCAATCAACCTGAGACACAGAAGGATTTATTGATATTTGATTGATATAAAAATTCTTGACCCGTTAATCAGTACCCTTATTTTAGAAATTGCTTATTGGTTTTGCGTCCAACATATCCGTTTCCCTAAAAGTGAAAGGAGTAAATGATGTCATATACGCAACGATTCGATTGGAAACAATGTACGCGGTGCGGTGATTGTCTGGTTAAATGTCCTGTCATGCAAATGGAAAGACAGGAAGCCGTTGCCGAGATAACGGCGCTTTTAACAACCGGCTATTCCAAAAGAATTTTTAATGAATGCACCTTCTGTTTTAGCTGTAATCAATACTGTCCCCAGGAGCTGCGGCCATATGAATTCATTATGGAAAAGTTCATGGAGGCCAGAAAAAAGAAGGGCAAAATATCCGCCGTTTACCCTTTTCTTTGCAACGGCATGGAAACATCCATGTGGCAGGATATCTATTCCATGCTTTCGAAAACCGAACGGGGCATTCTTGATAAATGGTCGGATTTCCCTCCGCCGTCAAAAGAAATTCTCTGGGTCGGCTGCATCGGCCGGATCAGTTGTCTGGATATTGAAAATTCCGGTGTGCTGAGTGAACTGCCGAAATTCGGACCGAAAGATTTGTGTTGCGGAGAGCTGGCTTTTCGTCTCGGTTCCTGGAAAGCCTATACCGATACGGTTGAAAAAACGCTGAAGGCGTTTGAAAAACTGCAAATCGAAAGAATGGTTTGCTATTGCGGTTCCTGCTATAATTATTTGTCCAACATCTTGAAGAATGTTTATGGTAAAATATTACCGTTTGAATTGATTTCGCTTTACGAGTGGCTGAACGAAAAAAGAGAATCCGGTCATCTGAAACTGAAAAAGCCGCTGAAAATAAAAACAACGCTTCATGAATCCTGCTACGTCAGTGAACTGGGAAGAAATTTTGCCCAGTGTCTGCGCACTCTGTATGGTTCAACCGGCGCGGAAATTGTTGAACTGCCTCATCATGGTGACAACAATCTTTCCTGCGGAGCGGCGAGCGTTTTGCGGACACTTAATCTGCCGAAAAGTCTTTTTAAGGAGCAGTGGAAAAAATATAATGAGGTTCGAAAAACGGGGGTCAAAGCAATGGCGGTTCATTGTCCCGGCTGCTTGATAACCCTGTCTTTTACCCATATGTTTACCGGCATTAAATTACACTATATGCCGGAGGAACTGCTGCAAGCTTATGGGGATAAAATCACGAAATCCCTGTCCAAAAGAATTCCTCTTTTTGTGCTGGCTTTTATGAAACATCCGACATTCCCTTTCCGGCACGTGGACGCGGAAATATCCATTGGTTAGTTCAATGGTGGTGATCTTCATAACAAGGTATTGTTTTGACAGTTCGAAGTAGCCGGAGGATGTTCTTGCCTTTCAGGGAATATTTAGACTGCCGGATTATGCTGTATGTCAGATTTCCCCATGGCTCTATTTTCAGTGGACAATATAAGACCTTTTTCATTCATCTTCCCAACATGACTTGACATTTGGATCCAGATCAAATAAACACCTTACCAAGTGGCATGAATTTTCAATAAGTGTTACGAAATGTTTTTATAACACACGAGCCTTGGAAGAGGATCTCTTATTGAAGGGGTGGCAGCCTTGGCTCTTTTTGGAGTAAATGGATGAGTCATCTTGATAAGCCGTCTCCATGTGATTATTCTGAACGGCAAAGAAACCGGGAGCCTTCCATCAGCGATCTTTATCAGGCGTCGATCCGCAAAAAAATCCTCCTGTTTAGCACGCTGTTTCTGTTTCTGCTGGTGTTGATCGTTCATGCGATTGCCGTGGGGTATTACGACATGTCGATGTCCGGAATCGTAAAGACGCTGTTGGGATTTGGCGACGGTTCGGGAAATATCGTGGTTTGGAACATCAGAATGCCCCGAATCGTTGCGGCGATTGTCGCCGGTTGCGCCCTGGGGTTATCCGGCGTCGCCATGCAGAGCCTGCTGAGAAATCCCCTGGCTTCACCCTTTACCCTCGGCATTAGCCAGGGGGCCGCATTCGGCGCAGCCTTTTCCATTGTTTTTCTGGGAGCGGGCATTACGCAGGGCAACACGATGAGAATGGCTGGCGTTGATGGTCTTCTTTTCAAAAATATTTATATCGTCACATTATGCTCTTTTTTAGGCGCCATGATCGCCATGGCCGTCATCCTTTTTTTGGCAAGACTAAAAAAAATGTCTCCGGAATCCGTTATCCTGGCCGGCGTGGCCATGTCTTCCTTATTCATGTCGGGAACGATTCTGGTGCAATATTTTGCCTCTGAGGTGGAACTTGCCTCCGTGGTTTTCTGGACATTCGGCGATGTCGCCCGCTCCAGTTGGCCGGAAATCGCTCTGTTAACCGCGGTCACCTTGGCGGTCATTATCTATTTTGTTTTTGTCAGATGGGACCTGAATGCCGTATCATCCGGAGAAGACACCGCTCGATCCCTGGGGGTGGAGGTTGACCGGTTTCGTTTGCACGGAATGATTCTGGCCTCACTGGTCGCGGCGCTGGCTACGGCCCTGCATGGTGTTATAGCTTTTCTCGGATTGCTTGCCCCGCATATCGGACGCCGGTTGGCCAGCGCTGATCATCGATTATTGATCCCTTATTCATGTCTTATCGGCGCCATACTATTGTTGCTTGCGGATACGGTCGGCCGCCTGATCGTCGGCTCCGGGACATTGCCGGTGGGCGTTCTGACATCTTTTATGGGAGCGCCTCTTTTCCTCTATTTGCTTATTCGGGGATTAAAATAATGATTTTGAAGGTTGCCGGACTTGAATTTACGTATAACACAAGCCCTGTTCTGAAAAATGTCGGATTCGAACTCAAAAGGGGTCAAATCATGGCAATATTGGGCATCAACGGCGCGGGAAAGACAACCCTGCTTAAATGCTTGAACCGGATTCTTCGTCTGAAGGCAGGAAGCGTTTTTCTGGGCAGAAAGAATGTCATGGATATGAGCAGAAACCATATAGCCCAGCACTTCGCTTATGTTCCACAAAAATACGAAGATGAATGCCTGACCGTTTTTGATACCGTTCTGCTGGGGAGAAAGCCGTATATCAAATGGGAGGCCACGTCCAATGATCTTCGTATTGTAGAGGCTATTCTTTGGCGGATGAATATTGAGCATCTTGCGCTCAGACCGACCAATAAATTAAGCGGGGGAGAAATGCAGAAGGTCATCATCGCCAGAGCTCTGGCCCAGGAGCCGGAGGTTCTCCTTCTGGATGAACCGACAAGCAACCTGGATTTAAAAAACCAACTCCAGGTTATGCAATTAGTTACCCATGCCGTCCGTGAGCATCAGATGGCGGCGATTGTTTCCGTGCATGATATCAACTTGGCGTTCCGGTTTGCGGATCAATTTCTGATGCTTCGGGACAGCCAGGTTCATCTGTTAGCTCCCAAGGGGAAGGTGACGGCCGAAGACATCGAGAAAGTTTATGGCGTAAACGTCATTCTCAGCGAAGTGAATCAATATAAAATTGTGATACCGATTGAAGAACATTTATAAGGAACTCATCATGAAAGCCAAGAAAAATCTGTTAGTCATTTTAATAGCCCTGATCTTAATTGGTTTGACCGGTTTGAAGCCGTGTCTGGCAGGAGAGGTCATTACGATTACAGATATGGCTGGCCGACAGGTCTCCACCCCCAAAAACCCGGACAGGATCATCTGTTTAGGAACCGGATGCCTTCGTTTGATGATTTATCTGGAATCGCAAAATAAAATAGTGGGCGTGGAGGATTTTGAAAAGAGGTTCCCGACAACGCGGCCCTATTGGATTGCACGGGGTGACGAGATGACCCAACTTCCTTCCATCGGACCCGGCGGTCCGGCAGCGATTAATAAGGACCCGGATCTGGAAAAGGTCTTGGCCGTGAAGCCTGATGTAATATTTGTTACGTATCTGGACCGCGGAAAAGCCGAGGTGCTGCAAAAAAAAATCGGCATCCCCATTGTTGTTTTAACCTATGGTCCGTTCGGAACGTTCGACGAAAAGGTATACGATTCCCTGCGTCTGTGCGGGATTATTCTTGATAAGCAAAACAGAGCTGAAGCCGTCATCCGTTTCATAGAGAATTCCCGAAAAGATCTTCTGAAAAGAATCAATGAGGTTCCTGAAAAAATAAAACCGTCCGTGTATATCGGAGGCATTGGCTTCCGGGGCACACACGGGATTGAAAGCACGGAAACCGAATATGTTCCTTTTGAATGGGTCAAAGCCAACCACGTGGCCAAACGGAATGGCCAGAAGGGGCACAGATTTGTGGACAAGGAAAAGATTCTAAGCTGGGACCCCGATATCATCTTTGTTGATAGCGGAGGAACCGATTTGATTCGCCAGGATTATGAAAAAAAACCGTCTTTTTATCAGGGATTGAAAGCATTTAAAAACAAAAAGGTGTATCTGCTGTATGCCTTCAACTGGTATATGACCAATATAGAGACTGTCATTGTTGACGCCTATGCCGTGGGTAAAATAATCTATCCTGATAATTTCAAAGATGTAAAAATAGATAAACAAGCGGATGAAATCTATTCGTATCTTCTCGGACGTACCATTCACGAAAAAATGGAAAAAGCGTACGGCAAGATCGGGGAAAATCCATTGTATCTACGATAAGAAGCCTTTCCCCAGCAAAATCGGGCGGAATGATCAAGTTAAGATCCAATCAGAATGTAAAACACGCCAGTTTTATAATGGCGACAAAGGGTAAGAATATAAGCTGCATAAAGACATGATCTCCTTAATGCGGTTCTTCCCGCCGGATCATTTCTTCCAGTAATCTTGCGGCATCACCGACCAGTTGAACACAGGGGCGTTTTTGGTAATAGCCGGCTGTTCTTTTTTCCGGAATGGGACTATTCGATTTTTCAGTCAGACCCAGCAAATCCCTGCAGATGATGGAGCCATGGATTTCTTTAAACTGAGTGGCGAGTTTTTGTATTCTTCGGTAGTGTTCGGCCTTGGCTCGCTGATTGTCCGGATCGGTATAACCCCAAAACATTCCAGCAACTATGAACATGCCGCTGACCGCTCCACAAACCTCGCGGAGCCTTCCCATCCCGCCGCCGAATGAAGAGGACATCTTTATGACAACGTTTCTGTCCATTTTCAAATCATCGGCAAATGCCAGAAACACGGCCTGCGCGCAATTGTAACCTTCTTTGAAAAATGCTGTGGCTTTTTTCTCTTTTGTCATCCTTTTCGTCATTATCCGGGCAACGTGATGTGCAGCGATTTAATTTTGCGATACAATGTACTTTTATGGATGCCCAGTTGTCTTGCCGTTTGCAAGCAGTTCCAGCCGTTTTGTTCGAGGACTTTCAGGAGATAGGTTTTCTCCAGGCTTTTTAGAGATGTCGCATCATCATTGTCAATGTTTTTTTCAGCAGCGCTGAAAAGCGCTTCCGGCAAATGTTTCTTCTCAATGAGTCCGTTTTTGCAGAGAATGAAGGCCCTTTCAATAATATTGGCCAATTCACGGATATTGCCGGGATAGCTGTGGCTCATCAAAACCGTCATCGCGTCATCGCTGATACCGGTGATATTCTTTTTTTGAATGGTGTTAAAGCGATTGATGAAGTGATCGCTGAGCAGAGGGATGTCCTCCATGCGCTCGCGCAGAGGAGGCAGTTTTATCTTAAACACGTTAATCCGGTAAAATAAATCCTCGCGGAATTTTTCCTGACGCACCAGTTCTTCAAGATTTTTGTTCGTGGCAACGATAATACGGACGTTGTGCTCGACGCTTTTTGTGGAACCCAGCGGTTCAAACGTTTTTTCCTGAATGACCCGCAGGAGTTTGACCTGCATCGCCTGTGTAATATCGGCGATTTCATCCAGAAATAACGTGCCATTTTCCGCCAGATGGAATCTTCCGGGCTTGTCTTTCTTTGCATCGGTAAAAGCGCCCGCTTTATAACCGAACAATTCCGATTCCAGCAGCGTATCGGGCAGCGCGCCGCAATTGACGCCAATAAACGGCTGGCGTTTCCGCGGACTCAGATTATGGATGGCGCGAGCGACAAGTTCCTTGCCCGTTCCGCTTTCTCCCTCGATAAGCACGGTGCTGGCGCTATCTGCGATGTCAGGCAGAATGTCAAAAAGCTGTAATATCTGATGATTTTTGGAAATGATATCGGAAAAAGAATACTTGTCTTTGATGGCTTTTCGCAGGTCTTCTTCCACGCTGATGTCGCGGAACGTTTCCACCGCGCCCAGTAGCACGCCTTTTTTGTCGCGCAATAAGGCGGTGGAGATACTGATGGGAAACCTGCGGCCGTCGGCGTCAATAATCTGCACCTTTTTATTAACAATCGGTTCACCGGTTTTCATGGTGGAACGCAGACAGCAACTCTTCTCACAAATATCGGCTTTTAAAACATCTTTGCACAGTTGGCCGATAGCTTCCTCTTTGGGAACACCGGTCATTTTTTCCGCCGCCCGGTTGAAAGACATTATCCGCCAATCCTGATCAACGGTAAAAACACCGTCGGCGATGGAATCCAGAATAATGTTTTGTTCGTCATTGGAATCAGACGAACTGGCTTTAATAAAAGGTTTTTCTTCTGTAAAAGTTTTTGATGTTTTCATTTATTTACGAAAAATATGCTATTTAATATTGTCCGGGAAAAGCACATTAAGGGACAAATCCGATACCGTTCTGCCTTCTCCCTTTATTGTTCCTGTTGCGTCAACAAGAATGATTGTTGGAACGCCTTGAACGCCGTATTCATAGGCTACGTTCCCATCCAAATCCAACAAAACCACTCCGGGGTACGAGTTTTGTTGTGTAAAACGAGACACTCTTTCCACGGATTCATTAATATCTATATAAATGATTTTTAAACCTCGCTGGACATATTGGTCATAACGAGCTTTTAAAAACTTCATTTCGCTGCGACATTGCTGACACCAGGTTGTCCCGAAGAAAATCACAACGGGATATCCCCTTTGACTGCTCAGTTGAAATTTTTTCCCGTATGTATCTCGTAATGTAAAATCTGGTGCGAGACCGGTTTTATTTTTTAAAAAGCTCATCGATGGATTCTGCCCCACGTAAAGAACTATGAGAATCAATAAAAGGACCAACATGAGTAATAATATTTTTTTATTCATAAACTATGAAACCTTCCCCCTTTTGTAAGCAAATAGCATCATTTTATCAAAACCTTCTTTAAAGAGTTTTTCCTCTCATTTTTGCTTGTTTAGTACGTTCCATAAACGTGGTTTTGTTTGTTGTATTATTTTCGTTTTCTATTTTTAATGCTTTACCGTTAATGAGAACATCGGCTATTTTTTTGTGTGCCGAATCTATTATTCTACCGAATGTCTGTCGGGAAATATTCATTTGCCTCGCCGCTTCTTCCTGGTAGAACTGTTCGTAATCGGCCAGACGTATCGCTTCAAATTCATCAAGATTCAGAACAATTTCTTCCAGATCAACGGCGGGTATTCCCCCTGGCTTGAAATGATTTTTGTCTGGAATTCCGCAAATATTTCGATGGCATTTAGGCCGGGGCATTTACTTTTTTCTCCTTACGGATCATAATAAGCATATGCCCATTACTTGTCAAGGCATAAATTCCCCCCTGTTTGGAAAATAATGACAAAAAGTCGATTATGATTGATTTTTTACTGTGAACTATTTATTTTAAGACCATAATGCATACGTAGAATATAATAAATGGGGGATGGAAAAGATGAACAAAAATTTAGTCATCATCGGTGGAGGTGCGGGAGGTGCATCGGTGGCAGCGGAAGCCAAGCGTAATGATCCGTCTTTAAATATTAACATTCTGCAAAAGGGGAAATTTGTTTCTTACGCATCATGTCCGACTCCTTATTATATCGGTAATCTTATCAAAGATTATAATAAACTGGTTGCCCGAACGCCGGAACGGTTCAAGAAGGATGGCATTGACGTTCAACTTAACGCCGAGGTGGTTCATATTGATTCCGGTAAAAATATCGTCGAACTGAAAGACGGACGCCGCTTCCCCTATGATAGTCTGGCCGTGGCAACGGGTACCGTTGCAACTGTTCCAAAGATGTCCGGCATAGATTTACCCGGCGTTTTCGCACTCAGAAACCTGGAAGACGCGATAATGATCAAAACCTGGTTGCGGGAGAAAAATGTAAAACGTGTTGTGATCGTTGGCGGCGGTTTTATCGGTCTGGAAATGAGTGAAGCACTTCATGCTGCAGGAATTTCTACAACGATGATTCATAAATATACACAACCGGCCAACCGCTGGGATACAGCGCTTTCGTCCGTGATGCTGGAAGAACTTCAAAAACACCGCGTACAATATGTTGCGGAGGCCTCTGCGCAGATGATCGAGAGGGGAACACATCAACTTCTCAGGGTAACGACTGATCAGGGCGCATTCGAAGGTAACATGGTACTGCTGGCGATCGGGGTCAAACCGGATGTTCAGCTCGCAAAATCCATGGATCTCAAAATCGGTAAAACGGGCGCCATTGCCGTCAATTTTGCCCAACAGACATCCATGCCCAATGTTTATGCAGCAGGAGATTGCTGCGAAGCATTTCACAAAGTCAGTAAAACCTGGGTTAATATTCCGCTGGGAGATATCGCCAATAAGCAGGGACGCGTGGCAGGACGGAATATTGGCGGCAGACCGCTGACCTTCGCCGGAGTCGTCGGCGCCCAATCTTTCCGACTATTTGATCTGGAATGCGCAGCAACGGGACTTTCGGAAAAAGAGGCGCTGGCTGCCGGATATACCCCCGTGAGCAATATCACCTGGGGAAGCGCCATGGCACCCGCTCTGGGCATGAGAAAAATCGGGCTGAAACTGACTGCCGATAAATCATCTGGCAAACTGCTGGGAGCGCAGGCAGTTGGTGTTGCCGATGTGGTGGGAAGAATCAACACGCTTTCCGTCGCTTTGTGGGCCGGTCTGACTCTGGACGAAATCAGTTATCTTGATCTGGCTTACGCGCCACCGTTCAGCGCGGCATGGGATATCATTCACAATGCCGCCCAGGCTTTGAAACGGACAATTTGAGGATAAGACATTATAACGGGTATTCGCCCTCAGCCAGTTCCTCCAGCGCTTCTTGATTCAGAATGCTAATTTCGCGGCCTGATGTTGAGAGGATTTCCTTGTTAACCATTTTTCTCAATGCACGGGAAAGTGCTTCCGGCGTGGCACCCAGAATCTTAGCCAGTTCCCTTTGCGATATAGTCAGTCTCACAACAATATTTTTGTCCGGCTGACTCTTTGCCGATTCATGTCGCAGAAAAGACGCCAGCCTTTCAGGAATTTCTTTTAGAGCAAGTAATTCGATAAGTTCCATGGAATTCTTGAGCCGTTGCGACAAAATCTGAATGATATTAAATAAGAGAGCGGGCTCCTGCCGCGCTGCTGACTCCATCACGGTGCCGGGAATTAATAGCACAGAACTGTCCTCGATCGCCATCGCGGAAGCAGGAAAAGATTCTGTCGCGAATGCCGTGCAAAGACCGAACGGGTCTCCGGGACCCAGAATCTGGAGCGTCTGTTCTTTCCCTTCCAATGAACTTCTATAAAGCTTCAACTGACCGGAGATGACCACGTAAAATGATTTTATCGGATCTGTCTCTCCAATGACCAGATCTCCCGGTTTGAACTTTTTATAAAGTGCCTGTGCCGCCAGTTCTTTTATTTTTTCTGTTGAAATACCCTGAAAAAGGCTGATGTCCTTTATTTGTTTGTTGATATCCATGTCTAAAAAAATCCTTCAGCGTTGATTTAGATCAATGAAAGACTAAATATCGTGGCGTATTTAGTAAATCAAATTTAGGTGATTTTTTACCATAGACTTTGAACAGAAACAAAATAAATTATCGATAAGGAGAAAATTAAATGAGTAGTTCGGCACTGGTAAAACATGTCAATGATCGTGACTTTAACCGTACTGTTTTAAAAGAAGAAAAACTGACACTGGTAGATTTTTGGGCGCCCTGGTGCGAACCCTGTCGAGCCATCGGTCCGATTTTGGAAGAGCTGGCTGATGAATACAATGGTCGGGTGAATATCGTGAAGGTTAATGTCGATGATAATCCGGAGACAGCGTCCAAATATAACGTTAGGAGTATTCCGACGCTGATACTTGTAAAGAACGGTCAGATTACAGAGAGTCAGGTCGGATTGCTTTCTAAAAATCAACTGGCGGCGTTAATTGATAAAAATCTGATCTAACCTGTGAAAGAATGTGGAACTGTTTCAATAATTTGCGTGTATATGTTTAATTCCACTAAGGTAAGGCGCATTCACCGAATGACCTAAATACCCTAAAGGGCACCATGGGATCACGCGGTGCGCCGTTTCAGCAGATTGTTCGGAGGGCAATCTGCAAACAAAAATCTGGTTTTGCAAATTGCCCCTTTTATAAGGAGTAAAACATGTCTGATGTATTAATTTTTCTGCTAATTTTGGCCGGATGGTTTTTCCTGCAAGGCTGGCTATTGCCGCGCATGGGTATTTCCACCTGAATGAAACCGGCTTGTCCTGTCAAGGACAAGAAGAAAAAATCCAACCGTCACTGATTTAGTGGACAGCCGGAAAAGTCACCGGTGCCTGGGTTTACCCTGAGCGACGTTTTGCGTTATAAATAAGAACATCTTATCCGGCTGTTCATATTAGAGTATTTATTGCCAGATGATGATCTGGTTCATCAAATCAATCTTATAACCAAATCTGCCAAGAACATCCATCCCCAGCAACCCGTCAAAATAAACAGCATGTCCCTCATGGGGAATGAATGCAATATTACAATTTTGTATGATATGAGGCCCGATCTGTAAACTATCAACGGCAACAATATTCACATCGATAATACCGCCCCCGACAACCCCCGCCTGCGCCTTTTGTGTATTATATAAATTTATATATAATTGATCAGCGATTTCGGTGTGAATCGCGGTCCTTGACGCGCCTGTATCCATTAATAAATTGACAGAGGCCTCTTCCCTGCCATAAACTATTTTTACAGGCACTAAAATTTGATTCCCCTTTACAACGACTTTCGTGATTCTTTCATCCGTGGAAACAACAGGTTTATTGTCTTTTGGATGACCGGATGTTTCTTCATAGCTATTTATTTGAGCGCAGGTTTGACCTTCAAGCGGGAAATCTATTAAAGACTCATTCCCATACTTATCACGGCACTTATAAAAACCTCCCGCATTGACAACCCAAGGGATAATGAAAATAATCAACACCGTCGGCCATAGCTTGAAATTTTTTAAATCAAACGTGATAAATTTATTATTCATCATCGCTCCAACGAATTTGAATTAACATATTAATCCTTCCAGAACAGTTCCACACTTACCGCATTTGTTTTCTTTCAAATCAAGACTGACAATGCTGAAACCATAACGCCCGATCAAGAGGTTGCCGCATTTAAAGCAATAGGTGTTTTCACCCTTTTCACCGGGAACATTGCCACTGTAGACATATTTCAGGCCGGCTTCTTTGCCGATCTGCTCCGCCCGATGTAATGAAGCAAGCGGCGTTACCGGCAGATCACGAACGTTATATTGTGGATGAAAACGGCTGATGTGCCAGGGAGTCTCCTTACCCAGTCCGGCAATAAATTGAGCGATGTCTTTTAGTTCATGATCGCTATCATTTAAAGTGGGAATAAGCAAAGTGGTTATCTCAACCCAGATCCCCTTCTCTTTCATTTTCTGCAGACTTTCCAGGACAGGACCTAATCTTGCTCCACAGTGTTTTTTATAAAATGCCTCACGGAAAGATTTCAAATCCACATTGGCAGCCGCCAAATACGGGGCTATCATTTCGATTGCCTCGGCCGTCATGAAGCCGTTCGTAACAAAAACATTGGTCAAACCGTTTTCAGAGGCAATTTTTGCTGTATCATAAGCCAGCTCAAAATACACTGTCGGCTCGGTGTAGGTATAGGCAATGGTTTTGGCTCCGTTTTGTTTTGCCCGGGCAACAATTTCCGCCGGCAGAAAATCTTCCCCTGCGATCATGCGAGTTTTCCGGGGCATCTGGGAAATGTCATGATTCTGACAGAAATTACATCTAAAGTTGCATCCTACGGTCGCAATAGAATAAGATTTGGAGGCAGGATAAACGTGAAAGAAAGGTTTTTTTTCGATGGGATCGATATTGTCCGCAATCAGCGTTCCGTAAACCAGGGAATACAAAACGCCTTCCCTGTTTTCCCTCACACCGCAAACACCGCAGCGATCGGGCTTGATTGCGCACCGGTGAGCGCAAAGATTGCACCGCGTCTCCCCTTTTTCCATTTTTTCATAAAGCACCGCTTCTTTAATCATTTTTGCGCCTGCCTCAGCATATCACGAACGACTTCCGGTGCCGTATCGCGTGAATTAGATTTCAATGCGAATGAATTTACAATCGGGCTTTGCGCGGTACGGTAAGTACATGCAACCGGGAAGGTCAAACCGACGAAAGCGCCGAACGGATTTTTTCTGATAGGGAAAATTTCTTCCAGCTCTTCAAAAAAATCGTAAATAATGACCGGGAAATAAATAACACTGCCCCACTTGATTACCGTATTTCCGACTATATTTTCCACCATCTTTTTAATTTCAGGATAATT
>CAYNWA010000020.1:30075-58350 GCA_964400795.1 uncultured Smithella sp.
TTAAAAAAACGCATATTTTTAGAGAGTCGAAAACCGAAGTTTTCCTTTAGATTTTGTCTCGTCCCGAAAAAAGAATAGTTATTTAAAAAACCGATGAAAACGCGGCCGCGGCACACCCGGATTGCCTCTTCTATGATCTTGCGCGGGTCATCGGCTATTTCCAGAAAATTAATGATCGTCACAATATCGAATTCGTTGTCGGAAAAGGGAAGATCTCCCGGTTGGGCTAAAATAAATTCGGCACGGTCGCCGTATGTCCGCCGGGCGGTTTCCAATTTTTCCCGGGAAGATTCAACACCCGTCAAGGAGCACCATTTATTGCGAAAGATTTGCAGGTTACTGCCGTCGCTGCAGCCTATATCAAGAAGTCTTTCACCGGCCAGTGGGGTAACTAAATCCAGGACCAGTTCTTTTTGTCTGGCAAATATGTAATCTCTTCGTGGAGTTTTTGAGATTTCACTGGAGAACAAAGTCGTTTTTCTGTTGGAAAACATTTTATCTGCCCCGGGCAAATTTTCACTTCAAATCGATTATAAATTTATTGAGAGTCCGTCAACGGGCCAACAAAATCAATAATATCGTCCTTACGTGCACTATAAAGTAAATTATACATTATTTTTAAAAAAATGTATCGATTTGATTCCAGTTTTTTAGCCACCAATTTCCGACATATTTCTGGAACATTTTTTTAAACTATTGTCTGTGCAAACAACGTCATGTTTTTGAGGCTTTAATAACACAGCGTCCCAGATCAATTTTTCGAGTTCCGCATCGCTGCAATTTTCCCGCAAAGAATTTTTTAAATCAATTTCGGTTTCGTTGAGCAGACAGGCCCTGAGTTTCCCGTCGGATGTCAGACGCAGGCGATTGCAAGTGGCGCAGAAATGATCGCTTACAGGATTAATAAAACCGATTTCTCCTCGTCCGCCTTTGATTTTAAAAATTTTGGCCGGACCATCGGATTTTTTTTTCTTGCTTTTTAACGGCTCCAGTTCGTAGCGTTGGCTGATTTTTTCAATCAATTGCGATGTCGGCATATAATCCTCGCCGTAATCCAGCTTCGTTTTACCCATCGGCATTAATTCGATGAACCGCACCTGAAATGGTTTTTCAGCGGCCAGCTTCGCAAAATCCAGGGCTTCATCATCGTTGAATCCTTTGATAAGAACCGTATTAATTTTAATCGGTGAAAAGCCGACATCCTCGGCACGGATAATACCGCGCAGCACGGCGTCAAGGTTTCCGCCGTTGGTAATTCTGAAATATTTATCCTTATCCAGGGAATCCAGACTCACATTGATGCGTTGGATACCCGCGTCAAAAATCCTTTGAGCGAATTCTTCCAAAAGAATGCCGTTTGTTGTAAGGCTGATGTCTTGCAGACCATCAATTTTTTTTAATGCGGCAAGAAAGTCGACGCATCCCCGGCGTACAAGCGGCTCTCCGCCCGTCACCCGCACCTTGATTAATCCCATTCTCACAGCCAGGGATACGACGCGGATGATTTCCTCATAGCGCAGAATATCTTCATGACCCTGCAGGGAAATGCCTTCCTTAGGACGGCAATACACGCAATGCAGATTGCATCGGTCGGTTATGGAAACGCGCAGGTAATTTATTTCCCGGCTATATTTATCCAGCATGATTATTTATCTACAACCTTGTTCATTATGATATAAATAGCATAATTGACTAAATAGAGCTATTAAATGTTTCTTGACAGAGCAATTATTCTCTATTAAACAAAAACTTAAAATTATCCTGCCCTTTGTGAGATCAAATCAAGTCAGAAAGAGCAAATGAATCCGGAGTTATCATGCAAAAAGTCCCCATTACGAAAGCTGGTTTTGAAAAATTAAAGAAGGATCTGGAAACTTTAAAAAATGTCTCCATACCTGAAAACGTCCGTGACATCGAAGTTGCCCGCGCGCATGGCGATATTTCGGAAAATGCGGAATACACCGCCGCTAAAGAAAGGCAATCGTTTCTCTACGGCAAGATGCAGGAGTTGGAACATCAACTGGCCACGTCTAATATTATCAATTTAAAGGGATTGAATACCGACAAAGTTGTTTTCGGCTGCTATGTCAGTCTGCAAGATATCGACAACGGAGAAAAAATAAAATACCAACTGCTCGGTCCGTATGAATCCGACATCAGTCAGAACAAAATTTCCGTGACATCCCCCATCGGCAAAGCCCTGATCGGAAAAGCTATCGGAAGCGAAATAAGCGTGAAGACACCCGGCGGCACGCGTAACCTGGAAATAACCGACATCTCTTCTGAAGAATAATCGCTCAAAGTTTCTTAATTAAAAAATTGGCTCGACAACCATTATACCTTGTGTTCTTAAACTTTACCATTATTGATATAATAATATCATACATATGAAGGTAAAAGGGAGAAGTGAATCTGTATTTTACCTTGTGTTCTTAAACTTTACCATTATTGATATAATAATATCATACATATGAAGGTAAAAGGGAGAAGTGAATCTGTATTTTACCTGATGCGAGAGAGCATGTTTAGTAGATGAGATCCTTTTCCCAAAGCTTTGTTCTGTAACTCGTACGGTATCAGAAACCTTCTCGCATGAGAATGAGTTTGCACTTGCAAGGTTGATTCGAGCGAAGCTATTTACCGGAGTAAATATTACTAAGTTTAGGAGGTAGATTTAGATTATTATGTCATTGACGATTCTGGGTATAGATATATCCAAGCAGAAATTTGATGCAGCATTGTTTACAGATGGGAAGATCAGAAACAAGACGTGCAAGAATTCTACGGAAGGTTTTGATGCCTTGAAGACATGGCTGGAGAAACAAGGCGTTCAAGCGGTTCATGCCTGTTTAGAAGCTACAAGCAACTATGGAGAAGATTTAGCCATTTATCTTCATGAATCTGGTCATAAAGTAAGTATTGTTAATCCGGTGCGTATTAAAGGATTTGCGCAAAGCGAACTGATTCGCACCAAGACGGACAAAATTGATGCTTCCTTAATTGCCCGATTCTGTTTGGCCATGAAACCAGATCCATGGATTCCACCTGCACCGGAAATCAGATCATTGAGAGCATTGGTCAGAAGAATTGACAGTCTTATCGACATGCGCAGCCAGGAGAAAAATCGTATTAGTACAGCACATGAGTCCGTAATATTTTTGATTAAAGAACATATTACTTATCTGGATCAGGAAATTGAGAAAATCAGAAAACAGATTGACGACCTTATTAAACAAAATCCACAATTGAAGCAAAAGAAGGATTTACTGGCTTCGATCCCCGGCCTTGGTAAAGTAACTATTTCTCATCTTTTGGCGGAGTTGAATAATCTTGATAGATTTACCCATGTTCGAGAGATGGTAGCCTTTATCGGTCTTGCGCCAAAAGAAACAATCTCCGGATCATCTATTAAAGGAAAGCCCAGATTATGTAAGATTGGACATGCAAGATTAAGAAAAGCTCTTTATATGCCAGCCTTGGTATCGATTCAGTGTAATCCAAGGATGATTGCTTTTTATCATCGTCTGAAAGAGAGAGGGAAAAATGGTAAGGTTATCGTCTGCGCCATTATGCGGAAACTCGTTCATGTTATCTTCGGTGTATTGAAATCGGGTAAAAAATATGACCCAAATTATAAACCATATTTTGCTTGACAAGAACGGTATCTACTTATCTTCATAATGTTTGAGTTGTTAAAATGAAGCTTCTGGGTTGAAAGATGCAACGACTTAAGGATTCAAGTAATTATTACCAATTGGTTAAAATGGACCAAAATGTATCATTTTCATGAGGTCTTTCTTCCTTCAGTACTTCAAACTTTAAGCATACTTCTTTCTGACCAAGTTGTCCTTCGGTCCAGAGACCTCCACGTTTATATAGTGACATTTTGGTTCTTTTATTTCCTGAGTATAGCCAATACTCATCGTGTAACTTACCACCTATAGCTTCCGAAGATGTTCGCACTATGCCACTGTTTGGTACAACTACAAGCCTATAGCCATCCTCCATCTTTAATGGTTCAGCTCCTTGAACCTCATAGTAAACAGAAACCATACCAACAAATTTATCAGGTATTAAAAACCTGTCTCGTTTCGGTTTATTGAGACAGCCTCCAACTATAAGAACAGCACACAATATAATTAGGATTTTATTAGTTGGAGACAGTTTCATTTTGCTCCTAATAAACTAGTTTTTATTATTTCTACGAATTAGTGATAGCTGACCTTTTCTGATTGTAATCTAGCATAAAAATTTGAATTTGAAAAATGTGACTTACAGGAAGCAGTTAATATAAGAGTTGTCTCAATTTTTATAATCTATCTTCTTTAGAATATGCAAAACTAACTCAGATAAAAAAATTCTTCTTATTCTTTACACAAAGGAACTTGCGCCCCAAGGGGCGGGGAATTAGACCCGCATTTATCCCGCTCGGCCTATAGTGACCCTATAGTGCCCTTCAGGGTATTTAGGTTATTCGCCTCGGGGATAATTCCCAATCCCGATAATTCGTGATTGGATAATTCGTCTAATAAACTTCAATGCGCCATGCTTTTGAAGTTTAAGTCTCATTACGACCATCAAATTTCAGTGCACCTATAGTGCCCTTTAGGGTATTCGTTTCTGAAATTTAGGTCTCATTAAGATTTAGCCGGGAATCATTTAATAGCCTGTTGGATTTCCTCTTTTAATTTACCCGTACTATCTTTGAAAAACCTCTTCAGCGCGGCTAAAGAGTCCCTATTGTCTATGCGTCCCAGCGCCCAGGCGATCATGCATTTGACGCGCTCGTCGGAATTATTGTTAAACTCCCTTACAAGATCGGCAACGTAAACCGGATTACGGCTGTTGCCCATCGCACGGGCCACATTCATCTTCCAGCGCCATAAATCATCAGCAGACATATAAAACATATGCGGCCATACTTTTTGCAGAAAGTACTCCTTGTCCATATGCAAGAGTCGGGTAAGATTGAAATCAGTGGCTTTTGTTGAAACACGGGGGTTTTGCTGTTTTTCTTTTGTCATCTGGTTCACATTACGGGGGCAGACATTCTGACAACGATCACATCCGTATACATAAAGGCCCATCGGTTCGCGCAGTTCCGGCGGCGTAAGTCCATCACCGTAATAGGTTAAGAAGGAAATGCATCGTCGGGGATCAATTTTCCCGTCCCCCTTAAGGGCGCGTGTGGGACAGGCGGCCACACAGGCGTTACGGCACCAGTCGGGACAACCGATGGAAATGGAAGGTTCATCCGCCGGAAATTCCCGGTCAATAACAAGCGCAATGGGAAAAACAAAGGAACTTCCTTCTGCGACACGGCTCGCATAAAAAAAACAATTTTTACCAAACGTCCCCAATCCGGCACGGGCCGCAGACAGCCGGTGCGGCAGATGGAAAGGAACTTTGGAATCAATTCCGCCTTCTCTTAAGAAATTCCTTAATGCCTTGATTTTAAGCGCGAGACCATCTTTTGTCACCCGGTCATCATCAAGATAACAACGGCCGAAGTGGCGCTCCATCGGCAAGGGAAAGGATCCTTCGAAATAGGATTCCAGAACCACGATGATGGATTTCGCACCGGCAAGGATATTTTTCGGATCGGTTCCCGCCAGCAGGCTTAAACCAAGCGCTTCCGCCCAGCCATATTCTTCCTGCCGTGTCAGCAAGTAATCTTTTTGCGATTGAAACGGTTCGGCGGTGGTAAAACCGATATCGGCAAATTTCAGTCGTCTTGCTTCATCAATGATGTCCTGTTTGGTCAGCATAATACCTCCATTTCTAAATCAACGGGATCCCCCGGCGAATGCCTGTGTCGTTGTCGGCTTCCTCTACATATGTGTAGGGGCTGTCGCGTGACCTTTAGGTTATCCCCGAACAGCCCGCATTTTTCGGCGCGTTCAGGGGAACGTGCCCTACATTTTTCATTTCAGGTATTTGTTTCTATCCATCATAAAATCCTTATAGATAAGATAATGATCGGTTTTTTCGTATTCAATCTGTTGAATGGGCGACTTATCAAATGTATAGATTGTCGCCTGCGGACAAGCCAGCAACAGCGGCGAGTGTGTGGCGATAATGAACTGGGCGTGGCCGTCGGCGCTCATATTGTCAAGGATGTTAAGAAGTTCTATTTGCGAACGAGGTGAAAGAGCTGTTTCCGGCTCATCCAGCAGATACAACCCTTTGACCCGATAACGGCTGCGGAAAAAGGACATCAGCGACTGCCCGTGCGATTGCGTCGTCAGAGACTTCCCGCCAAAATAATTCAATTGTCCCCGGTCTGCCGCCGCCCATTCATCCAGCAATTCGGCAAAGTATTGAAAAACTTTCGAGCCGAAAAATGAACCGGGCACACGGCCATCCGACCAGCAAACAGAGATATATTGATAAAATTTATCCTCATAGGGATTATAATCCGGTCTGGTTCTTTGGGTGTCGCGCCAGATGTGAATATTACAGGCGGCAGCCAGCGCTTCCAAAAGCGTTGATTTACCGGTTCCGTTTTCCCCGACAAATAACGTCACCGGAGCGTTAAACGTTAATCTTTCCGTTTCATGAAAAAGCTTCAGATTGAAAGGATAGCAGTCTTTTTTCGGATATTTTAAAGGATGAAAAGTTATTTCTTGGAGATGCATTGTTTTATCCCTTTATTATATCTTGTGCATTTTATACATGAACCTGAACCTGATTACAAGGACATCTGCCTTGGAAAGAATTTCATCAATCTTTTTTAAAAATATTTGACAATACAGTTTATTGTCTAGTAAGTATTTTTCATTATATTTTTGATTATAAATTTATAACTGCTCTTATTCATGGATGGTGAAAAATGAATTTCAAAGAGTCATTAACTCTACTGTTTATAATCTTGATCCTGACAGGCTGCTCATTTCACGCGACACAGATCCGGGACGTTTCAGAATTAGAAATCCCCTTCAGGATTCAAGATCTAAGGAACGAGCTTATTGATAATGGCGTATCTGGAGCATGGTTTGATAAGCAGATTAGGAATAAAACTTTTCAACTCCACGCCAATATAGGAAAATATTTTCAAAATGCCGGCAACAAACAGAATGTTTCCAACAAAAAATCAAACCCTGCAAAAAAATGGAGAGGGAATTCGAGATTTCATAAAGGGGTGGCATTCGTAAAAAAACATCGTAATGTTCTTAGAAAAGCAGAAGCGAGACACGGAATTCATAAGGAATTGATTGCCGCCATCATCGGCATCGAAACCAATTTCGCCGATCATAAATACCGTGGCAAGTTCTATGCCTTTAATTCCTTGGTATCCCAGTATATTTTTACAAACCGGGAGGATTTTGCTGTCCGTGAAATCACAGCCCTTTATAAACTTTCACGCAAGACCGGACAATCGATGCAATATTTGAAAAGTTCTTACGCCGGCGCCATTGGCTGGGGGCAGTTTCTTCCTTCTTCGCTCATGGCTTATTTTGTAAAAAAGAACGGGAGAAAGCATTGCATGAATCCTTTTTCCATTGAAGATACCGTTTTAAGCGTAGAAAATTACTTGTATAAACACCAGCTCTCCAAAGCCAATATAAATGATGAAGACAGCAGATACGAAGCAGTGTATGCATATAACCACAGCGACAATTACGTTGAAGCAGTTCTCTCGATTTACGACAAACTTCGTAATCACCACCACTCCACCGTAAAAAAAGATACTGGCAAAGAAAGTTGACCGATTTGACAATACAGTTTATAGATAGTCTGGAAAAGGCGTGCAATCTTATAAAAAATTTACAGGTGGCATAAAATGAAATTTAGATATTCTTTCATAGCATTTTTTCTGGTTTTTATTTTTCTGGCTTGCGCTTCCCATAATACGAATGCCAAAAAAATACCTGATTCAGTCATCAACTCCAGGCTTAAGGAATTGAAACAGCATTTGGTTAATAAGGGGGTGCCCGGAAAATGGTTTGATAACCAGATTGATGATTTTTCTTTCCAATTTCACTCCAATATAGATCAATATTTTCAAAAATCAGCGGAAAAGCAGATTGATCGCGATAAAAAACATACTCTTGCATGGTATTTTGCCCTGATTGGCGTAGATGCCAAAATCAATAAAGGAAAGTCTTTTATCAAAAGGTATAATGATGTTTTAAGCCGCGCCGAGGCAAAGCACGGAATTCATAAGGAATTGATTGCCGCCATTATCGGCATTGAAACCAATTACGCCGATGACCGTTATCGCGGGAAATTTTATGTTTTCAATTCCTTGGTATCCCAGTACATCTTCACCAACCGCAAAAATTTTGCTATTCGCGAACTGACATCTCTTTACAAATTTTCGCGAAAAACGGATCAATCTCCATGGCTCAAGGGTTCCTACGCCGGCGCGATCGGCTGGGGACAATTCATCCCATCCTCCCTTTTATCTTTCTTTGTTGACGAACACGGCAAGAATGACGACCTTGATCCGTTCTCAGTGGAAGATACCATTTTCAGCATAGAAAACTATCTTTACAAGAACGGATTATCCAAAGGCAACATAGGAAATCCCGGCAGCAGATACAGTGCTGTTTATTCGTACAATCACAGTGATGTCTACGTGAAGGCGGTTCTCTATATCTATAAGGGGCTGAGAAATTAATGCCGCCAGATAAGAATAATGCACAAAAAGCAGGGGAATAGTTAATTTTTTTGGAATTCCTTTTTATCTTTGCGATAAGCCATATAACTGTGTAGAAGCCAGCCGATTATAAAACCCATTAGCAAGGAGAAGAAAAGAAGCATCGCCCGCGACATGGACATTTCCCAAAATAAAAATTTCACAGTCACAACGTCAATATTTTGAGCCACAAAAATCAAGGCAAACAAAACAAGGATAGCAATGAGTCCCATTTTGAAATTCATCCTCTTATCCTCCCATGATAATAATATTATATAGTTGTTAAAACTCACATATTTCGGGACTGTTCAAATACCCTAAAGGGCACTAAAGAACGCTCAGATGCAAGGCGCGCAAACAATCGAACCGCGAGGTGTATAACCTGAAGGTCACGCGTATTTACATACGTTGAGCGGTGCGGTTTGCAACGCAACACAGCAGACCATGGTGCCCTTTAGGCTATGAGTGTTTTTCAACAGCTCCTTTATTTAGACTCTTTACGCAGACTATACTTGATCATTTTCAATTGCAACCCCTTGCGGCTCAGACCCATTTTTTTGGCCGCCTGAGTAACATTTCCTCCGGATTCTTCAAGACATTTTATAATCATTTGCCTCTCAACATTCTCCACTTGATCACGCATGTATTCTTTAAAAGGTTTTTTATCGTCACCGGCCGTAACTTTTGCGGCCATACTGGCGGCGCCTTTAAACTCGGCAGGAATTTCATTCGAGGTAATGAAATTATTTTTTGACAATAGCATCATTCTCTCGATGAGATTTTCCAATTCACGTATATTACCCGGCCATTCATAGCGTAAAAGCAGCGCCTTTACATCCTCGTCCATGCTCACAGCAAGTCCCATTTTTTTGTTAAATTTCTCCAGAAAATAATCAATTAAAGGCAGAACGTCTTCCTTTCTTTCCCGGAGAGGCGGGATGTCAATGGGAAAAACATTAAGGCGATAATATAAATCTTCACGAAAATTCCCCGCCTGAACCTGACGCAACAGATTCTGATTCGTCGCGGCAATGATCCGCACATCGACCTTAATGGTTCTCAATCCACCGACCCTTTCAAATTCCTGTTCCTGAATGACACGCAGGAGTTTTACCTGCATCTCGCGGGGAATCTCCGCCACTTCATCAAGAAAAAGAGTGCCTTTATGAGCCAGTTCAAACTTGCCCGGCTTGGTCACAGCAGCACCCGTGTAGGCTCCTTTTTCATAACCGAACAGTTCGCTTTCCATCAACGTTTCTGCAATGGCAGCGCAATTGATTTTAATCAGCGGATTTTTTCTGCGCGGGGAATTATAATGAATCGCATCGGCGACAAGTTCCTTGCCTGTGCCTGTTTCACCGGTAATCATAACCGTTGTGGTCGTCTGCGCCACCCGTTTAATGGCTTCGAATATTTCCATGGTTTGTTGGCTTGTCCCGATCATGCCGATTCGTTCAATTTCCGAGGGAGCCAAAGACAATTCGCTTTCTTTTAAAACACGCGTTTTTATGGCCTTGGAAACAATATTTTTCAAATCATCCAGATCAAAAGGTTTGGTAATGTAATCAAAGGCTCCTTTTTTCAGGGCTTCAACAGCGGTGGCAATCGTTCCATGGGCGGTAATCATAATCACGGGGATTTCCGGATGCCGCTCGGCAATACGGATCAGTAATTCCATGCCATCGACGTCGGGCATTTTCAAATCGGTGATCACAACGGCAAACTTGTTTGATTGTAATATTTGCAGAGCTTCCTTTCCGTTGGACGCAGCGGAAATCTCATATCCTTCTTTTTTAAGCATGGCGGATAATACCAGCCGCATATTTAATTCATCATCAACAATTAATATCTTTTTCATGGTTCGTCATTATTACGCTTTAACATTTTAATCAAGACGGATTGTAGTCAGTCCCTAATCGGCTGCTTTCAACCTGATAACAAATTCCGTACCCAGATCAGGGGTTGATTTGACGCGAATACTCCCGCCGTGTTCCTTGATTATTTTCTGACAAATGGCCAGCCCGAGCCCTACTCCTCTTTCTTTGGTCGTAAAAAAGGGCTTAAAAATATCCTTTAAATTATCTTTGGCTATTCCCTTTCCCGTATCCCGAATCGTAACGCTTATTTCACTGCCAGCGTCGGATTTTTCAAATGCCGTACAAAAAGTTAAAACTCCGCCGCGCGGCATTGATTCTATGGCGTTAAGCGCTATATTCAAAATCACCTGCATAAACTGCTGTTCGTCCGCTTCCGCCTCCGGTAGATTATCATCCAGCTCCTGAATGATGGTAATTGCTTCCACCAGCTTATTGGCGGCGATAATCGATATGACTTTTTTAACAATTATGTCGATGTTGTGACGTTTAAGATTGAGTTGATAGGGTCGCGCGTAATCCAGAAACTTACTGACGACATTATTCAGTCTATCCGTCCCCTCAACAATCACGTCTAACAGTTCCCGCTGTTCGGACGTGGAAACTTCCGATTTCAGATACTGCGCCGCGCCTTTGATGGAACCGAGGGGATTACGAATTTCATGAGCGACAACAGGCGCCATTTCCGACAGCATCAGGGCTTTTCCCCTTTCCAGCTTTTCATCAAATTCATAGAGCGACGTAAAAACGTCTTTGCTCTCGGGATAAAAATAACTGAATATTTTTCTTAAAATCATCTTCATTGGCGACAAACAAATCACCACAAGAAAAGAGGCCACTAATAATCCTGCAAGGGGAGGATTTCCGTTGAAAAATTCCACGGTAAAATAAAAAATAACAGTTCCCGCGACTGCGCTGACAAAAATAACCAGTGACCGGGCAAAGAAATCGTGCAGTTCTCGAAGCTGCGGGTAAGCAATAATCAGCAAAATAAAATACAGCAGAAGCGAAGAAATAATGCCGTTTATTTCCGGCAAGTTTAATCCCCCGTAATTTAATAAATCAATATGGCTTAAAATCAAGGCAATGGGACACGCTGCGAGCAAATACACCAGCCGCTGCTTTTCAGTGCCTGACGGTAATTTTTTAACATCCCAGATCAGCGCAATATAACAGATGACAAACGATGACAGCATGTACGCTACGATAGCCGTACGAAAATAAATTGACATGGCGAATGGCGTAAACACAAAAACAGCTCCGCATATACTTGCCAGAACAAAGGCAATAAAAAACCTTCGGGAAATAAACGATTTGTTTCGAGTCAAATAATGGAAAAACCAAAGCGCGGCAGGCGCAATGGCCAATCCTCCAAGATAACTTATCTTCAAAAAGAAATCATAATGAAAAATGTCCCCCAGTACCATTGCTGCCTGTGAAACAAAAACAGCCGTGCATAAACCGGCGAATGAGGCCTGCAATTTATCCTTTTTACCGGTGATCATCAGCGAAACGGCAATGGTAAAACTGGTGGCGGCTAAAATAAATGTATCCATCATTATTTTTGAAAAATCATTTTCACAGAATTGTTCGATATGAATTTATATTTTTATACTTAGAACGATTCAGAAATATTATACTGCAACGGCAGCATTTACTGACACACCTATTTGCCAAAACCGGCGAGAGATAATTTAAATAAGAATCTGACATCGTCTTCCGTCTCGGTGTAATCCAATCCCATGCTCCAGCACTGTTTGTGATAAACCACTCCTATTGAATTTTCTATCTTCCGGGAGTTGAGTAGATCGTGTCTTAGAGCGAATGTGCCGTAAATATCATCGGTGATCACCGCTTTCACCCCCAGATTGATTTCTTCGCCAGAATCCTCCACGTGACGATAACCAAGCAACAATGCATCACCCCGCCAATCTCGGACATGCAAATCATAGCTGTTTTGTTTCCAGCCACTGTAAAAATTATATTGGTCGCGTACCCGTAAAGAAAAGTACGGATGCGGACTCAGGTCGAATTCTATCCCCATATCGGCAAAGGGTCTTCTTTCCGGATCACGCCTGTCCATATCTCTACGGGCTTCGTGTATGTCGTACGTTTGAAATAATCGGAGTCGTAAGAATTCCAGATAATGATGAGATCCCTCGTCACCTTTGATTCTGGCCGTAAGAGTATTGGTGAGCGACCAGGCAACAGCGTTTTGGCCCATCACCGTTTCGCCTGATAAAATCGGCGCAGATGTTGTAAATAACGAAAATGCCGGGAAATAATAATCGGGGACGTTATCCGTGGACACATCGGGAATATAGGAATAGATTATTTCCGGTTTAATTTCGTGTCTGATTTTTTCCCAGCCTTTTATATCGACATCAAATACGCGGGAAACCTGGCTCGTTAAAGAAACCGAGGCATTATAAAGCGCTCTGTCGCTTGTTTTTTTCTTATCACTTGCCCTTCTTCGTGAGTCATCCTGATGATCATCACGGCTCCAGTAAGTCTCTTTGAAGGTAAACTGTGGCGTTAATTTCGCGTAATGAAATATCCTCAAGGGCAAAGAAACAGAAGGCGAAAAATCAGCAAAATGTCCCTTATCTCCTTCTCCCCGGTATAAATAATCATATGTCCCCGATAGTTCATAATATAAAGGCGTATTGAATAACGGTTGCTTCATTCCCGTCAAAAATATCTCGGGGTACCTCTGTAGAATATGATTATTATCAAAAGCGGCGAAATCTTCCGTGTAATGAACTTGCCCTGTTATATTGTAATTTGACCAGCCTTTATAAAGACGAACAGTTGAATCCAGATAACGAAGCGATTTGTTGCCTTTGAACGAAACATTTTTAAAATCATCTTCATCTGTTTTGGCATAATGATCCAGATAGTAATTATTAGAAGAAAAATCTCTGAAATACCATTTGTCGGATACTTTTTTCAGATCGGTTCTTATATAGAACTGAGAACCAAAATCGGTCTGATGATTCAGATAATATGACCAGCGCTTGTGCATCCCCTCCCATTCGCGGCTCGTTGCTTCATCGGTCGTTTCAGTAACGTGCTTTGCGTCTTCCATAAAATCGCTGTAAAAAGTACCGACGGACTTAGCCCCCAGATAATACCTGAATTCCACACCTTCTTTAAATCCTCTTTTTTCTATGTACCGCTGATAGAACGTCGCATCCATCTGCGGTGAAATCGCCCAGAAAAAAGGAAGCTCTATATCCATGCCGTCCTTATCCCGGGAATAAGCCAGATAAGGCAGTAAGAACCCCGTCTGACGTTTTGTTTTTGCCGGAAAAATGATGTATGGAGAATACAGGAGAGGAATTCCTTTTATCCTGAAACACGCGTTTTTCACCGAACCATAACCCTCCATGGTCACCATCATTTCCCGTCCGGTTATTTGCCAGTCCGGATCATCCCCGTCGCAAGTCGTGGCGGCCGGTCGTTCGATGAAATAAGTATTCTCTCCTGTCTTTTCAATTTTATCGCCTTTGACATAGAAATGATTTTTCTCGTAGAAAGCCCGGGCGTTATATGCAGCGCCGGTTTTATCCATGATGTTAAAAATCAGTTTATCGCCCTGCAGGGTGTCATCGCCCATCTTCAACAATGCGTTCCCCTGAGCTGTGGCAATATTGTTTTTATTATCCAGTTCCATATCCTCGGCAAAAAGCGTGGCGCCACTGTAGATTATGTTCGCGTTGCCTTTTACATGATACACATCACGGGATTTATCATAATCCATGCTTTCGGCTTCAATATTGACGGGATTTTCGTCATCGACGGGTTCAGTGGCAAAAGATGGGATACCGTAAAGCAATATGACTACCGCAAAAAAGAGAGCTATTGTTAAATAAAACCTCCATGGAAGGAACATTGCATTGTTTTCAGGTTTAATTATTTTACATTCGCTCATGTTCATATTCTTCCTTGGCGGATGAAGACTTCATTGTGTGTTTTTGAACGGGTTTTTTATTAGCACATAAGGTGAGTTTAGGAAATACCTGTTTTATTTCGCCAGCCAAATAAAAAGAACCCGTTGCACAGATTAAATCCTGCTTCCCGGCCATGGCCAATCCCTGATGAATGGCCTGCTGCACGTTTTCAGTGGCAATGATCATCCATCCTTTTTTACTGGCAGATTCCAGCAAATCATCAACCGGCACGGCACGCCTGCTTTTAATTTGCGTCAATATTATTCTCGAGGCAAAAGACGCTATTGTCTGCAGCATCCTCCGGTAGTCTTTATCGGCAAGAGTTCCGAAAATGATAATCAAACAGCGATAGGAAAAATCTTCTTTTAACGACCGGCATAAGGCGTCAATACCCGCGGGGTTATGAGCCCCGTCTAGAATAAAAAGAGGCTTCTCCTGCAGAACTTCCAATCTGGCTCCCCAGGTTGTATTTTCAAGTCCCTGATAAATCGCTTTGTCATCAACATGAATTCCTTTTCTTTCACAAAGCTCGATTGTCGCCAGGGCGAGAGCGCAATTAATCAACTGATGTTCACCCCGCAGGGGAATCGTCAAGTTTTTTAAATTGCGATAAAATCCCTGATAAGTAAATTTATTTTTTTGTTTTTTGATTTTTATATCACGTCCGAAACAATAAAGCTTTGCGTGGCGACGCTGACAGACATCATGTAAGGTTTTCAGAACATTTTTTTGTTTTGCCGCTGTAACGCAGACACCGTTTTTCTTGATAATACCCGCTTTCTCACGGGCGATGGACTCCAGAGTATCGCCCAGATAGGCTGTGTGATCGAAATCAATGTTGGTAATAACCGAAACCAGCGGCTTGCAGACATTGGTTGCATCCAGTCTTCCACCCAAACCGACTTCCAGCACGGCAATATCAATCTTTTGATTTTGAAAATATACAAAAGCAAAGGCGGTTAAAAATTCAAAATACGTTACCGGTTGATCAACTTTTTTCCTCACCTGTTCGAGGATCCGGTTAAAATCTTTGCGGGATATTTTTCCGCCGTTAACAACAATCCTCTCCCGGACATCCACCAGATGAGGAGACGTATAAAGTCCGACCCGGTAACCGGCGCTGCGCAGAATGGAAGCGGTCATGGCTGCGGTCGAACCCTTGCCGTTGGTACCGGCAATAATGATTGTGTTATACGATTTTTGCGGATTTCCTAACCTATCCAGTAGATCTTTTATCGCTTTCAGACCGAAGCGCATCTTATCAATGTTCAAACTTTCCAGATATTTATAAGTATTTAATTTCATTTATTTTTAACTCATATCTTGAATGTTTTTTGAAAACATTGCCAATAAATGAAAACTAGCACACCTTATTCGGACAGGCAACGAAATTATAAAAATGATGAGATGAAAGAAGTATTATTGATTACCAGATAACAAACTCTGCCAGGTATGACGTTCCAGAAAAGAACCAGGAACGTTTTGCTCCATTTCTTCAAAGAGTGCGAAAGGCACGGAAAATGTCATGAAATGCGGATCGCCCAATTGTTTGCGAACATAAACGCGGGCGGAAAGATCGGTAAGGCCTACAACAGCACGGGGATTTTTTGATTGTGCTTCACGATAAGGATAGATACCAATGGTTTGACAACCTGCGGCAAAAGGTATGATGACATTGTCATTATCCCCGCGACCATAATTAGCCAGAACGGTTAAAGCAGACAATTGATCGGGATTAACAAAAAAAATTATCGTTTGCGGTTTCTCTTTGATTGCATTGACATCGGACAACGGCTTAAGGACAACATAGTTTGAAGGGATGTCGGTAAGAGGTAAGGCCTGGATAAATTTTTCAACCTTGTCAGGGCTTTTGACATAGCGCTCGCCGTTCAAGAAATTGTCGTAACTTTCCCTGGTCATGAAGGGCTTTATCTTTTCGGCCACTTCTATTCCACCTTTTCTTGCGGCATTTCCGCTGGAAAGAAAATGGCAGAAACCTTCTTCACCGCCGGGGAAATTTTTGTACTGGTTACCGAAACCCAAACCGACACCACCGCCGAAACAGCCGAATGTTTTCTTGTCGGCAACAGCGGTCTTTCCCTTGGCCGCATGGACAATCAGCCACATCACACAGCCCCACTTGCCCTCAGCAAACTGCATAGCGTCGGCCGGCTTTTCATCGGACCACATCAGCGCCACCGGCTGGTATTTTAATTCAATCGCTTTGGCAATGGTACTTTCCATATTTTTTAATCATCCTGTTTTTTTATATTTTATAACCATGATGTATCTACAATGTCCATCAAAATTCGGATTTGCTGTTTTTCGTACTGACAAAGTCACTGTTGTGGGCGATTGTCAGACTTGAGGATTGTTCTCTTCAATATACATCCTTTATAAAATTTTTCCTATAGAGATAATCGACAAGGTTACGATTACATAATCCATTAGGATGATAATCAAGCGGATGAACGATAAACCGTTTCAAGGAATAATAACTTTTAAACGGCACATAACCGTCCAGACATAAGATTCCACGCGCATCGCATGCTTTCATTATTGCCGTATGAACACTTTCAAATGGATATCTCCCCAAGATGTCCTTGTAAAGCAGCGGATAAATCACCATCCGAAATGATATTCCACGCGCAGCCAGCATATCCTTCACAGATCGTATATCATCCATCGTGGAAAGAAATTCCTGCCGGTTTTGTTCACTGAAATACAGATCTTTATAATGCTGCACCGTAAGAGAACTCTCCTTTTTTATTACCAATACTTTTCCGGTTAATGAAAACAAAACGCTCGGGGAAAGTATTTTTATAATAGCACTCTGTCGATTTTCATTTCGAGACCAACGTATGTTTTGAAAATCAATCATCAATTTCTCATGTCGATCATTTATCATTTTTGACATCCGGACATCATTTAAGTTATAGAAATATATAACCTCGCTTACCAACGGCACTGATTTGATGATTTCTTGACATTTTTTATTCACATCATTAATATTCGCTCCCTTTTTGCCCCAATTTTGAAAATTTATTTTGGGGTAGTACTCATTCAACAAATATCCCAAAGTATCCGTTTCTTTCACACCATCTCCGAATGCAAAAGAATCACCGACAAAAGCAATCTGACGTTGCCTGTCCGGATGGTATCCCTGACGTCTCTGCTGATAATCATAGGTAACACAATACCAGTAATTGCCGTCATGAGGATTCATCGATTTAATCGGCAGGCGTCCTGCGGGATCGGAGGGATAACAATTGCCATCGTCAAATCTGAACTCCTTGCCTTCGATAATCATTTCAGGCTTCGATGACATATCGTATTCAGACTTAACATTTTTTCTAAGATATATTTTATGTCCTGATAAGCCTTCGATATTTATTCTTCTCAGGGCATATTCGGCAACGCCGATAGAAAGTGCAAGTGAACACAAGAATAAAACAATATTGATCAGAATATTCTTTTTACTCATTATAGTATTCATTATCCTATGACTGATTCATAAAAAAATATTCCTGTTTTACTTCGTCGATTGAACTTCAGTAATTCTTCCAACACATTTTGATCGCGTATTCAGCCATTATTGATTATGATTAATTGAAATCTCGCATGAATCAGAAAAAATGAGGTCATCTTAATCCCTGTCACCGATAAATTTCAGATTTGTAATCCATAGATTTTTATTGATCCGCTTTTAAAAATCTTTTTGGTTTTTTGAATAGTTTTCTGAATCTGTTTATCTGGTATGTTAAAAAAGGGAAGGGTCAGCCCAAGAATGTTGTTGAGCCTGTTATCATCTTTCAGTTTGTTATAGTGCACATATTCATCAATGAAACTGTGCAGTATTCCCTTGATAGCAAGAGTTCTCGCATAAAAATCTTCGTACGTAAAATCCGGATTAAATTTTTTAAATAGTTCTCGGTTTCTCTCTGTTGCCATAATTACAATATGTTCGGAGATCAGACTTGAACCGTAAGCAACGAGATAAAGCTCGGATATTTCACGATATTTCTGAATGAAACAAATCTGTCCCATAATTTCCAGTGAAAACCTGAGGCAGGGATCATCCGTCTTTTTTACAAAATTATCGGTAAGTTCCACTGATTGACAAAACACATCTTTCACAATAAGCAAAAGTATATCTTCCTTATTGTGAAAGAAATGATAAAGACTCCCCGTTGTAATCCCTGCTTCATCAATGATGTGTTGTATTTTCGTTCCGGCGTATCCTTGTTTGATAAAAAGATTCCGGGATACGTTTAATACCTTGTTTACAATCTCATTTTTATGCTGCATCCTCTTCATGCTTATTTACTAACAAGGAAATAATCGCAAGTCAACGTGAAGATGGCCTTGTTTATTCCCTAAATTAGAATTGATTCTAAATTTAACTTGACAGTATAGACGGGGTTGCGTATGATTAGAATCAATTCTAATTTAAAAAAGGAGGGGAAAACTTTATGCAAAGAAATCTTTCAGGATGTTGGAAAAAACCGGCAATCCTTTGGATGACCGTACTGCTCATAGGTTTTGGATATGCGAATGGTTTTGCCTATTACGCGGGACTTACAGCCCTGGAAAAGCTCAAACCGGAAGCACGCTATTATAATCCGATATTTGCGCCTCTGCCGGATGAGGTGGAAGAGGCATTTTCAAACGGACCGATTTCCAGCGATCAGGTTTTGAGCTTTGAAGATATCAACGAATTGCTCAATCCAGGTTATCTGGAGGTCGAAAACGGGTATATCCTGAATTCCGATGGCACAGGTTTCGTGGCAGTGAGAACCGACTTCCCTCAAGCGACCGGCGATATGATTCATTGGTGGTTCTGGTGGCATGCCTATAGAAACGTTCGCTATAAGATCTGGTGTCCCGGTGCACACTATGCAATAAGTTTTGATAACCTATGGCAGATGAATAATCCATTTTTGTCATACGAGCAGAGATATTTGAACAACCCGCAATATCCCGTGGAAGATACCGGAACGGGAATCAGGTGGTTGTCTATCCGTTTCGTGCCGCCGGAAGATTTCGGTTTTGATACTTCGAAATTTGACGAAATGGGCATAGAGGCTGTGATTTGTGGAGTGGTAGGAGATAGAATTGCAGGGTTGACCATTAAACATACCTACATGGTTCATCTCTTTCGCAGAACACCGGAAGGATTAGAGTTGAGAAGTCGCTTCTGGGTGGGCAAAGCACTCAAGAGTGAAACGTTGAGAAAACTTATGATCACAGAAAACATCGTAAAGAAGTTAGGGTTACACTGTTCGACGGAATATAATCATCTCGCTGAATTTCTGCCGGATATATACGCGGAATTCAAGTAGAAAAGAATAAACAGAGGGTTGGGAATCCACAACTTTTCCAGCCCTCTGCTGCCATACAATAATGTAGATATAGAATTTAGTATTTTAAAATTTTGAAAAAATTTTAGCCGCTATTTTCCGCTGTTTCTGCCATTTTCCATAAATAATACCGTTTGAACAAAGTGTGTTGATTTCGTTTCTTAACATAGGATTTATTCGAGCGGCTTTTTTATTCTTGAAAAGAGTTTGAGGAAGTGGCATAAAAGTATGCGCGTGAATCCTGGCGCCCAATTGATGTAAGTCCCTGATTACCCGCAAAGTGGCTGCAAGATCTTCATCGGTTTCGCCCGGCAGGCCGAAGATGAAATCAACATTGACTTTTAATCCGGCCTGTCGTGTGGCATCCACGGCTTTGTATATGGATTCTACATCATGTCCCCGTCGGATAAAATCAAGAATTCTTTGAGAGCCGGATTGTGCCCCGATGACCAAATTGTCATTATCGGTGTATTTTTTCAAAATATTCATCGTTTCCGGATTAACGTGTTCCGGTCTTACTTCTGAAGGAAAACTGCCAAAAAATATTTCACCCTGCTTTCCGATGATGTTTCTAATGCCCGAAAGCAGATCTTCCAGTTGTTCATAATTGATTTTCCTCCCGTCTTCCGAGCCGTAGGAAAAAGCATTGGGCGAAACAAATCTGTAGTATGTTGTCCCCTGTTTTTTCATTGCTTTTACGCAATCCAAAATGTTTTCAAGGCTTCGATGTCGCGGTCTTTTGCCGAATAGATGGGAAACCTGGCAATAGCCGCACGTAAAGGGACACCCCCGTGTCATCTCAATTGGTCCATATTTTGAAAAAAAATCGGATATTGGATGATAATCATTTATATTGATTAAATCTCGACTGCCGGTAAAGACATACTCGCCATTTTTGTTCAAGTATGACAACCCTTTTATTGCCAGATAGTCTTCATCGTTATTTATTTTTTGCAATAGTTCTATAAGCGTTCTTTCTCCTTCACCGTTTATCACCAGGTCAAACCCGATTTTTAATGTTTCGTGAGGATCTCCTGTAGGGTGCGGCCCTCCCGCAAGAAAAATGGTTTTAAATCTTTCTCTTCGATTCAATTTTTCGACGAGGTCTTTGACATACCAGAATTGAGGCGTGGTGAAGGATATCCCGATTATTGTTTTTTTGTGTTTTTTTAAAATGTCTGGTGTTTTTTGGAGAAGTTCTTTTTCGCTGGTGAGAAAATAGACATTAATCTTTTTTATGTCCGGATATTTTTCCAGCGCTCCCGCAAGCGCGTTATAGCTGTTCCGGTTTTCCTTGAGGTAATAAAATATTAATGCCGTTTCGCCATTCATAAAAAAGATCAAATCTGAAGCGTTGGAAACTTTATAACGGTTTCCTCATCGCAAATCATTCATTTTTTTGTCATGTAATAACAATCACGGGTATGAACCCCAGGGCAAGCCCTGGTCCCTAATTCCGCAGCAAGCTGCGGGGTATCATACCCTCCGCTGTGCGGGATTGTTCGACTTACAAATTTCAATGCACTTCGTTTTTGAAATTTGAGTCTCACAATGAGGTTCTTTTACCAGCGTTCCAGAATCTCCTTGGTGAGTTCCGAACGGATGGCCTGATCGAGATGCACGCTGCCGAAGAGACGGCTGCCCGTCATTTTCGCGTTGAGGACGGAAAGACCGTTGGAGCGCTCGTCGAGCCAGGGAACGTCAATCTGGTCGTAGGAAAAATCACCGGTAAAAACCATTTTTGTTCCCTCGCCACCGCGCGTCGCAATGGCTTTGACATGTGATGGCGGAAGATTTTGAATTTCATCGACAATCACGTAACATTTTTGAATGGAGCGACCGCGAATCTTGTCCAGATCCATCATCTCGATTTTCCCATTGGCCAGCCAGTCATTAATCTTCTCTTTCATCCTATCGTCAACAAGTTCCTTGATGGCATTGATGTTGTCGTATATCGGGTGCATCCACGGTTTCATTTTCGCATCGATGTCTCCCGGTGAGTATCCCAAACGATCCTTGTTCCCCAACTGGATAGTGGCGCGGCTGACCAGAATCTGCCGGTAATGCGACGCCTGTTCAAAAGCGGCGAGCAGCGAGAGAAAGGTTTTGGCGGTTCCCGCCTTGCCGGTCAGAGCCACCAGGGGAACGGATGCGTCGCGCAGCAAATCCATGGCGATGAACTGACCCCAGTTGATATCACCGTTGTTGGAACGCGGTTTGATCCCCAGCAGGTGAGTATCTTTGTCGATAATACGGAAATAATCGCCTTTGCGAACAGCTGCAAAGGCCGGCCCCCAGACTCCGTCAACATCACAGTAACAGACGATACCTTCATTACACCGGACCTGTTCCAGTTGCATGGCCATTTTGGCTTCGGGAAGTTTCAACGGAAAGGTTTTATCAGAGATCCAGTTCCGCTGAAGGTTAATGGTTGCGCGGGTGGTGTGGTGCTGCTTGACATCGATCTGATGCATTTTGACGGATTGAACATCGAGGCCGAAATTCAGGGCAAGGGCTTCGAGAGCGGCATCCTGAGTGACAAGAATGACTTTTGCTTTGCGCAGCTTCTTTTTGGCATTGAGTGCGGTGGCAATAATGCAGTGATCATTTTTATCAATCTTGAGATCGGCATCTTTCGCCAGATTGAAATCATATTGAAAAAACCGGACGGAATGATCTTTTGCCCGAAATAAATTACGGACATTGCGAATAACGTTACGGGCAATGTCCGCCTTGAAATCGTTCCCTGTTTTATGACTATCCAGTTCTTCCCATGTCGCATAAGGGATCAGCACACAATTGCGCCCCCCCTGACGCAACTTTTCAAATACATCCATCCCGTATTCCAGAGCGCTGGTATCCACCACAAAATACTTCTCCGGAATTTTCTCTACCGATTTGACTCTCTCCATTGCGATAGTTTGCGCTTTAGCTCTTTTAGCATTCGTCATAGCATCGCTCCTGGAATTGATAATTTGTGATTTATGAAAGGTAGAAATTCTGCGGTGCACCTCCTAATCCGGCCTGGCCGTTTTATTGTAGAGTTGATAGGAACTTCATTTTCGATGATTTAAGTATAAGAAACGTTATCTTGTGTGTCAAGGGGATTTTGACCACAAGATGTAGGGGATAATTAGCATTTATTTCTTAATATAATACCGTTGAAGGATTTGAAGTCGTTGTCGATTTCAGACCATTATTATCATTTCACGGGAAAATACAGCAATACTTTTGTGCCCTTGCCCAGTTGGCTTTCGATTTCCATTCTACCGCCGTGGGCAATCATAAGATGTTTGACGATGGATAACCCCAGACCCGTACCACCCAAATCGCGGGAACGGGATTTGTCAACACGATAGAAGCGTTCTCCCAAACGGCTGATTTCGTCTTTTGGAACGCCAATGCCGGAATCCTGAATCGATACAACCGCGTAAGATTCCGATTCAGAAGCGCTAATACTAATCTCGCCGCCGTTCGGGGTAAATTTAACGGCGTTGTCCAGAAGATTGACAAAGATCTGCGTAAGCCTGTCCCGATTCGCCGTAATCGGAGGAAAATTATCGCTGACGTTATTGCGCACGGATATGTTTTTCAGCTCGGCCTTCGCTTCAATCAGCGAAAGCATATTGTCGATGACCTTTCTTAAGGAAACGCTTTCAAAATTCAAAACGGTTTGCTTCGTTTCAATATTGGAAATTGTCAGCAGATCTTCCACGAGCCGGTTAAGACGTTCGGCCTGTTTCAAAATAATATCGATAAACTTTTTCGTTTCCTCCCAATCGTTGATCGCACCGGATTGAATGGTTTCCAGATAGCCGATAATTGCCGTCAGCGGTGTTTTGATTTCGTGCGTCACGTTGGCGACAAAATCCATCCTGACCTGTTCCAGCTTTTTCAGCCGTGTCACATCGTGAAAGACAATCATGGTCTTTTCTTCATCGGGATAATCGCGCACCGCTGAAATGCTTATACTTAAAATAACCTTTTCCAGATTGCCGAAAACGATTTCGCGTGAAACGTGAACGTGCTTTTCCTTGAATTCCAGGAAGGCTTTCTGCAAATCGATATTACGGAAAGCCTCCACCAATGTCTTACCGATAACATCGTCATATTGAATCGCCAGCATATTACTCAAAACGGAACTGCTGAATTCTATCAGGCCCTGTGCGTTGATAATCAGGATACCCTCATTCATATTCGTGAATGCCGTCATCAACTTGCTCTTTTCTTCATTAGCGACTCTAATCTTATCCTTCAATTCTTCCACAAGATAATTGATATTATCGGCCAGCGTTCTCGTTTCATCGGACGTCCCCAGAATGATGGAGCCGACCGGTTCCCCCCGTCGTAATTTTTCGGTAAACTGCTTCATGGTGTTGATTGGCTCATACAAACGATAGGAAAAAAATAACGCGATTCCGAGCGCGATCATCGCTACGATCAATATCGTCAGAAGAATATATTGATAAACCTTGTCGATAATACTCTGCACCTCGTGCAGAGGACGTGCCATCCGGATATAACCTTTTATTTCCTTGCCGTCTTTTACGGCAACAACAATGTAAAGCATGTCGATCCGGAGAGATTCACTGTATCGGACAGATTTCCCTGTTCCACGAATCCTGGCCTCCTGAACTTCAGGACGATTAAAATGATTTTCCAACAGCCTGACATCTTTTTCCGAATCAGCGAATACCCTGCCACATTCATTTATCAGTGTGATTCTGGAATCGGATATCTCTGCAATTTGCTTAACTTTTGCGGCTGCTTTTCCCGAAAAAGTAAGGTCAATAAGTTTAGCAGAAGAGAGCAATTCATTTTCAATCCGGGACGTTAGCACTTCCTTGACCTCGTCGCGCATGAATATATCCAAAAGGAAAAAAGACACGGAGATGATAACCAGATAACTGAAGAATATTTTATAAAAAAGGCTTCGCTTCATGTTGTTGACCTCTAATTTACTTCTTTGGAGAGATGACGCACGTTTTCACCGGTGATCATATACGTAACCATATCCGCAATGCCCTGCGCGTGATCAGCCATACGCTCCAGATTTTTCGATACGTGCATAATCAATAAGGCCCGGTGAATGGATTTGGAATCCTCCATCATAAACGTTAGGAGTTCCCGGAAAATCTGTTCATTGAGATCATCCACTTCCTGTTCTATCTGCCTGACCTCCTCGGCAAGTTGCAGATCCCTTTTAATCATGGCATCCAGAGATTTCGTAACCATCGTTTCCACAATGGACGACATATGGGGTAAATCGATATAGGGTTTAAGTTTCGGTTCTTCATTGAGTTGCACAACTTTCTCCGCGATATTCACGGCCATATCGCCGATCCGTTCCAGATGACCGGTGATTTTTATGGACGTCGTGATAAACCGTAAATCGATGGCCGTCGGTTGGCGCAGCGCCAGCAATTTAATGCACTTCTCTTCAATCTCCTTGTCCATCTTGTCAATCTCATAATCACTAGCGATAACATGATTAGCCATTTCCGTATTTCTATCCGTCAAGGATTGTATGGCACGACGAATGGCATTTTCCGTCATCGCGCCAAGATAAATAAGGTTGTCTTTAATTTCCTGCAGCTCCATTTCATAATGTGAACTGGTGTGTTTTCTGTCTTCCATAAAGGATCCTCCCGTTGTATCAGCCAAACCGTCCGGTGATGTAATCTTCCGTCTGCTTGACATCCGGATTGGTAAATATTTTGTCCGTCTTATTATATTCAATAAGATTACCCAAATAAAAGAATGCCGTCTCGTCGGAAATCCTGGCCGCCTGCTGCATATTATGGGTCACTATAATGATAGTATAGTCTTTTTTCAGCTCTTCAATCAACTCCTCAATTTTGGCCGTGGAAATGGGATCCAGCGCCGACGTCGGCTCATCCATCAATAAGACGTCCGGTTTCATGGCCAGCGCCCGGGCGATGCAAAGACGCTGCTGCTGCCCGCCCGACAGATTCATGGCTGATTTATTCAGGATGTCCTTGACTTCATCCCAAAGCACGGCTTGTCTCAGACTCTGTTCCACCAGTGCGTCCATATTATCCACTGCGATACCGGTAAGTTTCGGACCGTAAGAAATATTGTTATAAATGGTTTTCGGGAAGGGATTGGGTTTCTGAAAAACCATGCCGATTTTGCGGCGGATTTCCACCGGGTCAACATCCGGAGTGTAGATATTTCTCTTCTCAAAAAGAATTTCTCCCTCCACTCTTGTCCCGTCAATGAGATCATTC
Organism: uncultured Smithella sp.; assembly: GCA_964400795.1. Classification (GTDB taxonomy): domain Bacteria; phylum Desulfobacterota; class Syntrophia; order Syntrophales; family Smithellaceae; genus Smithella. The sequence continues at coordinate 56,155 of CAYNWA010000020.1, forward strand.
ATACGATTTAAAAGCCTCAGCAATGTGGACTTGCCGCATCCGGAAGGGCCGATCAGCGCCGTAACTTTATTTTTGACAAACGTCATTGAAATATCGGTCAGGGCTCGGCTTTCACCATAATAAAAATTTACATTGTTCAATTGAATAATTCTGGAATCCATTCTTACCACCCTTTATTTTTCCTCATATATCCGCGGATGATAATCGCAATGAGATCAATGCCCAAAACAACCGCCAACAAAACAAGTACCGTCCCATACTGGATGGGTCGCGTTGCCTCGATGTTTGTGCCGGCTGTCGCCAGAACATAGATATGATACGGCAGCGCCATGACTTCGTCAAACATCGAAGCGGGAAGCTTCGCTGTGAAAAAAGCGGCTGCTGTAAACATGATGGGCGCTGTTTCCCCCGCGGCCCGGCCTATCCCCAGAATGGAACCGGTCAGAATTCCCGGCAAGGCATTGGGCAAAACGATTCGATAAATCGTCTGCCATTTGGAAACACCGAGCGATAAAGACGCTTCACGAAACGTTTGCGGCACGGCTTTGAGCGCTTCTTCCGACGCGCCGATGATCGTCGGCAGAATCAGAAATCCCAAGGTCAGCGAACCGGACAGAATACTCGAACCGAATTTTAAAAAGATAACAAAGAACCCCAGACCGAAAAGACCGAATACGACCGAGGGAACGCCGGCCAGGCAATTGATGCCGACTTTGATCAAGCGCACAACCCGGCCCTGTCTGGCATACTCCGTCAGATAGATTGCCGAGGCAATACCCAGCGGCAAGCCGATCGCAACAGCCCCCACGGTCAGATAAATCGTCCCCAGGATAGCCGGCATGATACCGCCTTTGGTCATCGCGTCCGTCGGAGGCTTGGTGATAAAATTCCAGTCAATCACAGAAATGCCGTTGATCAGGATGTACAAGATGATTCCGCCAAGCGCAAGTGTAATCAGCAGAGCTGACAGGCGGACGCAGGAAAAAAACAATCCTTGTTTAAAATAGCGCCATTTCATCGAATGGGTCTGAAGTATCTGCATCACGTCACCCTTTATAGCGTTCCTGATCCGACCTGTTTAAACTTGTGCGACACAAAATCGGCAATCAAATTGAACGCCAGCGTCAGACAAAACAGTACAATCCCGATGGCAAAAAGCGCCTGATAGTGCAGGCTGCGGAAAGGCGTCTCGCCCATTTCCGCGGCAATGCTTGCCGGCATCGGCCGTACTGAGTCAAAAAGACTTTCCGGAATGGCGGCCGCTCCGCCGGCAACCATTAACACAACCATCGTTTCACCAATGGCCCGGGCCATGCCCAGCATGACCGCCGTCGAAATACCGGAGAGGGCGGCCGGCAGAATGACCCTGGCAATGGTTTCAAATTTTGTGGCGCCCAGTGCATAAGAAGCTTCCTTGAATTCCCGCGGGACGGCGTAAAGCGCGTCCTCGGAGATGCTCGATATCGTGGGGATGGCCATCAAGGCCAGGATCACAGAGGCATTGACAATATTCAAACCGGTCGGCAGGTCAAAGGTTTCCTGCATCCAGGGAGCCACAATGACCATGCCGAAAAATCCCAGAACAACGGACGGCAGACCGGCCAGCAGTTCGATAACCGATTTGAGCGTGATCTTGATGTTCCGCGGCGCGATTTCGGAAATATAAATGGCCGCCAGCACACCCAGAGGAACAGCGATGAACGTTGATAAAATGGTGACGATCAATGAGCCGACAATCAGCGGGAAAATGCCGAAAGACGGCGGGTCGTACGTGGGATACCACTCCATGCCGAAAAGAAAATCTTTTATAGATATTTTCCCGAACAACGGGATGCCTTCACGGAAAAGAGAAAAAACGATCAAACCCAGAACGAGGACCGACACCAACGAAAAAGCAAAAAAGATGTATTTGATGATAATTTCTTTAATTTGTCTGGTCATAACATTTCACTTCATTGCCTGATTGAATTCTTTTTCAACCCACGCTTTTATTTGATCGCGGACACGTCTGTATTCATGAATAACCTCTTCAGCGTTCCCCTGAAATTTGGACGGATCGGAAAAACGTTTATGAATATGTCTATCTCCTCGCGGGAAGTAGGAACACGATTCCTGAACCTGATCACAAACCGTGATGACGCAATCACGGGTATGAACCCCAGGGCAAGCCCTGGACCCTAATTCCGCAGCAAGCTG
>CAYNWA010000021.1:0-23421 GCA_964400795.1 uncultured Smithella sp.
CTGCGGGGTATCATACCCTCCGCTGTGCGGGATTGTTCGACTTACAAATTTCAATTCACTTTGTTTTTGAAATTTGAGTCTCACAATGAAGTTTAAGCGCTTTTTTTGCATTGGCAATGTCATTGATCAGAGCATCGAGAATTTCCCGCGCACCTTTACCGCCTATTTCAATAAAAACAGGATAAACTTTTTTTGCCTTTGCCTTGAACTTGGAAACAGCTTTATCGTTCAAAACATAAAATTCCAAAGACGGTTTAGCAGACTTCATTTTTTTCATATCCATCGCGTTACGTTGGTTTATCCAATGACCGGCCGGAATAATTGCGTTTATCCAAAACTGACGTATTTCTTTCTGTACGTCAGCCGGTAAACTGTCAAAATATTTTTTATTTACGGTAGGGATACTGATGAACGGTTCGTTTTTTAATTGAATAAAATAATCCTGAACTTCGTAGAATTTCATACTGTGAGCGGCAAACAATGGATTCACCTGGGCATCAATCAGTCCCATTTGTAATCCGCTGTATACTTCTCCGTAAGTCATGGGAGTTGGGCTTGCTCCATAGGCTTTATAATTTTCCACCAGCATTTTGGACGACATCAGGCGCAGTTTGACACCCTGCATTTCGCCCAACGATCTAATCTGTTTCTTTGCACTGACCCATTGCCAGCCTTCAAACATTATGGAAAGAGGAACAAGTCCCTTTTGACGAAAAGCTTTCTCCAAAAGCGGCATAAATTCGCCGTTTCTGACCATCCAATCCAATATTTCTGGAACTTTGTCCGGCGGGAAAATATAATGAAGCGCCAAAGCCTGCGCTTGAGGGACAAATGAACTTATCCACGCATGATCGGAAAAAACAAACTGAACAATACCCATTTGTGCAAGTTCATTAATGTCCCCGGTATTGCCCAGGGTGCCATAGGGATAAACATCAATGCGGATTTTACCGCCCGACCATTGCTTCATGTGTTCGGAAAATTTCCCGGCCCAGACAGTCATAAAATCGCCATCAATTTCCTCTGAAGCCAGTTTTGCCCGAATGGCTTTGCCTGTGTAATTTGCGGACAGAACTTCACATGGGAACAACATAAGAAGGGCAATATAAAACAATATCAACTTTTTCATGATTTAGATCCTTTTTTGGATTTGTGAAATGGATTCCTTTTCCTTAAAACTATAGAAAAAAGAAAATAGCGAGTCAATATAATAATTAATGTTTGCAGAAGCACATAAAATGTCAATTTAAAAAAGAATTGTTCGTTTGATCTTTAAAACTCGATGAAGGTTCCAGGGAGAATAATGATAATTTAAATATTGACAAAGTATGGCTATTTGGCTATATTGCCAAATACTCTCAAGGAGAAATTATAATGAAAAGTAATATAAAAACAAAGCATGAAGCGCGGGCTAAAATTATCAAAGCCATGGCGCACCCCAGCAGGCTTCTGATCATTGAGGAATTAAGTAAACGCGAATGCTGTGTCACCGAGTTGACGGAGATGATCGGAGCAGACACGTCGACAGTTTCCAAGCATTTGAGCGTTTTGAAAAACGCCGGTCTGGTAAAAGACGAAAAAAGGGGCAATGCTATTTTCTATAGTTTGCGTTGTCCCTGCATCATGGACTTTGTCGGCTGTGTCGAGGATGTTCTGTCGGCCAATGCCAAGGAACACGCAAATATTCTGAAGTGCTGCAAATAATTCATCGAGGAGATTAGTTATGAAAATATCGATTTTGGGTATGGGTTGCGCAACTTGCAACAAATTGGAAGATATGGTTCGTCAAGCCGTCAAAGAAACGGGTATTGACGCACAGATCGAGCATGTAACGGACATTAAGAAAATTATGGCCTACGGTGTGATGACAACACCTGCATTGATTATTGGCGAAAAAGTTGTTGCTGCGGGAAAACTTCCGTCCCTGGCAGATATTAAAAAAATGATCGGCGGGGAATGATATTCCTCATTGTCATTCCGCAGAGTGCCCATCAGGGTAAATCCCGATGAGTCGGGATGAGGAATCTTATATAAATCATGTATTAAGACTTCTCCCTTTGGTCGAAGTGACACAATCTTTTTGAAGGTAAAAAAGAATGAATAATCGTTGCACTACAAATAATAACCGAAATAAAAATATAAAATATTATATCCCCTTTTTACTGATTCCATTGGTTGTTGTCATTTATTTTTTTCTGGAAAGCGGCGTTGATTTTTTTGTCTATGAAATACTCAAAATGGACAAATCTTCTCATCTGACGGAAGCAATCCGGTTTTTTCTTTATGACACTCCCAAGGTGTTTATTCTGCTGACGGTTATTGTATTTGTCGTGGGCATTATCCGCTCTTATTTTTCGCCCGAAAAAACAAGAAAAGCTCTGGAAGGAAAACCGTTGTTTGCTGGCAACGTCATGGCGGCTGGACTGGGCGTGCTGACCCCCTTTTGCACCTGTTCAGCGATTCCTCTTTTTATCGGTTTTGTGGAAAGCGGCATCCCGCTGGGCGTCACCTTTTCTTTTCTGGTGGCCGCGCCGATGATTAATGAAGTGGCACTGGTTTTGCTCTTTGGATTATTCGGTTGGAAGACCGCCCTGCTCTATGCCTCGACCGGCTTGATTATCGCAATCCTCTCCGGTTGGGTCATCGGCAAACTGAAAGTTGAACGTTTTGTAGAAGAATGGGTTTACGAAATAAAAGCAAGCGATTTTCAAATGGCAGAACAAAAAATAACTTTCAATGACAGGATTCAGGCGGGCTGGACCGCTGTTGTGGATATCGTTTCTAAGATCTGGATTTACATTATGGCGGGCATTGCCATCGGCGCGGCCGTGCACGGCTATGTGCCGGAAAACTTTATGGCCTCAATCATGGGCAGGGAGGCGTGGTGGTCGGTTCCTCTGGCGGTTTTAATCGGTGTTCCGCTTTATTCCAACGCGGCAGGCATCATTCCAATTTTGCAGGCACTGCTTGAAAAAGGAGCTGCTTTAGGAACTGCACTTGCATTTATGATGTCCGTGATCGGGCTATCGCTGCCGGAAATGATTATTTTGAGAAAAATTATCAAACTGCCTCTGATTGCAATTTTCATTAGCGTAGTCGCTACAGGTATTATGATGGTGGGCTTCATTTTCAATTGGATTTATTGATATAAGGAGAATTTATGTCTGAAAATGTTGCCAAGAAATTATCCTTTCTTGATCGTTATCTGACTCTATGGATTTTTGGCGCTATGATTCTGGGTGTGGCGCTTGGCTACTTCATTCCCGGAGTAGAATCGTTCATTAATACGTTTCAGGTGGGCACAACCAACATCCCCATCGCTGTAGGTCTCATTTTAATGATGTATCCTCCTTTTGCCAAGGTAAAGTACGAAGAATTGCCGGAAGTATTTCATAACGGGAAAGTTCTCGGACTCTCGCTGGTACAAAACTGGCTGATCGGGCCGGTTTTGATGTTTACTCTGGCGATTATCTTTTTGCCGGATAAGCCTGAATATATGGTGGGTTTAATCATGATTGGCCTGGCGCGCTGCATCGCTATGGTGATTGTCTGGAATGAACTGGCTAAAGGAAGTACGGAATATGCTGCCGGCCTGGTTGCTTTCAATAGTATTTTTCAGGTTCTTTTTTACAGTGCTTTCGCCTGGTTTTTCATTACCATTCTTCCGCCCTATTTCGGATTTTCCGGCAGCATCGTTGAGGTTAGCATCAGCCAAATTGCCAAAAGTGTCTTTATATATTTAGGGATTCCCTGCATGGCCGGAGCACTGACCAGGCTTGTCGGCGTCAAACTCATGGGAAAAGAAAAATATCATTCGCGCTTTGTGCCGCTGATCAGCCCCTTGACACTCATCGCACTTCTCTTCACCATCGTGGTCATGTTCAGTCTGAAAGGCAATCTGATTATTACGCTTCCCATGGACGTTGTTAGAATCGCGATCCCTCTGCTTATCTATTTTATAGCCATGTTTCTGGTATCGTTTTATCTGGGGAAAAAACTGGGAGCGGACTATTCCAAAACGACAACATTGGCTTTCACAGCAGCCAGCAATAATTTCGAACTGGCGATTGCTGTGGCCATTGCCGTATTTGGCATCAATTCTGGTGCGGCGTTTGCCGCCGTCATCGGCCCGCTGGTGGAGGTGCCGGTCATGATCGGCTTGGTTATTGTTGCCCTAAAATTTAAGAAGAATTTTTTTTAAAGATAGTATATAGGAACTCGCGTTTAGGCATTCTCACTTGTAATTATGAAAGATTTTATTAAAAAATACAGAAATTTAATCACCATTGTGCTGTCGCTGACCGGCATTGGCTTTATGGCGTACTATGATTACTGTGGTACAACCTGCAGTTATCTGAAGGGTGATATTTTCGGTATGGATCTCAAGTGGATTGGCATTGCCTATATGTCGACCATTATTTTTTTTGCCGCTTTAAATCAATCTCATTTTGTGCGGGCAATGCTGGCCGGGGGGCTGGGAGTGGAAGTCCATCTGTACTCCTTTCAGGTGCAGAACGACGTTTACTGCTCTTTTTGCCTTGCATTTTCGGTCATGTTGATTTTATCATTCATCATAAATTACGAAGTACCCTCCGCCTGGCATAAAAATCGCGGTCGGATGTGGCTCTATTTTCTCGGGGAGGTCGATTTTTCGATGTTCAGGATTTACAAACTGCCTTTATTGCTAGTCAGTTTACTGGGATATTTATTCATCTTGCTTACCTTTTATGGTTCCGTTACACCGGCCTACGGAGAAGAAAATGCCAACAACGTTCCGTCTCTGGGCAACGGCAAGTATGAAATCATTGTATTTGCCGATTATTTCTGCCCGCCGTGCAAAGTCATTGATGCCAAAGCAGAACCTCTATTGAAAGAATTACTTGTCACGGACAAAGTGAAAATAACGTTCGCTGACGTTCCTTTTCATAAAGAATCGCCTTTTTACGCCAAGTACTATCTTTATTCAGCCAATGCCAATCCAGGAGCGGAGAATATTTTTCATGTCCGTCGTCTGCTTTTTGAAGCGGCACAGGTAAAAAACATCGAGAAAGAAAAAGCGCTGCGTGATTATTTGACGGAGCAGAAGGTTTCACTCAAACCGTTCAATGAAAAATTATTGTTCCCCGCACTCACCACAATGATCAAAAAACACGATGTCAGGGCAACACCATCCTGTGTTGTCAAATACTCGGGAAAAGACGTCAGAAAATTTGTCGGCGGACAAGATATCTGGAATGGACTGATGGCATTAAAGGAACATTTGTCCAAAGAGAAAAAATAATTTACAAATTTGTTTTCACCGGTATTTCACCTGAAAATATTCATTTGAAAAGCAAATTAACCACCGAGTTTAAAACTCATCTATTTGTTGCGGTGACTTGCCTTTGAGCAAAAAGTATCCTCCTTTGCCCATAATCTCTTTCATCAGGGGCAACCACACATAAACGATAATTTCCGTTTTCCGGCCAATTACATGTTTTACGCGACAGCAAGGCGTCTTGATTGCTTCTTCAATTGGCTGATTCGGCGTCTGAAACGGACGGCTTGATCATTTTGTTTGGATTCGAGCGCCTGTAATCTTAAGGCTTTCAGTTCACGGATTTTTGCCTTGAGTTCAGGCTTGGTCATCTTGATTTTTCCGATATGTTTCTTTTTCTTAACCGGTGTTTCGTCTTTAATGCCACGCGCTTCTTTAATGAAGGCAACGATTTCCTCCTTTTTCATGTCGTGAATTGCCCTTTCGTGAGGAATCTCCTCGGCAATCTCGCGTAGTTCTTTAATGGTTAATTTTTCCAGATGCTTCTCGTCATGTTCTTTGTGAACTTTTTTATGGGTTTCTTCCGACATCGCCAATAGACCTCCTTAATTTTTTATAATCAGGTTATCAAATTGCAATACTTAAAAATAGACATTCATCTTTGGGCTGCATACATCTATCTGGCTTAACTAATATAATATATTATTTAACAGATTTATGACTACTTGTAATAGAGTTGCACGTCATACATTTTAAATAATAATAAATGATGACCTGCTTTTTTACAAATTTTTATTTTATATTATAATTACGGGGAATAATATAATCAAATAAAATTTCCAGGAGGCTTTCGATGTTGAAGAGGAGTTTCATGATAATTTTAGTGCGAACATTTTTTATTTTGGTCGCAACCGCTTCCCCCGCAGGCAAGTATCCATGAAAACTCGTCGATATTAAAAACGGCTGCCGAACTTACACAAGCAATGTCCGGCAAGGAGTACATTGCGGCTAAAACTACCTGTATTAGTCCTTCCGTAATCACGGGTATGAACCCCAGGGCAAGCCCTGAACGATAATTCCGCCCCAAGGGGCGGGGTATTATATCCATGCCTTTAGGTTATCGTCCCGCTATGCTTCGCACGCGGGATAATTCAACTAGCAGATATTACTGCACGGCGTTTGTAATATCTGAGTTTCATTAAAATTAGAGTCTCACAATAAAAACCATCGATATGGTTCTGAGAAATATGATATGCCCGATTATCCAAAATGGATGGAAGATTGCTCAGAAATAAAATTTTTAAAGCACATGATGACAATGATGGTTTCATCTTCTGGTACCACCAGCATGTTTTCTTCAAGACAGATAGAGATATGATCCTTCAGTTCCATAGGACAACTGAATGGGTTGACCGACCAATTTTTAAAAAGTAGCTTGCGGACATCAGTTATGCGTAACCTTCTTGTAAAGGTTACGTTTCATTTCCGAAAACCGCTTAATTATGTTTTGAGTATTCCCTTTAAAGAGATTAAAATCAACAAGCTGTTAATATCAGGCATGTTTTTTTATATTATTTTGTTAGTCAATGCTTGACTTTCTGATTTTATCAATATATAAAGCGCAATTTGCATAAAAGCATGCATACGGACGTCCCCATCGTCTAGAGGCCTAGGACACGGGCCTTTCACGCCTGTAACCGGGGTTCGAATCCCCGTGGGGACGCCAATGAAAAAATAAAAAGGGGGGAAGTTTTCCAGATTCCCCCCTTTTTTTAATTTCAATTTCAGTGCTATTCTTTTTCTTTTTTCTTAGTTGCTTTCTTTTTCGGAACCGCTTCATCGCCTTCGGCTGGTTGTTTCTTTGCCTTTTTCGGAGCTGCTTCATTAGCGGTGGCGGCTGTCTTTTTTACTTTTTTTGGAGCCGCTTCTTCCTTGACGACGGGTTTTTGTGGCTCTTCTACAGATTTTTCCCCTTGAGGTTCAGGCTTCTTCTTCGGTTCTTTATCAACAGCCTCCTCTTTCTTTTTTGGTTTAGGTTTGGCTTCATCATGTTTTACTTCAGAAGATTTTTCTTTTACCGGGACGGCCGCTTTTTCTTCTTTTTTCATTGATTCATCAGCCAGTTTTTGTGCTTTGGCTTTAGCTAATTCCTGAACGCGTTGAACAAATTTGTCAATCGCCGCAATTCTTGCATTAGTTTCTCTAATTTTTGATTTCAGACTTTTAACAAGAGGATCTTTTGACGCTTTTTCTTTATCGATTCCTTTCTGATCCAATTGCTGCAGTCGTATGGCCAGTTTTTTTTCAAATATCCGGAGTTGTTCCATCCTTACATTTTTACTTTTTGAAGCCATTTTCCCTCTCCTTATTTTTTAAATATTGAATAGTGCAATAACAATATTTTTAATTAAAATCTATAAATATTTACCATTTATAAGATTAATTTTCCCTCTGAAATTATCGTCACTTCTTCATTTTAGAGTCAAAAATCCGATGGTTTCAATATGATCCGTCTGAGGAAACATATCCAAAGGTATCAGGCTCCTCAAATTATAACCCCATTCATTTAAAGACTTGATATCCCGTGCCTGTGTAGACGGATTGCAGGAAATATAAATGATCCTTTGCGGCCGTAAATTTGCCATCGTCTTTAATACCGTTTTTCTACAACCGACTCGGGGGGGATCAAGCACGATCAAATCAATTCGATTGCCTTGCGGCAGAAATTTTTCCCTGAATATATCCTCTATATCGCCGTGAATAAAATCAGCGTTTTTTATGCCATGATTTTCAGCATTAATTCGTGCATATTGTACCGATTTTTCATTTATTTCTATGCCTATGACCTTCCCGGCAAACGATGAAAGAAAAATCGAAAAAAGACCACTCCCGCAATACGCATCAACAAGCGTATTAACTCCATCCATAGAACAGAGACGGCACACTTCATCTACCAGTCTATCCGTCAGAAATAAATTGGCCTGGAAAAATCCGTTACGTGGCACTAAAAAATTCTTTCCCTTGACTGTTCTTATAATTGATTCTTTTTCTTTTCCTGATACACGGCCTGACCAGATTGCCAGTTGCCCACTGACATCGCTCTGAAACTGCTTGTTTGATCTCAAAACTCGCAGTGTTTCATTAATGGTTTCTTCCATAATTTCGCAGTGGTCAATATTTACTAACTTGCCGCCGGAAACATCCAGAAACCCGATTTCCCATTCATGGGACACTGTTGAAATATGATACTGGGCCTTACCTCTATAATGATACATTTGTGGCGAAGCTATTGTATCAAAGACAGGAGGATCGACAATTTTGCCGATTCTCCAAAAAGCGTCCCGGACTTGATCCTTTTTTATTTTCAACTGATATTCATAATTCAGATGTTGATAACAACAGCCGCCGCATTTTTCATAATAACGGCATAAAGGTTTGACACGCAAAGGGGATTCTTTGATTATTTTTAATATTCTGCCGCGGACAAATTTCTTTTTGACTTGAGTGATTTCAATTTCCAATTCGTCACCCGGAGCGGAAAAAAGAACAAAAACAACAAAATTATCGATACGGCCGACACCTTCTCCGCCAAACGCAATGGTTTCAATTTTTATTATTTTACGATCTTTTATCTGCAAAACAACTCTCCTTTCATATAGATAACACATTGATAAAGTGGCCGTCAACTTAAGGCAGTATTTTTCTTTACAACTAGGGCTAATGTTGTTAATTAACGCTATGAAAAGGAATAAATAATGATGTGTTTACAGAATAATATATTAACTGTCCGCTGCAAATGGCCTCGTAAAAAGTTCCAGAGGCAAGGCGCACAAATGCCGTGGTTTGCGGCGTATATATTAATACGCCGCAAACCTGCCCCGGCGAAGGCCGAAGAGGAATGCAGTGCAACGCAGCATATGAACTTACGTACCCTTCAGGGTATTTTACGAGGTTGTTAATGTCAGAAAGAAAATCCATTCTTTGCCCCAATTGCCGTAAACTAATCAGCATGGACGAACCAGCCTGCCCTTACTGTGGACTAGTACGACCGGGACTGCATAATACGTTTGGTAGTGTCCGGAAGCTTTTTCTTGGTTCCAATCCGGTGATGACCATTATTTATATTAACATTGCTTTTTATATTTTTTCTCTTCTTTTAGATCCGCGGGGAATCTTTGGCGGCGGCGCTTTCAGCCTTTTGGCGCCATCCAGTCAAAGTCTTTTTTTATTGGGAGCAACAGGCACCCTGCCTGTCATCGGAGCTCACCGTTTATGGACATTGATTTCCGCATCCTTCCTGCACGGTGGAATCCTGCATATTCTCTTTAACATGATGGCTTTTTATCAGCTCGGTCCTTTCGTTTTACGGGAATTCGGTTTTCACCGTTTTATTAATTTATACATCATTACCGGAGCCTGCGGTTTTGTAACCTCCGTTTTATTCGGCACTTCTTTCACTCTCGGGGCTTCCGCCAGTGTCTGCGGATTAATCGGAGCCATCATATATTACGGTAAAAGCCGCGGTGATTCCTATGGAGAAGCCATTTATAAACAAGCAATTGGCTGGGTTATCGGATTAGTCATCTTTGGTCTGATTTTCAGGGGAATAGATAACTGGGCGCACGGCGGCGGACTATTATCCGGCATGCTTCTGGCGTTTCTGATGGGTTACAACGATAATAAACTGGAAAGCGCCTGGTGCAAAATTCTGGCGTACGCCTGTATCCTGCTCACGGCAGCAATTTTAATCTGGTCGGTTGCAAATTCTCTTTTCAACATCAGTCAGATATCCATCTAAAAAAAATCTCGACGAAGAACGATATTAAAAACAGAGGAGCAAAGAATGTACGGACAATCAAATTCACCAGAGCCGACACTTCAAACCGGAGATGAGATCCATGGCTTTAAAGTTCTGCGCGTGCAGATGTTTCCCGCAATCCGGGTTACCGCTTATGAAATCGAACATAACAAAACCGGAGCGAAAGTCCTCCATCTGCATGCATTTGACCGTGAAAACTTATACGCCATAGGATTTCGCACTCCGCCTTATGACTCCACCGGCCTGCCGCATATTCTGGAACATTCGGTGCTGGCCGGTTCCGAAAAATATCCGCTGAAAGATGCATTCAAAGAATTGATGCGGTCAACCATGCAAACCTTTATCAACGCTTTTACATATCCTGATAAAACGGTTTATCCTGTGGCAAGTCAGATAAAAACCGACTTTTTTAATCTTGCCCGTGTCTATACCGATTTGGTGTTACATCCGAGAATGCTCAAGGAAACTTTTCTTCAGGAAGGCCATCATCTGGAATTTTCCACGCCTGATGATTTATCGAGCGATCTGATTCTTTCCGGCATCGTTTACAATGAAATGAAAGGGGCATATTCATCCGCGGATTCTTTAATGTATAAAACTCTTCAGGAAAATATTTATCCTGACAGCGTCTATGCTTTCGATTCCGGAGGCGATCCTGACGTGATTCCCTCGCTGACGTATGAACAATTTTGTGAATTTCACCACAAGTATTATTCTCCCTCCAATGCTCGTTTTTTTATTTATGGCGATATCATAACCTCAGAACATCTTGAATTTATTGCTGAAATGCTTACCGGTTTTGAACGCGTGGAAATAGATTCTTATATTAAAAGCCAGCAACGCTTTGCTGAACCGCGTATCATTCACAGCACTTACCCCATAAGCAAAGATGAATCCATCGAACATAAAACCATGGTGAACATGGCCTGGATGATGTCTGAAAACACAGATTACGAAACGTCTTTGTTTCTGGAAATTATATCCGCTCTTCTTGTAGGCAGCGCCGCCAGCCCCCTGCGCAAAGCACTGATTGATTCCGGTCTGGGAGAAGATCTGACACCGGTTTCCGGCATGGAAGCGGACCTTAAACAATTAATGTTTTGTGTCGGTTTAAGAAATGCGCAACGCTCCGACACGCAAAAAATTGAACGGTTGATCTTTGACACTCTAAAAGATATTGTGGCTAAAGGTTATGAGGATCAATTAATCGAGGGGGTCCTGCACCAGGTCGAGTTTCATGGGAAGGAAGTGGTCCGTGGTTCCTATCCTTACGGTATTGCTCTGATGGGCGGCGTCTTTCAGACATGGCTCTATGAAGGAGATCCATTAATCGGATTGGACTTTCCAAAGACGATAGAAGATATCCGCCGCCGCTGGGCGGATGATCCTCACATTTTTCAGAAAATGACTCAACAATGGTTGCTGGACAATAATCATCGTGTTCTGGCGATTATGGAACCGGATGCCGACTTCAATGCAAAGAAGGAAAAAACTTACCAAAAAAAAATGGTCAAGTTGAAATCATCTTTATCAGAAAGCGAATTAGTACAGATAAATATTCAAGCTAAAGAACTGAAAAAATTTCAAGCGCAGCAGGACTCGCCGGAAGCAGCAGGAACAATCCCAAAACTGAAAAAAGAAGATATTCCAAAATCAATAGAAACGATTCCATCGCAAAATCTTTTTATTGCGGGAGTACCGACTCTTGAACACGATTTATTTACGAACGGCATTGCTTATGTTGATCTGGCTTTTGATGTGGCAAATATTCCGGAAGATCTTCAAATCTATCTGCCTCTATTGGGCAAAATCATGACCGGAATGGGAGCGGCCGGCTTAACCTATGAAGAAATGGCCAAGCGTATCGCTCTTAATATGGGAGGTTTTGGTTACAATCTGACAACAGGTTTCACCGCACACGGTGATTCAAGCTGGCATAAAATGATTTTTTCATTCAAGGCGCTGTATCGCAATCTTCCAGAAGCAATGAAAATTATTAGCGATATTATATGTTCCGGTGATTTGAGTCATGAAGCGCGCATGCGCGATCTGATTTCCGAAAGGAAAAATAATCTCCAATCGGCAATTGTTCCTTCCGGACATCTTTTCGCCAAAATGGCGGCGGGCGCCGCGCTCACGCTTCCGGCTTACCGTGATGAACAATGGCATGGACGCACACAATTGAAGTTCGTACAGGCAATGGCCAATCATTTCAACTCATCAAAACAGGATTTCTGCGGAAAACTGGAGGAATTGCGGAGCATTTTATTTAGCAAGGATAATCTGACTATCAATTTCACCGCCGAAATGCAAGGACTGAAAACAACCAGAGAACATATTTTACATTTATTGGATACGCTACCGGCATCAACAACAAGAATTCCTAAAGATAAACCTGCTCTGAATCCTACATTTGCCGGAATTTCCATACCAACGCAGGTTTCTTATGTTGCCTACGTTTTAAAAACACCTCCTTATATCGATCCGGCGAGTCCTTTGCTGATGCTTTCCGCCAAGGAGCTGTCCAATAACTATCTATATAAGCATGTCCGGGTGCAGGGAGGAGCCTATGGAGGGATGTCTTCTTTCGATGCATCCCTGGGACTGTTTTCTTTTCTTTCCTATCGTGATCCGCACATTGCCGAAACGCTGCAGGTGTTCAAAAACGCGCAAAATTTTTATTGCCAAAATGAAATTTCTTCATCAGAGATGGAAAAAGCAATTATCAGTACTATTGGCATGATCGACAAACCGTCAGACCCATCCAGCCGGGGTTATACAGCTTTGATGCGTTATTTTGCAGGAATTGAAGATGATATGCGCCAGAAATTCAGAGACAACATTTTGGCCGCCACACCGCGCAAAGTAAAAAATGTTTTATTTGATTATTTTTCCCAGGCGCCCAAATCAGCCGCCGTAGCTGTTTATTCCGCTCCGGAAAAACTGGAAGAAGCAAACAAACACCTGGAAGAAAAACTTGTTATTGAGAGTATTTTTGAGAGCTAGTGTAGTGTCTCATAAATATCTACACAAATGTCATCAACTTTTACTACTGTCCATCACTAAACAAGGTGTAACAATTGTCAAGGAAAACCTTGATTAATCAATATCTGCCAAGCTAAGAATAGTAAAGGAGATTAAAGATTAATCTTTAACCTCCCCCCTATAAGAATCTTGATCCCGTTCCGCTTCGCTTCAGGGACAATTCCAGTAACGCTTCAAGCTTCGTTTCTCTCGCTTTCAGCAAGTGTCATTAAAATTTGGGACTCATTGTTTTTCAGCTACGCTTATTCGTGCGATGGCTCTGGCCAAGGCGGCGCGCATAATTTCAAATTCAGCATCTTCCTTGGTTAATTGAGCCAAACGGGACTCAGCATTATCTTTGGCTCTCAAGGCTCTGTCTTTATCGATGTCGTCTGATCTTTCGGCTGTTTCGATTAAAATCGTCACTTTACCAGCGGTAACTTCCGCATAACCCGTGTTCACCGCATAGTGGACCCTTTTACCATCTTTAACAAAACATAATTCACCGATATCCACAGAACTTAAAAAGGGCTCATGACCGCGCAATACGCCAAATTCACCTTCCGTTCCCGGAATGGTTACTTCCTCTATCTTACCGGAAAAAGCCATTTTTTCCGGAGTTACAATTTCCAGCATTAATTCGTCAGCCATTTACTTTACTCCAAGACTATATCAATTAACCGGCAATCTTCTTGGCTTTTTCCACAGCCTCTTCAATACCGCCGACCATGTAGAAAGCCTGTTCGGGCAGCTCATCATGTTTGCCTTCCAGAATTTCTTTAAAGCCTCTGATCGTATCGGGAACGGAAACAAACTTACCTTCCGTACCGGTAAACTGAGCAGCCACAAAGAACGGCTGAGAGAGGAATCTCTGAATCTTTCTGGCGCGGCTAACCGTCAGTTTATCTTCTTCGGAAAGTTCATCCATACCCAGAATGGCGATGATGTCCTGCAGGTCTTTATATTTCTGCAGGGTCACCTGGACCTGACGGGCGACCTGGTAATGTTCCTGACCCAAAACATTAGGATCAAGAATACGCGACGTTGAATCCAGAGGATCCACCGCCGGGTAAATACCCAATTCAGCGATCGGACGGGACAAAACGACGGTTCCGTCAAGGTGCGCGAAGGTCGTTGCGGGAGCCGGATCGGTCAAGTCGTCGGCGGGAACGTATACACACTGGACGGCTGTAATAGATCCCTTGGTGGTTGAGGTAATGCGTTCCTGAAGTTCGCCAAGATCGGTAGCCAGTGTCGGCTGATAACCGACCGCCGAAGGCATGCGTCCCAGCAGAGCCGAAACTTCCGAACCGGCTTGTGTGAAACGGAAGATGTTATCAACGAAGAAGAGCACGTCCTGACCTTCCACATCGCGGAAGTATTCAGCAGCCGCCAGTCCTGTCAGAGCAACTCGCGCACGGGCTCCGGGGGGTTCGGTCATCTGACCGTAAATCAAAGCGGCCTGCTTGATAACGCCCGATTCCAACATCTCACGATAGAGGTCATTGCCTTCACGGGTTCTTTCACCCACGCCGCAGAAAACCGAAATTCCACCATGGTGCATGGCGATGTTATGAATCATTTCCATCATAACGACTGTTTTGCCGACGCCTGCGCCTCCGAACATGCCCATTTTACCGCCACGGGGGAACGGAACCAGCAGGTCGATAACCTTGACGCCTGTTTCCAGCACGTGCACCGATGTATCCTGTTCCAGGAACGCGGGGGATTCACGATGGATGGGAGCATAATTTTTAGCGTTGACCGGTCCGAGACCATCCACGGGACGACCGACAACGTTTAAGATTCTACCAAGACCTTCTTTCCCGACCGGAACCATGATAGGATTACCGGTATCCTTTGCTTTCATCCCGCGCACGAGACCGTCGGTAATATCCATGGCGATACAGCGGACAACATCGTCTCCCAGATGCTGCGCAACCTCAATAACCAAATTATCTTCCTGATCATTGATGGCCGGGTTGCTTATCGTTAATGCGTTTAAAATGCTGGGAAGTTTCCCTTCTTCAAAAGCCACGTCAACAACAGGTCCAATAACTTGAACGATTTTTCCGATATTCATAACTATCTCCTTGCAAATAGTCGTATTAATTTATTTTACATGCGACAATCAGCCGCAGAAAAATCAGTATTTAGCCCGATTTAGCCAGAGCTTCCGTACCGCCTACGATATCCATCAATTCCGCCGTAATGGCTGCCTGCCTGGCTTTGTTCATTTTCAATGTTAATGATCTAATCAAATCTTCGCAGTTGCTGGTCGCGTTGTCCATGGCGGCCATTCGCGCTCCATTTTCGCCGGCCGACGTTTCCAGTAGAGCCCGGTAAACGAGAACATGCACATACATCGGAAGCAGTCTCTGCATTAAGGCCTCTTCTGATGGTTCATAGGCATAATCAAGCAATCGGTCGGGATCAAGATCTTCGATTTCCTGCCCGATCGAAGGCAGGGGAAACAATCTGACAACGGTCGGTTTCTGAACGGAAACATTCACGAACTGATTATAAATGAGGTAAAGTTCATCATATTCTTCTTTAATGAAAGAAGGAATAACTTCATCGGCAATGGATACGGCCAACGTCATATCAAATTTATTCAAAACATCCGCTTTTTGCGCAATGATGTTGGCTTTTTTACGAAAGAAGTCTCGACCTTTGCGACCAACCGTGATCAGGGAAACATCTTTCCCGTCATTGACTTTGTCTTTGATAAATCTTTCCGTTGCCTTGATAAGATTTGTATTAAACCCGCCGCAAAGACCACGGTCGGAAGTCATACAAATGACACGCAGTCTTCTGGGATCACGCACGGCAAGCAGTGGATGGGACATCGTCTCCACACGCAGCGCAAGACTGTTGAGTACATCCATGAATTTACCGGCGTAAGGACGAAAATTTTCCATTTTCATCTGCGCCGATTTAAACTTGGAGGCGGCAACCATGTTCATGGCGCGCGTTATCTGCTTCGTCT
Organism: uncultured Smithella sp.; assembly: GCA_964400795.1. Classification (GTDB taxonomy): domain Bacteria; phylum Desulfobacterota; class Syntrophia; order Syntrophales; family Smithellaceae; genus Smithella. Next base: position 16,090 of record CAYNWA010000021.1, read on the forward strand.
TTGCAACAGCACCTACTTTTCTTTTTATGTCTTTTAGCGAGGCCACCTGAATTTCTCCTCAACCTTATTTATCTGAACTAATGATAGTTTATATTTACTCCGCAACGAAAACAGAATCAAAAGAGGTCATGATTTCCTTCATCTTCTTTTCCAGCTCAGGAGATATCACTTTCTTATCTTCTATTTCTTTCAAAATATCGGGATGTTTACTTTCCATGAAGGCCAAAAGCTGTTCTTCATAGATACGAACTTTTTCCACATCGTATTTATCAATAAAGCCCCTGGTTCCCGCAAAAAGAACAACGATTTCCTGTCCCAGAGACATCGGCTTGTACTGCGGCTGCTTGAGCAATTCCACCAGACGAACGCCACGGTCAAGCTGTGCCTGTGTAGCTTTATCCAGGTCGGAGCCGAACTGGGCAAAAGCCGCCAGTTCGCGGTACTGGGCCAGATCAAGTTTCAACGTTCCGGCAACCTGTTTCATGGCTTTTACCTGCGCCGCGCCACCGACGCGGGAGACCGAAAGACCGACGTTAATGGCCGGACGGATACCGGAGAAGAACAAACTCGGCTCCAGATAAACCTGGCCGTCGGTAATCGAAATAACATTGGTTGGAATGTACGCGGAAACGTCACCAGCCTGCGTTTCAATGACCGGAAGAGCTGTCAGAGAACCGCCTCCCAATTCCTGGCTGACACGGGCAGCACGCTCGAGAAGACGGGAGTGATTGTAGAAAATGTCACCGGGATAAGCTTCACGTCCGGGAGGACGGCGAAGCAGCAGGGAAATCTGACGATACGCAACGGCCTGTTTGGATAAATCGTCGTAAATAATTAATGCATCCTGACCATTGTCCCTGAAATATTCACCGATACTGCAACCGGCGTAAGCGGCAATGTACTGCAACGTCGCGGGATCGGAAGCACAACCGGCGACGACACAGGTATAAGACAGAGCATCATGTTGTTTGAGTCTTTCCACAACCTGAGCCACGGTTGATTTCTTCTGACCGATTGCAACATAGATGCATTTCACACCGGTATCCTTCTGACGGATGATGGCATCAACGCCGATGGCTGTTTTACCAATCTGACGGTCGCCAATGATCAACTCACGCTGACCGCGCCCGATCGGTGTCATGGCATCAATCGATTTCAGACCGGTATACATGGGCTGATTGACCGGCTGACGCTGAATAACGCCGGGAGCCACCATTTCAATACGACGGAACTCCTTGGTCTCTATCGGGCCTTTTCCGTCCAGCGGCGTGCCTGTGGCGTCTATAACCCGACCCAGCAGTGCTTCACCGACCGGAACCTGAGCGATTTTGCCGGTTCTTTTCACAATGTCACCCTCTTTGATATGGGTCACTTCACCCAGAACCGCGACACCGACATTATCCGCTTCCAGATTAAGAACCATCCCCAGGATACCACCCGGAAATTCCAGAAGCTCCATAGCCATCGCATTTTGCACGCCGTATATTCTGGCGATACCGTCACCAACCGACAAGACTGTTCCGGTTTCGCTTATATCCAGCTTTTTCTCGTAGCTTTTGATTTGCTCGGAAATAATTTGACTAATTTCTTCCGCTTTAATTGTTTCCATGTCCTATCTCGCCTCCCCTAAGAGATTCCTCATATTATTCAACTGATTTTTTATACTGCCATCATACAGTGTATCGCCGACGCCGATAACCACCCCTCCTAAAAGAGCGGAATCCTCTTCAACAGTCATATCCACTTTTTTACCAAGGGTTTTTTCAAGATTTGCACTGATGAAAGACTTCAATTCATCGGAAAGAGGAAATGCTGTTTTAACATTGACCCTGACCTTTTTCAAGGTTTCGTCCATAAGCTGACAATAGCACGTGACGATGTCTTCCAAAATATCGATTCTTTTTTTATCGACCAGCAACCTTAAAAAGCTGACGGTCATGCCGGATAATTTTAATTTAGAAATTACATTATCGACCACCCCTTTTTTGCTTACTTGATCAAAAACGGGATTGGCCAGGAAATCTTTTAATGATTTATTTTCCGAAATAATGGACGCAAAATGGCTGAGTTCCTTATAATAAGGCTCAATTTGTTTTGCTTCATTCGCAATTTCAAAAAAGGCGCGCGCATAACGCTTGGAAATATTGCTGATCAATGTTTGGTTACCACCTTATCTATATATTCTCTAACCATTGATTTGTGATCATCCTGGGTGATGCTTCTCTTGAGAATCTCCTCGGCCATCTTGACCGACAAATCAACAGCCTGGGCTTTCAATTCATCCGTCGCTTTTTTCATTTCCTGTTCAATACGAGCCTGGGCATCCTCTTTCATTTTCTTGGCGGTTCTTTCGGCATCTTCTATGATTTTCTGTTTTTCAGCAACGCCTTGAGCTTTGATCATTTCCAAAATGCCGTCTATCTCAGTCGCCGCTTTATCCAGTTTCTCAGAATATTCCTTGTATTTTTTCTCCGCTTCTCCTTTTCTCTCAACAGCTTTTTCCAAATTTTCTTTAATTTCGACGCGGCGGCCGACAAAGAAATCTTTTATCTTGGAAGCCAAAAGCCAGTATAAAAGACCGATCAAAACGATAAAGTTGAAAGCCTTAATGCCCCATCCTTTCCACAATTCAGCACCACCGTGGTGACCGCCTTCAGCGTCACCTGACGCCAGTGCAATACTTACCGATATAACAATGAAAAGTATCGTTGTAATGCAGGAAGTTGTTTTTTTCATTTTACAGATCTCCCCAGTATTTTCTGGGCAATTTCCAGAGATAAATCTTTGGAACGGCCATCCAGAATAGCTTTGGCCTTTTCTATTTCTTTATTCATTTTTTGCTGAAACTCACGCGCAATCGCCGGAATTTCATTGCGTACGACATCCACAATGTTTTTGGCCTGGTTGACGCCTTCCTGGATTATTTCTTTTTTCTGTTCCGACGCCTTGAGCTTGGCCTGTTTTAATTTTTCTTCGTACTCAGCCACTCTTTTTTCCACAGATTCATTGAATAGTTTAATTTCGTTTTCTGATTCCTCGAGTTGTTTTTTGCGCCGGTCTATGATGGATAGGATGGGTTTGTACAAAAGAATGTTCAGGACAAAAATCAAAGCGAGGAAAAGAACCATTTGGACGACTAGTGTCAAATCAGGAATGACTGTAACCATTGTTTACCTCTGTTTATCTTTTGCACTTTCTATAAAAACCGCTTGATCATTTTTCTGTTGCCAGCGGCTCTTAATGGCAGCGTCAGCTTAAGTGCATACAGTTTTTTATTCAATTATGTTTTGAATATTTTTCCTTAGAAGGAAGGGCGGAAGTTTTATTCCTTGATACTCAAAACTTGCGAGTTACTAATCATAACATTATTTGCTTGTCAAGTTTTTTCTGACCGGCAGTCTGATATTTTATAATGTTTAATTATATCAATGAGATGAGAATCGGAAAAACACCCATTCAAATATATGATAAATATTTCACAAAAAAGGTATGAAATCACGGGTATAAACCCCAGGGCAAGCCCGATTGCTATCGGGACTGGACTCTAATTTCGCAGCAGGCTTCGGTCACTGACATTGTCCCGCTAAGCTTTGCTTGCGGGATAATTCAACTATCAGATATTACCGCACTGCGTTTGTAATATCTGAGTTTCATTAAAATTTGAGTCTCACAATAAATGTTTATTCTTCATTCAAATCGCCTTGGGAAGTTCATTTTTTTTCTCGGCTACTTCCATCATATGCGATCTGCCGTCGAAGAAAGCGCCCTCCTCCATGATAAAAATCGGCGTATGGACGTCTCCGGAAAATTTTCCGGTCGAATGAATGTTCATTTTTTCATTTACTTCAATATTACCCCGAACGTTACCGCTGATGTAAACACTTTTAACCGCAATGTTAGCTTCAACCTGAGCGTCCTTGTCAACAATCAACGATCCCTGTCCGAAAATTTCTCCCTGAAACTTCCCGTTAATACGAACAGAACCTGTAAAAATTAGTTTACCTTCGAATTCAGTTCCTTGATCTAAAATAGCCTTAATCTCTTCAACCTCTTTCTTTTTTTCCCACACAGTATCCCCCTTAAATCTGATTCATTAAAAAATTTTATCTTCATTCCCCATATTTATTTTTGCAGAACAAATCTTCTCGCACTTACATTAATTAACAAACCTATAGCCGCCATCAAAGAAAGCATCGCTGATCCGCCATAACTAAAAAAAGGAAGCGGAATTCCAACAACAGGAAGAATTCCCAGAACCATACCTATATTGATGAAGACCTCCCATGCAATCAGAGCAGTGATTCCAAACGTTATAATTGTGCCTAATAAATCTCTGGCTTGCAAGGCAATTTTTAATCCCCAGAAAATTATGACGGCAAACAGAACGATTAAAATCATGGAACCGATGAACCCCCATTCTTCGGCAAACACCGAGAAAACAAAATCAGTCTGCTGCTCAGGCAAAAATTTTAATTGCGTCTGGGAACCGCTCAGAAAGCCCTTACCTAAAATTTCCCCGGAACCGATGGCAATTTTTGACTGGATAATGTGGTAACCTGACCCCAGAGGATCTCTCTCCGGATTCAGAAACGTGATTAATCGTTCCCTTTGATAATCCTTTAAGAAAAACCATCCGACCGGTATTAATACCAGACCGCTGATCAAAGTAAATATTAAAGACTTTCTATCCACTCCCATAAAAAGCACAATAGAAATAAAAATAACCATTAACATGAGAGCTGTTCCTAAATCCGGCTGTTTTAAAATCAGCACAAAAGGGACCCCAACCAGTAAGAGAGGGATGAAAAGCTCTCTTAACTTATAGGGCTCATTGGACTTGTGATTATCAAAATAACGGGCCAACGCAATGATGATGACAACTTTCATTAATTCAGAGGGTTGTATAGTGAAGAAACCGCCACCGATCCATCTTTGAGCGCCATGAGACGAAGAGCCGACAAATAAAACAAGCGCTAAAAGAGCAAGGATAAAACCATAAATAATGTAAGCGTATTGCGCAACCACCCGATAATCAACAAAAACAATAAATATCATGAAAATTAATCCCACAACAACCCATTGCATTTGCTTCAGGTAAAAAGGAGTTTGTCCTTCGGCGCTGAAACCGGTTGAATAGATATTCAGGATGCCCATTGCGCAAACAACAAGAACAAAAGACAGAAGGACCCAGTCAAAATAGTGAAAAATTCGGCGATCAAACTTAATAAAAATCATCGGACTTCCATTCCATATTTAAAAAATAATTTCAGTTGTTCAAATCCCTTGAACGCTCGACTTGCGCCATTTCCCGGGAACGTTTCTCTTTTTTCTTTCCATCAAAATAAGCAGATAATATTTTGCGGGCAACCGGCGCGGCAACCGCACCTCCGCCACCGGCATTTTCTAAAATAACCGCCACAACTATTTCAGGACTTTTCGATGGCGCATAACAGGCAAATAATGCGTGATCCTTGTGAAAAGCCCGAAGAAATCTTGCGCGACGAGTTCTTTCATTTTGAGGCAAACCGACAACCTGAGACGTGCCTGTTTTACCGCATACTTCCACGTCGGGTAATTTTGCGTTATGACCCGTTCCTCCGGGCTCATTAACCACACCCTTTAAGGCGTCGTTCAAAATTTCCATAGTTTCTTTGTTTAAGTTCAATTCACCTTTTTTAACAGGGTAATATTCTTTATAAACCTTGCCATCCGTTGTTTGTATTTGTTTTACCAAATGGGGACGCCACAACGTACCGCCATTGGCAAAAGTTCCGAAGGCGTTCGCCAACTGCAAAGTCGTGATAAGATTAAATCCCTGTCCGATGGCGATGGATATCGTTTCACCCATTTGCCAGACTTCTTTTTTCTTTTTTAATTTCCATTCCCTGGTGGGCACCAAACCTTTTTTTTCATTGGGTAAATCAATTCCGGTCAGTTCCCCGAGCCCGAAACGTTTCGCGTATTCGGCTATCTTGTCGACCCCAAGCATTTTTCCCACGGTGTAAAAATAGACATCGCATGATCCGACAATCGCCTGATGGAGATTAACATGACCGTGTCCCCCTTTTTTCCAACAACGGTATGTTCTGTTTCCCAGGGTAAAAGTGCCATTACAGAATACTTTCGTGTCGGGAGTTATAACGCCTTGTTCCAGAGCCGCAGCAGCAACAATCAGTTTATAGGTTGAACCGGGCGGATATTGTCCTGAAATGGCTTTGTTGGACAAAGGAGCAAAAGGATTACTCTGTAATTGGGCCCAGAGTTCGCTGGAAATTCCTTCGTTAAACAGATTAGGATCAAAAGAAGGGGAACTGACCATGGCCAGAATCGAACCATCGCGTGGATCCATCACCACAACGGATCCTGCTTTCCCTTCAATAGCCTCCCATGCCGCCTTTTGTAAATTAGCGTCAATGGTTAACAGCATATTATAACCGGAAACAGGATCTATCTTGCCCATTTTTTTTATTTCCCTGCCATAAACGTTAACCTCAACCAGCTCCGCGCCGCGCTCTCCGCGAATGTATTCATCAAAAATCCTTTCCAATCCATGCTTTCCGGAAATATCGCCGTAAGTATACTTATCACTTCTTTCCATTTCCTCTTTGCTAATTTCACCCGTGTAGCCAATAACGGGCGCCAGAACTTCCCCGTCCAGATACAAACGAATCGGCGAAACATCAACGTAAATACCCGGCAGATTCAAGGCATTGGTTTCTACGATAGCGATTTTTTCCATACTGGCATTTTTGTCCAATTTAACCGGTAAGTATGGTTTCGCATTTTTCAACACAGATTCATCAAAGGAAAAATCCATTGATTTGCTTTCATAAAGCTTTCTTAATTTTTCCACAGAAAGTGTATTGGCTTTATTTTTGCTGGGAATATAGAATACGTCAAAAGACGGCTTGTTATCCACCAGAACAACGCCGTTACGGTCCATGATCAGGCCGCGCAGCGGCTTGATCAGCCGGAAACGGACAGAATTATTTTCGGATTTTTTCTTAAATTCCTCACCTTTTATAATTTGCAGATATCCCAGCCTTGCAATCAACACACCGACAGCAAACAGAAACATCACAACAACTATTCTTATTTTTTCCTTGAACTCCGCCGGTTCATGTCCGTTGAGCATTTTCGTTATGCCTTAATTTTCGTAAAGAAATATTCCTGTCCGGTCCATCAGATAAAATATCAAGGGGGCAACCAGACCGATAACCAACGCTTGTGTGAAAATAATATCATAAGTACGCAAAAACAAGTTTATATTGTAAACCATATAATAGAAAGTATTAAGCATAATATTTTTTAGAAGAACGCAAACAAAACTAT
>CAYNWA010000021.1:23431-28043 GCA_964400795.1 uncultured Smithella sp.
GTTTCTTCTTCATAGTTTTCAGAAACTTCTTTTTGCTCTATTCCTCCCCCTCTTTGAGATATTCAGAGAGGAAGCCAAGTATTATTATTCAACAAAAAAACTATAAAAAATGACAACATGCGTTTTTGCAGTATCCAGCAAATCAGATACAAAAAATGAAGTCCAGAAAGTAAGAATATATATAAAAGCGTATACCCCAAGCACCGAACCTCCGACGCAATCCATCAATAATCCGATAAGGAATGCCAGGGCGGTTCCCTTGATGAGATCAAGATGAAATCCCGTGTAAATGACGACCACGAACGACATTTCAAAGATGAAACAACTGGAAAAAATGACATCTGTAATCATTGATTGCAATACGATTAAAAATACGGATAAAATCAGCAAAAAAATATAATAAACCATTGTTTATTTATCTGCAGTTTCTTCGGACGATAAAATTAAAAGCTCTTCCAATTTAGCAAAATCCACGAACGGAGCTACTTTGATTTTCAAGAAAAGACCCGCATTCTGTCTGTCAACATTGATCACCTGGCCGATCAGCCAACCCTTGGGAAACACGCCTCCCATACCGGAAGAAATAATAATGTCTCCTGTTTGAACATCCTGGGTTTTGGAAATATACTTTAATATCATTCCCTGAGAGCCTGCACCGCTGATAATCCCTTGGGTGCGGTTGCGCTGCACAATCGCAGCAATATTACTGTTTTCATCAACAAACAAAAGCACGCGCGAAACATGCCACGAAACATCGACCAGACGACCGATCAATCCCGGATACGCAATAACCGGCATACCGTTTTTCAAACCATCCGATAAGCCTTTATTAATTAAAACCGTTCTGGAAAGTGCGGCCTGTTCCCTGCCAATTACTTTTGCTGTCACAAAACGGTACGGATCATGATCTGTAATGGCTAAAAGTTTTTTCAGCCTCTGCGCTTCCTGATAACCCTCCTGATATGAAACAAGAACGGCTTTCAACTCATTAATCTTCTTTTTCAGATTCCTGTTTTCCTCCTGAATGCCAACGAGTAAAATATAACGAGTCCATGCATCCTGAACGCTCCGGATGGAACTGCTCAGAACTCCGTATACGGGAGCAACTGTTTCCAAAACTATTTTTCTCAAAAAATTTTTACCGGTGTCATATTTCAGGTTATAGACAATCATGATTAAAGATGCGATAAGGATAGTCATGACAAAGATAATCATTTTATATTTTCTTAATAAAAACATTCTTTACCTGACAGAAAAATAATTTAATGAGTCTGAGCCTTCAGAAACAAAAAGCATAATCTAACAACCTAAAGGTCACGCGAGGTCATCTTCGATTGAAGCTTGTTGGTCGTAGTGACTCCCAAATTTCAGAAGCGTATAATTCCAAGGTCACTTTTGGCACGCTGAAATTTGTTGGATGAACTATCCAATAGCCACAAGCCATGGGAAATTATCCCGCAAAGCAGGGGAACCGAACACTAATACCCAGAATAAAATATCGGCAGAGCTTTGTTCAAACATTTTACGAAAAATAATTATCTATTAAAAATGAAAAAGTCTTGTTGCCGGCTTATTTTTAATTATACAGAATCATTTAAAAGCTTTACAGAAAGGCCAATCACATTAAAATAAACATACACAAAATCCGGTCTGATTTTAAACCTCAAGCGCTATATCTTTAAGCACGTTTATTTGATCAAGCGCCATTCCTGCGCCTCGGGCTACGGCTGAAAGAGGATCATCCGTAATCGTAATGGGAAGTCCGGTTTCTTCTCTGATCAGGATGTCAATGTTAGCCAGCAACGCTCCGCCGCCGGTCAGAACAATACCCCGATCAACAATATCTCCGGCCAGTTCCGGTGGTGAATTTTCCAGAGTGTCCTTGATCGCATCAACAATAAACGTGACCTGTTCGTTGATAGCCTCCCGGATTTCTTCCGAATTGGTCTCCGTTATTTTGGGAATGCCCGATATCAAATCCCGTCCCTTGATGGAGCCGAATTTCATTTCATCAAAGGGATAAGCGCAGCCGATTTCCATTTTGATGATTTCCGCGGTTCTTTCTCCGATCAGCAGATTATGTTTGCGCTTCATATACTGGGCAATCGCTTCATCTATTTTATCTCCCGCCACTCTTACCGATTTTGAATAAACAATTCCGGCCAGAGAAATAACGGCCACTTCCGTCGTCCCGCCGCCAATATCCACCACCATCGAGCTGGTCGGCTCGGCAACAGGCAATCCCGCTCCGATGGCGGCAGCCATCGGTTCTTCAATAAGATAAATCTCCCGGGCGCCTGCGGATTCCACGGTTTCGCGCACCGCACGTCTTTCCACCTGCGTGATGCCCGACGGCACGGAAATAATAATTCTCGGCCGCACCAGTGATTTGCGATTATGGACACTCAGGATAAAATGCTTGAGCATCGCTTCCGTAATATCGAAATCGGCGATGACGCCGTCACGCATCGGTCTGATGGCCACGATATTCCCCGGAGTTCGTCCCAGCATGTTTTTGGCTTCATTGCCTACGGCAAGTACCTTCTTCATCCCTCTGGCATCCTGATGAACGGCCACGACAGAGGGTTCGTTCAAGACAATTCCTTTATCCTTGACGTAAACAATCGTATTGGCCGTACCAAGATCAATGGCCAGATCGTTGGAAAATTTTCCTAACACATAATCGAAAAACATTTATCCTCCTGTGTTTTTACAAATTAACATAATGACTTTCAGGCTTTGAAGTTTTTTCATACAGCATTTCATTATCCTAATCAACTCATTTTTAAATTATATTTGCATTTTGTAAATGACTATAATAATAAGGCAAAAGTCAATTTTTTTGAGAACCATTTCTTTATCCTTTTGAGGTGATTTTTATGCTGAAATTTTTTCGCAAACACGCGCGCGGCTGGTTTATGATTGCAGTCATCACGATGATTATTATCGTATTCGTCCTGTACTTCGGCTCCAGCAGAGGAGGAAGATACACAAATGCCATTGCGGTAGTTGATAAAAGAATCATCAGCGAAGCCGAGTTGCACGACGAATATGAAAAGTTGCTGGATATCGCACGGCTGAATTTTAAAGAAAAGCTGACCCCGGAAGTTCTCAAAAAAATGGATTTGAAGACAAAAGCATATCATAATCTACTCAATAGAGAAATTATTATCGCGAAAGCGGCTGATTTAAAAATTCAGGTTTCAGATGAAGAACTAAGAGCCTCGATCCTGTCGATGCCCATGTTACAAACAGATGGCACATTTGATGAGATGAAATATCAGCATTTACTTCGCCTCAACAGAATGACCTCGCAGGATTTTGAAACGCTCCAGAGAGCGGATCTCACGGCTAATAAAATTGAATCATTTGTGCGCGAAGGCGTAAAAATTTCCGACAAAGAAGCATACGATCTATACGTCCTGCAGAACCGGAAAATGAACGTTAATTTTCTGCAAATTTCAGGCGCTGACATCAAAAATAAAATCTCTCCCGTTGAATCTGAACTGGAAGATTATTTAAAGCGTAATGGGAATCTCTTCCGGGTTCCCGAACAAATAAAAATCAAATACATTTTCTTTACCGCCGATTCATTTTCTGCAAATATCAGCGAAGAAGATATCAGAAATTATTATGCCAGCTTCAAAGAAAAATACAAAACGAAAGACGGTAAGGAAACACCTCTGGATAAAGTCCGGGATGACATTATTAAGGAGTTGAGGAAAACACGAGGATTGCAAGCCGCCCAGACCGAAGCCAGAAAGGCCCGCGAAGAAATCTATCAGGAAAACAACATGGATGCCTACGGTCAGAAACGCAATCTGGTCGTTCACAATTCCGAGTTCTTTCCGATCAACAAACCACCGCAAGAATTTGCGTCCGTCAATAACTTTGCCGACACGCTTTTGAATGTGCAAAAAGGTGATTTGAGCAAAGTTCTATCCGCCGAAAATGGTTACTATCTTCTGCAGGTTGCCGACAAGCAATCGTCTTATGTGCCGAAACTCAACATCATAGAAAACCAGGTCCGGCAACATTTTATAGAAAGCGAATCAATGATTCGTGCCGGGAAAGAAGCAAAGTCGATTCTGGAGCGTCTGAAAGCAGGAGAAAGTTTTGAAAAAATAGCCTCGGAAAAAGGCCTGAAAATTCACGAAACAGGACTTTTCCAGCCCGGCAATGTCATCACCAAAATCGGGGAAAACCCGGATGCCGTACAAATTTTAATGCAGCTTTCTTCAGGCAAACCGTACTCGGAAAAGCCGCTGCTGATCAATAACACCTATTTTATATTAAAGTTCAAAGAAACATCCCAACCGGACAATCAAGCCTTTGAAGCACAAAAAGAAATATATAAAAAATTATTGACAGCCATGAAACAGGAAGAAGCCATGCAAACGTGGCTTGAAGGAAACAAGGCAGCCATGATTAAGGAAAAGAGGGTAAAAATTAAGAAGAAAGTGGAAGATTTATAACGAACGATACAATGGGTTGCTCAAACTTGAGTCTGATGAAGCATCAAGGGGGATGGTTATCGAAAACCATCCCCCTTTTAGTTTTGGTGGAGCTGAGGAGGATCGAACTCCTGACCTCTTGAATGCCATTCAAGCGC
>CAYNWA010000021.1:28188-28659 GCA_964400795.1 uncultured Smithella sp.
TATGGAGTAAAATAAAAGAACGGAAAAAGAAATTCAAAACTCCTCTTTTTTCAGGTTATCTTTTTGTAGACACAATTTTGGAGAACAATGAAAAAAAACTTGATATTTTGAAAACCCCCGGAGTCGTCCGTATCCTGGGGCAAAAAGAAAATTCCGAACCCTTTCCTGTACCAGACGATAAGATTCAAGCCATAAAAAAATTTTTGAATAAAAAAGCAGAGGTGTTTTCCCTGCAATATCCCCAGAAAGGTGAATCAGCAAGAATCATCAGCGGGCCGTTTGCCGGAATAGAAGGAACGGTTGTTAAGAGTGATTTTGACAAAGAAATGTTTGTCATCTCCATTGATCTTCTGCACCGTTCGGTAGCTGTGAAGCTGGAAGGATTTCAAATAACAAAAATTTGACTTTATTCCATCAAAAATAACAAGATTTTCACGCTAAATCTTTTTTAAAAACAAGAGGTCTCTTTTT
>CAYNWA010000021.1:28669-31226 GCA_964400795.1 uncultured Smithella sp.
AAAAAGATATTTTTATAGGTCACAATAAAAGACCGGTAAATTTTTTTGCTAGATTAATATGGACAGGCTTGCAGTAAGTTATGACGGCTAAAAATAAAACCTACTCTCATGAATCTTCATCGCGAACGATCGTCCGGGAAGCGCGATGGGAAGATGATGAAAAAATCAGCGATCTGATACTACGGAATTCCGTGCTTGGAGGCATTTCGTCGACCATGGACTGCAAACCAAGTTTTTTTAATGCCATTGAAGTTGAAGGATTTATGCACAGGGTTGCGGTTGCAGAATCCAACAATCAAATTGTTGGTGTTGTATCCATGTCGAAACGCAAAGTATTTATCAACGAAGTCCCAACGGATATCGGGTATATTGGAAGTCTTCGCATAGATTCATCATTTCGCAGTACAACGATTCTTGCCCGGCTAATCCATATTACCAAGAAATGGCATCATGAAGGCTTTGGAGTTCAATACTATTTATCTGCCATCCCACAGGGAAACGTTTCCGCAAGAAATATTATGACCAGTGGCCGGGCCGGTTTGCCGACGTCCACGGATATCGGCATTCTTTATAATGCCGCCATTCCCATATTCAAGCGTCGTGTTCCTCCTCCGCCAAATGGCATTCAAGTTGTGCGCGGCGGTGCGGTTGGAGCAACCAGGGTCGCAGAATTTCTAAATCGCACGGGAAAAGAAAAACAATTGTTCCCCGTTTATACGGCAGATGATATCATGGCCAAAGAAGGAGTGCTCAGAGGGCTTCATCTCGATGATTTCTATGTGGCGCTTGATGGCAATCACATCCTTGGCGTAAGCGCCTGTTGGGATCAGCTTCCTTTTCGCCGAATGCTGATTACCGGTTATCCATGGTATCTGCGATGTCTAAAATACGTGAGCGCTCCTTTAGCCAGATTTTGGAACATGGCGCCGATTCCCAATCCCGGCGAACCTCTCCGGAATGTCTTCGCCTCCTGCATCGCGGTGAAAGACAATCACAAGCAGATATTCGAGCTGTTGTTGAATACGCTTCTGCATCATTTGCACAACAAAGGGAAAGCCTTTCTGGTTGTCGGTTTGATGGAATCTGATCCGTTAATGCCGGTACTGAATAAATATTTTCATATTCCAGCCCGAACCTTTATTGATGTGGCGTCGTGGGACAGCCTTGATGTCTTATCCAAACTTAAGGGCAGAGTTCCCTATATTGAACTTGGCGGATTATAAATTCCTGAGGCGTTTTTTAATGATTACGCGGATTAATTTACCGGGCATCCTGAGAAAACAATCCGATATCCCTGTAAGAAAAAAATTTTCCACCAAAAGAAGCAACCATTAAGAAAAAAACCAATATACGTGCGGATATTCTGGATATTTTTACCAGGAAAGCAAATGCATCTCCCCGCCCCATATGATCAAAATCTTCGGACATATGTAATTTCACTGCATCTAAAAACTGAAACCTTTTTTCAGTGGGATCAAAGGTATTGGATCCGGGAAAGATGTTTTTCAAACTAAATGGATAATCCTGATGAACCAACTCTATTTTATATTCTTTTCGATAGGCCTCCATGAGTTTGATCAATTCATCAGAAGCGTTAAAAGAACTATCGAATAATTTTTGAATATAGCGATGCTTGTAATATCCGTTCACAATGCGTGGATTGCTTGAAATCGACATAAATACAAAGTTTTTTACGTCTTTAATATCATTCGTCTTTAAAAACCAGCGTATGGTGACGAAAACCAAGCTCCCAGCAATATTGCGATTACAGAATTCTTTGAGCACCATGGTTTCATCGTTGCTGTACAAGCAGATTGCGCCATGGCGGAAAATAGTTACAGCATCAAAACCAATGATGCGGCCATCAACCACCGCATAACTCAGGAAATCGCATTTCCGAATGTAATCATAGAAATCTTCCTGCGCGTTCCAGCATTCAGATTCAACGGCATCGCATCCGTCAATGACATCCATAATGTTATTGATATCTGTTTTCTTGAGGTCAACGATGTAGTAATCCACGCCTTTATGTTCAATCATCCAGAAATCCTGACAGGTCACAGGCAGTGAACCGTAATTTACCTTGCAAAAGGATGCTCGCCTATCATTCTCAACAATTGAGCATACTTGTTTCATCTTTTCTCTTTCTTCAAGTTCATGAACCAATTCCATCTTGATACCTACTATTGAAGGCAGGCGGCAATTTTACATCCGGTGAAGCACTGTGTGCTCATGCTTTTGCATAAACACGCGAGTTTTTTTATTAACGGTTAAATTTATCTCTTTTTGGAATCCGCATTATTGCCGTCTTCCTTTGCTTCAATGGAGACGGCGTTCATCGTGTATTCAATCGTTACTTTGGATTCGACTTTCAGGTCCCCGGTAACTTTTGCCGCCGCATCACGGTTTATTTCCCTCTTATCATTGCCTTTTTTCACAACGATCGTATTCGCATTGACTTCCAAAACAGGACTCGTTACCTAATGTTTTTTGTCGCGCGGCAAACACAAATGACGCCACAAAAAGCATCGCAAACGTAAAAACTAAATTTTTTTAT
>CAYNWA010000021.1:31236-55820 GCA_964400795.1 uncultured Smithella sp.
TATCTTTTTCGGTGCGTTCGCGCTCCCTTTTTTGCAGTTGTTTTAAAAAGACTTCATTAACCAAATCGATTTTGATTTCCTACCAGAGTAACCTGCGCTTGTCAAAGCGATTTATGATCTGTTTGTTGATTGTCTAAATTGCAAATATCATAGGAAAAATAATGTAATTTTTCTTGACTCTGTTAGATTTTGCCGCATAATTGAAAAAAATAATCTTTATGTGTAAAATAATGAGTGAAAATAAAGACAATAAACCGCAGCTTACATATCCCTGTGTCTGGATTTACAAAATCATCGGTATTGACCCAAAAGCAATGAAATCCGCAGTTGCTGAAATCATTCAAGATCGTTCCTATTCCATAACGCTCTCCCGTCAAAGCGAACAGGGGAAGTATTCATGTCTTAATGTGGAAGTGGCCGTGGAAAGTGAATCTCATCGTCAAACAATATATGAATCACTTAAATCTCATCGAACAATAAAGATCATTTTATAAAGTGAGCTGTTCATAAAACAGCTCACTTTCATCAGTCTTTGATAATTTATTCTTTCGGATATCCTACAGACTGGACCAGAATAATTCTTTGATTTTCGGTGAGTTTCATGGCTTTGGCCAGAGCGTCCTTATCAATCGAACCCCTGACAACCGTACCCAAACCTTCCGAGGCGCAAAACAGGTAAACATTTTGGCTGATGAAGCCTGTGTCCGCCGCCGCGTAAAAATTCTTCTCCTCATCTTTTATGTTTCCCATTTTCTTGAAATCGGCCACATAAATCAATGTCAGCGACGCCTGGGCAACAAACGACTGTTTCCCTGTCAATGCTCGTATATCCTGATTGATGACTGGTTTTAAGATATGCCCCTTGGCTTCATATAAATAAAGGCCTTCCGGAAGCGCCACGTAAACATCAATCTGCTGACGATTCATTGCCGAGGGAACGGTTAGTTTTCCCGCTTCCGGCCGATTGATGCCACAGGCGGCCCAGAGCATATTGGCCAGAACATTTACCGGGAGTTTTTTTGCTGCAAACGACCTTTCCGATCTTCTTTCTTTCAGAGCCTGCATCAACGATTTACCACCACTTAACTGCGGCGGCGGAAGTTTTATCACTTCAGCAGCCGATACAATTGATGAAAATCCAAAAACCGACAGAAGTGCTAATAAAAATATTTTCTTGATCATTTTTCCCCTCCTTTAAAACATTGTTAACGTGATTTTAATTACTCCGACAATATTATTTTTCCAAGGTGTAAGAATTGTTTTTAAAAAATGTTTTTATATTTTGATCGGCAATGATTTTACTAATTTATTATAGAATATTATATGATTTTATAGTAGCAATAATAAACCTTTTAATCAAGGGAGGTTATAAACATCGTGTACGAAAAAAAACCATGGCTTAAATATTACGGGAATGTGCCCCATGAATTGAACTTTCCGAAAATCAGCATGTACGAATCCGTTGCTTTGGCCGTGTCAGATTTTCATGACCGGGTGGCCTACGATTTCATGGGGGTCAAAGTCACCTACCTCGACTTCAAGAAACAGATCGATCAATGCGCCAACACCCTTGCCGCTCTCGGATTAAAAAAAGGAGACCGGATGACCATCTCCATGCCCACGTCTCCTCCGGGAATCATCTGTTTTTACGCGGTTAACAAACTGGGCGCTGTCGCCAGCATGATCCATCCACTTTCCACGGAAAGCGAGATTGAATTTTACTGCAACGTGAGCAAAAGCCGTTTCGCCCTGACCATGGACATGTGGCTCAATACCTTTGCTCCCGCCGCGAGACGGGCAGGTGTGGAAAAACTTCTGATCTGTAAAATGCAGGACTATCTGCCGTGGCATCTGGCGAAACTATACTGGTTGAAAGCAGGAAGAAAAAATCCACCGATTCCTAAGAACGATCCAATGATTGTGGACTGGAAAAAATGGGTTTTAAAAACCGAACATCCCCAGGTGCTGAGAGCTGATGTCAACGCGGAAGATCTGGCCGTCATTCTATACAGCGGCGGCACCACCGGCACTCCCAAGGGTATCATGCTGTCCAATTACAACTTTGTGTCCGAAGGTCTTATGTGCGCGAACTGGGTCGGGATGAATCCGGAATATTCCGACATTCTGGCCATGCTGCCCATCTTCCACGGTTTCGGTCTCGGGGTATGCGTCAATACGGCTCTGTCCAACGGAGGGAAGTCCATCCTGGTGCCGATGTTCGACGCCGACCTCGCCGCAAAAATGATAAAGAAGAAACCCAATTTCCTGATTGGTGTTCCGACATTATACGATGCACTCATCAAAAGCGAGAAGTTCAATAAAAGTGATCTCTCCTGTCTGTATGCGTGTTTCAGCGGCGCCGACACGTTGCCCAGAGCGGTCAAAGAGCGATTTGAAAGCATTGTTGAGCGGCAGGGCGGGAAGAGCGTCAAGCTTCTCGAAGGATACGGCCTGACCGAGGCCGTAACGGCCATCATGGCCATGCCCCTGGGCGAATACCGCGAAGGCAGTATCGGTATTCCCTTCCCGAATATGGTGGCTAAAATCGTAAAAAAAGGAACAACCGAAGAAGCACCCGTCGGGGAAGAAGGCGAAATCTGCCTGCACGGTCCGGCGGTAATGATGGGATACCTTGACCAGCCCGAGGAGACGGCAGAGGTGTTGAGAATGCATCCCGATGGCAAGATCTGGCTGCACACCGGGGATATCGCCACCATGGACCAGGAAGGCTTTTTTTATTTCAAGCTGCGCGAAAAACGCATGATCAAGTCCTCGGGAATGAATGTGTATCCGGCGCAGGTTGAAGGGCATCTCTACAAACATGAGGCGGTAGCCGATTGCTGCGTGGTCGGCATACCCGACAAGGAGCAGGTCGAGCGCGTCAAGGCGTTCGTTGTGCTCAAGAAAGAATTCACCGCCAAGGCCGGACCGGACATGGCGAAAGAACTGATTAATCACTGCCGCAAAGACCTGATCAAGTGGAGCTGCCCGAGAGAGGTGGAATTTATTGACGAACTACCGAAAACGAGGGTCGGGAAAATAGCCTATACCGAATTGCAGAAACGGGAAATTGACCGGCTGCGCGCCGAGGGAAAATACTGCGGCGAAAAAACGTCAGAAGGTAAATAATTGATTCTGCCGCGGATGAACGGCTCTGTTTGTTTCGAAAAAATTAATCTGTACACAAAGGACTGTTTAGTTCCCGACGCGCGTCATCCGTTAATGATTTCAGCTGTTCGGCAGGAACTCCCAAGTTGATCAGGGTTTGGTTGACTATTTCCAGACTGGCTTCAAACTCCGGCTGCACGACATACGTCACGCCTTTTTTATAAAGGGCCTTCATTTCTTCAACCCCTTCCGCCCGGGCGATAATATGGATATCCGGCTTGATTCGCTGCGCATGGGCAATAATCCCCAAAGACACAACCGCCACCGGCGTCGTGATCAACAGCAGCTTCGCCCGATGTAAATCGGCCGCTTCCAGGATGATTCTCTTGCCGGCATCGCCGAAAATAATCGGAAAACCGCATCCTTTTACTTCGTTAACACGGCGGGAATTGTATTCCAGAATCACAAAAGGCATGTCCATCCGGTCAAGAACATGCGCCACATACATGCCCACGCGTCCGCCGCCGGCAATCACAATATGATCCTTCAAACCGCTTTTGGGAAAATGAATGGGCGCCAGTTTCAGCGGCTTGATCCAGCGCCGGGCAAAAGCATAAAGCGGCGTTGTCAGACCTGAAATAAAAGGTGTCAACAGCATGGTGATAATGGTCATCGTTAACACCAGGGAATAAAACTCCGTGGAAATTGATTTTGTGGCGACGCCTACGCGTCCGAGAATAAAAGAAAATTCTCCCACCTGCGAAAGCCCCAATCCCATCGCCAGCGGGATGACGTTGCGATAACCGAATGACCGGCTGAGCACGGCAAAGATCAATGCCTTGCCTACCATCACCAGAGCCACCAGCAGTAATATCATTTGCCAGTGAGCAAAAAGATATCCGATATCCAGCAGCATCCCGATGGACGTGAAAAAGAGCAAACTGAAAACGTCGCGAAGCGGAATGATATCACTCAGCGCCTGATAGCCGTAATCCGATTCGCTGAGGAGGATTCCCGCCACGAAAGCGCCGAAGGCGAAAGAAAGGCCGAAAATATAAGTACCGTAGCCGATGCCCAGGCCGATGGCCGCCGTGGCAATGAGAAAAAGTTCACGCGAGTTCCAGTTGGCAATGTATCGCATCAGGCGGGGAATGATTTTCGTGCCGATAAAAATCATCGCCAGAAGGAAGGTGGCTGCTTTTACAGCAGATACAAGCAGAATCGAAAATCCGGCCTGAATGTTGTTCAACTGCGGCAGAATAATCAGCATCGGCACAACAGCCAGATCCTGAACAATCAAAACGCCGATCATCACGCGACTGGAGAGCGTTCCCATCATACCCTGTTTTTCCAGCGTCTTGATCATGACCATCGTGCTGGATAACGAAATCAGGGCGCCAAACCAGATGGACGATGTCCACGACCAGCCGAAGAATTGACCGATGACGAATCCGTAGAGCATGGTCAGAATAATTTGCACCGGTGTTCCGAACAGGGCAATGGTGCGGACCGGTTTTAATTCGCGGAAGGAAAATTCAAGACCGAGCGCGAAAAGCAGGAGTGCGATGCCGATTTCCGCCAGCTTCTCGATATTATGAATATCCGAAATCGTAACGCCCCCGGTATACGGACCGACCACGATTCCGGCAAGAATGTAACCGAGAATCAGGGGTTGTTTGAGCGCCTGCGCGATTAAACCGCCCAGCAAGGCGGCCATCACGATAACGACTATGTCTCCGGCAAGTCCCATGCAACACCCTTATTCCTGTAAACTATTCATCATTATTTACATCAACGATAAACACCTTTGCGATGTCCTACTTTTACCACCCAAATTGTAAGCTCTCTATCTTGAATTGAATAGATAATTCTGTAGATACCTTGACGAATACGATATTTCTCCCGACCGGAAAGTTTCTCATGACCCGGAGGCCGTGGATCCTTGGCCAGCGTTTCAATACGTAAGAGAACTTTCTTTATATCCTTTTTGGGAATGGATCGAAAGTCCTTTTCAACAGATTCTTTAAAGAATATTTTATATTCGACCATCTTTTTTGAGCCTCTTAATCATCGTTTCATAGCTGATCAGCGGCTCTTTCGCTCTTCTTTCAAACACTGCAATGTCTTCAGCATCTTCCGCGAGAGATTCCTTAATGGCATCGTTGACCAACTTTGATAAAGACTGTGATGTCTCAACAGCTTTCAATCTAAGGGCTTTGTGTAATTCCGGGTCCAAATAGACAGTGGCTCTCGTCGCTGCCGTTTTCATAATATCACCTCCCTTGACGTTGTGTTACTATAGCACTATGACGTCATAACGTCAATTATTATTATAGCGAACGGAGCCGCGGCTGAGCAATCCCGTGTAACAGGATCGGCTCTAGTCGCTTGTTCGACCGCCGCAGGCGGGAGAATTTGCGCCTCTCTGACGCTGCTCCGTTCGGTGATTTATTTTGTAATTGTATACGTATCATCCATAAATATGAATTTTTCTTTTAAATACCATCGCCCATCAAGTTTAGTAAACTTATCTTCATATCGACAAACTGTTATTATCACCTGACCGGCATCTTTTGGTGCTGCATCTACATCCAAATATGAAAAGGCAGTAGCTTCATCACCATTTATTTCTATCAATGGGCACGTTATTTTGTGGCGTAAATATTTCATTGCTGACTTCATCACTTGAGTATAGTTAAGAAACCATTGACGTATTTCTTTATGCCCTGAATGTTTACCATTTTCTTCCCAATTTATTATCAAGGTCGCGCTTGGATGAAAACACCCCATGATATTATCGACATTCCCTTGATCCACAGCATGACAACAGCGATAAAGCAGTTGTTCTATTTCTATTATACTTTTGTTCATGATTATAGCCTCTTTAAAATCATAGATTTATTACGAAAAGCTGTGCGGCGCGGCTGTTTTGCGTCCGCACGAGCGCCGGGTTATGTTTTGACGTAAAATCATAATGTTATTAAGGTTTTTCAATTACCTGGCAATTCTTTTTTAATAAGTCCAGAACGGTTTGTGAGTTCTCCACAGTCAAACCGATCCTCCACCATTTCTTTTTTATTTTGATTGTGAAAATTTTATCTCTTGATGAGCGATTGTCAGGAGGAAACCACGTCCTAAAATCGCCGGTTCCGTAATAGCGGTATTTCCCGCTGAGCAAAGTTGATTTTTGAACGGTAACGCTTTCAATATTTTTAAAATCGATCCGCTTGTCGCCGAATGGATAATAGTAATCTTTTACCAAAATGGAATCGTTAGAAATTTCAACCAATTTGTCACGATAGAGTGTTTCATTGTTCATGTGACGATTCTTTTTTCGTTGAAACGAAAAGCTGAGCCGGAGCCTGCGCCCCTGGCGCTGCGATCGGCTCTAGCGGCTTGTTAGCAATTTTATTGACGCTTTTTTACAGCATCACAAAACATTATCATTTTCTGAACTGACGCAGTCGGCAATGCGTATTTCGAACCGAATTCCGGACCAAGAGTTTGAGCTATGTCTTCGTCTTGAGAATTTGGAAAACCAA
Source organism: uncultured Smithella sp. (assembly GCA_964400795.1). Lineage (GTDB taxonomy): Bacteria > Desulfobacterota > Syntrophia > Syntrophales > Smithellaceae > Smithella. Next base: position 37,887 of record CAYNWA010000021.1, read on the forward strand.
CGATAATATCCTCGTTTGAAATATCCGGATATACAACGGCCCAATAATTGAAGCCTCTCTTTTGAGCAAGATCGGTATACACACACATCATCCAACGCGAAGCGGCTGCTGATCTCTTATGAAAGCCGGGAATATGGAGTACGGATAATCTGTCTGTGCGCTTTATTTCAATAACCGTATAATCAAGAAAAGAGAACCCCATCTGTTGTGAAGTGATTTTATACAAATCTTGTGCAAAAACCACGACAGATAAAATAATTGCCAAAAAGATTATAACACCGTAATAAAAACATTTTATTTTCATCGATCCTCCTTTGCGAACGGAGCAGCGCCTGGCGCTGTAATCGGCTTAAGCGACACTGTTACCCGATTTATTTTCTTTTTAAATAACTTTTGAGATCTCGATAGTAATTTTCATGCGAACCAATCATAACTAATTCCAAGTCAGGGCCGCTTTTTCGATAAGACAACAAATATAAATTTGTTTTAAGTTTGAATTTATGAACAAATACGCCCTTTAAATCTCCTTTTTTTTCTTCGCCAATACTTGGATTTCCGGCAATATTCCTTACTTCACGATCTAAAGCTTCTTTTTCGGCTTTAGTCATCTTTTTAACTTTTTTTTCAAATAATCTTGATTGATAGATTTTCATTTTAACCTATCCAAACTTGTATTCTGTTTTTTCACCCTGATCCAATTCATCAAGTCCGATCAATATTTCTTTAATAAGAGAATACGGCAAGTCTGGATTTTCTTCAGCACACTTGCCCAGACGCGCCCAATGTTCTATTTGACCTGCAAGTGACCGATGATCAATGCGACTAAACCTCTTCGCCTCATCAACCAGTTCTTCTGAAATTCTAACCGCTGTCGGCATATTTTTACCTCCAAATTACTTTATGGTGCATAATATGTCATAATGCAACATATTGCAACATATTATTTCATGGATAACGACTAACTGTGCCGCCCGGCTTTTTGGGTCGGCACCAGTGCCAGGTTAGGCATTATTGACCGACACCGTCTTTCCATGCATAATAACTACCCGTGGAAAAAAGATGCTTTAAATTCTTTTTATCAACCCAAGGGTAACGAGAAAGAAACTCTTCTTCCCATTGGGTTTTGTCTATATTTTTGCCCTGTTGTTCAGCCATCGAGTAAACAAGATCATGACCAAACTTCATGGCTTCTTGCGAAATCGAATTATATTTATCTAACTCATCATGTTTAAGGTTTGGGAACGCTTTTTTTAAACGGTCTTGAATTGGCTTTAACCAATCATCTCCCCATTCCTGAGCCAATTCTAAAGCATAATTCATAAGAGCTTCTTCACCATTTTTTTTAATATTTGGCCGACGGCGGCGAAACATTAATGTAAGAAGCTTATTTATCATTTCATTTGCCTAACGCCGCTGCTCATGGGTGGCGAGCACGAAGTGTTCGCCATCCCTTGAAGTAGCATGTTATAGGTTTTTTTATATATTTTTGAAGGCTGTAAGAATTCTTCTTGAAACCCACCTTGTATCGAGAAACATTAAACCACCGAAGAATATTATTGCGACGATAAAAAAAAATATGAAATCTTTCAGATTTTCTTCAACAACAATGAACAAAATAAACGGAATAATTAGAGCGAGATATTCTGGCCAAAAGAATTCATAAATTAGTTTGTCATTTTCGTTTTCGATCCATATTTCAATTGTGGCTTGCGGCCAAATAAATGGAGCACCATAAATCCTTGCTAAACGGATAATTTTAAATTTTATGTAATCGTGCCTTTCATCAATGACTTTGACATTGAACTTTTTTTCAAGTGCATCTTTGATAAGACGAGGCGATATAAATTTGTCCCGTAAGTAAACCTCTCCTTTTTCATTTAAAACCTTCATGAGCGATATTTTTTCGTCCTATAACATTGTTTATATAGATCTATGTTAATATAGCAAACGCCGACAACTCCTTCGGCATAAACCCCCACGCTTAAATCTGCTGTTTTAACGATAATACCTTAATATTAAACATATATTAACCCATTTCACACTTTCTTGCCGGGGATATTATACAGATCTGTATAATATCCCCGGCAATGAACTAGAGATTATCAGCAGGGCTTCTCACCGCTGATGGTCCTTTATTCAAAACATGCGTGTAAATCATCGTCGTTTTCAAATCTTTATGTCCGAGAAGTTCTTGAACCGTCCTTATATCGTAACCGTCTTCAAGTAGATGTGTCGCAAAGGAATGCCGAAAAGTATGGCAGGTTGCTCTTTTTACAAGGCCAGCCTTTGTTACTGCATCCTTTACCAGCTTCTGAACAAGCGTTTCATGCACATGATGCCTGCCATGTTCGCCTGTTTTTACGTTGTGCCACAAAGCATTTTGAGGAAATACCCATTGCCATCGCCATTCCTTAGAAGCATTCGGATATTTTCGTGCCAACGCATCCGGCAAAAGCACACGACCAAAACCATTGGCAATATCGGATTCATGAATTTTCTTAACTTTGTTTAAATGCTCAGTTAATGGTTTTTTGACTGATTCGGGAAACATTGTTACGCGATCTTTATCCCCTTTGCCATCACGCACGGTTATCTGGTTCTGGTTGAAATCAAGGTCTTGAACTCTCAAACGAAGACATTCCATCAATCTGAGTCCCGCGCCATACATTAAATGCGCAATAATCCATTTGTAATCTTTCAAATTCTCCAAAACAGCTTTGACTTCAGATTTTGTCATGACAACAGGCAATCTGACAGGCTTTCTTGCGCGAATGACCTCTCCTATGTCGCCGATTTTTCTATCTAAGACATACTTGTAAAGAAAAATAATGGCACACAAAGCCTGATTCTGTGTTGAAGAGCTGACATGCTCCTTGACGGCCAGATGGGTTAAAAAAGCATTGATTTCCGACTCGGCCATATCTTTGGGATGCCTGACATTGTGAAAAAAGATAAACTTCTTGACCCAGTGAACATAAGTGACTTCGGTGCTCCGGCTGTAATGTCGTGAGCGCATGGCTTGCCGAAGTTGGTCGAGTAATTTCGGCTTTTTGTCGCTTGTTGGCGCAGAAGGAACAATACGGATTCCGGAAGAGGTCTCCTTCTCCGTTTTGCTTTGCAAAGATGTTGATTGGCTCGATTTAGATGTTATCACACCCAACTCCTTCAACAACTTTTATTCTTGATGCTACTTGAAACTGAAAACTTTTAGATGTGACTTTATAATTAAGGGCACTAGCCCAACATACTGCCAACCATTTGCAGTGATAAAAGCACATTTATGAATAATCTGTCAATATTTTAATGTTAAAAAAGTAGCGGCGCACGAACTTGTTTTTGCCTTACCGCGCAATGCTATCCGCTTTTGACTTTTTCCCTTTATTGCCCGGGAAGTGGATGCAGGCTTTCAGGCAGGCCGCGCAGTCGATGGCGTAGGTTTCAAAGAAATTAAGCGATGTGAGTTCCATGAATCGCGTCATCAGTTTGCTTGACGCGACGGCTCGTTTCATCATGGGCAACATGAATTTCGGCGGCAAAAGAATATGTTTGATGCAATTGCCCATGCATTTTGTTTTATCGATGTTTCCGTCTTTGAGCGCGCCGACCGGACAGGCCTCTTCGCACAAGTGGCAATCATCGGGGCAGAGACTCTTTTCGTTGATTGCGGGATATTCAGGCCATTCCATTTCCGTCATCAATGCACCCAGACGCATGACGTTTCCATGTTCAGGATGAATCAGAATGGTGTTGCGTCCCATTTTTCCCAAGCCGGCATAAACTGCGGTATGCTTAAGGCTGATAATTCCGCGCGGCTCGCCTTTATAAAATCGAAGGGGACTATAAGATGGGATGGGCAGAGATGCGTAACCGGCCTGTTGAATCATCAGACTTAAATCATTGGCCAGTTTATCCATGATCAGGTAATGCGTATAGGACGACCTCTGATAAAAATTATTATTTTCTCCGGGCACCTGAAAAACAGCCAGCGGCAAAGGTTGCGCAAAAATCAGGACGGTTTTGGCATTAGGCAATAAATCTTTCGGACGGAATCCTTCGGGGGCAACCTTATTGAGTTCTTCAGCCGATGCCGCACCCATTAAAATATTTTCTGAATCAACATGGGCTTGAATTTTATCGATAATGTCTGTTTTCATAAAATAACCTCTCTCCTGTTAATTAGACGTGTGAGTAATTTATGATGAATCGGGCGTCGTGTAAAGATGATTTATTCTGATTATTTTCTTCCGTACTTCATCCGACGATATTCATTAATTTTAACAGCTTCACCAAGTGCCTGTCGTAGAATCCGGTTTTATATAATAGCGACATGACCTTGAAATACAGTTCCGGAAACCATCTTTTCATGCGCCACATGTTCCGGCCGTCCTTCTGAGTAATCACATAAAAGCGGTTTTTCTCGATAGACGCAATGGTGTGACGCGCAACCTTTTCAGATGTGGCCTTGGCATTGCCGAAAAATGTATTGGCCATTTCGCGTTGTCGTTCGTCCGGCGACGTAAACTGATCCATCAGGTTCGTTTTGAAAAAAGTCGGACAGACCACAGAGACGCCGACATTGATTCTGGAGAGTTCTACTTTCAGCGTTTCGGAAATGGATATGACTGCTGCCTTGGTGGTGTTGTAGCTGACCATCTCGGGCAACGAGGCGATGCCGGCATTGGACGCCACGTTGACGATATAACCTCCACTTCCGGATTCTTTGAAATGGCGAATGAACGTGCGGCATCCATGGATGATGCTCATCAGATTGATTCCAATAATCCAGTCCCATTTTTCCAACGGTATCTTTTCAAACCACCCGGCGGAGGCGACACCGGCGTTGTTGATCAGAATGTCCACACCCTTCCATTCTTTCTTGACGACGTTCAGAACATTTTCCAGATCTTCGGGTTTTGTGACGTCGCAGTGAATCGTCAGCGGGATGCCGCCTTCCTTCTTCACCATGTCTGCCGATTCTCTGGCGCGCTCATCATTAATTTCAGCGATAGCGATGTTCCAGTTTCTTTTTGCAAACTCCATCGCCAATGCTCTTCCCAAGCCGCTGCCGGCTCCTGTAATGACGACTCTTTTCCCGGGAAATTTTTTGTTCAAATCCATTTTGTCCTCTCTTAATTTTTTTCGTGGTCAGAAATCTTCCGATAGAGACGAAAATTTCTAGCGTAGCGTTACATAAAAATCTTTACAGTATGTCATTTCGAGCAAAGCGAGAAATCTTAATGATCATAAGAATATACAAGATATCTCCCCGGCAGAGCTGGACTATAGCCGTTGGTCGATATGACAAGTTTTCTTCGAATATCATCCCGACTCGTCGGGATTCGCTTTACCACGGCACTTCGTGCCTGGTATAATTCGCCCAGCAAGCTTCAGTGCACTTTGTTTCTGAAGATTGGGGCTCATTACAGCTTGGCTCACTATTTTGAAGGCGCTTCCAGGATGTGAATACACATGGCGGCTTCTTCCTGTCCCAGCGCGCCGCCACCGTTTTCGGCTATGGCGATTCTTGCCCCCTTGATTTGCCTTTGACCCGCGTTACCGCGAAGTTGTGTCACCAGTTCGTGAAGCTGCGCAAGCCCGGATGCGCCGATGGGATGGCCGCGCGATTCCAACCCGCCGCTGATGTTAATGGGAACTTTACCTCCGAGTTTCGTCGCGCCGCTCTCGGCAAAAATGCCGCCTTCACCTTCTTTGCAAAAGCCTAAGGCTTCCGCCTGATGGAGCTCCCCGTAAGCGGTCGCGTCATGCACTTCGGCAAAATGCATGTCCTGAGGACCAAGCCCCGATTTCTCATAGGCAATTTTACTTAAACGTTCACCGATATCGATATCATCAAAAGAGCGTTCGCGGCCGGAACCGAGCACCGATGCCCGTACTTTAACAGCCTGTGAAGAAAGGCCAAGTCTTTTCACCGTTTCGCCGTCGCAAAGGATTGCCGACGCGGCGCCGTCCCCGATAGGCGCGCACATCGCCCGGGTCAGCGGCCAGGTAACCATGCGGTCCGCCAGAACCTGCTCCGGGGTTATGGTGAAGTTATATTGAGCGTTGGGATTAAGTGAAGAGTGAAAATGATTCTTCGAGGCGATGAGGGCAAGTTGCTCTATGGTAGAGCCATATTTCTTCATATGCTGACGGGCGGCAAATCCGTATACATCCATGAATGGCGAATGATCACCCTTAAATAATTTTCGCATTTCCTTGACCGTATCCGAACCCACGGCATCGGTTAAACGGAGGAAGACTTTGAACATGTCCCAGTATTCGTTTAAACGATCTTGAAGGGTTGCTTTTTTCTTTTTTGTTTTGGCGTCTTTTTTAAGCCCTGCCGCATATTTTGCCACATGCGCCTGCATGTCCTTTTTATCCTGCTCCGTCATGCCGTAAAAAGAAATATTTGCGATAATGTTGGAGATGTTTTCAATATCGAGACCACCTAAAAAACCGGCGAAGACTTTCATTTTATTGGACTCATGAAGTTTTTCCGCGCCGACAGCCATGGTAATATCGTAAAGACCGCTGGCAACACCCAGCCACGCGTGATGAAAAGCGGTTGACCCGCCGGCGCAGGCGTTTTCAACGTTCGTCATGGGGATGGCTTCTATTCCAATAGGTCTGAGTGCTACTTGTGCTCTGATACAATCCTGTCCCTTGGAGTATCCCCAGCCGGAATTGGAAAACCATAACGCCTGGATATTTTTTTTGTCCAGACCGGCTTCTTTCAGACAGGGAATCACGGTGCTTGCGGCAAGGTCTTTAATGCTTTTGTCAAGATATTTGCCGAACTTAATGGTGTGTGCACCAATAACATAAACGTCCCTCATGGCATTTAACCTCATATTTTTATGTTGGTTTTATCTATTTGAAACATTGGTTTAACCAATGCATACATATTAGTCTTGATTTTGTCAAGAAAAAATGCATAATGAGGTCAACTCGCTCATTTAGGAGGCATTTAAATATAAATGGTGAATAAGCAAACCCATCAAAGAGTCTCCACAACTCTTATGCGCAATATCTTTTTTCGCAAAGTCAAGCCCGGCGAAAAACTTCCTTCGGAACGGGATCTTGCCGATACGATGAATGTGGACAGAACGACTCTGCGCGTGGCCCTGAAACAGTTGGAGGCCATGCAGCTCCTGGAAATACGCCGGGGTGACGGTATTTACGTGAAAGATTTCCTCAAACATGCGGGAATTGATTTTCTGCGGGTTCTTTTTTCTGATAATAACCCCCTGGAAGATGAACTGGCAGCGGACATGTTTATGATAGATGAAGTCTGGGAATGGTGGATCATTCAATTTCCGGAAATGATAAAGCTTGCGGCAAAGCGCGCATCCGCCCGGGACTTTAAGGAACTTTCCGATTCCATGGATAGAGAAATGCAGTACAAAAATGACAAAGAAAAACTGATTGATCTGTGGATGGAACAGCAGGACCGAATCGCTGAGGTTGTCAACAACATGGTGATGATTTTAATATTTAATTCAACACGATCTCTGCGCAGAAATATTCTCAGGATATTTCTGGACAGCATTCCTCCGGAACAAGCCGAACGGTTCATCAAAGCCAAAAAAGGACTGATGATGGAGTTTTTAATGAATGCCGGTGAAAAGCTGGATTATTACGTGGAACAATACCGCTTAATCCTTTCGGAACAGCGTCAGTTGACACGCAATAGTCTGATTAAAAATATGTCCCCGGAAACAACATAACCGGTGACCCGGTTGTCTGAAAAAATTTTTTCAATGAATAATCAAAGGATCTCAGGAAAGAAGCCATGCTTCAGCTTCCTGAACATTGGGAAATACCCTGGCGATAAGGCCGCGGTTGGGGCAACCGTTTCACTGATGTTTCAAAACTATCCTTCAACGCATGACCATAGGCATAAAGATATCGGGCACGATGTTCAAACCTGATGGTGTATGATTTTTCTTTGGAATTTTTATCCATCAGTTTCCATGCAATTAAATAATTGTATTTGATGAAAACGTAATGGATGTTTTAAAACATAAACAAAGACTCACTTTGTTGAATCACTACGTCAGCTTTGTTCGCGCATTTTTGTATCTCATTCCACCCATTCGACCCTGGGGAACTCCCGGTCCACCGGTTTGTCAAGATCAACGGCAGGATAGCCGAGCGTCAGAACCGTTGCCACGGAATCATAGGGCCACTCGATCCCGAGCTTCTTCCTGAATTTTAATTTGGTTACCGGATCGAGGTTCAGCGCATTGGAAACAAAGCCTACATAGCAGGTGCCCAATCCCAGAGAGTGCGCGGCAAGAACCATATTCTGTCCGCAGATGCCCATACCGAGTTCCGGTTCTGAGACGTGCAGACGATGGGTCAGCAACAGGATGGCAACCGGCGCGCCGAAGAAACAGTCAAGTTTGCTCTCACCGAATTTGGGTGTCGACAGGGCCTGAATAGCCACCATGGGCCGTTGATCAAAGGAGTTGGGCTTGATGAAGGCCAGCATCTTTTTGAGAGCCGTCCGACCCGGATCCTTTCCCTGGTAGAGTTTTGTGAATATATTGAGGAACCTTATCGTAGAGGTGGAAAGCGCATCCATAAGATTTCTATCCGTGACCACCACAAATTTCCATCCCTGGCAGTTTCCGGCCGAAGGCGCAAATCTGCCCGCTTCCAGCACACGTTTAATAAGTTCCTTCGGCACGGGATCCTTTTTATAAACACGCACGGAACGACGGCGATAAATAACCTTTTCGACATCGGTGAGCCGGGATTCGATTTCACTCAAGGGTACCGGTTTATCGAGCATGAGCGGATTGGGCAGACCCTGACCGGGTTCCGGATAATCAAAATCATAAGCCCACCTTCCCTCGTCCACCCGATAGAAATTGGGGAATTCGAGAGCCTGCTGGGGACAAATCGCCACACAGTCATGACAGGCGATACAGAGTTTGCCGAAATATTCCATCCCGGTAAATTTCGGCTCCTGCAAACCGCAGCCGAGACATCTCCTGCTTTCGGCAATAACCTGCTGTCCCTCCAGAGCCAGATTAACTTCGGCATCCATTCTGCTCAGTCTTTCCGTTACAGCGAGCGCCCCCGCATCGTTGCGGGAAATCTTCTCCCTGTCGTTCAGCGGCACATTGGAATAGTTTATCTCTTTTTTATCCGGCCACTCCGCTTTTTTTCCGTTAAGAAAGGCATCAATGGCCAAAGCGGCTTTTCGACCGGCTCCTATCGCTTCGCTCACCAGGCCCGGACCTGTAACCGCGTCGCCGCCGGCAAATATTCCTTTTTCATTAGTCAGTCCCAGCGCGTCGGCGGCAATCCAGGAAGCGCCCTTCAGAGATTCAAAACCTTCCGCATGAAGATCCTGGCCGACAGCCGCTATGAGCGTGTCGAACGCAACGTTGAATTCGCTGCCCTTCACAGGAACGGGTTTCGGTCTGCCGCTTTCGTCGGCCGGTCCGAGTTCCATCTTCATACAGGCAAGACTTCCTTTCTCATTTTTTGACGCGTTAACAGGGGCACACAGGAAATTTATTCTCACCCCTTCCTGCACGGCGGCATCAACCTCTTCCTTATGTGCCGGCATCTCGGCGATTGTTCTGCGGTAAAGTATGGTGACATCGGATCCCAACCGGCGGGCGGTACGGGCTGTATCGATGGCCGTGTTGCCACCTCCGATGACAATCACTGTTTTTCCCAACGCCAAAGGTTGACCCTGTTTGACCGATCTTAAAAAAGCGAGTCCGGAATAAATAAATTTCTCTTCCTCTTTTATGCCCAGCACGGTACTGCCTTGCGCTCCAAGGGCAATATACACAGCCGCAAATTCTTTCCTTATATTCTCAAGAGAAATATCCTTGCCCACGGACACACCCGGCTTCATGACAATGCCAAGATTGAGAATCCTCTTGATCTCGGCATCTATAACGGAATCCGGCAACCGGTATCCCGGTATGGAAGAAAGCATACCGCCGGGTTTTTTCTCTGACTCAAAAACTGTTACCTGATATCCCAGCCGGGCAAGCTGATAAGCGCACGAAAGGCCCGACGGGCCGGCACCCACGACGGCTATTTTTTTATCAATCAATTTATGCGATTTCGCAAAGGAAAGTCCGTTTTCAATGCCATAGTCACCGATGGCCCGTTCCATGCCGTGAATGTTCAGAGCGCTGTCCACACCTTCGCGGTTACAACCGCTCTCACAGGGATGAGGACATACCCTGCCCGTAACAGCCGGGAAAGGATTTGTTTCCGTAATGATTCTCCAGGCTTCTTCCATTGAGCCGTCCCGGGACAAAACAGTCGCATATTTTCTGATGTCCGTGCCGACAGGACACTGATACTGGCATGCCGGGAGCTGTTGGCTCGATGCCTCTTCCCGGGGAACCATTTCAATTGTCTGGCAGGGACATTGTTTGATGCAGACACCGCAGCCGATGCACTTGTCGTGATCGACTTTGATATCAAAGGAACCGTTCACCACCGGAGGGTCGTTCAAATATTTAAATTTGTTCGGACGATAAATCCTTTTCTCCATCCCGATTTTTTCTTTTGAATTTTTACCTGATGTTGAAGACATTATATCCCCCTCCAATTTTAATGTTTCTTTCAGCAGACACTGAAAGTTTTTAAAAATCCATCTTCAATAACTATGATGATTTTGAGGACATCTGTTTTTGAACATTCACAACATTGGTCGCGTCCGGACGGAACTGTTCCCTGAGAACTCGATCCAATGCCTTTTCTGTAATCGTCTTCGGAATTTCATCAACCATCTGAATATATGTCGGAACCGAATTGCGTTCCAGCTTTTTGAGACAAAGACGGATCAATGAATCCACATCAATTTTTTTACCGGGCAGCGGCGCCACCGCGGCCACCAGATCACTTTCCCCCGGCGCCCCGGAGGATGCCGGAATTCCGTAAACACACACTTCCGAAACGCTTTCCTGTTCCCCGATGATTTTCTCGACATAGTCGGGTTGAATAAAATCACCCTGCCGGCGTAACCCTCCTCCCTTGCGGAAATCGAAAAAGAGAAAACCCTTGTCGTCCTTATGACAGATATCACCGCTGCGCAGCCATCCGCCTTTTGTCTTGGCGTCGGATTCCTTTTTCTTGCCGAAGTAATCCACCTTCGTCGGACGAAATGTCATTTTGCTGATCAGCTCTCCCTTGACAAATGGTCCCACTTCCTGATCGTTCTCGTCAACGATTTTCATCCTGTACATGAAAAAATTCGGCTTGCCGAAGGAGCCGATGGGGCCCTTGCCCGGAGGGTTATGGGCGAGACCCCCTTCGACCGCCGCGTACCACTCGTGAATTTTCACATTGAAACGTTTTTCAAAATCCGCCCAGATGGACGCCGGTGTTCCCGCGCTTACCACCACCCGCACCGGATTATCCGCGTCATTGGGTTTGGGCGGTTCATTGTATATGCCCGACATCATGCCGCCCAGCGATGAAAAAGAAGTGCAGCCATACTTGCGACAGATGTCCCAGATTCTGCTCTTGGTGAATTTTTCCCCGATGACGGCGGGAATGCCTTTGGAAAGTGCCGGAAACAAGGTCACGGACTGGCAGTTGCCATGCGTCATAGAAAGGCCGTTGTATAAAATATCGTCGTTTTTGTATTTGTATATCAGCTTTCCAAGAATAGCGGAATCGCGCAGCCGCTGCCCGCGCAGGATAACGCCCTTGGGATCGCCGGTAGTACCTGACGTATGAATTACCTGAAGAGGACGACTCAATTTCATAGGCAGAGCCTTATCAGGGAGAGAGCCGCTTTCACGTTCCAGTATTTCATTGAGCGAAGGGTAGGAGGAATCAACAGGAATTTTGTGATGCTTTTTGTAAGCCACGCCGATAACCGGAATACCTTTGATGTCTTTTTCAATTTCTCTGATGCTGCCGATAAATTCATCGGAAACAATGATCCCTTTGGATTTGGTGTTATTAATCTGAAAGGAAAGCTTTGCCCCCTTGGAACGGGGATCGATGGGCACCACGATCGCGCCCAGAGAAAGTGCCGCCGAAAGACCATAGAGAAACTCCGGGTGATTTCTCATCAACACGACAAAAGTATCACCTTCACCCACGCCGGCCTTGATCAACGCGCGGGAAATTCTGTTGGTGTTTTCAAAAATCCCGGCATAGGTGATCTTTTCGTCGCTGCCGTCATCATTGACAAAAATCATAGCGACCTTGTCCGGATCTTTCACCTTCAACCATAAAGATTGAAACAAAGGAAAATTTTTCAATTCACTGGACATATCGTTACCCTCTTAATCGGTATCTATGTAAATTTTTCTCCAGGAAATCACGGGTATTAATACCCGCATTTATCCCGCTCGGCTTAGCCTCGGGGATAATTCGACCATCAAATTTCAGTGCACTCCGTTTCTGAAATTTGGGTCTCATTAGAAATCAGCCTGAAGAATTGTTATGACCATAGCGGCCTCTTCCACGCCGATATTTCCGCCGCCGTTTTCAGCCAGGGCGATGCGGGCCCCTTCCACCTGACGTTTTCCCGCCTCGCCGCGCAATTGCCACACCAGTTCGGCAATCTGCCCCGCGCCGGTCGCCCCTACCGGATGTCCTTTGGATTCCAGACCGCCGGAAGGATTGATGGGGAGTTTCCCGCCGATCTTAGAGTGACCCTGTTCAGCGAAGATTCCCCCCTCTCCCATTTTACAGAATCCCATGTCTTCGGTGGCCCGCAGTTCGCCGAACGCCGTTGCATCATGAACTTCGGCCACATCGATATCCTCGGGTCCGACCCCTGCCGTTTCATACGCTATTTTCGACAGACGTTCTCCGATATCCGGCGCGAAGAAATCCCTGTCCACACCACCGCCCAGCACCGTGGCCAGAATCTTCACGGGCTTTTTTGCGCCAATCTTTTTCACATAATCACCGGAACAGATAATCAAAGCGGCCGCGCCGTCGCCCACCGGCGAGCACATGGGACGGGTCAGCGGAAAAGCAACCGTAGGTGCGGCCAGGACTTCGTCAACCGTGAAACTGGTGCGATATTGCGCATAGGGATTATGAACACTGTGAGCATGATTTTTTGCGCTGATGACCGCCAACTGACGCTGGGTAACGCCATAATGTTCCATATGTAATCGAGCCCCTGCCGCATAAATTTCCATGAAAGCACTGCCTTCCACCTTTTCCTTTTTTTTCTCATTACCGGATGCCGCATTCTTTTCCGTTTCTTTTCTTCTGCGCTCAGCGTCTTCTTTCATCGCCTTCACGAACATTTCCACAACCTCGACATCCGCCGACGACGAATACAGTTTGAGCCTTTTCTCCCGGTCGTCCATGTACATTTTTTCCATGCCCAGGACGAGTCCGACATCATGCAATCCCAAAGCCACATCCATCCAGGCAACCTGTAGAGCTGTCGCGGAAGAACAACAGGCATTTTCGACGTTGGTCACGGGTACATCGCCGATGCCCATCGCCCGGAGCACCACCTGTCCGCGGATCGATTCCTGGCCGGTTACAATACCCTGATAGGCATTGCCGACAACGGCGGTTTGAATCACGTCCTTGGTTAAACCCGCGTGCTGTAACGACACATTGACCGCCTCGGCAGCCAACGTTTTCATGTTTTTATCCATGTGTTTTCCGAATGGCGTCATGCCCACTCCGATAATATAAACATCTCTCATCCAATCTCTCCTTTTAACAATAATCTATTTTCATCCCGGTATTTATTAAATTTATTCCGGCTTTTTATTTTTCTCTTGGTTACACCATTTATTTGTATTCAATGTCGGGACCAACCCACGGACCGGGCGGACCGATCAGCACGAAAGGCATCGGATTGAATTTGCCGAACGTCACGGTTAACCTTCCGATGCCCAGGAAAAGAGTGTCGTTCACCTTACGAACTTCATCCGTCATGGTGTTGGTAAAAAAAGTATTATAGTCCCGGTAGCTGAGCTGGAACGCAGGCCGGCCGTCGAAAACCGATGAGACAATGGATGTTTTATTGAGCATGATTCTCGACATTCTCTGCGGATTATTCGACCGAAACAGAGAACGTACGATACTCACAATCCTCATGAAAACCGCTACAAAATAATTTTCATAAAGTTTTGACTGCGTCGTAATAAAAGTATTGTAGCCGTGACCATGCTGTTGATCCAACGGCTCAAAAGCCTTGTGTTGCCAATCCCCCCAGGTGAAAAAAAGATACATTCTGGCAAGAAACATATTGATGATGTAACCGCTGTCCAGCAGAGCGGCCCGATATTCACCTTTCATCTCCGACATGGACGGCGCGTCAAGCAGAGAGAATAACTCCATCAACTGCTTCCGGGTGAGATTCATGAGATCCTCATACCTGAAGTCTTTCAGATCTATTCCCGTGAAACTATAAATTGCCATACGGATAAAGATATTACTAATCTGTCAAAACGTTAAAATCCGTGCTCAGGTGATGTTCAAAAAGCGCCAGCCGGTTGATCTGATTTGTGCCTTCATATATCTGTGTCAAACGCGAATCGCGCCAGGCTCGCTCAACACCGTTTTTATGCAGGTACCCCTGATCGCCCATCAGTTCCATTGCCTGATTGCACACTTTAAATGCCGTATCGGAAGCAAAAACTTTCGCGGCAGCCGAAGCTGATTGATAACAGCGGAACTGCCGGCAGCTCTGCCAGATCATGGAGCGCGCCGCCCAGAGACTGATCGCCATATCCGCCAGTTCCAGCTGAACATCCTGATATTCAATGAGGCGCTTCGGTCCCAGATTGGTCTTCCGGCAAAACTCGAGGCAGCGCTCAAAAGCGCCCCGTCCGTGTCCCAGAGCCATCGCACCGACAACCGGACGCGAATAATTTAGAACATTGCGGTTATTGGCCCAGCCGGAGCGAACCTTACCCACAATATTTTTTTCAGGAACAAAAACATTATCAAAAATTAACTCGGAGGCATCCGAAGCCCGCTGTCCCATTTTGCGTTCGCTACGCCCCACGGAAAAGCCTGGCATTCCTTTTTCTACCACAAAGCACGTCCACGATTCGATGCCTTCGCCTTCCAGCTTCGCGTACACGGTTGCCTTACTGCAAATAGCTCCATTCGTGATAAAACATTTCTGCCCGTTGAGGATATAGCCTTTCTTTTCAGGCACGTATTTCGCCGTGGTAACCAGTTTGGCCAATGCTCCTCCTTCTGTTTCCTCAACGTCGGAGCCGGCGCCGGGCTCGGTAATGGCAAAGGACATGCCTTCGGTACTGTTCTGAAAATAGGATTTAAAATAAAAAGGAATTAAATGCAGGAAGTAATTTCTTAAACTGCCGGATAAAACGAGAGGAGCTACGCCCAGATTATGCGCGAGCAAAAGCAACGCCAGTCCTCCGCATTCAGTAGCGAATTCTTCTCCCACGACCGCCACCAGCAGCGACGTATTTCGCAGATACGTCATGGTACTGGCAGTACCCAGAGGCGGGATCAAAAGCAGGGTCTGAAATCCCTGTTTAGCCGCCTCGGCCAATACCCGTTTGGGATTATAATCATGGGGAAGCAGGTCTGCTGTGGGCGCGAGGGGACGAATATATTCGCGGGAAAATTTCAGCGCTTTACGCCGCCAGCGACGCGCACCCCAGGGAAGGGTTTTTGTATCATGTTCCCAGAGACTCATCTCACGATTGTCCACCAGAAGGCGGCCGAAAAGGTTCATCTTCTGAGCGGCATTTTTCACCTTGAGCTGGTCAATTCTTTCCTCAAGAGACTCTTTCATAGCGCACCCTCCTTTTCAATGTCGAAAATCAATTGTTTGAGGTATGTGGGAGAACCCGAAGCCGACTTCAGCACCGTAATATCTCTGAGACGTTTTTCCATGCCAAAATCTTCCATATAACCGTAACCGCCAAAAGTCTGGAGACAATCTGTCACTGCGCGCGCGCAAAGTTCGGTGACCGCCAATTTAGCGGCGGCTGATTTTTTCAGTTTCGCCAACGAAGTGAAACCGCCATCCTGCAACGAATACAGCGTTGCTTCCGCCGCGGCAATCGAGGCTTCTGCGCCGGCGATAAGCATTTTAATTGCCGAATGTTCCTCAATCTGTTTACCTCCCTGATAACGTTCGGCGGTGAATTTGCGCGCAGCCGCGGCTGCACCTTTTGCTATGCCCACCGCAATGGCCGACATACCCGCCCAGTTCAGACATAAAGCGCGAATGACCAACTCCCGGGCATCCCCATCATCAAGACGCGATTCTAATGGAATTTCCACATCATTAAACCGGACATCTTCAACAAGACAGGCGCGAAGACCGGTTCTCAAACCGATATCGATTCTTTCGATGCCTTTTGCATCCACATCGACAAGAAAGCATCCCCATTTTTCATTGACGCGTGCCAGCACGACGTAGGCATTGACATAGTACAGTGAATAAACAAACGATTTGGACCCGTTGATGATATATTGATTGTCTTTCTGCACGGCGGTCGTCGTAATTTGCGCTGGAGCCTCCTTGCCGGGAGCAATCAAGGTTCCCAGAAAAGGCGGACAAAATTCTTCCTGAAGGCAAAGGCCAACTTTTGTCGGCGTAAAGGGCAGTTTTCTTTTAGACTGGAGGAGCAGGTTGGAAGCTACGCCCTGAGCATGAAGGCACATGGCGGCGCCACCGCATGTTTCGGCAAGGATGGATAAAAGAAGCAGAGACGGCATTATGCCTGTTTCGTTTATCGCGCCACCCCAGATTCCATACTGGCAGCCGGAAAACGACTCGTCAGGAGAGGCGGCAATTCCTATATCAAAAGCCGTGTTCAGTTTTTCCTGCAGCAGGGCTAAATTCCCATCCGAGTTTTCACCTTCAAAAACCGGCAGCAGTGATTTTCTGGCATACTGACGGGCCAGCTCCTGATAATGCGCCGCATCTTCAGCGCAAATTTCCCCAACAGGTTCCTTCTCCATTTTCCCCTCCCTTTTTTATAGTAAGAATTCCTTCACTATTAAACAGAACTATAAAAAGCGTAAGCTTCGCTTCTTGTGGGCAAAACCCCATTAAGGTTTTTAGCGACTTTGTATTAACCACAGCATTTAAAAACAAATTATAATTAATTTATAATCTTTATAACCAATAATGTCAATACAAATATGAAACATATTTCATATTTTATTTTTCAGCAAAAAAGCATTGAAAAACAGACGGGTTAATCGTATATAAATACCCGCAAGCATAAGCAAATCTTATTCGGAAAAGGTTTTGTAAAGTGAAGAAAGCAAAAATTGTCTCAGCTACTAGTAAAGCCCGTATTCCCAAGCAATCGAGGGGCATTGAAACAAAGGAAAAAATCGTCAAATCCGCAACAAAATTATTCACCGAAAAGGGATATTATCAGACAAACGCTTTACAAATTGCCGCTGGAGCAAAAGTTGCCACGGGAACATTTTATAGTTATTTTAACAACAAAAAGGAGGCTTTTGCCGAAATCATTGAACGTATTTTTCGCAATATTTCTGAAAAAGTATTGCTTAATTTTGAATTCAAATTTTATCAAAATCCTGCTGATACGTATAAGGAAGCAAGAAACCTGGCGCATCTCATCATCAAAGAAGTTCTGTCCGAATACAAAGTCAACTACAGGCTTCTCAAGCAAATTCTCGCAATAGCCTTACTCGATAACGAAATAGAAAAAATACGCCGCACCGAAGAAAAGAAAGTGATTGATTTGCTGGTTTCGTACATGCAAAATTATAAAAATTACATTCGCGTATCCGATTTTGAAGCGGCCGCGTTTATTCTGCTTAAACTTGCCGAAGAGATGATGCATCAAATCAAATTTGACAACACCGGTATTGAAAAAAAAAGGCTCATCAACGAAACGGAAGATATCATCCTGAGATATCTTCTTCCTGAAAATTAAAATCTATTTTAAATACCTTTTACAGCAATAAAAAAATTTAAAACTAGAG
>CAYNWA010000021.1:55830-57437 GCA_964400795.1 uncultured Smithella sp.
AACATCATGATTTTGATCAACATCGTGTGTTTTAAAAAAATTATAACTCAATAGATTGAATAATCTTCTCTATGATTTCATATGTCTTTGAAGTATCCGGAAAATCCAAAAAAGACCTGCCGTAAAAATCGAATTCCCTGATCAGATCGTCCTCCGGCAGCCATCCCAGAATGTTGATGCGGATGTTCTTTCGGATATCATGTGCTTCGCTCTCATTTCTGACGCGGTTCAAAATCATTCCCATGCTTTTGTAACTTACGGCTTTGTTGTCCTCAGCCAGATGCTTGATGGTATGGGCAACATGAATCCCCTTGGCGGAAGTGTCGGATATCATGATCAAGTGATCCACCGTTTTCATCACTCTACGGTTGATTTGTTCGACGCCAGCTTCTCCGTCGATGAGCACCACATCAAAATTTTTCGCCAGATCCTGGATAATGTCTTTCAAAAGAGAGTTGACCTTACAGAAGCAACCTTCCGATTCCGGCCGTCCGATGGCCAGAAAACCGATATTTTTGAATTGCGTCAGGGCATCAAAAAGTTCATAATCCAGCCTGTTCAGCGTTGCGTCTTTATCCTGGCTTGCTCCTTTCCTAATAGAATTGATCAAATCATTTCTGATATCATCCACGGTTTTTCTGATTTGTATTCCCAATGCCGTGCAAAGGCCTATGGCAGGATCGGCATCAATGGCCAGCACCTTGATGTCTTTTTTTTGAGTAAGATTCTTTACCACCAGCGCGGATACCGACGTCTTTCCCACCCCGCCTTTTCCGCACAAAGCGATCGTCTTTGTTTTTTTAATCATGTTGGTTCATCCTTTTACCATCACGTGATTTTCTCATGCTTTTAAGTCCCGCCACCTCATCGCAAACATCGTTATACTCGCACTCGTCACAATCCGGATTTATTTCATTGAGCATTTTATCCAAAGCATTGATTGTCCTTCCTACATTTTTTGTTATTTTCTTGAGTTCGCGCACATCTTCCGTATTTGAGGTGACGAAAAGAATTTCGACGGAATGAATAAAATCTTTCTTCATATATTCATTCCACAGAGCCTTACCAAGCACCTCAAAAGAAAAACCGTTTTGCACGGCCTCATAGCTGATACGGCTCCATTCCCGCTGATACTGGGATACGGCCCTGATCATGTATCCTTTCAGATCGATGGCATATCTGACAGATTCCATTTCCTTATAACGGTCGTAAGTATTGTCTTCATTAAATCCACTGACTGCAACAAAAATGACTTTCCCGAAAGACAAGCTCGCGTTTAAGCTCGACGGAATATCGGGACCGATCAGTGTAATTTTGCGATCACAAACCAGCTCGGATTTTTCCGTCCAGATTAAGCAGGACGAGGATTCCATCTGAGGACTGCCCAGCTCCACGCCCATGTCATCAGACAAAACAACGTTTCTACCGCCCCCTTCCGGCCAGAGCTTGGCATACGGTTCCGGAATCCAGGATTTACCTTTTCTTTTGCTTGAAAAATTTCGGATTTCATCGAAGATGCGTTCGAAAAGCTCCATGAAAATAGTATCCTTAATTTAATGAGACCCAAATTTCAGAAACGAAGTGCACTGAAATTTGATGGTCGAATT
>CAYNWA010000022.1:0-48259 GCA_964400795.1 uncultured Smithella sp.
TGTTTTTATACAATCTTTAACCATTTCCAGCACACATTTTTTGCCATTACACCCGAAGTGACACTCGTTGAGAGCGAATCCCCATTTATCGGGATGAAGCTCGAAACGTAAGTGGAACTATTCAATACCTATTTATCGGTATTGGAAACACTCCCGAGAGCAAAGCGTGTAGGGATTAGAAACATCTTCGTCAGAAACGTATTGGAATTGATTAGTCGAACTTATCCCGCAAAGCGCAGCGGCGCGGGACTAGAGACACCTTATTCGGAAACGAAAAATACTTAATCTTATAGTGTTTTTCAACTGACGGCGATAAAAAGATAGCTGCAAATTATATCTTCAAGCTCTCTAAGAAGCCGTTCCTCTTTGTCCCCTTCTTTGTCATTCATGATGCGGTGGATCATCTCCGTACTGATCCAGAAGAGCATTGTTGCGGCGACCTCAATATTATTTACACGAATAAATTGCTTATATTTTTGTAATAAATGGATTAAAAACTCGATGATTTTTTGCTCTTCTTCCCGGTTCAGTTTTTCCACCTCTTCATCCAGCAGAATCAGAGCCTGGGCATCCTGATGAATCATCGGGTTGATTTCATGAGATTCCTTTGAGGAGCGAATTAAAGACCGAACTAATTTTTTGCCATTATCAAGACTTTCTGAAACATTATCGCCAACATCCATTTGAATATTATGGAGCACTTTTTCCGAGGCCTCTTTATAGAATCTCTTGATTAACTCTATGGCAACTTCCTTCTTGTTATTGAAATATCCATAAAAAGATCCTGTCGCCACACTGGCACGTTCGGCCAGATCATGCGTACTTGTTTTAAAATATCCCTTTTCGGCAAAAAGCTCCCATGCTGCGTTGAGGATCTTTTCCCGGGTTTCAATACTGCGCTTTTGCACAGGTATTCGAGCTTTATTTTTTGATACCGTCACGATTAATCTCCAAAATAAATCAGTTTAATTTCTGATGTAAAACAATTCATTACGCAATTTTGTCAAAAAATCAAGAAAAATATGACATTATATTCATATTTCTCTTGACAATCTGAATCCAATGTCATATTCACTTTCTATCACGATTATAATAATTAGCAGTTCCACGATTTCAGAAGCGCGGGGAAGATGAAAATCATGGATTATAAATATCTAAAAACAAGAAAAGAGAATTATACGCTCTGGGTTGAGATAAACAATCCTCCGGTAAATTTCCTGACCGTGGCCATGCTCGAAGAACTCTTTGCTGTCGTCAAGCAGGCATCAAAGGATGATTCTATCCGGGTATTCATCCTGACGGGCGGTATCGAAGATATCTACATTATGCATTTCTCTATTCCCGAACTTCTTACCCTGTCAACGGACAACAAAAAATTACTTCTGAATCTTTTCGTAAAATCTAGAATAACAGGCGCCATCTTAAAATACGTGACCACTTACACCAATTGGCTGATGGATTGTTCCGGCTGGTATGAAACGCTGATGCTGAAATTCGCCAAAATCATGAGCGGTTATTCGTCGAGTTTGTATTTGTGGTTTATCATGCAGAGAGTCTATTTCGCGATTGAACGGCTCAACAAAATTACCATTGCCGCCATCAATGGTAATTGCAACGGCGGCGGAACGGAACTTTCCGCCTGTTTTGATTTTCGCTTCATGATCGGCGACCAGGAATTCACGATCGGACAGCCGGAAGTGCTCATTAATATTGTCCCCGGCGGCGGTTCCACCCAAAGACTGCCTCGTTTGATCGGCCGTGCCAAGGTTCTTGAGTTCATGCTGCGCGGCAATCAATGGGATGCCCGGGAAGCGCAGCGCGTTGGTTTGATCACGGAAATATTCAACAAGAACGAATTCAAATCCCGCGTGCAGGAATTTGCCGATCTGATGAGCAAGCGCCCGATGACGGCTGTGGATGCTATCAAGAAATGCGTCCATGACGGCATGGAAACGACATTAAGACATGGGTTAAGCATTGAGATGGAACAAAATATCCGTTGCCTTGATACCGATGATACCATGAACGCTATGCACGCCTACATTCGCTACATCGATGAGCATATCAACACGCTCGACCGTCAAAAGATCACGACCGAGGATGTCAATCATATTATGCAGGAAACCGTGAAGCATATGGAAGAAGGAGAGCTCTATAAATTTAAACATTGATGAGGAGACTGGCCATGGAGAAAACAAGTAATGATGCAAATACAAACAGCAAGTCATCAGCGAAAACAATACTGGTAACCGGTGCATCAAGCGGCATCGGTTGGGCAACATCGCTGGAACTGGCCAATAAGGGTTGGCGTGTATTTGCCGCTGTCAGAAAAGAAGCCGACGCCAAAAAACTGCGGGACGCCTCTTCCGATAAAGTTACGACGGTGATCATGGATATCGTCGACTATGAAAGCGTGAAGCGCGGCGCGAAAGAGATCGAAAAGGCCCTCGGCGGCGCCGGCCTGGACGCGCTCTTCAACAATGCGGGGATCTCGGTCCAGGGCCCCTTGGAAATACTGCCCATTGAATTATTTGAACAACAGATACGGGTCAACGTTTTCGGTCACGTTTTCGTGACGCAAACCTTCCTGCCGCTCCTGCGCAAGGCGCAGGGGAGAATCGTGTTCACGAGTTCCGAGAGCGGCAGGGTCACATTACCGCTCATGGCACCCTACTCCTCATCAAAATTTGCTCTAGAGGCTGTGGCAAGCGCTCTCAGGATAGAACTTCGCCCGTGGAAAATCAAAGTCTCTTCCGTGGAATTGCAAACCATTAAAACACCCATGTGGGAAAAAATAGATATCACCACTGAAAAACTATTTACATCTGTCCCGAAGCAGACCAGAGACCTTTACAAAGACGAGCTGAAGACCTTGAGCGTCTTTCCAAAATGGCAGGCGGAAATGGGGATATCCATGAAAAAGGCCGTCCGGGTGATCATTCGCGCCCTCAGCGTAAAAAGGCCAAAGGCCCGCTACCTTGTGGGTTGGGAGGCCAGGTTCTTAGTCTATTGCCACAATGTTACGCCAATCTGGCTGATGGACTGGTTCGCCAGCAAAATCATGATCCTGCTGGGTAAATTTATAAAACAAAAATGAATAGTCGAATTCACATAATAGGTAAGGCTAACACAAAACATAAAATTTCAAATTATTATCAACGTGTGACCTTTTTTTAAACGAATGAATTGGTCGTTGACTTCATAACATTGATTTGTTAATTTAATTTGAAAAGACTGCTCAAAAAGGAGTTGAATACCATGGGTAATTTTAAGGGAACCGGCATTGTTTATGTAAAAAGTTTGGTGCGTTCAACATCGGCTGAAAAGGAAAAAACTCTTTTATCGATGCTTAATCCCGATGAACGCAAAGTTTATGAAACCGTATTGGCTATATCAAGAATTTCAATTCATGCAGCCTCAAGCATCCTAAAAGCTGCTGCAGATGTTTTATACCCGGGAGACCCTACCGGATTAAGGACCATAGGGTATAAAATGGCACTCAACGATTTATCAGGGATTTATAAAATATTAATGCCTGTTTTATCTGTCGAGATGGCTATGTCTCAATCAGCAAGACTCTGGAGTCAGTATCATGATGAAGGAAGAGCATGGACAGATAAGATTAATGAAAATAAATTAGTTTACAACGTTGCTGATTACCCGAATTTGCCGGAGCACTTCAGGGAAATGCTTGCAGGGTATGTTAAAGGAGTCATTGAAAGAACGGGTGAAAAAGATGTGCAGGTTCAAAGAAATGACGTTAATCCAAAACAATGGAAGTGGACAATTACCTTGAAGTAAATCTCTGATAATTCCTGGGACACGTAAAATATGTTTTTTAGACAAATTCCTTTTTGGAGGGAGAAACCCAATCATTAAAAAACAGAAAGCACTAAATCTTACTCAGAGATTTTACTTCTAAATTTGTTTTTAGAAATTCACCCATGATTTTAACTAATTTTTCAAACGGTTCTCCAGCATAGGGTTCAAAGTGGTTCATAGGTAGACTTATATATGTTGCCTCTTTCATTCGATCTGCCATTTTCTTCGGTCCTGTTGCTGGAAACAGTGTATCAGTTTCTGCTCCGATAACCAGTGTCGGACAGTTAACGTCTTCCGCATAGCTAATTGGTCTGTAAAGGCCTAATGTAAAGATGATGTTTCCCGGACAGAAGTTATCTTTCTCAAATTCCTTTTCATCTACTCCACTCACTTTAAGCATCCCTTCCAAAGAATCAGGTCGACTCATCATGGCAAACGCCTCTCCGGGCTTTCCTGCAATGCGTACATGATGGCGATGTTTTGTGAAGATAGAAGCTAGTACATCAATAAAACCATGGTATGTCCCTTTAATTGCAAATATCGGATCTGTTGTTATATAATACCACTCTGTTGATATACCGTCTGTAAACGGAACCTGCGTTACCACTGCCGAGATTTCCGGATGTTTTGCCGCCTCCACGATAACATGTCCCCCGCTGAACGATGTGCCCCATAAGGCCATTCGTTCCGGATCAACGTTATTCAGTGTCTTCACATAAGCAATGGCCGCGTCCCAATCCTGCAAATGACGCTTAGGATTGATGTAGTTACGAGGTTCACCTTCACTGTCGTTAAAACCTCGGTAATCAAAGATAAACACGGCCATACCCAATTGGGCAAATCTCTCCGCGTAAGCCGGCAGACGCATCCAGCGCTGGCCACCGAAACCATGAGCCATCACAACCACAGGAGGTTCTGTTACACCGGAGGGTAAATATAGCCATGCCTTTAATTTGTCTCCCTGGCTTACGAAAGTGTGATCTATTCGTGTAAACTGTATGGAGCTGTCCGGCAACTTTTCTGTTTTGGCAGGTATCTCTTCAGCCCAAGAAAACGAGTATGACAAAAATAGCAACAAAATGAATAAAAAACGATATTTGATCACTTTATGATCTCCTTCTCGACTTATTTCTTTTAATGTATTCATCCATTAAAAGTTATCTATTTTTTGATCTTCTACAACAAACTACTTAAACTTTCAATGTTCATCATTTATAAATAAAAAATTATTGAATCACGGTTATGAACCCCAAGGCAAGCCCTGGACCCTAATTCCGCAGTAAGCTGCGGTGTATCATATCCATGCATAAGCAGGATAATTCGACCTACAAGCTTCAGTACACGTTGTTTCTGAAGCTTGGGTCTCATTACCCTCCGCTGTGCGGGATTGTTCGACTTACAAATTTCAATGCACCTATAGTGACCTTTAGGTTATTCGTTTTTGAAATTTGAGTCTCACAATGAATAATCACAGCATATTCCTTCTATATTTAATTCTTTTAAAATAATGGAATAGTGTTATTATTATGCCAACATTTTGAATTATAGAAACTAAACTCTAATTTGAAATAATACCATCATGGATACGAAAACTCACATCCATCAACATCCGAAACCCGGTTCGCGGATGGTTATGTTCCGGGGTGACACCATTACCTTTACCCTCACGCTAAACAAAGAATCGCACGGAAGAGCCTGGGTCCGCACTAATATTGGCCATGCCTCCATAGCCAGAAAGGCCATTATTGATTCGGTGGATAAAAACTTGCCGTTGCTGGGAACCGAATGGTTCGATATCTCCATGTTGCAGATTGATCCTCATCATTTTACGATTACCCTCCCATTGAATGAGGCAGGACATTTCGAAGCAAAATGCTTTTTTATGCCCTCGGGAAAGAGCAAACCTGTCTGGCCGGAAGGAAATAATATCACCATCAACGTTGAACCGGCGGATACGTGTTGCGCGAATATCATCTACAATGCTTTTGTAAGACAATTTGGAAAAAACAAAGATGGCCACCATCCTCCAGAAGATTCAGACAAATTTTGCATAGAAAGCCTTGATAAAAAAGAATATACCGTCATCCCCAAGTCAGGTACTTTCCGCGATTTGATTGCCGAGTTGGATTTCATCGTCGGTAAACTCGGTTGTCGTTTTGTGCATCTTCTGCCCATTTCTCCGACACCGACAACATACGGTCGTATGGGACGATACGGCAGCCCTTATGCGGCGTTAAATTTCACGGGGATCGACCCGGCACTTGCCGAATTTGACATTAAAGCCACCCCTCTTGAACAATTTGCCGAATTCGTTGATGCCATTCATGCCCGCCATGCAAAACTGATGATTGACATCGCCGTTAACCACACCGGCTGGGCTGCCAGCCTTCACGAAACCCATCCTCACTGGCTGCTTCGCGACCACACGGGTGATATCCGCAGGCCGGGCGCATGGGGCGTCGTGTGGCAGGATTTGACCAGTCTGGATTATTCCCAGAAAGACCTGTGGAAATATATTGCTCATGTATTTCTGACATGGTGCCGACGCGGTGTGGACGGCTTTCGATGCGATGCCGGATACATGATTCCTCTTCCGGCATGGACCTACATCATTGCCAAGGTCAGGGAACAATTTCCGTCGACGATTTTTCTGCTGGAAGGACTCGGAGGGAAAATATCGGCAACCCGGGATCTTCTCAATCAGGCAAATTTCAATTGGGCCTATTCAGAACTTTTTCAAAATTACGACCGTTCACAAATACAGAATTATCTGCCCGAAGCTATCGATATATCGAAAACAGACGGCATTGCGGTGCATTACGCGGAAACCCACGACAACAACCGACTGGCTTCCCGTTCCAAGATCTACGCCAGAATGCGCACCGCCCTGTGCGCGTTATGCTCACATCAGGGAGCTTTTGGATTTGCCAACGGAGTGGAATGGTTTTCCGATATAAAAATAAGTGTTCATGAAGCCCATCCTCTGAACTGGGGAAGTACGGAAAATCAGGTGGATCTTATTCGCAGGTTGAGCATATTACTCCGCTCCCATCCCGCTTTTTTTGAAGAGGTTGACTTAAAATTTATCCAAAAAGGCGAAGATAACGTTATTGTATTGCTGCGCCAACACATTCCATCCGGGAAGAAACTGGTGATCGTTGCCAATCTTGATGATGAGAAGTCAACAGAAGCAAAATGGGAATTCCAAGCAGACATGGCGGGCGGCCCATGGATTGATCTCTTGACTGAAAGAAAGATAGAGGTCATCACCGGCCCGGAAGATCATACATACAAACTTTCCCCCGGCGAGGTGTTGTGTCTGACGGTAGACGAAAAAGATTTGAATCTGCTACGGCAACCGGAAAACCTTGCTTTTCTCCCGGAACGTTTATTGCTCCAGAAGCTGAAGGCAAAAGCGATGGAAGTATTTTGCTTCTATCACGGTACAAAGGACATCTCCGGCCATGATTTGACTAAGGCAACCGAGCAGTTGACCGAAAGCCCTGTGGAATTCTGTCGCTCTTTTAATCCGGATAATCATGAACACAGGATTATCTTCTGGCAATGGCCCCGTGATCTCAAACGCGAAGTCATTCTGCCGCCCGGACATTTTTTATTGGTCAAAGCCGACTATCCCTTCCGCGCCGCCATTATTGACGGATATGAAGAAAATGAAAGGGGCATCGTCAGCGAAGAAAGCCTGCCCCAGAAAGACGGTACTCATTTTATCCTATTCGCGCCTTGCACTGATATCACTGACACGACACACCGCGTTTTAAGAGTCACTGTTTTTGAAAAAGAAAACGCCCGCCATGAAGATTCTCCCCTTTTTCTGCTGTGCGAAGCCTCATATACGGACATACCCGCTCTCTTCAGACGCAACGAACTCTCCCAAAGCGATCATTTGTTTTTATCCACAAACGGCATCGGCGGCATGTGCAGAGCAAATATCAAGTGGGGAAAACTAAACAGTAAATATGACGCGCTTTTGGCAGCTAATCTCAATCCGGTTTTCCCGGAAGACAGACAAATCATGTTTACGCGCTGCCGGGCTTGGATCGTCTATCAGGGGTATTCCCAGGAAATTTGTTTTGACAGTCTTGATTATTTCCGGTGTGAAGGCAATCAGGGATTTTGGAAATACGAAATCCCGACGGGACAAGGAGAGAGAATCGATCTTATCATTGCCATGCAAATGATTCAGGGAGAAAATACAGTTCTTCTTGAATTTTACCGTCTGCCTGCCAAGTCGGCCAAGGGGATACTGAACGATAAGGACCCTGTCCAGTTGATTCTCCGGCCCGATATCGAAGACAGAAACTTCCATGAAAATACCAAGGCATACAAGGGACCGGAAAATGCCTGGCCTGCCGCCACGTCCACTGAACATGACGCATTTACTTTTGCACCGGCGTCGGACAGGAAATTGACATTGCGTATCTCAAAGGGCATATTTGTTTCACAACCGGAGTGGTATTACATGATTCACCATCCTGCCGAAAAAGAACGCGGGTTGGATCCCGATTCGGACCTTTTCAGCCCCGGTTACTTCTCAGCATTTATAAAAGGCAGGGAAACAATCCGGTTAACGGCCTCCGTCAACGAAAATCATTCGTCACGTCCATCAGCCAAAATCACCCGGAAAGACGAAAATCATTCGGCACCCCTTGAAAATTTTTTACAGGATGTCCTTCAAGCATTCATGGTCAGACGCGGCAACCTGAAATCCGTCATCGCCGGCTATCCCTGGTTTCTGGACTGGGGAAGAGATTCGCTCATTTTCTCAAGGGGCCTTATCCAGGCGGGCATGATAGATGAAGCTTCACAAATACTGAAATTGTTCGGAGGCTTTGAAGATTACGGCACATTACTCAACATGATCCGCGGCAATAACACAGGTAACCGCGACACGTCTGATGCTCCGTTATGGTTTGTCGTCGCCTGTGCCGATATGATAAAAAGAGAAAATTCACCGGCGTTTCTTTCCGAAAAATGCGGAAACAGAACCATCATGGATATCCTGCTTTCCATAGGCCATTCCTATATTGAAGGGACACCCAATCATATCCGAATGGACCAAACATCAGGACTGATTTACAGTCCGGCTCATTTTTCCTGGATGGACACCAATTATCCCGCGTGCACTCCCCGTCAGGGATATTGCATAGAGATTCAGGCTCTGTGGCACGCGGCTCTTGTTTTTCTATCGATGGTCGATTTAAACGTAAGCAACCGTCAGAATTGGGAATATTTGGCAAAAACTGTCAAACACTCCATTTTTGAATTGTTTATGTTAAAGCAGGGCTATCTGGCCGATTGTCTTCATGCATCCCCTAACAATCCGGCATCGAAATGGGTCCCCGACGACGCCCTCCGACCCAATCAACTGCTGGCTGTTACTCTGGACTCGGTGTCGGATGCAATAGCGTGTAGAACCATTCTGGATTCCTGTCAGTCTCTGCTGGTTCCGGGCGCCATCAGAAGTCTGGCAGATGCACCTATAAACTATCCTATCGAAATTATTCATAATGGAAACGTTATCATTCCCCCCAATTATCCGTACAGGGGCCGCTACAGCGGTGATGAAGACACCAGCCGGAAACCGGCGTATCATAATGGAACCGCCTGGACATGGTTATATCCCTCCTACTGTGAAGCCTATGCAAAGGTTTACGGCAAAAACGGCGTTCCTACCGCCAGATCTTTGCTTTTGGGCAGTCTGGAAATCATCCGCAAAGGATGCATCGGTCACTTTCCTGAAATTCTTGACGGAGATTATCCCCACCACCAGAGAGGATGCGACGCACAGGCCTGGGGATTAAGCGAATGGATGCGTGTATGGAATTTATTGAAAACAAACGATGAGATTTAATTAAGTTTCTTATTTTTTCGTAACCACATTAAGAATATATTATGACTTGACATGCATGATTTTGATGATTAAAATTAATAATAATTTTGATTATAGCGATCTTGGGCGGACTGGTTCACATGAAATCCAATGTGCAATGTCCGTCAAATCCAGGGGATTTTTTCCAGTTAAAAATATTCCTTTTGATCGTGTTTTCGCCGCTAACCGGAATTCATTGCGCTAAGTTAATCTATCCATTTGTTTAAAAAGATTTATTAAATTTATCCAACCTCTACTACGACTGACAGATCTCATTTGTTGCTTGTGTTGAATGTGTTCTTTTTTCCATACTTTTAACTTGGGAAATGACCTTTTATTTATTGATACTCAAGGAGGACGACATGAGCATTAAAAAAAAATACAAAAAAAATAACGAACTTTGCAAAGTAACCTTCAGGATCCCGAGAGAAGCTTCCATGGGCGCAAAATCAATCACTCTCGTTGGTGACTTCAACAACTGGAGCATAAAAGACAACCCTATGAAAAAGCTGAGAAGCGGTGAATTTACCTTGGAGTTGGATCTCAAAGTCAAAAAAGAATATCAATTTCGTTATCTTATTGATGAAAAAACATGGGAAAATGACTGGAAAGCCGATAAATATGTAAGAAGTGAATATGGCAATTGCGAAAACTCTGTTGTCGTTGTTTAAAATTTTTAATAAAGGACAATGTATATGAGTTACCTGCAAACTTTTCATGTCTTTCCTTATATACCGGAACCGCTAAAATTTCTTGAAGTGCTCGCTGGAAATCTGTGGTGGTGCTGGAATCTTGAAGCCATTGAACTTTTTCGACGCATTGATCCCCGATTGTGGGAGGAATCAGGGCGAAACCCTATTGTTTTTTCAGCGCTGATTGAACAAAATAAATTGGACGAACTGGCAACAGATGGCAGTTTCCTGAACCATATGGAAGAAGTTCGGGCTAAATTTATCAGACAAGTCATTGAACCGCTTCAAGTGTCGAATAATGAGAATGACGTCATCGCTTATTTCTCCATGGAGTTCGGCATTCATGAAAGCCTTCAGCTTTCTGCCGGTGGTCTGGGAATTCTCGCAGGGGATCACCTTAAAGCTGCATCCGATCTAAGACTTCCCATGGTCGGGATCGGATTATTATATAGTAAAGGTTATTTCTATCAGTTTTTAAATAATGAAGGATGGCAACAGGAGGAATACCCGGAAATAGACCTCTATAAACTTCCTGTTGAAAGCGTCAAGAACGCATCCGGAAACGATTTACACGTTACGGTAGATGGGCCTGAAGGCACGATTCAGTTGATGATCTGGAAAATTATGGTGGGGAGCATTCCGTTATATCTGCTTGATACAAACATTAAAGAAAACCCACCGGCTATCCGTGAAATTAATTCACGTCTGTATCATGCCGATGGTAAGGTGCGCCTGGCTCAGGAGGTCATCTTAGGCATCGGGGGTATGCGCGCGTTAAATGCAATGGGCATAAATCCGGTCGTTTGTCATCTCAACGAAGGCCATTGTTCTTTTTCCAATATTGAACGACTGGCTCAAATTCGTTCCCGGTATAGTGTGGATTTACAGACGGCTTTGGAAATAAACGCGCGAACCACCATCTTCACTACCCATACACCGGTTATGGCCGCACATGATGAATTCCCGTTTGACCAGGTCAAACCTTGTCTTGTTTCTTTTGAGAAAGACCTTGGGTTATCCGCGGACAATCTTTTAAAGTGGGGACAGATAAGTCACGATAAGAAGGAAAATTTTTTTTCCATGTTTGTTTTAGGGTTGCATACGACTCAATATCGCAACGGTGTCAGCCGTCTTCACGGCTCCGTCGCCCGGCGCATGTGGTCTTTTGTGTGGTCTGGTGTCCCGGAACAAGAAATTCCAATTTATCATATTACAAACGGCGCGCACATCCCTTCCTGGATTTCCATTGACAACTTTCGCCTCTTTGAGCGCTATCTCGGTCGGGACTGGTCCCTGAAGTTATGGAACACGGATATGAACAAACGCATCGAGGATATCTATGATGAAGAATTATGGCGGTCCCATCAAATGAGTAGAACCCGGCTGATACGTTTTTGCCGTAAAAGGATGGTCAGTCAGTATGGACGGCGCAACGCGCCCAAATCCATCATGAAGGAGGCGGAATCTGTTCTGGAGGATGACATCCTGACGATTGCCTTCGCAAGAAGATTCACCGCGTACAAACGTTCCCACTTGCTTTTCAATGATATGGAAAGGTTCGAAGCCATTTTAAAAAACGAACAATACCCTGTTCAGTTCATTTTTGCCGGGAAGGCTCATCCCATGGACAATGAGGGCAAAAAGCTCATCCAGCAAGTCATCCAGCTCGCCCGAAATCCGGAGTACCGTCATAAAATTCTATTTCTCGAAGATTATGATATTAACATCGCGCGGCATCTAGTTCAGGGTGCCGATGTATGGTTGAACACGCCAAGGCGTCCGCTGGAGGCCTGCGGCACCTCAGGAATGAAAGCCGCGGCAAACGGTGTTCTGAACGTCAGCATCCTTGACGGCTGGTGGTGTGAGGGATATTCACCGGAAACCGGATGGGCCATCGGCACCGGGGAAGAATTCACGGATCATCAGTATCAGGACACCGTGGAAAGCCAGGCCCTGTATAATGTCCTTGAAAATGACGTGATACCCTGCTTTTACGACAGAACAGACGGAGGAGTCCCCTCTCGCTGGCTAAACATGATGAAGGCGTCCATTCGCGTGGCGCTGGAGCTGTTCGGCGCTCAAAAAATGGTCGTAAATTATAATCAATATTTTTATGCGCCCGCCATGGCTCATTATTATGACTTAATCCAGAATGGGGCGGCTCAAGCCGTTCGATTAAAAGATTATCATCAACGCCTTTGTGAAAAATGGCGTGACATATCCATAGAAACGCCCGTCAGAAAAGACCGTGGTTCGCTAAGGGTCGGTGAATCAATGACCATTTCAACCATTGTTCATCTCGGCAAACTCACGCCCGATGAAGTTGACGTGGAGTTATTCTATGGCCATATGAAAACAGTGGATAGTATTGAGGACGGCAAAACTCAACTCATGACTGTGATGGAAGACCTTGGCAATGGCGACTATCGTTACAAATGTTCTTTGCCATGCCGAATGGCCGGTCGATTCGGTTTTACGGCGAGAGTTATGCCCAAAGCGGACAGTTTCATTAAATTTACCCCCGGTTTAATTACCTGGGCATGAATTAGCTTTGTTATCATAATCTGTTTTCGTATTTAAGCCTCATTTTTGCGGTGTCTGATTCATTTTAGTATAGTGTTTCGGTTTAAAACATCCAAGGGACTTTACGAAAAATGTTTCATCGCAGAAAAAAACCCCGTGTGCTCATTGTAACTCCGGAAGTAACTTACTTGCCGGAAGGAATGGGGAAAAATGCCCATCATTTGACCGCCAAAGCAGGAGGTCTTGCCGATGTCTCTGCCGCCCTGATCAACGCATTATTTGCGCAGGGAGGTGATGTCCACGTTGCGCTACCCGATTATCGAAGTATCTACAGCCATGAATCGAAGAAACTATTCATAGGTGACTTTAAAAAAATGAAAAGAAAAGTTCCCAAGGAACGCATCCATCTGGCTGAAGACAGGGCCTTTTTCTATATGAATTCAGTTTATTCCGGCTATGGATGGGAAAATATAAAAATTTCATTGGCGTTTCAGAGAGAAGTCATTAACAACATTATTCCGATTGTTAAACCGGATTTGATCCATTGCAATGACTGGATGACCGGATTGATACCGGCAAAAGCCCGTGAACTGGGCATCCCCTGCCTTTTTACCATCCATAATATTTTCACCGTTAAAAAAACGCTGGCTGAAATTGAAGACCAGGGCATTGATGCAGCCTTGTTCTGGAAACATTTGTTTTTAATGAGATCACCATCGCATTATGAAGAAACGCGGGAAACAAATCCCGTAGATTTTCTGGTCAGCGGTATTTTTGCCGCGCATTTTATAAACACGGTTAGTCCTACTTTCCTTCTTGAGATTGTCGAAGGGAAACATCCGTTTGTTGAAGAACCGCTTAAAAGAGAATTGACTTACAAATGGGCGGCAAATTGCGCCGTAGGTATATTGAATAGTCCCGACCCTTCTTTCAACCCTGACAAAGATTCCTGTTTACCTTTCCAATATCACTCGAAGAATTTTGCCAAAGGCAAAAGAAGAAACAAACAGTACCTTCAAAAACGTCTGGGTCTGATTGAAAACGAACAGGCACCGCTTTTTTTCTGGCCATCCCGTCTGGATAGAATTCAAAAGGGAAGCCCACTCATTGCACATATCCTTTATGATGTCATCTCCAGGTATTGGGATCTGCCGATGCAAATTGTTTTTGTTGCCAATGGTGAATTTCAGCAATATATTCAACAAATTGTCTGGCAATTTAATTTGTCCGGCCGGGTGGCCATATGCGATTTTGAAGAAAGGCTTTCGCACCTTGCCTATGCCGCATCGGATTTCATTCTCATGCCTTCAGCCTTCGAACCTTGCGGCCTCCCCCAGATGATTGCCACGATTTACGGTTCGCTGCCTGTTGCCCGTAATACCGGCGGCATTCATGACACGATACAAAACCTGAACCTTGAAAACAATTCCGGAAATGGAATCCTGTTTGAAACCTACGACCCACAGGGACTGATGTGGGCCATCGACCAGGCAATCAATTTTTACAATCTGCCTCAAAAAATAAAAGAAACACAGATATCCCGTATCATGAAAGAAAGTCTGGCTTCTTTCAACCATCCGGTTACGGCAAAGCATTATATTGACCTTTATGAAAAAATGTTGCAGCGGCCATTTATTACCCCATAGCAGCTTTGAAAACAGGATTGTATTTTATGACAATTCCAAAACCCATTTTCAATGCTTAACGTAATAAAGAGAATATATGCCACGGAAAAAACCGAAAAATAAATCCACCGACTATACATCAAATTCAACAAGCGTCCTTCTGCAAATCATTTTAGACAGTGACCCTTATCTACGTCCTTACGCAGAAACCATTGAACGAAGGCTAAGACATATTATCGCGCTCGAAAAAAAATTAACCGGCAACAAAGAGCGTCTATCTGATTTTGCCTCCGGCCATGAATATTTTGGTTTACACAAACATGAACGCGAATGGATTTTCAGGGAATGGGCGCCCAATGCCACAGGAATATTTCTTATCGGCGACATGACAGAATGGGAGACTCTAAAGGATTTCGCTCTGAAACGCATTTCCCGGGACGGAATCTGGGAAATTCACCTCCCGGAAAGTTTCCTGAATCACGGTGATCTGTACCGTCTTGCGATGCAATGGCCAGGCGGCGAGGGAAATCGCATTCCCTCTTACGCCAGGAGAGTTGTTCAGGATCCTGAAACGCTGATTTTCAACGCCCAGGTATGGGATCAGCCCGGTTACAGTTGGCAATATGCGACTCCGAAACAAACCATTCCTCCGCTGATTTATGAAGCCCATGTTGGTATGGCTCAGGAAGAAGGAAGAATAGGAACATACCGTGAATTTACAAAATTTATTATCCCCCGCATTGTCCGATCGGAATATAATACGATTCAACTGATGGGAATCCAGGAACACCCTTACTACGCTTCATTCGGCTATCATGTGTCCAGCTTCTTTGCCGCTTCTTCTCGGTTCGGTACTCCGGATGATTTAAAAGAACTGATCGATACCGCCCACGGCGCCGGACTGAGAGTGATCATGGACATCATCCACTCCCATGCTGTCAGTAATGAAGTCGAGGGGCTCAGCCGATTTGATGGAACGCTTTATCAATATTTCCACGACGGTTTACGCGGTTCTCATCATGCGTGGGATTCCAGATGTTTTGATTACGCCAAACATCAGGTCCTTCATTTTTTATTGTCGAATTGCCGTTTCTGGCTGGATGAATACCGGTTTGACGGCTTTCGTTTTGATGGTATCACCAGCATGCTCTACCTTGATCACGGCCTGGAAAAAGCCTTTACCTCTTATGACGATTATTACAATCAAAACGTGGACGAAGACGCTCTTGCCTATCTGGCGCTGGCGAATACGGTCATTCATGATATCAGGCCGGATGCCATAACCATCGCGGAAGACATCAGCGGTATGCCATCCCTTGCCTCACCCCAAAATAGAGGGGGAATCGGTTTTGATTACCGTCTTGCCATGGGTATTCCGGATTACTGGATTAAACTCGTTAAAGAATACAGGGATGAAGATTGGCCGCTGGGACATCTCTGGTATGAACTCAACAACCGGCGTAACGATGAAAAAACAATCAGTTATACCGAATCTCACGACCAGGCTCTTGTCGGAGATAAAACACTGATGTTCTGGATGGCTGACGCGGCCATGTATGATCACATGAGCGCCTATGACAACAACCTCATCATCGATCGGGCCATGGCTCTGCATAAACTAATACGATTAATTACGCTGGCAACGGCCGGGCACGGGTATCAGAATTTCATGGGCAACGAATTCGGCCACCCCGAATGGATTGATTTCCCACGACAGGGCAATAACTGGTCCTATCACTACGCGAGACGCCAATGGCATCTCGTGGATGATCCGAACTTAAAATACCAGTTTCTTAATCGTTTTGATCGGGACATGATTACTCTGATCAAACGGTTCCCCTTTCTTAATGAACCATGGCCAAGCCTGCTTCATGAGCACATCGACGATAAAGTCATTATCTTCAGACGGGGCAAACTAATCTTAGCCTTCAACTTTCACCCTACGGTATCGTATACAGATTACCAATTTCATATACCGCAAGGGAAATATAAAATGATATTAAACACAGACGACGCATTATACGGAGGTCATTCGCGTCTTGTATTCGATCAGGTTCATTTTACAATGCCGTTGCGATCTGACGATGCGGTACAGAATATTTTGAGATTGTATCTCCCCACCCGAACAGCCATTATCCTGGAATCGAAAAACTAAGCTACGTTTTCGGAATTGGTGCCTCACTAGCGCCGCGTCGTTTCACTTCTGACAAGGTGTCTCTAATCTCTTATCCCGATTCGCTTCGCTCTCGGGATAAGATAGACTAATCAATTCCAATGCACTATGTTTTTGGAATTGAAGGGGTTTCTAATCCCGCGTCGCTGCGCTCTCGGGATAAGATAGACTAATCAATTCCAATGCACTATGTTTTTGGAATTGAAGTCTATCTAATCATAAACCACCCATTGTTCAAACGGCCGGTCAGCGTCATATTCGGATAGAGGAGCTATTTCCCTGATAAAGCGGGATGGTGCAAGGTTTAGGACACCGGAAGAGCGGGTATAATCAAGCGCAGGATAGCATAAATAAAGCTGGTCTTTGGCTCTGGTTACCGCCACGTAAAAGAGTCGTCTTTCCTCTTCTTCACCGTCCTGTTCCTTTAATGCCCGCTGCAAAGGGATCATACCGTCAGCGCACCAGATCAGGAAAACGTGCGACCATTCCAATCCCTTGGCCTGATGAATGGTACTCAACGCAATCTTGTCTTCGTCGTCTTCTTCTCCGATATTTTCCTCTTTGGCCATATTGGTGAGCAAAGCCAGTTCATTGAGAAAATCTTCCATCTGCAGAAACTGGGCGGAAAAATTTCCCAGTTGAATCAAATCCTCTTCGCGTGATGAAGCGTCGGAATAGTTATCCTGCAAATAAACTCGATAACCGCCCCTGTTTAACAATATATCAATAACTTTTTCAGGGATGCGTTCAGCTTCCGGCAGTTCCAGAAGAAAGCCTATCGTTTTACGACATTCTTCCAGACCCGGTTTTGCGGACTTGGACATGACCTTGATGAATCCCTCACTCAAAACAGCATGCAGCGGGTTCTCTTCCTTTTTCAGATAGTGCCATATTTTATTAAAGGTCGCCTTCCCTACCTTGGGATACATAATCATCAGACGCCGCCAGGCCAGTTCGTCACGCGGATTCACCAAAACTCTCATATAGCAAGTTACATCTTTGATATGCGCCTGCTCGAAAAAGCGAATCCCGGAACGGATATCAAAGGGGATATCGCGCCGGACAAACTCCATCTGCATTTCCATGGAATGGTAATGCGCACGATAAAGCACAGCGATTTCTCTGAGCGGCACGCCTCCCCTGATCAGTTCCGTGACCCGCTGCGCGACAAAATCAGCCTGTTTCACCACATTTTGCGCGGAAACCATCACCGGTCGCATACCGTTGTCCCGTACGGCTTTTAATTCTTTGGGAAATTGTTTTTCGTTATTATTGATGCTCAGATTAGCCAGATGCAGAATTTCCGGCGTACTCCGATAGTTGGTCTCCAGTTTAAATATTTTGCAATCAGGATATCGATTGGGGAAATTAATGATGTTGTTGAAATTGGCGCCGCGGAATGAATAAATACTCTGGGAATCGTCTCCCACCACCATCAGGTTGCGGTGCTCGGAGGCCAGCAAATCAACAATATCCGCCTGTACGATATTGGTATCCTGATACTCGTCCACCAGAATATGCTCAAACCGGCTGGAAAGCGTTTTTAAAATATCAGGGTTTTGTTGAAGAAGCAAGCGGCAATTACTTAATAAATCATCAAAATCCATCACAGCCAATTCTTTCTTTTTTTGTTCATAGAGACAGGCGATCTGACTTATTTCGTTAATCAGATGGAGAAAAAAAGGATATCGGAATTGCAGAATATCATCCAGTGTACTTTGCGTATTGACCGTCAGGCTGATGATCTCAGCAAGAACATTGCTCTTGGGGAATTTGCTCAATTTAGGATCGATTTTTAACTCAGCCATGCAGGTGGAAATGATTTGACGGGCATCCTCGCTGTCCACAATCGAAAAATTCGTTTTATAACCGAGATAATGAGCGTGTTTTCTCAAAACGAGATGGGCAACATGATGAAAAGTCCCGCCCATGATGTTTCTGGTATCGGCGTTAATAAGACTTTCCACGCGATTGAGCATGGAATGCGCGGCTTTATTGGTAAACGTAGCCAGCAGTATATTTTCCTGTCTGACACCGGATTCCAAAAGCCGGGCGACGCGATAAGTCAACGTCCGGGTTTTCCCGCTTCCGGCGCCGGCCAGAACCAGCAACGGCCCACCCTCTTCCATGACAACACGATATTGTTCCGGATTAAGCTCTTTCTGATAATTGATCATCAACGCGTCTTTATAGCAAAAGATTCAGATATTCAAGTGAATAACGGCAGATAGGCCGAAAATTCATCATGCCATCACATTATTGGAATCCAAATCCTCCGATTCTTACGCGCACACTCCGCATCCACAAGCCGACGCCTACGCTGACCCGGAATACTCCCGGGATGACTACATACAGCCCTAACGCATTTTGATTTTTTTCAAGAATTATTTATGACGTAACGGACAGGTTTGCCTGAATTCCGGTGTAAACGGGCGTCCACGGCAGCTAAACAGCTCGGCAGGTTTATAGGATCGCTCTCTCAATCTTTCCTCGGATTGGTCATTTCGTGCACACCCCATATCTTTTGCCCAAAATCCTCTTGACACACAAGTGAACGTTTCTTATACTGCCGACAACTAAAAGTAAGTTCTTATCAATATTATAATCCCATCGTAATATCTCTCAAAAATATTTACAATATTATCAGTAAATTTTATATAGCCCGTTACCAATAAATTCCCAGTTTCTTAAGTAATCCAGTTGCCTTTTTCCCTCCATCATATCATCGATATCGGTTCTTGTTTTAAGATTATAGTTTTGATAAAATTTCTTTATTACACCATCATAGCTCATTTTTTTTATAAATAGTTCCTGAAAACTCTTGACGAGTGCGGGCGTCTTAATTTTTGTTTGGTATATATTTATTTTCCCGACATAAATATTTTTGTTTTCATTTAATATAATTTCCCTGTTTATTCCATTTTTATCGCCATTACTCGCTTTCAATTGAGGCGTGAAATATTTTACAATCAAATCGGACTTATTAAAATCAATATATTTTAAAAGAGAGTGATGGAGAAATAGTTCGGAATTTCCTTTATTGGAAAACCACAGGTTGTCACGACACAGCTTCTCCTGAAATATATTTTTTAATTTGTTTATGTTTGACGGTGTATCCTGAATAGACAAACTTCGGATAAACCGTGATTCAGTCAATCCTTCGTATCCTTCTCTAATAAAAGGCTGAAATATTTCCTTGTACGCTTTTTTCTGGAATCTGTGTTTATAAATTGCACAGCAGTAATTTATAGCCAGATCTATGTTGTTATCCAGTGCATACTTGATAATCCGCAAGGCCGTCATTTCCGATTCCAGGACGGGGATGTCGGGCTGGTGTAAAAAAGTATATTGGCGATCAACGAATTTTTGATAACAATACTGATTGGCAAATAACTGATGTAAATTCAGATGTGCCACTCCTATCTTCATCATGAGGGTTAGACATTTTTTAAGTATTGTATAATCTTCGGGAACAGCAGGAATTTCGACGGTAACCTTATCAATGATGCCTGCCGCCAGCTCTACGGCCTTCAAATCATATTTTCTGGCTGCAATATCAAACCGTATTTCATTAAGCCCTGCTTTTTTTAGGTAGATTAACTTATCTCTGCTGACTAAATCGCCGTTTGTGTACAACCATATGTATATTTTCTCGCCCAATCTTTCTCTGATTTTTCTAATGTAAGAAAGCATTTTTTCATATTGTAAAAAAGGTTCTCCTCCGGAAAAACTGACACCTTTAAATTTAAATTTTTCCAAATAATCAACGTAATCATCCGGACTATCAAGCTGAATTCCAAAAGCAACGGGTGGTTGATTTATTTTATTTCTTCTATCCTGGGGACAAAAAAAACAATTTGCCGTACACAAAGAACCGATAAACAGGCACGACCATCTTCCCTGACCGCAAAGAATACACCCTGGAGACAATTCTCCGGAACCTATTTTGCTTCCCAGAAAATTACTGTTAACTCTTCCGGATATGGATTGTAGTAATTCATTTCTCTTGATATCAGCCTTTTTTGCTTCATCATCTGAGAGCCATTTCATTGCGTAATAAGCCCAGCCGGTGTTTTCACGGGCATATTGAATATCAAGTTCTTTGTTCATAATATGATTTGTTACACTACGTAGGGGATATTTCAACAATCATTTTCATCTTCATAAGCTTTTTCAAAAATGTTGTTACATCTTTTTCAATCAACTTGATGGGCATTTTAAATTCCGTTGCCAAATCTGCTATAATTATTTTCAGGTTTGTTTCCCCGTTCAATCGTCTCCAGATCAATTGCCCTGTTGCATTCAGAGTGTAAGGTTGATCTTCCGTATCATCAGTTTCAAAAGCAATCGGAATAATGACTGTAGAGTTTTCTACTTCACGCACTACTACGTTATTGGATGCAACATAAATAGCATCCATTTTAATTTGTGTTTTCATAAATGCCGTTCTTAAAAGAAAATCTTGCTAATTCCAGATTACGTGTCGTAACCAATTTTTAAAATATTGAAAAGAGCAAACCTGTAAATTAATATAGTCCTAGAATGACGCATGCAATTGATGAATTGTGCGATATTAAACCTGTTTATTGGTTTGCCGTGTAAAACTTATTACAGATCAGGAGGAACACCTACTCCATAAAGATCTTTCATGCTTTTGGACGGTGCTGGAGGAACACCATCACCATAAAGATCTCTGTTTGCCGGAGTAGGCATTGGGGGAACACCGATACCGTAAAGTTTTCCACTTCGGGATGTTGCAAAACTTTTTTCTTTCTTATTTTCCATAACTTTTATATCGGGTTTTTGCCAATGATTACATTTTTTCATTTTCATTCTCCTGTTTTTTGACAATATTGTACAATTTTTATAATAAGTAAACTATATTAGTCAAGATAATATTGTTCAAATTTAAAGTGATGGAGCTACGACTGAACACAGAAATAGTATCTTGACTATTTTCCCAAATCTTTCTTTTAGGCGATAAATATTCTTTTGTTTGTTCGCTTAGTTAATATCCTGTCGCAATACTCACATCTGAATTCCATCATGCCTTGACTTCCTTCATCAAATTCATGAACTTCCCTAGTCCTCCCATCAAGTTTCTGGAATAATAAGTATCAAATTTGTCTTGATTTTACTTGCCTTATACGTTAAACACCCCAAATTCAATTTGAATTGTCTTTTTAAAGCATTGAAAGGAGTTTTCATGGCAAAATACGAAACAAAATCAATCAGAAATTTAGCGGTGGTCGGGCACGGCGGAACCGGAAAAACGTCTCTTTGTGAGTCTTTATTGTTTGTGTCGGGAAAAAGTGAACGATTAGGCAGAGTTGATGATGCAACATCCTGCATGGATTATGAGCCTGAAGAACAAAAACGCCGCGTCTCCATCAGCTTGGCGGCAAATTACGTCGAGTGGGAAAAACACAAAATCAATTTTATCGATACGCCGGGCGATTCCAATTTTGCTTATGATATAAAATGCTCGATGAGCGTCGTGGAAAATGCTGTTGTACTGGTTGATGCTGTCGGCGGCGTTGAATTCCAGACACAGAAAGTCTGGGAACTGGCCGATGAGTTCAAACTTCCCCGTATTATTTTCATCAACAGACTGGATCGCGAACGCGCCAATTTCGATACCGCGATGGACAGTATTAAAAACAAATTGAAGAGAAAAGCCACTCCTGTATGCTTGCCCATTGGCGCTGAAGATAAATTTAACGGTGTTGTCGATCTCATAAGCATGAAAGCCTATATTTTCAGCGATAATAAAGGAACTGGTAAAATTGCTGATATTCCCGCTGAAATGAAGGACGATGTTAAATTAATGCATGACTCCATGGTGGAAGATATCGCGGAATCTGATGACGAATTGATGAACAAATATCTGGAATCCGGAGAACTTTCCGATGAAGAGTTAAAAAAAGGTCTGAGAAAAGGCGTGACATCGGGAAGCCTGATTCCTGTCATTTGCGGCTCCGCACTTAAAGGCATCGGTGTTTCCATGCTGATGGATCTGGTTGTCAGTTCCTTTGCTTCACCGATCGATCGTGGTCCGATGAAAGGTAAAAAACCGGGAACTGACAATGTCGAAGAACGTCAACCGTCTGAAGACGCTCCCTTCTCAGCCATCGTTTTCAAGACCATCGCCGATCCATACGCCGGACGATTGACATTATTCCGTGTTTATTCCGGCACACTTAATTCCGACACGCCGGTTTATAATTCCACCAGAAAAATCACGGAAAAATTCGGCCACGTTTTCTATCTTGAAGGAAAAAATCAGAAACAGGCAGAAACCCTTATCCCCGGTGATATTGCCGGCGTGGCCAAACTGAAGGAAACAACCACCGGAGATACTCTCTGTAATGAGAAAACTCCGATTATCTTTGAAAAAGTGCCCGTGCCTCCGCCCATCATGTCTTACGCGATGGAGCCGA
This sequence comes from uncultured Smithella sp., assembly GCA_964400795.1. Lineage (GTDB taxonomy): Bacteria > Desulfobacterota > Syntrophia > Syntrophales > Smithellaceae > Smithella. The sequence goes on from CAYNWA010000022.1 coordinate 23,166, forward strand.
AATCGAGAGGCGACGAAGATAAAATTGCTTCTTCAATACACCGCCTGACCGAAGAAGACCCAACTATCGTGTTTTCACGTAATCTCGAAACCAAGGAAATGATTCTTTCTGGTATGGGACAGGTACACATTGAAGTCAATATCGAAAAAATGAAGAGAAAATTCGGCGTTGAAGTCAATCTGAACACACCCAAGATTCCGTATAAGGAAACCATCAAGGGAAAAACCAATGTACAGGGTAAATATAAGAAACAATCCGGTGGTCGCGGCCAGTTCGGCGATTGCTGGATAGATATCGAGCCTCTGCCCCGCGGTGGTGGATTTGTATTCGAAGACAAGATCGTCGGCGGCGTCATTCCCGGCCAGTATCGTCCGGCTGTTGAAAAAGGCATTGTGGAAGCAGCAGCGAAAGGAGTTATTGCCGGATATCCTGTAGTTGATTTTAAAATAGCGTTGACCTTCGGCTCTTACCACACCGTTGACTCCTCCGAAATGGCTTTTAAAATTGCCGGTTCCATGGCTTTCCAGAAAGGTGTGATGGATTGTCAGCCCATTCTTCTGGAACCGATTGTTAATATCGAAATAGAAATTCCTGACGAATACATGGGCGATGTGATCGGAGATTTAAACAGCAGACGGGGCCGCGTTCAGGGAATGGATGCCAAGGGCTCCAGCCAGATCATCAAAGGCCAGGTACCACTGGCGGAAATATTAAAATATGCACCCGATCTTCGTTCCATGACCAGCGGACGAGGCAATTTTACCTATACGCACTCTCATTACGAGGAAGTTCCTGCTTTTATCGCTGAAAAAATAATTACCGCGTATAAGAAAGACAAAGAAGAAGAGTAATGATCTAATGATATTTGCCGGCATTATTACGGTCAGTGATAAGGGATCTCAGGGCAAACGTGAAGATTTAAGCGGCCCCGCCATCGCAGAAATGCTTGCGGGTGCCGCCATTGAAATTAAACACACCCTTATCATTCCCGACGAAACAGACAAAATTAAAGAAGCGATTATCGATTTCGCAGATGTCAAGCATCTGGATTTGATTCTGACCAACGGCGGTACCGGCGTCAGCCCGCGTGATTTAACTCCCGATGCGACTCTGCAGGTCATTGATAAACAAATTCCCGGCATGGCTGAAGCCATGCGTCAGAAAAGCATGCAGGTTACTCCCCACGCCATGATTTCCCGCGTGGTGGCGGGAATCCGCGGGAAAAGCCTGATTATCAATCTCCCAGGAAGTCCCAAAGGCGCAAAAGAAAATCTGGCGGTTGTTCTCCCTGCTCTTAAACATGCCATCGAAAAAATCAAGGGAGATGATTCGGAATGTGCAGTTCCATAAACCTTAAAGCATTGCGCGGATGTGTTCCCATCCAGTAAATCTTTTTGCAGTTTGGACACTGATTATACTTATCGCAATTTTCGAAAACGTAAGGCGGCACTAAATCACGCACCTCTTCCCTTCCCACAGGCTGAAGTTTTTGATTGCACTCCATGCAGATTCCGAACATTTTTTCTCTGTCAAGTTTTAGAAAAAACCTTTCAATGACTGCTTTGAGCTGCTTACCGACAATAACATCCGTGATTAAGAAAAGAATACCGGAAAACTGCCTTTCTATCATGTCTCCTCTTCTGGTCAGCGCTATTCTGCCTTCGGAATCAGCCCGACGCAGCATTTCACGCCCTGCTTCCTTCTGAAAAACAGCCGTATCATAGCCCAGAAGTCGCAGCCATTTGGCTAACCTTGCCAAACTCGCGTCGGTTATAAATTTGATATCTTCAGGTAATGAAGATTGAAGATTATTTTTCTGTTCTTTGTTCATTCATTGTCGATGGAGCTTCCTGTGCATGAAGTTCCTTGCGTAAATCACGAACCAGTCTGTTGAGATTTCTGATGGTGCGATTTAAACGAAAACGTTCCACAATACCCCAGAACGCCGTAATAATAACTCCAACCAGAAGAGATACAAAAATTAGAATGTATGTTGGAATGGGAGGAACGTTCTGCAAATAATGATAATATTTTAATTGTACAGGCATCAAGTTTTGTTGTGAAAAAGTTACAATAAATAACGCAAAAACGATAACAAGAATCATGTAAAGTATTCTCATTATTTGTTTTCCTCCATGCAATATTTTTTAAAAAGAGGTGTAAGACTGGCAACTGTTTTTTCTATGGCTTCCGGAATGACCCGGACATTCGTCACCACGCTCATAAAATTTGTATCGCCTTCCCATCGCGGGATAACATGAACATGAAAATGTTCCTCGATGCCGGCTCCAGCCGCCTTGCCGATATTCGCTCCGATATTAAATCCATTGGGTTTCATGGCTTCATTCAAAGCCTTTACCGATGCATCCAGAAGGTCAAATATTTCTTTTCTTTCTTCCTGGGTTAAATCTTCAATTTTTCCTATATGTCTCTGCGGTATGATCATTAAATGACCGTTGACATAAGGATATTTGTTCATCATAACATAAGCGGTTTTCCCTTCATAAATAATGTATTCATCGCATCGGATGGAACATTTGCAAAAAACACACCCGTCAGGTTTTTCACCTTTTATATATTCCATACGCCAGGGCGCGAAAATTGTTTCCATATTCAAAACCTAATGAGGCCAAAACTTCAAAAATGAATAACCTAAAGGTCACTATAGGCGCATAGAAGTTTTTAAGCCGAATTATCCAATCCAAATATATCGGGATTGGAAGCTATCCCGCCAATAGCGGAGTGTTACATTCATATTTTATATTTTAATTATCCTACCTTTTATATCTTTGTCAATTTCTAATATGCCGATGGTTTTTGAAGAGTTAAAGAACCTGTCCACCGCCGAACCGGGATTAAAGAAAAAAACGTTGCCTTTTATATGATTGGCCGGTTTATGCGTATGTCCATAAACTACGCAATCAACGTTTTTAAATTTTGCCGATATCTTTTCTTCCAGCCCCCAGGGAGACCCCCATCCATGAATTAGCAAAAATTTAAACCCATTTATCTCAAAAAGCAAATGATCGGGAAATTTGTGCGTAATTGAGTAGTTATCCATGTTTCCGGATACTGCCTTTACGTCTTTATCGCCGAATATTTTCAAAACCCGCATATCCACCATATCTCCGGCATGCAGAATCATATCCACATCCCTGAAATGCTCTTCAATACTTTTCCTCATCTTTTCATCGTAATCATCAAGATGAGTGTCTGAAATGACGCCGATTTTGATTTTTTTACTTTCCATAATTTACTGATGACTTATTAGCGATAAGCGACAAAAAATACAAGCTTTTAAATTAGTGAGACAAGCTGAAAACGAACGTAGTGAAGCTTGAAGCGTAAGTCGAACTATCCCCTGAACGCAGTGAACGGGGATTCTTGAAATACAAATTTCAGATATCCTATTCGCACAGAGCTTTTAAATTGACTTTATTGTTGTGTGAATATATTATTTCTACATGAATAGTTTGGAGAATTCCCTGCAAAAAATAGCTGAAAGTATATTGCATTTCGATGAAGCTTCTCTCACATCTTTATGGGAAAAATACAAAAATAAGATAGAACAATTTACCCCTTCTCCCGAATGGGAAAAAGCTGTTATTATTTTTTCCATCATCAACGCAGTGCGGGCTAAAAATGCTATTTTTAATGAAATGATATTAAACAACAAAGCCCCGGAAAAAACGGCACAACCCGACAAACCTGAAGGAAAACCTCATTTAAAACGGGTTAAGTAATGGATAAACATACAGATTTAAAACGGATTGCCGAATTAAGAAAAACAATCGAATATCACAATCAGCGTTATTACCAGCAAGACGCACCCGAAATTTCCGACGCTGAATACGACCGCCTAATGCGGGAACTTCAGGAGTTGGAAAATCGCTATCCTGAAGCCTATTCAGCCTCATCTCCCACGCAACGGGTGGGAGCAGCGCCATTAGCCAAGTTTGCCTCTTTCAATCACCCATCGCCGATGTTCAGTTTGGCTAATGCTTTTTCCAGTGAAGAAATAATTGACTTCGATAATCGCACCAAACGACTGGCCGGTGTAGAAAACATTTCGTATGTCGTCGAACCCAAACTAGACGGTCTGGCTGTAAATCTAATTTATGAAAACGGTGTCTTTAAACAAGGAGCAACCCGCGGTGACGGAACAACGGGTGAAGATGTGACACAAAACCTTAAAACGATTTCTTCCCTGCCCTTAAAGATGAAGCAATCAACAAAAAATCCGATTCCTGCATTTGTAGAAATACGTGGTGAAGTGTACATTGAGAAAAAACCTTTTCATAAATTAAATCTTCGACGGATTGCTGAAGGCGATGAACCTTTTGCCAATCCACGCAATGCCGCCGCCGGTTCTCTGCGCCAGCTCGATTCAAAAATAACCGCACGTCGTCCGCTCAATATTTTTCTTTATGGGATCGGTAGTGCCGAAGGTCTTGATTTTTCAACTTACTGGGAATCATTGCAAATGCTTTCTGACTGGGGATTTCCGTTTAATAAAAAACATACTGAGCAAACAAGCGATATAGACGCTTGTATCAAATATTTTGAACGCATCGGCGCCCTGCGTGAAGACCTTCCCTATGAAATCGACGGCGTCGTCATAAAAGTTGACGATATTGCTTTACAAAAAACATTGGGCAATGTTTCACGTAATCCACGTTGGGCACTGGCCTGTAAATTTCCGGCGGCACAGGCAATAACGATAGTAAAAAAAATAGATGTTCAAGTTGGTCGCATGGGCACTCTGACACCCGTTGCTATCATGGAAACGGTTAACGTGGGTGGTGTCATGGTCAGCCGCGCCACCATGCACAATGAAGACGAGGTTCTTAAAAAGGACGTGCGTGTCGGTGATACCGTGGTTATTCAACGCGCAGGTGATGTTATTCCTGAAGTTGTAAAAGTGATTTTGGAGAAAAGACCCACAGGCACCGAGAAATTTAAAATGCCTGCAAATTGCCCCGAATGCAATTCTGAAATTGTTCGTTATGAGGGAGAAGTAGCGCACCGCTGCGTTAACATTTCCTGCCCCGCGCAATTGAAAGAACATATCCGTCATTTTGCTTCACGCGGTGCAATGGATATTGAAGGCCTGGGAGAGAAAGTCTCCGCTAAGCTTTTCGATAACAAATTAATTCACGACCCTGCCGACCTCTATTTTCTAACCAAAGAAAAATTATTGGTTTTGGGGCGAAACGTGCAGCAATCATCTCAAAACTTGATTGATTCCCTTGAAAAATCCAAACATCCACATTTGGACAAATTCATCTATGCTCTCGGCATCAGGCATGTAGGAGAACGCACCGCTAAACTTCTGGCAGATCATTTCGGCGACATAGAGAATCTAATTACATCGACGCAGGAAGATTTAACGGCGATCAATGAAATCGGCCCGGAAATAGCCGCCAGTATCGTTGAATTTTTTCATGAGCATAAGAATATCGAGGTCATGAAAAAATTCAGTAAAGCAGGTGTAAATCCTCAAAAGAAAGCGATTCAGGCCAATGCGCCATTGCAGGGAAAATCTTTTGTTTTCACCGGTAGTATGGAAAGTATGGGTAGAAACGAAGCCAAAACCATCGTGGAGAATCTGGGAGGAACAATCCACTCCAGCGTAACAAAGAAAACCACTTACGTCGTAGCAGGAAGCGATCCCGGTTCCAAGATTGACAAGGCAAAATCCTCAGGGATTAAAATTATCAGCGAAGAGGAATTCTTAAAACTTATCGGCAAGTAATATCGATTAAAAATGTCATTTCGATGCGAAGCGAGAAATCTTGACTCGCATTTATTTTAAGACTTCTCATTTCGATTAACAAAAGAAGGGAATCGGTATTGAAGCGAGTTCATGTTTACATCAGCGGTCGAGTCCAGGGCGTATTCTTCCGTGCGGAAACGCAAAGAGCGGCAGATAGTTTTAATCTTACCGGCTGGGTGCGCAATACGAAAGATGGCCGCGTAGAAGCTTTATTTGAAGGAGAAGACGCAAGCGTGGATAAAATGCTTGATTGGTGCCATATTGGCCCACCTGCAGCACGAGTGAAAGAAGTCCTCGTTGAAGAAGAACCTTATACGGGCGAAATTACAGATTTCATTATCAAGTATTAGATGTTTTCCTTCAATGCGCTAACTTACATTCTTTTATTGTTTCTTCAAACCCCTTCATGGAATTCATAATCGTCGCATCGTCGACGCAGTAAGCAATACGGAAATATCCGGGCCCGCCGAAACCGCTGCCCGGGACCACCAAAATATTTTTCTTTAAAAGCATTTTGACGAATTTTACGTCATCGGGAATCGGGCTTTTAACAAAAAGATAGAATGCGCCCTCCGGCTTGGCGAATTTATAACCTGCTTTAGCCAGTCCTTTACACAGCATATCGCGTTTTTTCTGATAAACTTTTACATCAACAGCGGCATCCTGTAATGCAACAACAATCCTCTGCATAAGCGCCGGCGCGTGCACAAACCCTAAAATCCTTGTGCATAAAATCAATGCACTGACTAAATCATTTACCTCATCATTTACCTCGGATATATTCGGATTGACGGCAATGTAGCCGATTCTCTCTCCCGGCAGAGAAAGTGTCTTGGAATAAGAATAGGCAACCAGGCTGTGAGGATAAGTCTTTAATACACTCGGCACGGTAATATTATCATAGACGATTTCATTGTATGGCTCATCGGAAATCAGATAAATAATTTTCTTCAACGCCTTACTTTTTTTATTTAAAAGCGCAGACAACGCTTGAATGTTGCTGCGGCTATACACTTTGCCTGTCGGATTATTGGGCGAATTGATTAAAACGGCTTTTGTCTTTTTGTTAATTGCGTTGCCTATCGATTCAATGTCCAAAGAAAAATCGCTTTTTGTTTTGACATACTTTGTTACACCTCCGTAATTGTCAATGTAAAAAGGATATTCAACAAAGTAAGGGATGGGAACGATCACTTCATCTTTCGGATCCAGCAATGTTTTAAAAATAACGTTTAAAGCCCCGGCTGCCCCGCACGACATGATGACATGATCGGCGTTTAGTCTCAGGCCGTAAGTTTTATTAATCTTTGCGGTGATGGCCTGTCTGGTCTCAGCAAAACCGGCATTGGGCGCATAGCCATGCTTCATGGAAATTTGTTTTGCGGCCAGATTCATCAATTCTTTTTTGAATTTTTCCGGCGGCTCAACATTGGGATTGCCCAGGCTGAAATCATAGACCTTATCGGCGCCGTATTTCTTTTTCATCACGGCGCCCTCTTCAAACATCTTTCTGATCATCGAAGAATGGGAGATCGATGCTTTGATTTTTTTAGCAATCGTCATTTTAATAAAATCCTGAGGAATATTCTTGAGCAATCATTACATCTTGCGTCTTAATATTACAAAAATTCCCAGCACAATTAGAATTGCCGGCAACATATATTTGGAGTACATTGATGGATCAAATCCGCAAAATTCATAAAAGAGAAATCCGATACCTGCCAGCGTTATAATCCATCCGCCAAGATCTCTGAATTTTTGAATCAATGTGCAGATACCGACTGCAATCAGCAATATCGGCCAAGTCTGGCCGAATGGATAACTGCCGGCTTTGCTTAAATAAATCAGGACACCCAGAGTAATCAAGACAACACCACCGGTCAACACATTCTGCTTCTTATCGCTCATAAAATATAATCTCCTTAATTATTATTTAATCAGACAATCATTGTCCGCCTTTATATTATTTATCAGATGATTGTAAAAACGGTTTAAATAAATCAATAGGAATGGGGAAAACCGTTGTCGAATTGTTTTCCGACGCTATCTGGTTCAGGGTCTGCAGATAGCGTAATTGCAGAGACATCGGCTGTGTTTCCATGACTCTGGCCGCTTCAATCAATTTCTGCGCGGCCTGGAATTCGCCCTCGGCATTGATGACCTTCGCTCTTCTTTCTCTTTCTGCTTCGGCCTGCTTGGCCATGGAACGTTTCATTTCTTCCGGCAGGTCTATGTGCTTGACTTCCACGAGGGATACTTTGATTCCCCAGGGCTCGGTGCTGCGGTCGAGAATTTCCTGAAGGTTCATGTTGATTTTTTCCCGCTCGGAAAGAATTTCATCCAGTTCCATCTGCCCGCAAACGCTCCGGAGCGTTGTCTGGGCAAGTTGCGATGTTGCATAGAGATAATTCTCGACATTTGTAACGGCGGAATTGGCGTCCATGACGCGGAAATAAACAACCGCGCTGACCTTGATGGATACATTATCTTTCGTAATAACATCCTGAGGGGGAACATCCATGGTGATTGTGCGCATGTCAACCCGAACCATCCTGTCAATTCCGGGAATAATAATAATCAAGCCCGGCCCCTTCGCATCACGAATACGGCCCAGACGGAAAATAACCGCTCTTTCGTATTCACTTAAAATTTTGATTGCTGATGCTAGAAACATCACAACAAGCACCAGGATAACCAGTGTCGGCATGGATAAAGTACCTAGCATTTTCATTTCCTCCTTTTATTTTTTTATAATTATTTTTTAATTTCTTCCACGGTTAACTTCATTCCGTCAACTCTGATGATTTTTACCTTTGAACCTTGCCGAATCGGCGCATCACTTCGGGCCTTCCAGTACTCCCCCTTTATGAACACTTCTCCTTCTTGGTCAATGTCTCTGACAACTTCGGCTTCTTCACCAATCATGGCCTCTGCGCCGGTAAAATGCTTCCTCATCTGGGCTTTCAGCGCCAGATAAATCACCACAATGAAAAAACCGGAAGCAACAACAACAGCAGGTATCAAAACCTGAAAGGACAGGCGTAAAGCCGGTTCAGGCGAATCAAACAAAAGCAGTGATCCCAAGATCAACGAAATCACTCCACCGACTGTTAACATACCGTGGCTCATGACTTTAATCTCCGCAATAAACAAAATAATACCGAAAAGAATCAATAAAATTCCCGTATAATTTACGGGCAGTGTGGACAATCCGAAAAACGCGAGTAATAGCGATATGCCTCCGATTACTCCGGGAAGAATCGCGCCCGGCGTGGAAAGCTCGAAATACAATCCGGCCAGGCCGATCAGCAATAAAATGTAGGAAATATTGGGATCGGAAATGGTGGAGAGGATGCCTTCCCGTGTGCCCATTTTTTTATCATTCGTCACCGCGTTCTTCGTGTTCAGCTTCTTTTTATCTCCGGCGACAACAACTTCTTTTCCGTCAATGGCGGCCAGAAGTTTTTCGACATCGGTCGCTACCAGATCGATGACATTTAATTTGAGCGCTTCCTCGGCGGTTATGGATTCGCTTTTACGCACAGCCTTTTCCACCCATTCTTCCGAACGGCCTTTCGTTTTGGCGATGCTTCTGACATAGGCTGCCGCGTCGTTTTCAATTTTATCCGACATCGTTTTGTCAACATTTCCGGCGCCTCCGATACCGATAGAGACCGGATGTGCCGCTCCGATGTTTGTTCCGGGAGCCATCGCCGCTATGTGAGCGGCTGTTGTTATAATAACGCCGGCAGACGCCGCACGGGCTCCCGAGGGATATACAAAAACAATAACGGGAATCGGAGCATTAAGAATGCTTTTGGCTATGTCGCGCATGGCGGTATCCATGCCCCCGGGCGTGTCCAGCAAAATGATCAATGCTTCGGCCTTGTCGTTAGAAGCCTGTTCAATGCTTGAAGCAATGTATTTTGCTGTTGGTGATGTTATAACGCCATCCACGGTAATCACATTAAAAACAGGTCTCTTTTCCTGCGCAATCGCCAGGACAGATGTCAATATGAAAACGGCAATCAATGCATAGCCTATTTTTTTTAACATGACGTCACCTCTACTTTCTATCAAAAGGATTTAAGGTTTGCTTCCTTCATGATCATTTGAACATCTTCCCAAACCTGTTTTTTAGCCGCAGGGTTTCGCAACAAATAAGCCGGATGATAAGTCGGCATTAATTTTATTCCTTCATACATATGAAAACGACCCCGCAAAGCGGATATGGGTATGTCCGTTTTTAAAAGTGTCTTGGCAGCAAATGTTCCCAAAGCGCATATTATTTCCGGAGAGATAATATGAAGCTGTTTTTTCAGGAACGGCTCGCATTTGCCGATTTCATCAGGCTGAGGGTTGCGGTTTCCCGGGGGACGACACTTTAGTATATTGCAGATATAAACGTCTTTTCTCTGCATTTTCATACCCTTGACGATAATATCCGTTAAAAGCTGTCCGGCACGCCCTACAAAGGGCAGTCCCTGTTCATCTTCATCCGCTCCAGGAGCTTCACCAACAAAAACAATTCGTGCTTCTGGATTGCCGGCGCCGAAAACAAGATTTTTTCTTGTTTTACCCAAAGGACAGAGCTGACAATCGCCCATGTCCCTTCGAGCTTCATTCAACATTTGCTCTTTGCTTTTGTGAACAGATGTCGTTTGAGGCATTGCTTTCTTGTTGGGTTTACTCCAATCAATGCCGACAGACAAACTTTCTCTGTCAATGACATGCCCCTTGAGCGCTTTCACCGCTTTGCATAATTCAGATTGTAATTCGTTTTGAGCCAACGTTAGAAAGGGTCTCCGTTTATTTTCTACTTTTGATTTTTTTTCCTGCAATTTTTTTAACACGATCAAGAATCGCGTCTGCTGCATCAATTTTAGTCATTTTTCCTAAAGACTCTGTATCACCGGAACGATCAATCATCGTAATAATATTCGTATCGGTGCGAAAACCAGCGCCCTCTTCCCGTAAATTATTGGCAACAATCAAATCCATATTTTTTTTTAACAATTTTTCCCTGGCGTTTTCTAATAAATTCCGAGTTTCCATGGCGAAACCCACCAGGACTCTATTGCCTTTATGTTTTCCGACTTCTGAAATAATATCCGGATTTTTTTCCAATTCCAGTGAAATTGTTTTCCTGTCTTTCTTAATTTTTTCCTTGGCGGTGGCTTTGGGACGATAATCGGCAACGGCAGCGGCCTTGATGATGACATCCACTTTTTTATAATGATTCAAAACGGCCTTATACATTTCTTGGGCTGTGCGGATCTTGATAATCTTTTCCGCCGGCGGAAAAGATAACGACGTGGGTCCGCTAATCAAAGTAACTTTTGCTCCTCTTGCGTGCGCGGTAGCAGCCAAAGCGTACCCCATTTTCCCTGAAGATAAATTCGTAATAAAACGCACCGGATCAAGCGGTTCTTCAGTAGGACCTGCTGTAATCAAGATTTTCACGCCTTTAAGATCCTTTGGCGCAAGCAGCATTTTTATTTTTTCCAGAATTGCCGGTATCTCCGGCAGACGACCTTTTCCTGTGGTTTTACAGGCAAGCTCTCCTTCTGCGCTGTCCATCACAGCATAACCGATATTTTTCAGTTTATTGATATTTCCCTGAACAACGGGATTGGCGAGCATTTTATCATTCATAGCCGGACAAATGAGCGTGGGTTTGTCTTGAGCCATGATGGTTGTGGAAAGCAGATCGTCACCGATTCCGGAGGCAATTTTTCCGATGATGTTTGCCGTTGCCGGCGCAATGACAAAGGCATCGGCAAATTCAGCAAGGGCTATATGCGCCATATCGTACTGGTCAGCAGGCATAAACATTTCCGTATAAACCTGATTCTGTGAAAGAGTCTGCATCGTCAAAGGCGTGATAAATTTTCTGGCGCTTTCGGTCATGATGACTTTGACCTTCGCCCCTTCTTTGATGAGAGCGCGGGTCAATTCCGCTGCCTTATAGACGGCAATGCCTCCTGTAACACCGAGAACAATCTTTTTGTCTTTAAGCATACTTTTCAACTTTCAAATCTTTTTAAACTGATTAAAATGAAAAAGGAGCCTGAACGACTATTAATTTAAAATATAACAGTGCTTTATCACAATATCAAGGCATAATTGTATTGATGTTTTGAAAATGTTTTAAGGAAATGGTCCCTCTTAGCTTAATGCTTCGCTGTACTCGCTGGTCTCATCATCCCGCTCCGCCTATAGTGGCCTTTAGGCCATTCGCTGCGGGGATATCCCTATCCGCTTTCGCGGAGGGACAATTCAACTTTCTCCTCAATCTTCGCTTCGCTCGATTTCGGCGAGTTTCATTGATTTCCAATCCCGATAAATCGGGTTGGATAGTTCGATCAGCTCTTCGAGTTTCACTTCGTTCACTCTTAGCGGATCTCATTACCACTTGCGCTTTAATGAGCCTGTGGATTCCGCATGGAACCACAAAGCGAATTATCCCGCCACCTTCAGGTGGCAGGGACAAGCTGCGTTTCTCTTGCTCTTAGCGAGTGTCAAATCCCCTTTCGCTGCGCTCAGGGATAATTCCACTTGCGCTTCGAGCTGCGTTTCTCTTGCTCTTAGCGAGTGTCATTAATTTTCCTTGCAAAAGAGCATAAAAGTTATTATAAACCGCGCAATTATTCCATGATTACAATATGTACAACATAAGGAGATTGTTATGAAATGGTTCCGATTTGATTATAAAATTATTATTGCGGTATTTGTTGTTGCCGTATTGGCCTGGGTTTTTTTCGGAAATCACATTGAAATAGGGAAACCTGTTATAAAATTCGACCACGAATTAAAAGCCATTGGAAGGCAAAAAAATATCGGGATTAATTTTTCCGATTCCAAAAGCGGTCTTTATCAAATTTCAGCGGAAATCATTCAGGACAACAAAGGTCAGATTTTAGCCGACCAAATAATCTCTCCAAAAGGCAAATCTCAGGAAACGTTATCACTCATAATAAATTCAGCGGAATTGAGGCTCCACGATGGTCCGGCACGACTTAAAGTTACGGCAACAGATAATTCTCTTCTGAAAAATAAAGCGGTTTTGATGCAGGAAATCAAAATAGATACGGTTCCGCCAATGATTAATCTTGTTAAAAATATTAATTACATCAATCAGGGAGGCACGGGTTTTGTTGCCTACCAACCCTCGAAAACACTTTCTTCCACCGGCGTATATATCAACGATTATTTATCTCCCGCCCACGCCACGTTGATCGACAATAAACCTTCTTTCTTTACTTATTTCGCTTTACCGATGAACGCCGATAAAACATCGACCAGAATCATGATTTTTGCCCGTGACGAGGCAGGTAATGAAACCACCATGGCTGTTCCCTGCGTCATCAAAGAAAAAAAATTCCGTTCGGATAAGATGAATTTAAGCGATAATTTCCTGCAGCAGAAAATGCCCGAGTTCCAAGCGATGGTTCCTTCGCTAAAAGGAAAATCCCCTCTGGACGTTTTTATTTATGTAAATTCCCAAATGCGCATTGACAATTTTCTAACGATACAAAAAATATGCCAAAAGTCTTCTCCGAAAGAACTTTGGGAAGGCACGTTTCTCCGGATGAAAGACGCCGCACCGATGGCTCTTTTCGGTGATAAGCGTAGTTATGTATATAATGGAAAAGTTGTCGCAGAATCCATTCATGAAGGCGTCGATCTCGCGTCCAACGCCCGCAGTCCCATTGAAGCCGCTAATAAAGGAATTGTTGCTTTTACCGGTGCGTTGGGAATTTACGGCAATACTGTAATCATTGACCACGGGTTGGGGCTGTTTACCCTTTATGCACATTTGTCATCAATTGATACGAGTGTTCATAAAAATGTGGCCAAGGGCGAAAAAATAGGTCTTTCCGGCATGTCCGGCCTGGCGGGCGGTGATCATTTACATTTCAGCATGATCGTTGGTGGGAAATTTGTCAATCCCAAGGAATGGTGGGATCCTCACTGGATTAAAGATAATATAACGAAATAATAGAATGAAAATTCAAAGTGCGCTGTTCAAATTATTTATCAATATCCCTGTGATTGATATTGACCATGTATTTCATGGTTGAAAAAAACGAGGCTATGGCATTGGCCATCACGACAGAACGATGCCTGCCCCCCGTACAACCCATGGCGATATTGAGCCGTACTTTGCCTTCCTTTTCATAAAGAGGAATCAGTAAAATCATCAAGTCCCGCGTTTTATCCAAAAACTTTTTTCCTTCTTTATTTTTTAAAACATATTTTTTTACATCTTCATTATTACCGTCGAAATATTTTAAATTCTCAACAAAGAAAGGATTGGGCAGAAATCTCACATCAAAAACAAGATCGGCCTCAACGGGCAAACCGTACCGATAGCCGAAAGAGGTCACATTAATAACCATTTTTTTATTTCTTGAATAAGGAGAATAATAACGCTGGACCGTATCCTTCAACTGATGGACGTTCGTCGACGTTGTATCAATGATTTTATCCGCCATTTTCTTCAAGGAAGACAATTTCCCCCGTTCGAGTAAAATGCCTTCCTTGATCATGCCTCTTTGTGAAAGCGGATGGGTTCGTCTGGTTTCACTAAAGCGATGCAACAGAGATTCGTCGCTGGACTCAAGAAACAGAATTTCGATTTTATATCCTTTCTTTTTAAGTGTTTCGAAAATGCGATTATATTTGTCCAGAAAACTTCTTTCCCGCAGATCCATGACCAGGGCTACCCGTTTAATTTCCGGCGAAGCATTAATGGTTATGGAAAGAAATTTAGGCAGTAAAATAACCGGCAGATTGTCAACACAAAAAAAACCGACATCTTCAAGCGCCCGTAAAGCGGTGCTTTTCCCGGAGCCGGAAAGACCGGTTATGATAACGACACGCAGATGTTTCATTTAATCATCCTTACACACTATTGTATTTTCATCACACCGATGATTTTCAGGATGCATACATCAAATGTCATTGTGTTTCATACTTCGTCATCGTTAAACGATGCAAATATTTTCCTGTTCAATGATGATTCTATATAAATCATTCTTCGAATTGGATTCTAACAGTTTTTTGCGAAAAAGATCATCTTTAAGCATTTTGGATATTTTGGCCAGTATTTTCAAGTGTTGTCCAGCTGAGTTTTCCGGCGCCAGAACCATAAAAAAAAGATGGACCGGTTTGCCATCCAGAGCGTCATACGCAATGCCGTCTTTGCTTCTTCCGAACACCACAACAATATCTTGAATATTTGATATTTTCCCGTGAGGAATGGCTACACCGTCACCGATACCCGTTGAGCCAAGACTTTCTCTTTGCTTCAATATATCAAGGATAGACGACGTGTCCAATTTCAGTCCCCCTGCAATGACGGTATTGATCATTTCCTCCAGGGCTTCATCCTTATTTCTCGCTGACAGACAATCGTTAATAAATTCTAGTTTAAAAATTTGATTTAGTTCCATGCATTACACCATGTGGTAATTAAAAAAATAGTTCTTTTTATAGGAATTTACAATTCAATTTTTCAGTTTGTTTCTATAAGCGAATAATTTCCATCGTCTCGCCGATAAATCAGACTCACATTTTCAGATGAAGAATCCCGGTAAATAATAAAACGGTCATTATTTTCTTCCAATTCCATGATAGCTTCATCAAACGACATGGGTTTTAATATAATTTTACGTGTTTCGGTAATCTTACTGGTCATAACGTCTTCTATTTCTTCTTGTTCAACTGATTTGATCTGGCCACGTCTGATACTTTTCGGTTTATGCTCCCTGACTTTTTCTCTCTGTTTCTTGAGTTGTTTTTCAATTTTGTCCACACATTTATCAAGGGCTTTTCGCAAATCCTTTGCTTCTTCTTTGGCATTAATATTCCAACCATTGGAACTTAAATTGATTTCTGTGGCGTTTCTGAATTTCTCGATGGAAACAATAATATGAGCTTCGGCAGGCACATCCAGATATTTTTTCAGCTTTTGCATTTTTTCTTCTGCGTAAACTTTCTGCCAGTTTTCTCCTTCACCGTTTCTAAAAGTTACCGAAATTTTCATCATCGTTCCTCCTTAATTAAATTTATCTTCATCACATTGCTTTTTCATCTTTTACTGATATGACTATCACCGGTATAAACCTCAAAAATAGCCTTGGAAATATATTCGCAAGCTTATTGAGATGTATGACCATTTTCACGTTCAAGAGGCCCGTCATATAGTGATGTAAAAAACAAATGTCAATCAAAATATTCCACCTTAAATGCCTTTTCCTGCCCACGCATCAAAAATACTTTTTTCTTTTCGAAGAGGGAAGTATCCCCATCAATTCCCTATATTTAGCCACGGTGCGACGGGCAATATTGATTCCTTTTCCTTTCAGCAATTCAACAATCTCGCAATCGCTGTAGGGTTTCTTCGGCTGTTCACCGCTGATGAGTTGTTTTATTTCTTCCTTAACGCTTTTTGAAGCTATGGTGCCTTCTGATGTTCTTCTGATGGAACTGCCAAAGAAATATTTCATTTCAAATATTCCCTGAGGAGAATGCATGTACTTATTGTTCACCACGCGACTGATCGTGGATTCATGCATGTCAATATCACTGGCAATATCGCGTAAAACCAGTGGTTTGAGGCAATCGATTCCTTTATCGAAAAAATCTCTTTGAAACTTAACGATACTTTCGGCTACTTTGTATATCGTATTCTGCCGTTGTTGTATGCTTTTTATAAGCCATGTGGCGGATTGAACTTTATCCTTGATATACTTTTTCCCGTTTTCAGCCTCATGATGCCCATGGTTGGAAATCCCGGCCATGATTTCACGATAAAAGTTACTTATTCTCAAACGCGGCAAGCCATCGTCATTAAGAATAATTTTATATTCATCTCCCGATTTAATGACATAAACATCAGGGATCACTGGCTGCGTCTTCTCTTCCGAATAAACACTACCCGGTTTCGGATTCATTCGGCTGATCAGCAATACCGCTATCTCTACTTCCCTTAAAGGAACTTTTAATTTGTGAGCAATATGAACATAATTTTTCAATTCCAGTTCCTTAAGAAATTCCTTAATAATCACTTCAATAATTTTATTTTTTACACCCAGCATCCTTGCTTGAATCAACAGACATTCCTGTAGATTGCGGGCGGCTATTCCCGGAGGATCGAATTCCTGAACCTTTTTTAGGACGGCTTCCACAAATTCTTCACTGACTTTTTCCAACTGAGCAATTTCGGTAATGCTCGCGCATAAATAACCATTTTGATCAAGATTGCCGATAATCTGATTGCAGATTCTTTCTTCATCGTCTGAAAAAGACGACAGGGTCTTTTGCCAGGACAAATGCTTTGTAAGCGATTGACCCTCGGTAAGAACATTATCCCACGATATTTCCTCGCCATCTTTACCGCCATACGTCACGCCTACCGGGCCATAATCCTCAAGATAACTTGCCCAGTCAAACTCTTCGGTTCCGGCGCCTTTTTCAATATTGATTTCTTCAGTGTGTTCCAGTGATTTTATATTTTCCCGTTCAATCGATACTACATTTTCTGCGACTTCCTCATAAGCCTGCTCTTCCGTGCCCTCATCCACAGGAACTTCTTCCAATAGAGGATTCTCTTCCATCTCCTGATTGATGGCTTCAACAAGCTCCTGCCTCGATAACTGCAGCAACTTTATCGCCTGCTGGAGTTGCGGAGTCATGATCAACTGTTGGGAAAGCTTTAAGTTCTGTTTTAATTCAAATGCCATAAAGCCACATCATGTAAATATATTTTAAAAATTAAAAGAATCGCCAAAATAAAATTTTCGCGCCAGTTCGCTTTGGGATATCTCTTCCGGAACCCCTTCAACGAGGATAGTCCCTTCATTTACAATATACGCCCGATCACAACAGGAAAGCGTCTCCCGGACATTATGATCTGAAATAATTACGCCGATACCTTTCAATTTCAGTTTTTCAATTATTTTCTGAATATCCGCTACGGCCAACGGGTCAATGCCTGCGAACGGCTCGTCTAAAAGGATATATTTAGGTGAAGTTACCAGCGCCCTTGTTATTTCCACTCGTCTTCTTTCCCCGCCTGAAAGAGAATAAGCGTAATGTTTAGCCAATGCAGTCAGATCAAGTTCATGAAGAAGTTCCTGTAACCGTTCCTCTCTTTCATTTTCCCGTAGATCAAGCGTTTCCAGAATGGCGAGAATATTTTCTTCCACCGTGAGTTTGCGGAACACCGAAGGTTCCTGCGGAAGATAATTCAGACCCTTACGCGCCCTTTGATACATGGGTAATTCAGTAATATTTTCACCATCGAGAAATATCTCGCCTCTATCGGGTTTGACAAGGCCTACGATCATATAAAATGTCGTTGTTTTTCCGGCGCCATTGGGGCCAAGCAAACCCACAACTTCACCCGGTGAAATTGATAAATTAATCTCGTTGACGACTTTTCTCTTGTTATAAATTTTTATTAAATCCCTTGCCAATAAATCACTCATATTTTTACGGCATCAAACTCCTCATTATTTTGCTTCTGTTTTTTTTATATCCTTGGGATATATAAGGGCTTTGACCGGTTTCTGGGGGCTGCCTTCCACCAGGCCTTTATTTTCATCAAGAAAAAATACCACCCGTTCTCCTTTTATGTAATTTTTACCATCTCTTAGAGTCGCATTGCCCGTCATAACCACCTTACTGCTGTCCCGGTAATATATGGCTTCATTTCCCGTGGCTATTCTTGTTTCATGATTAAAATAAACATTTCCTTTTGCTTCTATTCTCTCCAGATCACCGGATTTTTGAGTCTCTAGTGTTCCGATTTTATGCTTTTTGCCGGGTTGGGTTTGATAATGCAGAAATATTTTGTCTGATTTCAACACGTCATTGCCCTGCGTGACTTTAGCATTACCGGAAAAAACGACAACATTTTGATCCTTCATTATCTCCATTCTATTGGAAGTAATTTCCATCGGTTTATCGGACAATTTTCCTAAAAAATTATTGTCAGCGTAAACCTTGAAACTCAAGAGCAAAAAAAAAGTCAGAATGAGTACATAATGTGTTTTATGAAACATGTAAATTCTCAATTAATGGATGATCGCCTTCACCATGGAGGGAATATTTAATTCCCCTTTATTCATGTAAATGACCAAACCCTTTCCCGTTATTTGCATACGTTTATTTTTCATCGTCACCGGCGCTTCCGTATAAAATTTTTTCTCGGCATCGTTATACTTAATGTAATCAGTAGAAAACACATCTCCATCATGCGAGGTAATCAGTACATTGCCATTTATTTCAATGCTCTTTTTATCCGTCATGATTCTGCCTTTGTCTGCGTTCATTGTAAAAACTTTACCGTCGGACGTTATTAGCATCATGCTCACCTTTTCTAAAACAGCGAGGTTTTGTTTTTTATCATATACAGCGTTATCGGCTTTTACTTCCCACTTGGACTTATTTTCGCCAACCTCCGTATATACAAAATCCTTAATTTGAACGTCGGCACTATCCTGCAACGCTTTGAATACTGTTTTCGGTTTAGTTACATTGATTTTGACGAAAACGACTATGCCAATAAGAATAACCAGAAATACAATTGTCAGTGAAGATATAATGGTTGTTTTTTTACTGAACTTCATCTAAATCGCAGCGTCCTAATCTTGGCACTATTCTTGCTTTTAATTATATCACTCTGATCATCAGGTGTAAAGAGATAAGGATGACAAATATGGAAAATTTGTGGAAATAATCTGATAAATCCGGTTATTTTCTATTCAAATTCATATCTGGCGGCGATTTCAGGCCATTTACCCTGAGCCTTGAGAATCATTTCACAAATTTCTCTTACTGCACCGTTTCCGCCCTGGTTTTCAGTCACATAATGAACTGATTTTTTAACAACATCGATCGCATCAGCCACTGCCACGGAAAAGCCAACACTCTTCAAAACCGGGACGTCAACGATGTCATCTCCGATAAAAGCCACCTCATTGGCGGACAATTTTTGTTTTTTTAGAATTTCACCAAATACCTCTTTTTTGTTATAAACTTTCTGATAGACGTATTTTATCTCCAGATCCTTGGCGCGATGTTCAACCACTTTTGATTTGCGTCCGGTAAGAATCGCTACTTTTACACCATAACGCTGCAGTATCTTTAGTCCATGTCCGTCGCGAACATGGAAATTTTTTATTTCACGCCCGGAATCATCCATGATGATTCGGCCGTCCGTCATCACCCCATCGACGTCTAAAATGAGCATCTTGATCTTTTTCAGTTTCTCTTTAATGTTTTTCTTCATTATAAATTAGGTCCTTTTATCATTCAGTTTTTATCTTTTTATCGAGTCTTGTTTTTTTATCATTGCGTCAATCTTTTTCAACGTTACAAGCAGATCTCCTAATTCATCCAGATATAAAGAATTGGCGCCGTCGCAGAGCGCCTTTTCCGGATTACGATGAACCTCGAAAAATACGCCGTCCACGCCTGCCGCAACGGCCGCCCGCGCCAGGTATTTCACCATATCCCTTTGGCCGCCGGATGACGTGCCCTGCCCTCCCGGCAACTGCACCGCGTGCGTGGCGTCGAAAATTACCGGATATCCCATTTCCCTGATAATGGGCAGTGAACGGACATCAAAAACAAGATTGTTATAGCCGAATGAAGCGCCCCGTTCGGTGATCATGATGTTATCATTGCCGGCCATCTTCGCTTTTTCTATAATATTGAGCACGTCCCACGGGGCAAGGAACTGTCCTTTTTTAACATTGATAACACGCGCCTTTTTCGCTATTTCGATGATAAAATCAGTTTGGCGGCAAAGAAATGCCGGTACCTGCACAACATCCAGTATTTTCGAAGCCCGCTCAACTTCTTCAAAACGATGAACATCGGAGAGCACGGGAATATTGAACTCACCCTTGATTTTTTCCAGGATGGCCAACCCCTTCTTTGCTCCGGGACCCCGGTAGGACTTTATCGACGTTCTGTTGGCTTTGTCGTATGACGCTTTAAAGATAAAAGGTATTTTTAATTTTGCCGTGAGTTTTTTTAAATATCGTGCGGCATCCATCGCTGTTTTCTCATTTTCCAGAACACAGGGGCCTGCAATTAAGATAAACTTTTTATTATCTCCGGCAACAAAATTACCTATTTTAATTTTCTTCATGGTCCTTCACTCCCTGTTTTTTTGCTGTGCTTTCTCCTGCAAAAATTTGATTTTTAATCTTGGTATTCTTTTCGCGGCCTTTGCCGATTCTGGATTAAGCGCGTAAGCTTTTTTGTACGTTTCGAGCGCCTTTTGATAAAGCCCTTTTTTCTCGTAAGCTTCACCCAGATTATCGTAAGTTTCCGCGTCATCGCTGTCAAACTTTAGGGCCGTCGTGTAATTCTTTATGGCCAAATCCAGATTGCCGGTAGCGGCATAAGCATAACCTAAATTGGCGTATGAACCGGCCTTCTTTGGTTCTAACTCCGCCAGTCTTTTATAATAAGTGATGGCCTTGGGATAGTTATTTTCTTTTAAATATAAATCGGCAAGATTACTGATGACCACTTTTGTGCGCGGAGATATTTTCTCCAATCCGGCAATAGCCTTCTTCCTCATTCCCAACTTTTCATACGTATCCGCCATATTTTGAAGAACAGTTGAATCTTTTGCGCCTAACTTGACGGCTTTTTCATAATGATTAACCGAATCCTTATATCTTTTTATTTCTCCATAGGCAAAACCAAGATTGGCGTAAACGGACGCCTTTTTCGGCGATTTTGTCTTCAGTTTTTTATAATATTTTATGGCCGGCCAATATTTTTTATTTTTCAGCGACAGATCGGCAAGGCGTTCTATGGCATCGGCATCGTTGGGATTAATTTTTAGCACGTTTTCATATTCCCTGACCGCTTCCCGATACATCTTTTTTCTTTCATAAGCCGCCCCCAGATTAAAACGAATAGTCGGTTGCCGGGGATTTATCGCAACTGCTTTTTTCAAACTGTTGAGTTCTTCCTTTCCTTTGCCGCTTCCACCATAAGCGGTGGCCAGGTTGGTCAGAGCAACTGGGTGCCTGGGATTTTTTTTCAAAATTTCTTTATAACATTTTACAGCTTCATCATTTTTCTTGAGCTTCAAATAAATATCACCAAGAGCAAAAAGCGCCTTCTCCGATTCTTTCGAATGGTCGACGATATATTGATATTCATCGATGGCGGAACTGATCATTTTACTGTTTCTGTATGCTTCTCCCAGTTTGAATCTTGCCGCAATATTATCCGGCTCCAGCCGTACAGCTTCGTGATAATGACGCACCGCCTGTGACCATAATCCTTTTTCCTCCAGCGCCAGACCAAGCCCCAGATAAGCTTCTGTTTCTTTCGGATTTATTCTGACAATCTCTTTGAATATCTTGATAGCATCATCATAGGCCTTGTGTTTTATCTGACTTTTCGCCAATTCCATCATGGCCACTTTGTCATCCGGTTTAATATTCAATACGTCCCTGTACAGCTTGATGGCTTCGCCTAATCGATTCTGCCGTGAGTAAATACCTGCAAGAATCTTGCGCACACCGATATCGTTTTTATTTTGCGATAACGCTATTTTCAGATACTCAATCTGCTGGTTGACACTCGAGGAATCTTTGGCAAATCTGAACCAGTCCTGCGGCGTAATAACAATTTTGAGCATCACATCATCTATTTTTTCATTTTGATAATAAACCGTCGCTTTATAATTAGATACCACGCCGGAATTCTCAACAAACGTGCCTTTCTTAATGACTGTATTGACGAAATCAATGCCCTTGAGCAAAATGCCAAAATCGTTTTTGTTCATGCTGAAACCCTCAAATTTTATGGTTGCGTATTTACCGGAGAGATCATCCGTGACAATCGATTTGACCACAAATTCGTCCTTATACGTTATTTCCAGAGCATCTTTTTTACCGACACGAACATCCTGGCCGTTTTTCTCCAGCTCCAGATAATAAAAGTGAGGTTTTTCATTCAGAACATAATGGGAAAAAGTATTTTTTATTCTTGCAGCATTTAAAGCAAGTGAAGGAAATAATCGAGGAGTGAATAACAATAAAATAACGGTAACAAAAACAACCGCGGCAACCGCAATGGTTATATATTTCAAGGGAAATTGCATTCCGCCCCTTTGTCCTCTGTCATTGATATGTCGATTCATTATGAACTCCCTCTTCCATATACATTAATTTCTTTTTTATCGGCCCCGTGGATGATACTTCTCATGAACCTCTCTTAATCGATCGCGCGTTACATGCGTATAAATCTGCGTCGTCGAAATATCGGAATGCCCGAGCATCACCTGGACCGTGCGGAGATCAGCGCCACCTTCCAACAAATGGGAAGCAAAAGAATGACGAAACGTGTGCGGATATACTTTTTTTTGCAACCCTGCCTGCTTCGCATAACCGACCACTATCTTCCAGAAACCCTGCCTTGTAAACTTCCTGCCAAAGCGATTCAGAAATAACACATCCGTGCTTTTCTTCTGTAACAATTTCGGTCGCGCTTTTTCAATATAATTTCTGGTGCAATCGTAAGCTATTTTGCCAATCGGTACAATCCTTTCTTTACTCCCCTTCCCCATGACGATCAGAAAACCGACCTGCCAGTTGATACTATTCATGGTCAAATTAATCAATTCGGAAACGCGGATTCCCGTCGCGTATAAAAGCTCCAGCATGGCGGTGTTGCGTATCGCGGAAACATTCTGATCGCCGGGCTGTTCCAGAATCAGTCTCATTTCTTCTTTACTGATGGTATCCGGAAGTTTCATCCAGACTTTGGCCAGTTCAATATTGGCCAGCGGATTCTCCCTGATTATTTTTTCACGCAGCAGATATTTGTAGAATCCCCTCAAAGCAGCCAGCGACCGATTCATGGAATTTGCCGCTAACCCTTCATCTCTAATCCGGGTCAGAAACTCGACAATAACTTCAGGTGATATATCGTGCACATCATCTATTTTTTTACTCTCCTCAACAAAGAAAACAAACCGTCTCAAATCACGGCCGTAGGACTCCAATGTATTTTTCGCCACACCTCTTTCCACAAGAAGATAATTAAAATACCTGGCCAATAAATCTCTCATGAAGCTTTTTTAACGCAAATAGGTCCGCGACGCAAAGATTTTTTATTGACTTATTTTACAATATCGTAAAAATAGAGCTGAAAAATCCATACTAATTTTTTTCCGGAGAATTTATGATGAAAAAAATTGTTATTGCCTCCGATCATGGCGCTTTTGCCTTGAAAAAGGAAATCATCTCTTTTCTCAATACAAGAAAATGTGAGATAAAAGACACGGGTGTACACAGCGACAGCCCTGTGGATTATCCGGATATTGCCGTCGTAGCCTGCAATGAATTCAAAAAAGGCGGTTATGATTTCGGCATTCTGCTCTGCGGCACAGGCATCGGGGTGTCCATTACCGCGAACAAAATCAAAGGTATTCGCTGTGCTTTAATTCACGATCTTTTTACCGCGGAAATGGCCAAGGCGCACAATGATGCCAATTTTATCGCCTTCGGTGGCAGAGTGAAGTATGCCGTGCCTGTAACAACAATGATAGAAAAGTTCATGGAGACAGAATTCGCCGGTGACAGGCACTTGCGAAGAGTGGAGAAAATTATGGAGGCAGAAAAATCATCTTAAAACAATATCTTACAGCAGGGAGTGATCACAGTGGAAGTTCTTGACAAAAAGAAGATTCGTAAAGTTTTCCGAAACGTACAGAAGCACCTGGCTATTGCGCAACTCATTCGCCGGTTTTCAACCAACAAAGAAGATATCAGAAAAACAGCCCTCCAGCATGTTGACCTCTCCCACTGCCGGAATGTTCTGGAATTAGGCTGTGCTTTCGGAGCATTTACCGAGGCGCTAAAAGACAAGCTTCACCCTCATGCAAAAATTACCGGCATTGATATTATTCCCGAATACAGGCCTTTTTTTATTGAGGCCTGCAAGCGCGCCGGTTATGAAGGATCCTTTATGTCTTCCGGTATCGATAGAATAAAAAACTTCCCATCCGGTTCGTTTGATCTGATTATCTGCAGCTACGCTTTATACTTCTTTCCCGAAATCATTCCGGAAATTGCCCGCATCCTCAAAAACGATGCCCTTTTCATAACCATTACACACTCCAATGCCGATATGAAAGAGATGGTCCACATTGTAAAAAAAATCCTTAGACAAAATCATTTACTCAAGAATGAACAATCTCTGCCGATTGAGATTATTTTTGACCAGTTTTCAGCTGAAAACGGCAAAAGAATTCTTCAACCTTTTTTTG
>CAYNWA010000022.1:48269-54362 GCA_964400795.1 uncultured Smithella sp.
GAAAAAATCCAAGCTATTGATTTTAAAAATACACTGATTTTTCAACCCCAGGAAATTGAGCATTTCATTAATTACTTTCATTTCAAAAAATCATTCTTTCTCACCGACAATGAAGCTCACCACAAAACCATCATCGATCAGCTTTTCAACGAGTTGCAGGAAACAGCGATGAGGAATAATTTTGTAACCATGTGTAAAGATGACAGGATTTTTGTTTGCTCCGCACCTTTAACGGTTGAGGATTAACCATGAAAAAACAAAGGAAACATTGTCCATACTGCGGCGAGATCATCATCAAAAAATACGAGGATAATGTCCAGCGCGATTTCTGCCCGGTCTGTAATTCCTTTTTCTATGAAAATCCCCTTCCTGTTGTATCCTCAATACTCGAATCTTCGCGTCAGATACTTCTTGTAAAACGTGACCGAGCTCCGTCCAAAGGGTTATGGTGCCTGCCAACGGGATTCGCCGAAGCCGGCGAAAGTATCGAACAAGCCGCTCTGCGCGAGCTGCAGGAGGAAACCGGAATCAAGGGAAAAATTGTAAAATTACTCGATGTTGACTCTTACAAAAGCAGCTTTTACGGCGATTTGCTTTTTCTGACCTTCGTCGTGCAACAAAGCGGTGGAAAACTGTGCGCCGGAGATGATTGTTCACAAGCCAGATTCTGGCCTGTAAACAAATTACCTCCCCTTGCCTTCCGCTCCAATAAACGCGCTCTGGATGCCTATATCAAAAGCAGAAAAGATTATTGGGCAATTTTTGATTTAATTGAGCACACGGATAAAAAAACGCTTCCACCTGCTATTGCAAAAAATTCCCTAACAAGGCGTCTGGTTAATATCATCATTAAAAACAAGAGAAAAATTATTGAACAATGGCTGGAAGATATTGCGGAGAATCCTTCCACGGCCGAGTATCACACGGTTGAACGAAATGTTCTTTATAATATCTGCGACAGGATTCTTTCGCAATTGACGCTCTGGCTTGGCGGGATGCAGGACGTCAACAAAATCAGAAATTTCTACACCAAGCTGGGCAGGGAACGGAAAAAATCCGGCTTTACAATCAGTCAGGCATTAAGCGCACTCAGCCTCATCCGGAAGCACATCTGGACTTTTGCCCTGGCTCAGGATGCCCTGCAAAAAAACCTTGGTCTGCTGATGACGTTCGAGCTCCTGAGACGCATGACTATTTTTTTCGATTTGGCAACTTTCTACTTAACTCGAGGCCATGAAGAAAAGTAAAATATACTATTCCCTCTTTTCTCGTGTGCCCTTTCGGGAATCAAGACGGTGAATGGAGAGCACCTTACGGATCTCCGACGTCAGACCTCTGATTTCGGAAAATGAGGATGAAGGGGAAATGGAAAAAAACAAAGAAGATATTCTGGGTTATAAGGTAAACAACTTTTCTATTGATGAGTGCGTAAATGGGATTTTTCAGTCTCTGCGGGAGGGCAACCGCACGTGGCTGGCGTGCTTTAATCCACATTCGTATACTCTTGCGCTTGAAGATAAGGTATTTTCCCGCGCGCTCAAAGATGCCGATTGGCTGGTGCCGGACGGCGCTGGTATTGTGTTGGCTTCATGCTTTCTGGGCGGAATAATCAGAAAACGCGTTACCGGTTCGGATGTGTTTGCCGGCCTCAGCAGGCGGATGAATGAAGACGGTTCAATGAGGGTATTTTTTCTTGGCGCTACCAAGCAAACGCTGAAATTGATTCAACAGAACATGGCGGTTGATTATCCTAACATAAAGGTTGCGGATGTTTATTCACCACCTTTTAAGGATGTTTTTTCGAATGCGGACATCACTGAAATGATTAAGGCGGTTAACTCGTCGGCACCGGATGTATTGTGGGTGGGAATGTCAGCGCCCAAACAGGAAACCTTCATTCTGGAGAACCGCGCTCGACTGAATGTGAAGTTTGTGGCGGCCGTCGGCGCTGTTTTTGATTTTTATTCAGGCAATGTCAGCCGGGATGAAGATTCGTGGTTTGTGAATCACGGGCTGGAGTGGCTGCCCCGGTTGCTGCAGGAACCGAAGCGTTTGTGGAAAAGGATGGTTGTTTCGGCGCCGGTATTTTTAACGCACGTCGTCAGACAAAGATTAAAGTAGTTACGAGGAATTTTTGTGTTGAATTCTTAAATCATTAAGGACAAAATAATATAATGTATTCAATCTTTCTGACATTCATGATCGGTTTTGCTTTTGCCCTTGCGCTAACACCCGTGGCCAAATGGCTGGGTATCCGTATCGGGGCTGTGGATATGCCTCTCGAAAGAAAGATTCACACTGCACCGATTCCCCGCAGCGGCGGTTTAGCCATTATTCTATCTTTTGCTCTTGCAATGATCGCGGCCTCATTGCTACATGCTTTTTCAAATTTATACGCTCAAATAAATATAAAAATTTCCTTTGCTGCCATTCTGGGAGGAATTATTATTTTCTCTGTTGGATTTATTGATGATATTCATCGTCTCAGGCCTAGAGTCAAGTTGCTCTTTCAAATCATAGCGGCTTCACTTGCATATTACAGCGGTCTAAAAATACAGACTTTCGCCATTGGAAATACTTTCTTTCATTTCGGTATAATGAGTTACTTTGTTACGCTTTTCTGGTTCCTCCTGTTGATTAACGCAATGAATCTTATTGACGGTTTGGATGGTTTGGCTGCCGGTATCGGTTTTTTTGCCTGTATTGTTATGACTGTTTTAGCCGCTGGACGCTCCGATTTCATTGTCGCCGTGGAATTTGCAGCCCTCGCCGGCGTGCTCATGGGTTTTTTACGCTATAATTTCAATCCGGCAAGTATCTTTATGGGGGACGGAGGAAGTTATTTCATCGGCTACACTATCGCCGCATTATCCATTGAGGGTTCTGTCAAAAGCGGATTGGCTACCACGCTGGTCATTCCTCTATTAGCGCTGGGAGTGCCTATTTTCGATACACTGCTATCACCGGTCCGCCGCTGGTTGCTGGGAAGCAGAATGTTCAGCCCGGACAAAGGACATTTTCATCATCACTTGCTGAAGCGCGGCCTTTCTTCTCAAAAGGCGGTTCTGTTCATTTATGGCATTACATTTATATTATGCATCGCCGGCATTATTATTGTTAATCTTCACAATGCGATGGCGGGTATCTTGCTAGTCGTTCTGATCTTAGTCTTTTTTATTGCTGTCCGTAAGCTGGGTTATCTTGAGTATCTGGCAATGGATAAAATATTCGGCTGGTTCAGGGATATTTCTTACGAGGCCGGATTACACAATGAGAGAAGAAGCTTTTTGAGCATCCAGATGCAAATTGAAAGCGCCAAAGACATGGACACCCTTTGGGATTCAGTATGCCAGGCTTTTAAAATTCTCGGTTTCGACAGAGGAGAATTGCATTGGTATAAAGATGTAAAAGAAGATCCGGCAGAACCATGTTTTTCGAATATACCGTCTTATAATGGAATGGAACGACGTCGATACACTATGGCACCATGCGGAAATGGCGGTTGCGATTGGACAACCACACAAGAAAATGCTCATGAAACTGTCTGGCTATGGACGCACGGCTATTGCCGGAGGCGAGAGGATACACAAAAAAAAGATTTTGTCCGTACTGAACTGCCTCTCGATATCGATAATTCCAGCATCCATAAGCTTGTCTTGATTAAACATATAACAACCAAAAATATTGATCCCAACGCACTGCGACGAATGGGCTATCTACGCAATTCCATAATCAGCGCAATGCAACAAATACAAAAGCAAAGAGACGATTTAAGCCGTTAAAAACAGAACAGAAATAAAATTGTACGTTTAGTTCCAGAGCTTATTCTTTCCTGCTTTTTAGCAGTTTCTTTTCCCATTCCCACGCCGTCATGATGATGAATTCCAGATTATCATGTTGCGGATGCCAGCCGGTACACTTTTTCAGTTTAGTGCTGTCGGCTACCAGTGCAGGAGCATCTCCCGCCCTTCTTTCCGTTTCTGCTACCGGAAAATCGATGCCTGTAATTTTTTTGGCAACATCGACCACGTCCTTAACGGAAAAACCATGTCCGTAACCGCAATTCATCACATGGGATTCATTCGTTTCCAATAGATAGTCCAGAGATTTTACGTGGGCTTCCGCAAGATCATCCACATGAATGTAATCACGGATGCAAGTCCCGTCCGGCGTCGGGTAATCGGTGCCATAAATTTCCAGCTTGGGATACACTCCAAGAGCGGTCTTGAGTGCCCGGGTGATGAGATGGGTGGCAGCAACGTAGGCCTGCCCCAGCCTGCCATGGGCGTCGGCGCCCGCAACATTAAAATAACGCAGGGCAATATAGCGCAGGTCTGATGATTGGCTAATGTCCGCAAGAATCTGCTCCATGGCGGCTTTGGATGCGCCATAGGGATTGATGGGGTTTAATGGCGCTGATTCTTTGACAGGTATCTTTTTGGGATTTCCATACACAGCAGCCGTTGAGGAATAGATGAAATATTGTACATCGTTCTTGAGCATTGCCTCGAGAAGGTTGATCGAATTAATTACATTATTCCGGTAATAAAGCAGCGGCTTGCGGACGGACTCTTCCACCTGGATGGAAGCCGCAAAATGAATGACGGCATCAGGCTTGAATTCTTTCAGTGTATCGTTAAGCAATTCTTCATCTTCCAGATCTCCCTGCACAAGACGTCCGTGAAGAATAGCCCATTCATGACCTGTGGACAGGTTATCGTAAACAACGATGTCGTGCCCTCTTTCACCGAACGCCTTTACGGCATGACTCCCGATATAACCGGCTCCACCGGTTATCAATAATTTCATCGCATGTCCTCCCGGCAAAAAATCACGGGTATAAACCCCAGGTCATGTCCTGTCCCTTAATTCCGCCCCAAGGGGCGGGGTATGATACCCATGCTTAGGCAGGATAGTTCGATCTGCAAGTTTCAGCGCACCTATAGTGACCTTTAGGTTATTCGTTTCTGAAATTTGAGTCTCACAATAATTTTTTCTTACCTGCCTGTTTATATTTCTGGATTCAGCGGATCATCCATCATTTTTGATTTTTTATATTTTTAAAAATATCCGGTGAATGTCAAGCGTTTATTTATTCCGCAACGGTAAACACATCTGCAAATCCGTTTTGTCTCAAAACATCCGAGAACTTGGCGGCACTGTCAAGAGTCTGACATTTTCCCACCCTTACCCGGTAGAACACTTCATCGCCTCGTTCATAAATCATCATATGCACGTTCTGATATTTTTTATCGAGTTTCGCCAGAAGTCTGTCCGCATTTTTCTTATCAATGAACGCGCCCACCTGGAATGTAAAATTGCCGGAATAATAATCTACAGGAACAATCTTGCCTGAACCCGGTTCAATCTCTTTGCCCAGAGCTATGATTTCTACTTTTGCTATTCCGGGACCTACGACACCGATTCGTTTCGCGGCTGCATAGGATAGATCAATGATTCTATCCTGCACAAACGGGCCTCGATCGTTGATTCTGACGTGTGTTTCCCGGTCGTTATCCAGATTTATCACTCTGACATGTGTCCCCAAGGGAAGCGTTTTATGGGCCGCGGTCATATCATACATGTCGTATATCTCTCCATTGGATGTTTGTTTGCCATGGAAATCTTTCCCGTACCATGATGCCAATCCGCGTTCGCGAAAATCTTTCGCGTGAGGAACAGGCTGATACCATTCGCCATTGACTTTATAGGGTTTCGGATATCCCGCTATGTAGGACGGTCTGGAAGCACAACTGCTCAAGAAGAAAAGAATCAAAATCCATAAGAGCATAAGTATGACGCAGGTTGATTTCTTTTCAAATTTCATAAGATTTCTTTTTCGATATTCTTTTCTTTGAATATATAAGAGTGTTCAATTTCTATGTCAAATATTTTAAGATCAAGCATTGCATATACAATGTTGTAAGAATTTTAAATGAGAAAAAAAACTGGTGATCAAAATTTATTCTGTTCTATTGTCATAATCGAAAAAAAGCTTTTACATTTTAGATATTTATGATATATAAATTCGTAGATTAAAATTCAACTCTTTTTTTCTATTTATTTAGAAAAGCAAAAGGAGAACGGACAATG
>CAYNWA010000022.1:54372-55761 GCA_964400795.1 uncultured Smithella sp.
GAAAAAAACCAGTCGATCCATAAAAATTCAAATTGGGGCACGTACGGTCTGCGAGGCGGATATAATTTTACGAAAAATTTTTCAGTGGAGGGCTTCTTAAGTTATACACAAGTAGAACTTGAAACTCCTGTTTGGTACAATTATCCTTGGCAAGATATATATCGTTACGGTATTGGGGGTCTGTATCATTTTATGCCGGATGGCCGTTTTGTTCCTTATGTAGCCTTAGGTCTCGGCGGAATTTATTACAGTAAGGGACTTAATGCTTACAATGATCCTGAGTTTTATGAAAAATACGAATCAAACAGATTCGCCGTCGATTACGGCGCCGGCTTGAAAATTTTTCTAACGGAAAATATTGCCCTGCAGACCGATATCCGACATGCTCTTTCCCTTAATAGCCGGCAGGATAACCCCCACCATATTCATAATGATTTACTCATTTCTTTTGGAATGAATTTTAATTTTGGAGGCGGCAAAAAAGAGGAACCGCCGCCGCCACCTGAAGTCGAAGAAAGTTCTGTTCCCGTTGATAAAAGTGTTGACTTTGACGGGGATGGCGTTCCTGATTATTTGGATAAGTGTCCCCACACTCCCAAGGGCATGACCGTAAATAACGAAGGCTGCCTGCCCGACTCCGATGATGATGGCGTTCTCGATTACGAGGACCGTTGCCAAGGGACTCCATCAGGTGCTAAAGTTGACAAAGACGGTTGTCCTGCGGATTCTGATTTTGACGGTATTTCCGACTACAAGGACATGTGCCCCCATACGCCTGAAGGCACACTCGTAGGCGACGACGGCTGCCCGCTCAAAAAGCGATCCATGTTGCTTAAAATAGAATTTGATTCCAATAAATCAAATATCAAGAAAAAATATCGCAAAGAGATAATAAAAGTGGCTTCCTTTATGAAGAAGAATCCAAAGGTAAATGCGATTATTGTCGGCCATACAGACAGTACCGGAAACCGCCGGGCTAACATCAGGCTATCCCGCGACCGCGCCAACAGTGTTCGCACATACCTGATTCACAACTTCGGTATCAGGGGATCCCGCATCAAAGCATTAGGTTATGGTCCTGACAGACCGGTTGCCAGCAACAAGACAAAAGAAGGCAGGATGAAAAACCGCAGAGTTGTGGTATCTTTCGAAGGACCTGGAACAAAAAAATAATTATTTTTAAACATACAAAATTAAGACCACCTGCCCCTCTTCCGGACACGTGGTCTTAATTTTTTCAATGTTGGTTTCAAAAAATTATTTTCTTTCATTTTGATAATGATTGATTGATTTGAAATAGTTTGATGATTTAAAAAATGCCGATTATCACAATTTACAAAGTTAAATGAAAAAAAACACAGCAACAGCAGAGCAATCTTTCAAGCCATT
>CAYNWA010000023.1:0-659 GCA_964400795.1 uncultured Smithella sp.
TATGCGGACCGTGGGTGAAATAATGCAGCAACGAACCACCCACCACGCCGCCGGCGGCCAGCAAACTCAAGGGCTTGAGCAAATCTTTCCACACAAACAAGGAAGCTGGTACCTTCGGATCTTTCGGCAGTTCATCATAGACTTCCGGCTTGAACTGGAGCACATAAATAACATGCGTTCCACCGACAAATTTATCGCCGTACACATTGGCGTCACCGCCCAGTTGCTGTACGCGCGCATAGGCTTTTTTAATCATTTCGTCCTTGGGCCCGATGGTCAGAGCGCCGGTCGGACAGGATTTAACACAGGCCGGAGGAAGGTTTTCCTTAAGCCGGGAATAACAAAGATCACATTTGTAAACCTTCTCGGTTTTCTTATCGTAGCGAGGAATGTCAAACGGACAGGCCGCGATGCATTCTTTGCAGCCGATACATTTGTCGCGATGAACACCCACTGTCTTGATATCCGTATAATAAAGAGCTCCGCTGGGACATACCTTTACGCAGGAAGCATCCGTACAGTGCATGCAGCCGTCCTTACGGAAGATCCACTGGAAGTTTTCATCCTTGTCTTCATATTCCTGAAAGCGGATCAGCGTCCAGGTGTTCCACTGCAAATCCGGCGGATTCTGGTAACTGCCGAAATTCCTTGTTCTCAAT
>CAYNWA010000023.1:669-2135 GCA_964400795.1 uncultured Smithella sp.
CGTTGACCATGAACGCCTTGTACTCAGGGCAAAAGACGTTCGCGTCACCAACGGTTGGGGTTAATAAATTGGTGCTGTCTCCACCGCTGCCGTCTGCAGGAAAGAGCCAGCCGTAGTTGAAGGGCAGACCGACCTGATGCACGGTCTTGCCTTCAACCGCAAACGGTTTGAAACGCTTGGTGACCATCGCGACGCATTCCACCTCGCCGCGCACAGAAGAAACCTTGACGCGTGAACCGTTCTTAATTCCCTTTTCTGCAGCCAGCTTATCACCGATCTCCACGTAGAGTTCCGGCATGGCTTCGAGGAGCCAGGCCTGCCAGCGTGTCAGAGCGCCGGAGCACCAGTGCTCGGTGCAGGAATAGGTTGTGCAGACATAGGGATATTTTACGCTGTCATTGGACACTTTATCCAATTCGCCCTTAAAGATTTGAATGGCCGGATTGTTGAGTTGTCCGGACATCGGATTCTTCGTCAATGGGCTTTCCACCGGCTCGTAATGCTCGGGGAACGGGCCTTCGGCCATGGCAGGACCAAATATAGAGCCCACACCGTCGGCTTTCATAATGAAAGGATATTTGCCTTTTGCCTTGTCTGCCATGGGCGGCCACGGTCCGTCGGGCACATCACCAACCCATTTGTCCCCCACCCATTCCAGGAGTTTACGTTTGGGATTGTACGGTTTGCCGTAAACATCGCAGGACGCGCGATTGTAAATAACGCGGCGATTGACCGGCCAGGCAAATGACCAGTTGGGGAAAAGCCCCAAGCCGGTGGGATCATCTTTGCCGCGTTTGGTCATTTTGTTGAAACCTTTTTCATCAAAACTGCCGGCCATGATCCAGTTGCCGCAGGCGGTCGAACCGTCATCCTTCAAATTACCGAAGGTTGGAACACACTGACCTTTTTTGAACAAGGTTGATGTACCTTTTGCCTTGTCCTCAATAACCGTGTCTTTCGTAAAATGACCATTGATCTGCTGGGATATTTTCAGTACATCCATGTGTCCCTTGCTGTCGAAATAATCCCACTTGAGATTGGTAATAGCCGAGGCATTGGGTCCGCCTTCCTTCTGATATAGCTTCTTGACCTCCGCCATAATCTTCAGTTCAATCTCGCCGACAGGAATGGCGTCACCGGGGGCTTCGGCGGCTTTGTATTTCCACTGTACCCAGCGTCCGGAATTGCTCTGCGAACCTTCTTTTTCCATCGTTGCGGAAGCGGGAAGCAGGAAGCATTCCGTCTTAATCTTTGCGGGATCGACTCCGGGACCTTTCCAGAAAGAGTGGGTCTCGTTATCGAATATATTTTCACCCACCAGCCAGTCCAGCTTTTCCATCGCCTTGCGAACCTTGTTGCTGTTCGGCGTGCTGACGGCCGTATCCGCGCCGACACAGAAATATCCCTTTACCTTGCCCTCATACATCGCATCGAACATGTGCATCGTGGAATAGGCTTTCCCGTCG
>CAYNWA010000023.1:2145-3148 GCA_964400795.1 uncultured Smithella sp.
CCCGTCGTCAAGTTTGGGCATCCATTGATAGCCGAATTCATTGTCCTTGGTCGCATTGTCGCCCCACATGGATTTCAGGAAGCTGACAAAGAATTTTGAATAATTCGTGTAGTAGTTGGCCGACTGGGGATCATTGGATACCGGCGTGCATTTCTTCTGATAATGTTCCAGTGTGTCCAGAGAAGCAACAGGCATCTTCAGGTAGCCGGGAAGGTTACCGTAAAGAATACAATGGTCGGTGGATCCCTGAACATTCGGTTCGCCACGCAGCGCATTAATCCCGCCGCCTGCGATTCCCATATTGCCCAGCAGCAACTGAATAATCGCCATCGACCGGATGTTCTGCACTCCTGTTGTATGCTGTGTCCAGCCCAGTGCATAGCATTCCGTACCGGCTTTATCCGGAACACCGGTGGCGCTATAGGCTTTATAAACCTTCAGCAGATTTTCCTTGGAAACTCCGGTGATGCTGGAGACCTTATCCAGCGTGTAACGGGAGTAATGTTTTTTCAGCTGCTGAAAAACACAGCGAGGATCAGAAAGGGTCATATCCCGCCTGGGAACACCGTTGGCATCTTTGTCGAAAGTCCATGTATCTTTATTATACTTGCGTTTTTGCGCATCGTAACCCGAGAACAATCCATCTTTGAAATCAAAGCCGCTATTTACAATAAATGGCGCGTTCGTGTAGTTTACAACGTAATCTTTGAAGTATTTATTATTCTCAAGAATATAATTGATCATACCGCCCAGGAAGGCGATATCGGTACCGGAACGAAGCGGTACATGAAAATCGCAACGGGCGGATGTACGCGTATAACGGGGATCTACATGGATAATTGTTGCTCCCTTCTCCTTCGCTCTTAGAATCCACTTGAAGGCGATGGGGTGATGTTCGGCAGCATTGCTGCCCATAATCAGAATCACATCCGCATTTTTTAAATCACAATAGTGGTTCGTCATCGAACCGCGTCCGAACGACTCTCCCAGAGCCGATACAGAT
>CAYNWA010000023.1:3158-47865 GCA_964400795.1 uncultured Smithella sp.
ACCCAGCGCTCTGCACTTGACGCTCATAATCCAGCATTCTTCGTTGTCCACATTAGAACTGCCATAGTGACCGATCGTTTCGCAACGGTTGACCAGTTCACCCTTATCATTTTTAGTTACAAAACCTTTGTCTCGTGTGTCCTTGATCAGACGGGCAATGCGCGAAATAGCAAAGTTCCAGTCCTTTTCCTCCCATTCCGTTCCATAAGGTTTCCGATAGAGAACCTTGGTGAGGCGATGCTTATTGGCTTCTGTCAGATCAAAGAAACCCGCACCCTTGGCACAAAGCGATCCTTCGTTGATGGGATGGTCGGCATCTCCTTCAATGTTGAAAATTTTTCCGGTTGATTTATCCACGCTGCAAATGAGACCGCAACCAACCGAACAATAACAACATGTCGTAATAGTCTGCTTGGCAACCTTAAGGCGGTTCATTTTGTCCAACTCGTCCGCGTATGCTTTTGTCGAATTCAGATTAAGCCCCAAACCGGACAGGGCAATACCGCCTCCAACAGCACTGGACAGAGTCAAAAACCCTCTTCTTGTAATCTTCATAAAAATCCTCCCCTGATACCTCTGTCAATTTTGGTATATGTCAAACGTGGCATAAGTTGACTGAAAGTCAAAAAAAAGTCAATATGTTATATAAAACATATTGATGAAGAGATTTTCTTTTTTCCAATATGATTTGGGTTTATATTTTAATATCTTGAAATCTTAAGAATTTTATTGACATATTGTATTTATCTTACCTATAAGTAGATAAAATTCAATTGTTGGGGAGCTTCTCGATGGAAATCAAGTATAAAATCTGGATAGAAGAAAACGGGAAAGTGATTTTCGGCAAGGGCCGTGACGAAATCCTCAAATCTATCGGAGAACGACACAGCCTTAATGCCGCAGCCAAAGAACTGGGAATGTCTTATCGTGCGGCGTGGGGCAGATTGAAAGCGTCAGAAGAAAGAATGGACAAGAAACTTGTTGAGGCGAGTGACAAAGAAAAATCTCTGCAAGTAACAGCACAGGCAAAAACCATTATCGAAAGATTTGAAAAACTGGAAAAAGATGTGGAAAAAATATTGCACGATGCCGACCAGGATTTCAAAAAATTATTTAAGGTAGAAAAATAAGGCTGGATCGTAAGTAATTTGCCCGGCAACCCTTTATGCTTTCAATCCTTTGATAAAAACGCTCATGCTTTCCTGAACGGTTGAATGAATTCTTTCCATTCTTTTTATCGGATTGCCGGTAAACAAAAAAAGTGAAATAACGCCGTTTAACATTCCCCAAATCGCGTTTTGTATCTGCCAAATGTTGTTGACTGGAGAGAATTCACCGGAATCAATTCCCTTTTGAATGATTTCAGAAATAATTTGAATATTTTCGTTGGTTGTTCTAATCAACTCCGAACTTTGTTCCTGTGTCAGATGCATCTGGCCCGTTTGCATCATAAAAGTCATCAGTATTCTGAAAAGCTCCTTGTCGCTCAGAAAAAAGACAACGTAAATGCGGGCAAACTCCAAAAGAAGCTGTGACGCCGAAGCTTCTATGGATGCAAAATTTTTTATTCTGTCGTTAAGGGCGATATTATCAGCAATTAAGATTTGCGTGTATATTTCTTCCTTGCTTTCAAAACAAAGGTAGATGGACCCCTTGCTCACTTCAGCTTTTTCTGCAATATTATCGACCGTTACGGATTTAAAACCCCGATCAAAAAAAAGCTTCCTCGCCGCTTTTAAAATGGTGTTTCGTCTGTTCTCTTTTTCTCTTTCTTTCTTTTTTCTTCTTTTTTCTTCCAAGTTTAAATCAATCACCTTATAAATTTCGCAACACATTACAGCAGAATTTAAATTATTGACCGCCGTTCATAATATTTGAAAAGGTGAATAGATTAATATTTTTATTGTGTCAAGAAAAATGTAATGTTTGAACAATCCAAAATTTTAGTGATTTTTGGACATTAATTTATTTTCTGTAATGCTCTGACAAGATTTTCCAAAGATGGACGCTCATTAATATCATGTACATCGATGTAGCGGATAACTCCCTTTTTATCTATGATAAAAAGAGCTCTTTCAGAAACACCATCAGAACGCAGCACACCAAATTTGTCCGCGACCTCGCCATGGGGCCAGAAATCGGAAAGAACTTCAAACCATAATTTCCCCATTTGATTCGTCCAGGAAAAGAGTGTTGGAATATTATCAACGGTAATTCCCAACAATATAGAGTCATGGCTTTCGAAAATATCCCTAACAATATTGTAGCCAGGCCACTGATCGGAACAAACAGGCGTCCATGCGGCCGGCACAAAAGAAATGACAACATTCTTTTTCCCGTAATAGTCTTTGAGAGAAATTATTTTCCCGCTGACCGCTTTGAGCGTAAAATCAGGAGCGGCCTCGCCAACCTTGACTTTCAGTATGCTGTCCACAGATTTTAACTTGCCCGTATTATAAATATTGTTTTTATAGGCATCCGATAAAGCAATTGCGTTTGATGAAAAAAAACTAATGAGTAAAAAAATTAATAATACCTTTCTCATTTCCTGCTCCTATTTCAATCCAGACAATTTAATAATCTGTTCGAGAAAAGCCTTGTTGTCTCCCAAAGCGCCTAACTGGGAAAAAATCACCTTCGCCTTTCCACCTTTTAACTTAACGACAAAGAAATAGGGTGTTCTCACTTCTCCTATAATTTTGTGTAATTTGAAATCTCCGTCGGGAATTAAGGGAAATTCTACTTTATATTTATTTTTAAAAATATCGGTTTCATAGATGGAGTTACCCGTCCCGATGCCGATCATTTTAACTTTTCCCTTGAGCGCTGCATTTTCCTGAATGAGTTCATAAAGTTTGTTGATGGCGGGGGCTTCTGCCTGACAGTGGGGACAATACATGCTGAATATTTCTACAATCACAACGTCCGCTTTGATTTGTTGAATTTTAAACGATCCGCTTCCGGATAATCCAAGATATTTAAGATGCACAGGATCGGCCGGTTTTAACAATTCAATTTCAGGAAACACCCCTCCCGCCTGCGGAGGCTTACCTTCAGCGGCATAAGTTGCAACTGCCACAAGTAATATAAAAAATACGATTAAGTTTATACTCTTTTTTTTCATGAGTATATCCCCCTGCATGACACACTTAATTGAAAATCACTAAAAACTAATTCTTTCATCACTATTGTGTTATAGATAGCATATTTATAAAAAAATTAAATGCAATAAATATTTTCAAATATAGCTTGACTTTACTGGTAATTTTGTTTAGGAATTGCCAAATTCACAAGATAAGAGCTGTGAAGGGAAAAGTTGAATTTAAACATTTTGAAGTACAAAGTTAATCCGTTACATTCTTTAGAGTTTTGTAGATCCGAATCCTGTCAGGGCAACCCTATATATTCTTTAAAGTATTTCCGGTTTTAAGTTCTGTCATCGTGTTAATTCGACTTTGGAAAATTTATGAAAGGAGTGTATAGCGATGCCAGAAGGAGTCGTAAAGTGGTTCAACGCAAACAAGGGGTTTGGTTTTATTAAACAGGATGACGGCGGAGATGTCTTTGTTCACTTCAGTGCTATCCAGACCAACGGTTTCAAGACATTGACCGAAGGACAGCGTGTATCTTTTGATATACAGCAGGGCAAAAAGGGCCTGGAAGCGGAAAACGTTAAACTTATATAATTTTATATAGATACAGGATTAAAAAAACGCACGCCTTGGCAAAACTACGGGAGTGCGTTTTTTAATTAATATATCATATTCATATTTATTTTTTCGATAACAAGCTTTGCTAAATATCATCGAAAGAAAAATCAAGTTCTCGCCATATCTGTTGATTTTTAATATCTCTTGACAAAAACAAATTTTTTAAGTTAGTGCCTTTTAGTTTTTACGTATATTCTCAATTATTCCAAACAATACGGGGGTACTTGATGGAGTATTTCTCAAAGGAAATGCAAGAAGCGTCTTTGAAACTGACTGAAAAATGGAAAGAGGAAGTTCAAAAGACGTTGAAAAACAATTCTGAACAAAAAGAGCGTTTTTCCACCGTGTCCGATACGGAAATTAAAAGGCTTTATACTCCGGAAGATATCAAAGATATAAATTTCAGTGAAGACATCAGCGTTCCCGGAGAATTTCCTTATTTAAGAGGAAATCAGATCACCGGATACCGCGGACGTTACTGGACTTTCCGCATGTTTTCCGGCATGGGCAGCGCACAGGATACCAACCAGCGCTGGAAGATGCTTCTGCGCGAAGGTCAGACCGGATTAAGCACCGCTTTCGACTTTCCGACCCTGATGGGCTACGATAGTGATTCGCCCAAAGCGCTCGGTGAAGTCGGTAAATGCGGCGTCGCGATCGACACTCTGGAAGATTTTCTTGCATTGATGGATGGAATACCTTTGGCGGAAGTTACCACTTCCATGACCATCAATCCTCCGGCAACAGTCTTGTGGGCAATGTACTGCGCAGCTGCTGATATCAAAGGGGTACCCCTTTCCAAAATAGGCGGCACTATTCAAAACGACATGCTCAAGGAATTCATCGCTCAAAAAACATTCATGTGCCCGCCGGAACCTTCCGTCAAGCTGATCAGCGACACCGTTGAATTCGGCACAAAGTATGTTCCACGCTGGAATACGATCAGCATCAGCGGGTATCATATCCGCGAGGCCGGTTCCACGGCGATTCAGGAGCTGGCATTCACCATTCGCGACGGCATCGAATATGTGGAAGACGTCATTCGCCGTAAAAAAATGGATGTGGATGATTTTGCTCCCCGGTTGTCTTTTTTCTTTAATTCGCACATCGATTTCTTCGAAGAAATCTGCAAGCTGCGGGCGGCGCGGCGCATCTGGGCTAAAATCATGCGCGACCGTTTTAAAGCAAAAAAACCCCGTTCCATGTGGATGCGTTTTCACACGCAAACAGCGGGATGTTCATTGGCGGCACAGCAACCTTATAATAATGTTGTCCGAACAACGGTGGAAGGATTGGCCGCGGTTCTGGGCGGAACACAGTCTCTGCACACCAACTCGCTGGACGAAGTTTTCTGTCTGCCTTCGGAACACGCCGCAGAAATCGCCCTGCGTACACAGCAGATTCTTGCGGAAGAAACAGGAGTGGCCAATACCATCGATCCTCTGGCCGGTTCTTATTTTATCGAAAAGCTTACGAACCAAATTGAAGAAGAAACCTGGGACTACATTAACAAAATTGACGCGATGGGCGGAATGATCGCTGCCATTGAAAAAGGTTTTCCGCAAATGGAAATCGCCGAATCAGCGTATAAATTTCAGGGTCAACTGGAAAAAGGCGAAAAAATCATGGTAGGCGTTAATAAATACGCCAGCGACAATCAACATCCGATTCCGCTGGTGGAAATCGAGGAAAAAGTCGGTGAAGAACAGATTAAACGCCTCAATGATGTGCGACGCAAGCGCGACGGCAAAGCGGTCAAAACATCTCTGGAGAATATTAAAAACGCCTGCAAAAAAGGCGACAACGTGATGCCTTTCTGCATCGACGCAGTGAAAAATCTGGCGACGTTGCAGGAAATATGCGATGTTTATCGCGACGTTTATGGGGAGTATAGGGACCCGGGACTGTATTAATGACACTCGCTGAAGACGAGCACAGCGAAGTCTGAAGTGTAAGTGGAATTATCCCAGGAGCGTAGCGACGTGGGATTCATGATATTGGCTACAAAATTAATAAATTTATAAACAAACTGGATTACCCGGTCAAGCCGGGTAATGACATCTGAGGGGTAAATTGATATGCCGGAAAGAAAAATTCGCGTGATGGTTGCCAAACCGGGCCTGGACGGACATGATCGCGGCGCCCGTATTCTCGCCCGCTGCTTCCGCGATGCCGGATTTGAAGTGGTTTACACCGGATGTCATCAGACACCTGAACAAATCGCTGCTTCTGCGATTCAGGAAGATGTTGACCTGGTCGGATTGAGTTGTCTTTCCGGCGCGCATCGCGCGCTTTTTCCAAGAGTTGTCGAACTTTTGCGTGAAAAAGGAGCCGACGATATTACGGTGATCGGCGGCGGTATTATTCCCGAACAGGACTTCCCCATGCTTTATGCATCCGGCATCAAGACGATATTTACTCCCGGCGCCTCACTTGATTCCATTGTGGAATGGATCAGGCAAAATATAAAAACTCACTAGAATTTCTTTTTTAGAATATGGATTCCACCATAAAAAAAATCTGTGCGGGTGATGTTCGTACCGCATCCCGTCTTATCCGGGACATCGAAGATAAACTTCCGGATGCCAAAGCAAAAATCAAAAAACTTTACGTTCATACCGGTCAATCCTTCATTATCGGGATTACCGGCGCTCCCGGCGCGGGCAAAAGCACGCTGACCGACGCGCTCATCACCGAATTCAGGAAGCTGAATAAAACGGTTGGCGTACTGGCCGTAGATCCGACAAGTCCTTTTACAGGAGGAGCAATTCTGGGAGACCGAATCCGTATGCAGCGACATTCGGAAGATCCGGGAGTTTTTGTAAGGTCGCTGGCCACCCGCGGCGCGCTGGGAGGGCTCTCGCAGGCGGCCGGCAACGCCATTCACGTCATGGAGGCGATGGGCAAGGATGTCATTATTGTCGAAACCGTCGGCATCGGTCAGCAGGAAATCGACATTATTAATCACGCGCACAGCGTTATTGTCGTTCTTGTTCCCGGAATGGGCGACGAAATCCAAACCATGAAAGCCGGATTGATGGAAATCGCCGATGTCTTTGTTATCAACAAAGCCAACCGCGCCGGCGCCAGACAACTTCAAACTGAGCTGGCTTCGATGCTCAATTTATCTCCCCAAGCTGCGGATGGTTGGAAACCGCCGATTATGATGGTCGGCGATGCCTTTGAACCGGAAATCTTTTCCAAAAACACTGCCGAACTTGCTCAAAAAATTGAAGAGCATCATTTATACCTGCGGCAGAGCGGCAAACTCACCGAACGGATGCATCGCAAAGCAATCGCGGAAATCAAAGACGCGTTGAGTTCCTGCCTGATGGAACCGCTGATGCATTCCCTGATCACGAGCGGCGAGTTGAAAAAATTATCCGAAAAAATTAAAAATAGAAAATCGGACCCTTATTCCGTAGCGGAAGAAATCACCCAAAGATTTTTAAAAAAGGAGAGTTAAAAATGACAATCACAAAAAATAAAAAATCATCCGCATCAAAAAAAGCGGTCACCAGAAAGAATATTGCATCCACGAAAAAAGCTTCTTCCAAAACAGACAGAGGGCTGATTATCGTGATTACCGGAAACGGCAAGGGGAAAACAACCTCTGCTTTTGGTCAGGCCCTGCGCGCTGTCGGACAGGGCTATAAGGTTTTCATCATGCAATTTATGAAAGGAAGAGACTATGGCGAGTTTGTTGCCGCGGAAAAATATCTCCCCAACATCACCATCCGCAAATCCGGCCTGGACAGTTTTGTCATGCGTAACAACCCCGCGGCCATCGATATCGCCCTGGCGCAAAAAGGATTGGATACTGCCAGCAAGGCCGTCATGAGCGGCAAATATGATATGGTCATTCTCGATGAGATTAATGTCGCCACGGATTTCAAACTGATCAAATTAAAGGACGTTATCGACCTGATAAAAAACAAACCAACTGTAACGAACCTCATTTTAACCGGCCGTTACGCGCCGAAAGAAATCATCAAGCTTGCCGATACCGTCAGTGAAGTTCAGGAAATAAAACATCATTACAACGCTGGCATTAAAGATCGAGCGGGAATCGAATATTAAACATCATTAAAACAAACGGAGAATAATTATGTTCGCATGGCTAACCAGTCCAGAAGCATGGATTGCCTTGGCAACGTTAACCGCTTTGGAAATCGTTCTGGGTATAGACAACATCATTTTTATTTCCATCCTGGTTAGTAAGCTGCCCAGGCATAAACAAAACTTTGCCCGCAGCACCGGCTTGATACTGGCGATGCTGACGCGACTTGTACTTTTGTTTTCCATCTTCTGGGTGATCAAGCTGACCGCGCCGTGGTTTACGGTATTCGGCCAGGAAATTTCCGGACGCGATATTATTCTGATTGGCGGAGGGCTTTTCCTACTGGCCAAGGCCACTCATGAAATTCACGGCAGTCTGGAGGGAGAGCAGGAGGAAACTCCGAAACTCATATCATCGAGTGTGGCAGCCGTTCTGATTCAGATTGCCCTTCTGGACATCGTCTTTTCTCTTGATTCCGTCATCACCGCTGTCGGTCTGGCCCAGGAAATTTCCATCATGGCCATCGCCATTATCTGTGCTGTGGGCGTGATGCTGTTTGCCGCCAAGCCCATCAGTAAATTTGTTGACGATCATCCAACCATAAAAATACTGGCATTATCCTTCCTGCTTCTGGTAGGCGTAACACTGGTGGCCGAAGGATTTG
Organism: uncultured Smithella sp.; assembly: GCA_964400795.1. GTDB lineage: Bacteria > Desulfobacterota > Syntrophia > Syntrophales > Smithellaceae > Smithella. The sequence goes on from CAYNWA010000023.1 coordinate 11,593, forward strand.
ACGTGCATGTTCCCAAGGGATATATCTACTTCGCCATGGCGTTTTCCGTCGGTGTGGAAATGCTCAATCTGCGCATGCGCAAGAAACAGATGAGACCGGTTAAATTACGCAAGAAGACGTTCGTGGAGAGCGAAACTTAAAAGATACTACCTTTATAACCTAATAAGGAGACTAAAAAATGTTTGAAATGGTACCCGTAGAAAAACTGAAAACAATGATCGGCCAGGATAACGGCACCAGCGACTGGGTGCTGATTGATCAGGCGAAAGTCAATTTGTTTGCCGACGCCACAGACGATCATCAGTGGATACACGTGGATGTCGAAAACGCGAAGAAAGGACCCTTTGGCGGAACCATCGCTCATGGATTTTTAATCCTTTCCCTGACTGCGCTCTTCGGTAGCTCCGGAAAATATCTGCCGGAAGGCATGAAAATGGTTCTCAATTACGGATTGAACAAGGTGCGTTTCATCAATCCTGTGCCGGTGGGTTCCCGAGTGCGGTCTAAAATGGTTCTTTCCGGCGTTGAAGAAAAGGACGGCGGACGCCTGCTCGTTACGACCACGCACACCATTGAAATCGAGGGGCAGGAAAAACCGGCGTGTATTGCCGAAACCTTGGCGATGTTCATGCTGTGATACCACTTCTAAATCAAAGGGAACCCCGGCGAATGCTGGGTGCTACTTTTGGTGGCACAGCCTCCTCAGCTCAAGTTGAGTCGAGTCTTTTAGACTCGACTTCTTACCGGTTCACCAAGCTTATCAGCAACCAAGTCAAAAAGACTTGGCTAAGCTGAAAACGGTAATAGACTTTATTCACCTGTAAATTTCGGTTCACGTTTTTCAAAGAAAGCGGTCATGCCTTCCACGGTATCCTTGCTGACTTTGAGTTTCTCCGTCCATTTCTTGTCGGTTTCCAAACCGGCATCAATGCCTTTTTCCAAACCGGCCGTCATTCCGGCGAGCACGGCGCTGACCGCGATGGGAGGTCTCTTGGAAAGAGCAATCGCGTAATCCATGGCTTCTTTCATCAAATCGGAGGCCGGGCAAACCTTATCGACAAGGCCGAGCGCGAGAGCTTCGGGGCCGCTGACTTTCTTGCTGAAGAAAATGAAATCCAGGGCTTTGGATTTGCCGATGATTCTGGGCATTCTCTGTATGCCGCCCCAGCCGGGGGTCAGTCCCAGATTCAATTCCGGACAGCCGATCTGGGCTTTGGGATTGTCTGTCATGAAACGAACATGGCAGGCCATGGCCAGTTCACATCCGCCGCCCAGAGCGTGGCCGTTGATCGCGGCGATAATGGGTTTAAGGGAGCGTTCGACTTTATTGCAAACGTCAATGCCGTTGGGTCCCTTGTCGATGTTCGCAACGTCGGAAACATCCATTCCCGCGCAGAAAGCCCTTTCTCCGGAACCGGTCACGATGACCACCCGGGTCTCCTTGCTGGTCTGCACTTCGGTGACTAATTGATCCAGTTCTTCCCGAATGCCAAGATTTACGGAATTCATCGGCGGACGATTAAGCGTGACGACCGTTATAAAATCCTTTGTTTCAACGGTAATATTATTGTAAGCCATCTTTATCCTCCTGATTTTTTGTTTGATGCGATGATGTAATCACTTTTTTGTCTCCCCTTCAAGCAAAATCACGCACGTTTCCCGGTCAAAACCGTCGGTCAAAATCCCCTTGACACGCAATCCCCTGTCTCTTATACTCCATCCCGTTGTAATCAATATCAATGGTATTAAGAAAATCGCTTTTCTCTGAACAGACGCAATGAACCATGGGATCAACCAAGTCTGTATCCGGACCAGCGTTATAAAAATCAGGGAAAGTTTCGATTTCTGAAGTTCGAGTTGGCAATCATCAACGGCTCGTTCAAAATGATCGGACGATAATTGATTACGGGTTCCCCGGCCAAGCGGAACCAATCAAAACTACACAAGGAGGACTATCATGGGTGAAGCAGTAACGAAAGAAATAAGAGACAGAGTGGCCATATTATCGATTGACAAGCCAAAGATGAACCAACTGAGCGGTGAGGTTTTCGAAGCCATGCGGAAGCATCTCGATGCCGTCGAAGCCGATAAGGAAATCCGGTGCGTCATCATCACCGGCTCCGGCGAGAAGGCCTTCAGCGCGGGCGCCGACCTGGCGAGTGGGTTTGGAGATTTCAGCGCCGTCGACTTCTTGAAACGTGGTCAGGATGTCTGGAACAAGGTCGAGTATTTCCCGAAACCGGTCATCGCAGCGATCAACGGACACGCCTTGGGCGGCGGGTGCGAACTGGCCATGGCCTGTCATATACGATTCATGAAGAAGGGCGCACGCATGGGCCTGACCGAGACAAACCTGGGAATCATGCCCGGTTACGGCGGAAGCCTGCGGTTGCCGCGGCTTGTCGGTAAATCGAGAGCTCTGGAAATGATGTACATGGGCAAACAGTGTGAGGCGGATGAGGCTCTTGCCATCGGACTGGTGGACCACATAACCGAAGGGAACGTTCTGGATGCCGCACTCGAACTGGCGAACAAAATTACAAAGAGAGCACCGCTCTCCGTCGCAGCGATCACCAAGCTGTGCAACATCAGCCAGAATATTACACCCGAACAGCACCTGAAGATCGAACGCGAAGAACTCGGAAGACTCTTCAGCTCCAAGGACGCACAGGAAGGCATCGGCGCATTCTTCGAAAAGAGAGAAGCAAATTTCAAGGGCGAATAAAAGATAGTTGTTGATTTACACAAATTTCAAGCCTCCGTTCCCCGTATCTCCGGGGACGGAGGCTTTTTAATGAGACTCACTGATAGTGAGACTCATTGAGAGCGAATGAAGTGATGCTCGAAACGTAAGTCGAACTATCCTAGAAGCGAAGCGACGTGGGAAAACGAATCACGACGAGTCGGGATGAAGTTTGAAGTGTTAGTCGAATTATACCAGGCACGCGGTACCGTGGTATCATGAGACTCGTTGACAGCAAGCTCGCGACGTTCATTCCTGCCACCTAAAGGTGGAGGGATAGTTCGCTCTAAGACTATAGTCAAGGATCACTAAAACGTAAGCCGAACTATCCCCGTAGCTTAGAACAAACGCAAAGAAGCAAATCGATTAATCATAAAATGTTGACATGCTCTGTTGATTATATTAATTATTAATAGTCGGGGAGCGTTATATATGTTTGAATTCAAAAATATTTTATATGCCATTAATCTTGATTTGGAAAAAGTGTCTTCCGCGAAAGAGGCCTTTGAGCTCGCAAAAATTTTTAACGGCAGGCTGCATATCGTCTATGTAAACAATATTCTGGCCGGCTATCGTACGCCCGCGGACCACGAGGACTCCATTGCCTTAAGGGTCAAAGAAGAAGTTCCCGAATATCTCTTGGAGGATACCGAAATTGTTTATGCCGCCCTCAAAGGAGAAATCGCCGATGAAATTGTGAAATACGCCTTGGAAAATCAAATTAATCTTATCGTGGTCGGTCATAAGCATCGCAACAAACTATTTGCATCCGTATTTGACAGCACGGATGTTAAAATTATTGACACGACTTTAATTCCTGTTCTAGTAATACCCGAAAAATCACAGGTATGACCCCCAGGGGGTGGGTACCCTCCGCTGTTCGGGATTGTTCGACTTACAAATTTCAGTGCGCCTATAGTGACCCTATAGTGCCCTTTAGGATATTTAGGTTATACGCATTTGAAGTGTGAGTCTCACAATAAAATCATCGACAGTTTTAAGATTTTTTAAAAAGCATTTGCTGAACGCGTCATGTTAGGAGAAAAAATGATATTGCAGACAATCTATTGGGGAAACACCTTTCAGGATTGGCTCATAGCCTTGTGCATTTTTCTCGTTGTCTTTGCAACGTTTAAAATTATCCAGAAGGTGGCCATCAGCAACCTGTCCAAACTGGCCAGATCAACCGATAACGAATTTGATGATCTTCTCGTTGATGTTTTTAAACAGACCAAAATCTTGATTCTCATTGTTGCGTCCGCTTACGTGGCGTCAAACTGGATTACGATGAAACCCTCCGTTGAGTCCTTCTGGCAAAAAGCGGTTATCCTGATATTGATTTTACAGGGAGGCCTTTGGATTAGCGCCGGCATAAATTATGCCATCCGGCACACCATGCAGAAGCGAACCGAAAATGATGCGTCCAGCAAGACAACCATATCCCTGTTGGGATTTGTCGGGCGCCTGATTCTCTGGACCATCGTGCTGCTTCTTATTCTGGACAATGTCGGTGTCGATATCACGGGACTGGTCGCCGGTCTGGGCATCGGCGGCATCGCCGTGGCTCTGGCGGTGCAAAATATCCTGGGCGATCTTTTTGCCTCGCTGTCCATCGTTCTGGACAAACCGTTTGTCATCGGCGATTTCGTGATCGTGGATTCCCTTGCCGGAACCATTGAATATATCGGCCTGAAGACAACCCGTATCCGCAGCCTTAGCGGCGAGCAGTTAATCTTTGCCAATAATGATCTTCTCAAAAGCCGCATCCGTAATTTTAAAAGGATGACCGAACGGCGAATTTTATTCGGCTTCGGGGTTATCTATCAAACCCCTCTGGAAAAACTGAAAACCATCAAAAGCATTATTACTGATATCATTGAAAAAGAGGAAAACGCCCGTTTCGATCGCGTTCATTTCAAGGAGTACGGCGCCTTCTCGCTGAATTTTGAAGTCGTGTATTACGTAACCACGCCGGACTTCAATACGTATATGGACATTCAGGAAGCCATCAATCTTGAAATCTTCCACCGCTTCCAAGAGGAAGGAATTGAATTTGCCTATCCAACGCAAACCCTTTTTCTTCAAAAAGAAAACCCCTCATAGCCCGGGGACTGATTGGCAAATAAGCTTATGTTCTCTCGACACATACGATTAAATTCGTCTTCTGAAAAAACTTTCCGGTGCGCAAAAACCGCCGTTGTTCCTTTTATGCTGTTTCTGGCGTTGCAGTGGATGCACCCCTTTACAGCCTTGGCTATTGCTCCGGCAGCAGAAAGCGCCGGAGAAAATCTCGGAAACATTCTTCCCTTATGGTCGATATTGCCGTTTATCGGCATGCTGTTGTCCATCGCGCTGATTCCACTTTTTTTCCCTCGATTCTGGCACCGCAATTTCCCCAGAGTCGCTGTCTTCTGGGCATTGGTTTTCGCGCTGCCCTTTATCTTCTTTTTCCGGGAAGTTGCCATACACGAAATCATTCACATCATCGTCATGGATTATATTCCGTTTATTCTGCTTTTATGGGCGCTCTTTACCGTATCGGGTGGAATTTACATCCAGGGATCCCTGAAAGGTTCTCCCGGAATCAACACGATTATTCTGGGCATCGGAACGATGATCGCCTCGATCATCGGAACAACCGGCGCGTCGATGCTTTTAATCCGGCCGATTCTGCGCTCCAATTCTTGGCGGGTGCACAAGGTACACACGGTTGTTTTTTTTATTTTTCTGGTCAGCAATATCGGCGGCGCATTGACGCCGCTGGGCGATCCGCCTCTTTTTCTCGGATTTCTGCACGGGGTCCCTTTTTTCTGGACGCTGAAGATTTTTCCACAAATGGCCTTTGCCGCCATCATTCTGCTGGCTTTATACTTTATGCTGGATTCATATTATTACAAAAGAGAAAGCAAAACTGCGGTGCCGGATCATGCGCCGGAGCCGATCAGGATTTCCGGATGCCACAATTTCATTTTTCTGGCGGGCATTATCTCCGCCGTCCTGTTCAGCGGGAGCATGAGAATGGGCGTGGTTGATATTCTGGGGGTTCATCAGTCGATTGAAAATTTAATCAAAGACGCCGTTTTACTGCTCATGGGCGCAGGATCTCTCGTCTTTTCAAGAAAAGAGCTCTACAAAAATAATGAATTCAGTTGGGCGCCCATCCGGGAAGTCGCTCATCTTTTCGCCGGCATATTCATCACCATCATTCCGGCGCTGGCCATTTTAAAGGCCGGCGAGCAGGGAGCAATGGCCGGATTGATACAGATGATCGACAAACCCGCTCATTATTTCTGGGCGGTCGGCGGTTTGTCCAGTTTTCTGGATAACGCACCGACGTATCTGACCTTCTTTAACAGCATGCTGGGGAAATTTTATCCCGAAATGCCGGAAGCGCCCGCCGTCGCCAGATTAATCGTGGAGAAGATTCCCTATCTTGCCGCCATATCCATTGGCGCCGTTTTCATGGGCGCCAATACTTACATCGGCAATGCGCCGAATTTCATGGTCAAATCCATCGCGGAAGAGGCTGGCGTAAACATGCCCAGCTTTTTTGGCTACATGTTTAAATACTCCATTCCCATTCTCGTGATCTTATATATCGTCATGACTTTTGTATTTTTTTAATGAGACCCAAATTTCAGAAACGAATACCCTAAAGGGCACTATAGGTGCACTGAAATTTGATGGTCGTAATGAGACTTAAACTTCAAAAGCATGGCGCATTGAAGTTTATTAGACGAATTATCCAATCCCGAATTATCGGGATTGGAAATTATCCCCGAGGCGAATAACCTAAAGGTCACTATAGGCCGAGCGGGATAAATACGGGCCTAATTCCCCGCCCCTTGGAGCGTAAGCTCCTTTGGATACACCGCTGCTTGCGGCGGGGTCGTTCATTAACGCGAATATTTGGCATATTGAATCTGGCCAATATGAAGGCACTCAAACCATTTTTAAAAATGACAAAGATTTTATTTTTGCTTGTCGGCCTTCTTACGCGGTTTTTTGGCTGAAGATGAAAAATCATCCACATGATTGACTTTTTCTTCGACATATTTTTTAAAATTGCCGAGATTGTTTTGATACGTGGCAGCCAGTTCTTCAGTGGCCTTCTTGAAATCATCCGGCATCCAGCTTGCTTGCTTTATAAAATCACTGAATATTTTCTCGTTTTGTTCCTGAAACTGGAGAATGGCATTACAATCAAAAAACGTTTCTGCCTTGGCGTAGCCTTTATCAATAGCCTTTTTAAACTCATCCCGGCTTCTTTTGTATTCCTTAGTCCACTGATCCAAAACCTTTTTGTTCTCCTCACTCATCCCGGGAAAGCTATTGATATACGGTTTTAAAAGATTTTCTGTCTGATCCTGCAATAGGACCATCATTGAAAAGTAATTTTCAAAAAAAGTCTTATGCAAATCTATCATCTTTTCAATGATTTTTTGTCTTTCCATAGTCAGCTCCTTTTCAGAAAGTATTGACGCTTGATATTAAAGACGCCTGTGGTTTGAATGTGTTCCAGCCGAAAAAATTTTTATTTTACAGAATAACCACGGCTGTTAAGACAGGCTGTCATAGCTCTCCGATAATCTTTTCTTTGTTGTATAATATCTTCTGCAGAAAGATCATATGGGGGCTGAATCGGATCATAATCTGTCTGTTCAACTCCCCATTTATGACATTCGTAACGGTCATGATCCTGTTGCGCCTGGCTTTGGCCTTTACTGGGATAAACAAATATTTTGTCATCTGTTATATCCGCAACTTCATCTTCGTCACTATCCGGAGGTGTTTCGCTGACTTCATCCTGCGGGGGTTCGACAACTACATACCCCCCGGGGGTTTGCGTATAATATGTTTCGTTGGCATAATAATAAGGCATTCCATGTATCCAGATAGTGGCATAAGCAAGCGGCAAAAATGGAACAAACAGCCCGATAGGCGGAGATACAACAATATATTGTCCCCCATGATGTCTGTACCATACTCCATACGAATGGTAATAACGGTCATGATGATGCATGACGATCCTATGGCCTCTGGGAAGCGAACGCACCGCATACCCGCGATTCAGATAGGAACGATTGTGGTGATGACGGGAATCGACAAAACTTTTATGTTTTGGCGCCGGTGCTTTTTTAACAACACGCGCAGACATTCTTCCCGGTTTTTTGGATCCACTACGCGCCGGTTGTGCAAAACCGGAAACACTCATTCCCGATAACATTAATATCGACAGTACAATGACAAAACATTTCTTAAAATTAAATTTAGCCGACATGACCATAACCTCCTCACCACTGATGAGAAACTATTTTACCGTGTATCCATGACCTTCCATGCAGGCCGACATGGCCCGACGAAACTGCAGGGCCTTTTTCTCTCTATGAAAATCACGCGGCTCATGGCGATTCTGGTATGCTTCTTCCATTTGTCTTGCCGCTTCCACGCGGGAAGCATCGGAAATGGCGCCCATCATCGCACCACTTGCCGCGCCAATTAAGGCTCCGCCGCCGGCATGACGAGCTCCGCCAATCAATGCGCCCAGAACAGCTCCCGCGATGGACATGGAAATAGTATCGTGTCCCGGAGGCGGCATTGGCACAACCCGAACACGCTGGGCGGGGACGATTGATGAGGCGCTGGGGTCAAATCCTGTTTGCTCCATAGCCCAGTTATAGCAAGCATAGTGATCTCGTGACTGTTGCTCGGTTGACTGATTTTTGTTGGGATAGAAATAAATTTGCGTAATAGCCCTGATATTTTCATCCGGAGAAGGCTGCGTCGTCACCTGTTCATATGGATAATAATAACAGGAGTTCAGCGACATGATAAGGGCAGGGATCAGCAATGCCTGCAGAATGATAAGCTTTTTATCGAAAATTCTCATAGTCATAATATTCTCTCCATTTTGAAAGATATTTATTGTTTTGTTTACAAATCTGTTTTCTCAATAACATTTTTTCATTATTTATTGAATTTATTTATTTCAAATGAACAATAACGATTTTGCCATTGTAGAATAATTGCATACAAGCAAATATTAAAGGATATAAATTGACCATCAGTTTCCGATTGACTTACCCTTACGATATTTCTATACTTTTACATCATTCATTATAATTGAGATCGAAGAACACAATTAAATGCTGGCATATCAACACCTGTTTACAATACTCGATGAAAATTAATCCGGCGGAGGGACATGATGAAAAATTTACGGGAAATAATGAGAAAGGCTGTAAATTTTATAAGCAACGATATCTGGAGAATTCGTCGCGCTCACCTTGCTCCCGCGAAATCTTTCTTTATTAAAATATTGCGAGTCCTGATTCTTTCCATCAGGGGGTTTAAGGAAGACAAGTGTCCGTTGCGTTCCTCCGCTCTTACATTTTTTTCTCTTGTTTCCATTGTTCCCGTTTTCGCCATGGTCTTCGGAATCGCCAAGGGGTTCGGTTTCGAGAAAGTTCTGGAAGCCCAGCTGCGCACTAAGCTAGCCGGTCACGAAGAGATTCTCGCCAATGTGATCAAATTCTCCCATTCTCTTTTGGAAAACACCAAGGGAGGATTAATCGCCGGAGTTGGTCTGGTTATTCTGCTCTGGGCTGTCATCAAGCTTTTGGGGCAGATTGAATATTCTTTCAATGATATCTGGAAAGTAAAAGAAAAACGGACAATCGGCCGGATGTTCAGCGACTATTTGTCGCTGATGCTCGTTTGTCCACTTGTTTTTGTTCTCGCCAGCGGTGTAAACGTTTTTATTACCACACAAGTAACCATGATTGTGGAAACCTTCACCATACTGGGAGGGTTCAGTTCTTTGATATTCTTCTTATTGAAATTGTTGCCCTATACCCTGATGTGGATCCTTTTCATGTTTCTTTACATTTTTATGCCGAACACCAAAGTACGTTTCTTTTCCGGCCTGTTTGCCGGTATCATGACCGGAACCGTTTTTCAGCTTGTTCAATGGATGTACATCACTTTTCAAATCGGCGTAGTTCATTATAACGCCATTTACGGAAGTTTTGCCGCCCTTCCGCTTTTTTTGGCATGGCTTCAGTTGAGCTGGCTCATTGTTCTGTTTGGAGCGGAATTATCCGTGGCTTATCAAACGGTGGACGATTACGAATTCGAACCGGATGTTCTTCACGCCAGCCGCCGGCTTCGCAATCTGCTGTCTCTTTTAGTAACCAGCCGTGTGATTAAAAACTTTACGCGGGGAGAAAAACCGATGGGTTCCGGCGAAATATCGAACCAACTGGGAGTGCCCCGCCGTTTGGTCAGAGAAATTATTTTTGATCTGGCGCAAAGTAAAATCATCGTAGAAGCCGGCAAAGATAATGAACGCGGTTACCAGCCGGCTATCGATCCCAACATTATCAGCATTCATTATGTAATTGATGCTATCGAAAAAAAAGGCGTCAATCAAATGCCCTATACCGACAATGCCGATATGGCTTCAATCTCCGCTTCGTTGGAGGCATTCAGCAAAGTGATTGAAAAGCTTCCTGAAAACAAGCTATTAAAAGAAATCTGATTTAGGCATCAACGTTTTCAAACACGAGATCAAGATGGATACAATGATGGGGATAGTCATTGGATTTGGCCTGAGCGCAGCATGCGGATTCCGGATATTCGTCCCGCTGCTGATCATGAATCTGGCTGTTTTAAGCGGACAATTACATTTGCCCTCAGAATTTGCCTGGATTGGCAGCCCCTACGCGACTATTGCTTTTGGCTCGGCGACCGTTATTGAAGTATTGGCCTATTACATACCCGGGGTTGACCATATTCTGGATAGCATTGCCACACCCGCTGCCGTCATCGCCGGTACGATAACAACGGCTTCCATGGGCATGGAACTTTCTCCGTTTCTGAAATGGACGCTGGCTCTGATTGCCGGCGGCGGAATAGCAGGACTGGTCCAAGGTTCGACAGTTGCACTTCGCGCGAAATCGTCGCTCGCCACGGCAGGAACCGGCAACCCTTTCGTTGCCACGCTGGAACTTATCGGCGCGATTATCGTGGCATTGCTGGCCATTATCCTTCCAATCGTCTGTTTGATACTTATTGTATTGTTTTTCTTTTTTGCCGTCAGAAAAATGGGCCGATTTATCTTCGGCAGGCGGCAAGCAAAAAACGGTTAGCTTCAGGGATATGTTCCAATCCTATATTGGAACATATCCCTTTTCAGCCTAATTTTGTTACTTGGCAGGAGCCGGTTCAGCAGCCGGAGCAGGAGCCTCGGGCGGAGTTTCTGAAGGAGGAACACTGATTCCCAAAGCTTCCATAATTTTTACAGCTTTATCTTTCAGGGACGTTGCAGCGTTAACAGCTTCAGCAAAACTGCCACTCGCGAAGATTGTTTGAATCTTGGTCCATTCATCTTTTACTGAAGCCAGAGCGGCTTTCGTCTCTTCAAACTTTTCCTTGGTCAAGTCGGCCGGCAGCTTTTTAAGTTTGGAAAGACCATCAACCTTGCTCTGAATGTCTTCAAACATCTTAGGAAGCCCCTGGCTTATTTCCGTCCATTGCTTGGTCAACTCTTCTTTTTTGGCTTTTGCCGCATCCAAAACTTCCTTGGCTTTAGCGGCAAGTGTTGTCGCTTCTTCCATAGCGGCTTTGTAATCACCATTTGTAAATTTCCCCTTCACCGCAGTGAGTGTATCTTCCAGTGATTTAACCTCATCCGGAACTATCTTGACGGCTTCAGCCTTCGTCACGTTGACAGCTTCTTCCGCTGTTTTAACTGCCAGCTCGGCTGCATTTTTACCACCGGAACATGAAATCAAAAAGAATACACTTACACATAACGCAACCACCAAACAAAAAATCTTCTTATTCATGGAAATTCATCCTTTCATATTTTTTAAAGTATGGACATTTTAATAACCGTTACCGGATATTTTTTGCTGTACTTCTTTTTCGACGTCTAATTCTTTTCGATTTCTTCAATTTGCGTCCCGGCGTCACCCCCCTTCTTTTTTCTTTCTTATTATTCATTTTTTAAAGTGGGTCAACTGAAAAGAGCATGTGTTTTTTCAGTTATTTTGGGATAAAAATACACATCGGGCAATTCCCTTTCATTGCTTTGCCCAAACCGCGCTCATCGTTCTTTATAAAATTTTTTACGCAAACGTTTCACTTCAGACTATTCACGGTCTTGACTTTGAGACCGGTTATAAGATATGCAGTGTCCGGTTTTATTCATTTTTACAAGCAGGTTGGAGCAACGAGCTGCAAACAGCTTAATCTTGTTTGATTAGTTTGAAGAAATTACTTCTGAAAAGTCTGTCTGAATCATTCAGCTTTGATAGAAGAAAATAATCATAAATATAAGGAGTTTAGACAATGAAGGATGTTGTAATTGTTTCGGCGTGCAGAACAGCGATAGGAACATTCGGAGGAACATTAAAGGACATGATCGGAGCCAAAATCGCGGCGGTCGTCATGAAAGAAGCCATTAAACGCGCGGGCATAGAACCGGCGATCATTGATGATGTTCGCTTCGGTTGTTGCATTGAAGACTGCAATACACTCAACACGGCCAGGGTGGGTGCTCTTTTGGCGGGTATTCCGGACACGGTGACCGCTGTAACCGTCAATCGTGTGTGCATTTCCGGCATGGAAGCCGTGCTGAGCGGCGCGGCCATGATTCAGGCCGGGATGGCCGATATTATTCTGGCGGGCGGCGTTGAGCATATGTCCGGCGTGCCTTATGTGAGTTTTGGCGCCCGGTGGGGATGTCGTCTTCAGGACTCGGTTTTTGTCGATGCCATGATTCGCGCATTGCATTGCGGTTCTTATGTTATGCCGTTGGGTGACGATGGCCCTGTAAAATCGGGGCAGCCTTTTGAGAGCTTAAAGGGCAAACCTTACATTATGGGACATACCGCGGAATTGATCGCCCAACTGCTGAACATCAGCCGCGAGGAAATGGACGAGGTCGCCCTGCGCAGCCACAACAGCGTCGAGCGCGCCACCAGGAATGGCGACTTCAAAGATGAGATCGTACCGGTCGAGCTTCCGCAGAAAAAAGGCAAGCCGCCCGTCATCTTTGACAAGGACGAACATTTCCGTCCCGGATTAACCATGGATCAGTTGAAAGCCCTGCCTCCGGCATTTATCCCCAAGGTCGGCAAGGTCACGGCTGGGAATTCCTCAGGACTCAACGACGGCGCTTCCGCCATGATCATCATGTCTGGGGAAAAAGCCAGGGAATTGGGATTGAAACCCATCGCCAGAATATACGCATCCGGCCGCGGTGCGTGCCATCCTTCCGTCATGGGTTTGAGCCCCGTTCCGGCCGTAAAGAATCTGCTCAAAAACAACCCTAAACTTACGCTGGATGCTTTTGAGTTGTGCGAAGTCAACGAAGCTTTTGCCGGCCAGTACCTCGGTTGTGAAAAGGAACTTGGTTTAAATCGTGAAATTACCAATATCAACGGCAGCGGCATCGGTCTGGGACATCCTGTGGGTTCTACCGGATCCCGTATTATGGTAACGCTGATTCACGCCATGCGAAAACACGGCAAGACGCTGGGTTTGGCCACCCTCTGCGGAGGCGGCGGCGTCTCCATGGCCACGGCTATTGAAATATTATAAGAGGAACTTCCCTCAAGGGATTGGTTTATTTTCCGTTTCCGGAAGAACATGGCTTGTTTTTTGTTCTTCCGGAACGGTTTCCTCCTTTTTTTCGTCCGTCGGTTGAATGGATTCATTTTCCTGTCCGGCGACTCCAGGAACATTTGCACCAACCTGATCGACCTCTTGATCTTCACTTTCATCAGGTTCGGAGATCACGTCTTCATATTCAGGAATCACAATGCCCCGACGCACCATAATCCGGTAAATTCTTTCTGAACGGTTAACCACGTATCTTGAAGAACCATGAGGTTTATATTTGATGGGATTGGGCAGGATCGAGGCCAGCACCGCCGCTTCCCGGGGGCCCAATGCAGCAGCGCTTTTTCCGTAATGTCTGCGGGCTGCTGCTTCGATACCAAAAATTCCGTCACCCCATTCCACAACATTCAGGTATAGTTCCATAATCCTTTTTTTGCTTAAATGACGCTCCATCCGCCAGGTCAGAATCGCTTCTTTGATTTTCCGGACAGGGCTCTTTGACGGAGAGAGATATAGATTTTTTGCAAGCTGCTGAGAGATAGTACTGCCGCCGGCTTTGAATTTCTTCTTCTTAATGTCTTTTTCCAGTGCCTTCTGCATGGCCTCAAAATCAAACCCCTCATGAGACCAGAACTTATCGTCCTCGGCTATAATCACGGCTTTCATCGCATAAGGCGAGATTTGGGAAAGAGGAACTCTGATATTCGCAACCTTCTTATTCATGCCTTGTTTTTCCCAGACTTTTTCACGATATTTCATGAAAGCGGTTTTTTCGGGGTAATTTTTCTTCAAAGAGGCTACGCTGGGATAAAAAAAATAGCGTCCCACATCGATAAAAAAATACGTGAAGACTAAAATTAAAATTATTGAAATATTTCTCCAAACAAATCGCATCTTAATCTTTCATAAATTAAATTGATATCACCTGTCTCACAGCAAAGCACCCGTCCCTGATCCAGAGGCAATTTTAGACAGGCACTGCCATAACCGAAAATCAACATAAAATCCAATATTAATTTACACAATTAAAAAGAGATTGTTTTTATAAAAAATTAATTATTATAAAGCCTTATTAAATTGCATCGTTTAAAATTGTAAAATAAATTTGACATCCCCTCACGGTTTTAGTATGTCACCTGTAAATTGTTTAGTTCATTATACATTTTACTAAAAAGATGTGTAATTGGTGTGTACAGCAACTTGTTATTTATTTTTCGGTTATAAATATGAAAAAAATTAATCGAAATATGTACACCGTTAATAGGATAATACCCCCCGTAACAAAGGAGGCATTTCATTATGAAACGGCGGATTTTTATATTGTCAGGACTTTTCGTCCTTTTTTTATTGTTCGGTTTTAGCTTCAACGCTTATGCCGTTCATTATAAAGTGAAAAAAGGGGATACCCTTTTCGGCATTTCCAAAAAATTCGATGTCAGCATCAGTGACATCAAGAAAGCTAATAATCTTCATCAATCCAAAATTAAAGCCAACCAAATTTTAAAAATTGCCAAAAAAAAACGTTCCTCTAACTCTGTTGCCGTTAAGAAAACTAATCCATATAAACGTGCTGCTTCCCAGAAAAATAATTCATCTTATTACGTGGTCAAAAAAGGCGATTGTCTTTCCAAAATTGCGCATAAAAACAATATCCCTTTAAAAAAATTGGTGGCTCTAAACAATTTAAATTCAAGGATGATTCGGATCGGGCAGAAAATTGCTCTGGCAAAAACCTCTTCCCCATTGAAGACTCATTCGACCTTTTCAGCAAAGAAGAATAAAGATTTAGAAGAAACAAACGAAGAAGCGGTTACGGCTGCTATTGCAGATGAAGACACAGATTCAGAAGAAGAATCTGATCATGAAGAAGATTTTTTTACGAGTGTTTACCGCTTTGTAAGCGGAGAAGAATTTCTGGGGAAATGGGAAAGCACGAATGAAATGCAAAGACTGATTAAAAAGGCATCCGGCTTCCTGGGAGCGCCTTATAGACTTGGCGGCACCTCAAAAAGAGGAATTGACTGCTCTGCCTTTGTTCAAAAGGTTTATAGAAGTTTCAACGTAAATTTACCGCGTGTTGCCCGTGACCAATCTGAAGTCGGTGTCACAGTCGATATCGAAGACCTGGTTAAAGGAGATCTGGTTTTCTTCCGCACCAACCGTTCATTCGGACATGTTGGAATTTACATAGGAAACAACAAATTCATTCACGCCTCGTCAAAAAAGAGACGTGTTCGAATTGATTCGCTGGAACACCCCTTTTATCAGGAAAGATTTCAACGTGCCGTCAGGATAAAAGAATTGCCGATAGGAGGATAAAGCATTTGAATTAATGATTAATTTTTATATAAACACGTTTACTAATCTGAGTAAAAAACTATTAACGGGCTTTGTGGATACGATTCCGAAGCCCGTTAATTTTAGTGAAACTCCAATTCCGAAAGCGAAGCACAGCGGAATGGGCAAGTTGAACTACCTCACAGCTTGCTGTGGGGTTTCATACCTTTGATTATATTCGTTCCTTTTGGCAGTTGATTATCAGTTAAGTTTATTATATTAAGTGCGCGGCTCTAAACATTGTAAGATAAGCTCCAATTTAATGAAACACAGATAGTACAAGCATAGTGAAGGGTATAATTTATAACAGTTTGATACCTGTCATAACCTACAACTTCTGTTAAAGGAATAGAAAATGGGGAAAAACTTAGTTGAAAAAATTCTATCCAGGCATTTAATCTCAGGCAATCTTGTACCGGGAGAGGAAATCGGCATACATATTGATCAAACCCTCACTCAAGATGCCACGGGCACCATGTCCTATCTGCAATTCGAAGCCATGAACGTGCCCAAAGTGAAGACCGACTTGTCCGTAAGTTATGTTGATCACAATACGATACAGATTGGTTTTGAAAACGCTGATGATCATCTCTATCTCCAGAGCGTGGCCCAGAAATACGGAATTATTTTTTCCCGCGCCGGCAACGGAATTTGTCATCAGATCCATCTGGAAAGGTTTGGCAAACCCGGGAAAACGCTTATCGGTTCCGACAGTCATACGCCTACCTGCGGAGCACTGTCCATGATCGCTATCGGAGCCGGAGGGCTTGATGTCGCCATGGCCATGGCCGGAAGTCCTTTTTATCTAACCTGCCCACAGGTTATAAAAATCAACCTGACGGGAAAACTCAAACTATGGGTTTCCGCAAAAGATGTTATTCTTAAGGTATTGGAAATTTTTTCCACCAAGGGAAACGTCAACACCGTATTTGAATACGGTGGAAAAGGCGCTGAATCTCTGACAGTCCCCGAGCGCGCCACGATTGCCAATATGGGGGCTGAATGCGGAGTGACAACCTCTTTATTCCCGAGCGATAAAATGACCCGCCAGTTCCTGCGTTCTCAAAAAAGAGAAAAAAGTTTTATAGAATTGAAACCGGACAAAGACGCGAAATACGCAAAAGTCGTTCATATAGACTTATCCAAAGTCGAACCACTGACAGCGAAACCTCACAGCCCCGATAACATCAGCCCTGTCAGAAAAATGAAAAAAACACCAGTGCATCAGGTTTGTCTGGGCAGCTGCACCAATTCTTCCTACAAAGATTTGGTTACCGTTGCAAAAATATTAAAGGGTAAAACCGTGCACCCCAACGTAAGCTTCATTTTAGCTCCCGGATCCAAACAGGTATTGCAGGAACTTGCCAAAGAAGGATATCTGACCAGCCTGATATCCTCCGGGGCAAGAATCATGGAAAGCGCCTGCGGATTTTGCATCGGCAATAGCCAGAGCCCTCCATCCGGCGCGGTGTCACTGCGCACATCCAATCGTAACTTTCTGGGACGTTCCGGCACCATGGATGCAAATGTCTATCTGGTCAGCCCGGAAACCGCTGCGGCGGCGGTTATCACCGGACTGTTCACGGATCCACGCGACTTAAAAATGCGTTATCCCAAAGTCAAGTTGCCGAAAAAATTTTCCGTTGACGATTCAATGATTATCTGGCCGGACAAAAAAAAGAGGGAGGTGGAGGTTATCCGCGGTCCGAACATCGGCATTCTACCGCGCAGCCCGGAACTTTCCGATACCATTCACGGACCGGTAACCATAAAGGTTGGCGACAAAATTACAACGGATCATATCATACCCGCGGGCGCAAGGATGAAATACCGTTCAAACATTCCAAAGTATTCGGAGTTTGTGTTTGAAAATATTGACGCAACATTTGCCAAGCGCGCCATGTCCATCAGACAGGATGGAAAACAAAATCTAATTGTTGCGGGGCTTTCGTATGGACAGGGTTCCTCACGCGAACATGCCGCCATATGTCCCATGTATCTGGGCGTCCGCGCGGTCCTCGCCAAGTCATTCGAAAGAATTCACGCCGCCAATCTGATTAATTTCGGCATACTTCCCTTAACGTTCAGTGTTGAAAGCGACTATGACTATATCGATCAGGAAGATATTCTTGAAATTACTGAAACAAAAAGAATTATAGCCGGTGATGGAAAATTTTTGATGCGCAATAAAACCAAAGGGACCGCTTTTTATGTAACGTGCATTTTATCGGGAAGACAGAAACAAATCATTCTGGCGGGAGGAGCCCTGAACATTACAAATAAATAAGAGGGTCACCCTCTCTGGAGCACAGGATCAATTTCCAATCGGTTTTGGCTAAAGATAATTCAATCTGTAAGACTCAGCAATTCACGTTTCCACAGGATAAACTTGATTAAATATTATCGATATGGAGTGGTAATTTTTTATGACAAAAAAGATTAAAGTTAAAACGACCGTTGTCGAAATGGACGGTGACGAAATGACCCGTGTGATGTGGAAAATGGTTAAGGAAAAGCTTATTTCCCCTTATCTCGACATGAACCTGGATTACTACGATCTGCATGTTAAGCATCGTGACGATACCGATGATCAGGTCACGGTGGACGCGGCGCGTGCGATAATGCAATATGGCGTCGGCATCAAATGCGCCACGATCACGCCGAATGAAGACCGTGTCAAAGAATACAATCTTAAAAAAGCCTGGAAAAGCCCCAACGGCACCATCCGCGCGATGCTTGACGGCACCGTTTTCCGGAAACCCATTTTAGTCAACAATATCAAACCGGCTGTTTCTTCCTGGAAGAAACCCATAACCATAGGGCGTCATGCGTACGGAGATGTTTACAATAACTTTGAAATGCCGATTCCGGGCGCGGGAAAATTGGAAATTGTTTTTACTCCCCAAGACGGCGGCACGGCGCAAAAAACTTTAGTTAACGATTTCCCGGCGGCGGGCATTATTCAGGTGAATCATAATCTTGAAAAATCAATCCTGGATTTTGCCAGATCCTGCTTTACTTATGCCTTGAGTGAAAGAACAGATTTGTGGTTTTCGACAAAAGACACTATCTCCAAAGTATACGATGCCGGATTCCGTGAAATCTTTCAGCAGGAATTCGAAAAGAACTGGAAAGAAAAATTTGCCAAGGCCGGCATTGAGTATTTCTTCACTTTGATTGATGATGCTGTCGCACGAATCATGAAGAGCGAAGGCGGCATGCTTTGGGCATTGAAAAATTATGACGGTGACGTCATGTCGGATATGGTCGCCTCCGCCTGCGGCTCTCTGGCCATGATGACATCCGTTCTGGTTTCACCCAACGGCTGGTTCGAATACGAAGCCGCTCATGGCACGGTCCAAAAACACTACTATAAGCATTTAAAAGGAGAAGAGACGTCCAGCAATTCGATGGCGCTGATCTTTGCCTGGACCGGCGGTCTTCGCAAACGCGGTGAAATGGACGGCACAGCCGATGTAGTCCGGTTTGCTGACAAGCTGGAAGAAGCGGCCATCGCCACCGTTGAGAGCGGCATCATGACCGGCGATCTTCTGGCGCTCGCCGAAAAAAAAGCGTCCAACAGAAAAGTCAACACGGATGGCTTTATCGACGCCATTGCCGCAACATTACAAGATAAGCTTCAATGACCGGTCGCACTGAATATTCGTTTCCCAACCTGCTGGATTTTACGCAGGAGGAATTGCAGGACTTTATTTCCGCTCTGGGCAAGGAAAAATTCCGCGCACGGCAGATCATGAAATGTCTGTATCAATCCGGCGACACGTCCTTCAATGAGATGAACACCCTTTCCCGTGAATTTCGAGCTACGCTTTTCCAAATTGCGCGTATCAGCCGTCCGCAAATCGTCAAAGTTCAGGAATCCAAAGACGGGACCAAGAAAGCGCTCCTGCGCCTGGAAGACGGACTTTTTATTGAAAGTGTTCTCATCCCCGGAAAAAATAACTGGACGATTTGCTTATCCACCCAAGCCGGTTGCGCTATGGATTGTAAATTTTGTCTGACAGCACGCCAAGGCTTTAAAAGAAATCTGAAGCCATCGGAAATTACCGGCCAGATTTTAACATTAAAACACGAACTGCCCCAGTGCCCTGACATTAAAAACATTGTCATGATGGGAATGGGAGAACCACTGGCCAACTATGAGAATGTTGTCAAGGCGATAAAAAATATTACCTGCGATTTCGGCTTGGGATTTTCCAGCCGCAAGGTAACGGTATCCACCTGCGGACTCGCGCCGCAAATTATTCGCTTAGGCAAAGATATTTGCATCAATCTTGCCGTATCGCTTAACGCTCAAGATAATGAAACACGAAGCAAGATAATGCCGATTAATAAAAAATTTTCTCTGGAAGTTCTGCTGGAAGCATGCAAACAGTATCCCATGCCCGGACGCAGATTACTGACCTTTGAATATATTTTGATTGATGGCGTTAATTCATCCGTAAAGGACGCAAAAAAACTGGCTGTTTTGCTGAAAGGTCAACGCTGTAAATTAAATTTAATTGTTTTTAATGAATATCCCGGATCGCCTTTCACATCACCTTCGCCAAAAACAGTGCAAACTTTTCAGCAAACATTGATCGACAGTCACTACACAACAATGCTTAGAGCAAGCAAAGGAAGTGACATTTTAGCCGCCTGCGGACAACTGAGCGGCTCTCGCGAAAGCGTTTAATGCAGCTTAAAATATTTTCCCTGTAATCAAGCAACCTTCGCCCTTTGCTTTTCACATGATCAGGTCAATATTTAATTGACATACAAGAGCACCCTTCTTATACTTCATTTCACCAGAAATATTTTTAAAAAATTGAATAAATTTTATGAAAAAAAAAGAGAATCATAAACTGAAAAAACACGATTATATTATCTGGGCAATCCGCGTATTATTAATTGTTTCGATACTGGTAAATCTTACTTTTATAATTTTTCAGTTATTCAATGAAGTTCCTGTTACAAAAAAGGATGTCGTTGAAGCGTTAAGTCAAAGAATTGAATTTTTGTTCTGGGCGGTTGTGACATTGTTCTTAACTTTTCTGCCTGATTATATTGAATATAAAAACATACATCTCCCTCATATTCTCGAAATAATTATTGTGATTTTCATTTATGCAGGTATCTATCTGAGCGTTCGCCTCGAATTATACTATCAAGTGTTCTGGTGGGATGACGTTCTGCACACCCTGTCGGGTGTGATTATCGGTTTTATAGGTTTCATCATCATCTATAAGATAAACGGTAAGTATAGCATGGATATAAGCCCGCTGCTGGTTGCCGTATTTGCGTTTACTTTCGCCATGACCATGGGTACCATCTGGGAAATTTTCGAGTTTGCCATGGATGCGTTTTTCGCGATAACAATGCAATCCTGGGATTTGCCGCAGGATACTGTTCTCATGGGTAAATCTTTTCAAGGAAGCGGATTGAGGGATACGATGTCCGATCTTATCGTTAATAGTGTCGGTTCTCTTTTCACATCTGTCGTATGTTATTTTTTATATAAAGACGAAAAGAAAAAATCACTGGCGCTCATGCATGAAATATTTCCGGAGGAATGACAAAAGATGAAATCCAGTTGGCAGGCAAAGGGCAAAAAAATACATTCCAGAAACATTGAAATTTCCACATACAATTACGACGGACAAAGAATCATTGTGGAAGGATTCCTCAAGGATGATCGTTTTCACGAATCTTATTCGGTAACGGGTGAAAAATTTCCCACGGGAGTCATTCATCACATGGCCATCCGGCTGCTGGTCAACTGCACCAGTCTTTTGATTGAGGATGTCGATGTTGAAATGATATCCGTTCCCCGTGAAGTATGCCGTGAAACGGCTGATTGTCTGGCTCAGATAAAGGGTCTGACCATTTCCAAAGGTTTCACATTAAAAATAAAAAAAATTGCCGGAGGCACTAAGGGCTGTACCCATCTGGTGGAACTCCTGCAAACGATGGCACCGGCCGTCATTCAGGGATACGCAGCCCATCAATCGCAAAAACCGGTGCCTTTCGATTCCGCTCGGGCAAAGGCCATGCTCCATTTTCTGACCAACACATGTCATGCGTGGCGCGAAGATGGCCCGCTTGTGGAAATGTATAAAAAGAAGTTTTAAAAAAATCTATAACGCCATTACCCTCAATATTGGATCTCAGCGATACAGAGGCAAGGCTGACCGTAATGTTCTTAAAGGTCACACCGGATACACTAGATTTATTATTTCAGGGAAATCACCGTTTGGATGCTTGAGACATTACCGCATAACAAATCACACCATTGTGACATCAAAACTTTTCAAAGTCGTTTATTCGTAGAGAACCCGGGTAATATTTTTTTTCATAGTGGAGATTTTATGAATTATGATTCACTGCCTATTGAAAAATTGTTATTTTTTTATCTTGACATCTATACACCTATTGATTATCTTCCCGTACCGAGTTGAATTACTTATCAATATTGCATTAATAGAATGTAGAAATTCAAACGTTAAATTATTAATTTTGCTGATAATTAAATTCGACTAATACAATCTCATATTCACAAGGTTCGTAGTGGTTGAATACATTGGATATATCTGTGCGTTTCTGGCAATAAGCAGCTCATTAATTGGGGTTATGTATGTACGGTCTTTGCGATCGCACATAAGAACATGGACTCACAAAGAACCTCAAAGATATCCGGCGTTGAGCATCATTTCACCGCAAAGGGGAGAAATCGATCCTCTTAATATTGATGCCGTTCTGGGACAAAATTACCCGGGAAAATGGGAAGTCATTTTTGTTACAACACCAGACGATGCTTCGTTGCCTTCTCTGCAAAAATACGCAAAGGAGCATAAAAATGTTAAAACGATAACGGCTACGGACGTTGTTCAACTCGCCAAAAAACAAGGGATTCACAGATGCCAAAAAAATAACAATTTGATAACCGCATTAGGAGTCTCTTCTCCGGAAACCGAAGTTTATGTTATCGTGGATGCTGACGCCCGCCCTTTTAGCAATTGGCTGTGTAATCTTGTCGCGCCGCTTACGGAAGGCAATCCCAAACTTGGCGCTGTCACGTCCGCCAGAATTTATCTTCCCGGCAAGGGATTAGCATCTTTGGTTCAAGTTTTATGGATTCTGATCTCCGATTCATTTCTCGTAGGAAAACACCGGTATATCTGGGGTGGCGGGTTAGCCATACCAAGAGCGGTATTTGAAAAAGCGAATCTTATGCGAAGGATAGACGGACAGGGGGGGAGTTCTATCACGACGGATGACATGAATATCTATGGCGCATTACGAAAACAGGGATATGAAACTCTTTTTGTGCCTGATTGTATCGTCCTTAGACATCCTCCCAAGAGAAAAGAAAATTTATGGGATGTTATCATATTTACCAATAGACAAGTCCTGCAAACCTGGTGGACGAACAAATTCATATTGCTATACCTGGCCACGATTGGAATCAGGTTGCCCATGCTCTTATGCGCCCTTGCTATCGCATGGTGGCATCCTTTTTGTTTAGTAGCTTTATTATCAATATTGATTGACGTATTTATGGGCATCATGGCGCTGATGACAATAATCGACGCGGAACCCCGACTAAGCGCCAAATTAATTTTCTGGAGAATAGTGTCCAAATGGAAACCGTCGAAGCGTTTATCGAAACCCGATGTAAGAATCGACGTGAATTTCTGGGTAGTGCTTCTTCCGATTGTTACCCCGTTTGTGGTAACCGTCAACTCTATGGTTGTTCCTTTTTTCAGGATAATGCGCTGGAGCGGAATTGAATACACCCGGCGAAAAGTTGTGGGATATACCGGCGATTTTTCATGGAGATTAAAATAAAAAAAACAAGCACAAGGAAGACTGTGTCGATTCCCTGCTGACATCATCTTTTAAAACAAGGGGGCCTGATGACCGGATATATTGGATATGCGTGCGCGCTTTTCTCAATTATCAGCTCCCTCATAGCGCTCGTATTTGCCTTGATTCTAAGATCACGTGTGAAAAACCGTTCCCTGAAAAAGCCTGAACGTTATCCAGCGTTGACCGTAATCTCCCCGCAACGCGGGACTATAGATTCGCGCAATATTAATGCCCTTCTTCATCAGGATTACCCGGGCGTTTGGGAGATAATTTTTGTTACAACACAAGATGATGCATCCTTGCCGAAATTACAACAGTATTCAAAACAGCATGAGAATGTCAAAACCGTCATTGCCGATGATGTTGTCCAACTTGCAAGGATGAAGGGGATTCATAGAACGCAAAAGAATGGTAATATAGCATCAGCGATAGATTCTGCCTCCCCAAAATCAGAAGTATATGTTATTCTAGACGCGGATGCCCGCCCTTTTAGTAACTGGTTGAGTAATCTTGTTGCTCCCCTCGCCACCGATACAAAACTCGGCGCTATTACTTCCGCCAGAATTTATCTTCCCGGAAAAGGCCTGGCCTCCTGGGTGCAGGCATTATGGATTCTTAACTCTGCTCCGTTTCTTGGTGGTAAAAACGGATACATCTGGGGCGGTGGCATGGCCATCCCGAAAGCGATATTTAAACAGGCGAACTTAATGTCAACAATAGATGGACAGGGTGATCACCCCATAACTTCGGATGACAATAATATTAATCTCGCTTTAAAAGCTCAGGGGTATGAAACATTTTTTGTGCCTGATTGTCTTGTCCCCAGATATCCACCGGATCAAAAAGAAACATGGAGGGATGTGGTTCAATTCACCAATCGACAAATATTGAATTTTTTCTGGACAAACAAAAGTCGATGGTTATTCTCTTCCTTAATTATTAAAATCAGAATGCCTATGGTTTTATACGCTCTTGTTGCTGCATATTGGCATCCTTTTTGTTTGCTTGCACTATTGTCGCCATCCATGGATGTTGTTTACAGCTTTATAACAAAAAATGTTTTATTGAATTCAGCGCAGCCGGAAGCATTAAATGTAAGATTGAAATTCTGGGCAGTGATTTTACCGATATTGACTCAGATTTTGGAAACAATCAACTTTATTTCCGTGTTTTTTTACCGCTCCATGGAATGGAGTGGAATTGAATACACCAGGCGAAAAGTTGTGGGATATACCGGCGATTTTTCATGGCGGGCAAAATAAGCCCCGTTTCAAAAAGGACATTTTGGGCAACCTAATGAATCGTCGTCTTCAATTTTTATTCGTGCAAATCAATCAGGTTTGTAATCTCAAATGCAATCACTGCTATTTCTGGAAAATGGAAGATGAACCGGACTGTTTCTCTGACGATCAAATTCTTTCCCTGATTAAGGAATACCGTGATTTGGCAGGCCCGGGAGCTCATGTTGTTTCGTGTGGCGGTGAACCCATGCTTTCGCTAAAATGATATTTTCTCATTTCCAGACGGTGCCGTGAACTCGACCTCCGGTTTCTCTCGGTTACAAACGGCAGTCTTATCAAAACGCCTGAATTCGCCCAGAGGGTTGTTACCGAAGGCCCTGCTGAAGTTACTGTATCACTGGACGGTCCTTATGCCGAAATTCACGACCGCCTGCGGGGAGTTAAAGGATCTTTTGATACCGCTAAAAAAGCCGTTCAGCTACTGATCGAGGCACGGCAAAAAACCGGCAGCAACACTCCTGTTTATGTGATGGCTCTAGTCTGTCAAAATATCGCCGGACATCTTGATGAATTTCATGATCTCGCGCTTCGCCAGCTTAAAGCCGATAAGTTGAAACTCAATATCATGCAACCTTCATTCGGCATGATCGGTCAGGATGTCTTCTTTGGTTCTGAACAATTGAAAGATATAGACGGACTAATCAATGAAATCAATTTCTGCGACGCGAAGTACGGCATTGATCGCAATCCTGAATGGCTCAGACAGGTTGATATGTACTTTCGGTCAGTCAAGGCAAGCGGAAAAGCGTATCACGGTTGGATGCACCTGATGAACACTCCAGATCACATCTGCGACACCTACGAACGAAACGTGATGGTCAATCTTAAAGGTGATATGAGATTATGCTTCTCCGAAAATTATCCCAGCGAGAGGTGGTCACAGCCAGGAGACCTGAAACATTTCTGGGAAACAACGAGCGTCCCCATTGCCCAAAGCATGCTCAACTGTAACAACTATTGCGCCATCAGTCACAGTGTTCGTCGCGAACCGGCAACCTTAAGCGGACGACGGAAGAAATTCGGTTCAACGATAGAAACTATCTAAAACATTACCATTTGCAGTACCTTATGATGAAGCCAGCGGCATTAAAATATACATGCTTTAAATAAAGAATTCTACTTCCAATAGGACTGGACGCGTATTCACAACGACGACATAATATTTCAACAGCGTCATCCTCCTGTCCCAATCGCAACAGCTTATAGGTGTCCCTGGTAAACAAAGCATTGTAATCTGATGTGATAAGATTACCCAGGACGTGCTGAAGTCCAAAATCATTACAGCACAAAACGACATCTCCATTGGGCAGCACAATGTTATGATCAGAAAATCCTGTGAGAGAGCGGCTACATCTGATGGGCCCTTTCAGTCGATGGGGAATGGTAACATCATTTCTGTTCGTAAGATTGCCCGCGCGAGGCAGCATCTTCGTCGGGAAAACATGTCGTTTCCCGATTATTATTCGTACCGAAGGGGGTAAAGTTCCCATCGCCATAAAATCACAATTGCGAATATTCCCTTTAATAATCGCCTCTAATGTTTTCAGGTAATTTTCATTTAATGTTATTTTTGCATATCCTTCAACATCAGGAAGATGAAGACAAAACTTTTTGAATGGAATTCCGCTGATTTTCTCAACATCTGAAGTGGTCATTCCTACCGCAGTCGTATTCACAGCAATTTTGTATCCGACTTCATGAGTATATAATATCATCCTGGTACACTGAGGGTTCAACCAAGGTTCGGCAAAACCGGAAAATAAAATAATTTCATTTAAAGGGATTTTATTGAGAATTGTTTTATATGCGTCGAACGTCATTCTTTCGGGAGCTCTGACCGCCTTGTGATATGCTTCAACAAACTTATCTTGAGGACAATAGGCACAATTAACCTTACACCCAATAGTTGTTGTGATTTCCAACGAGAAGCCCCTGTCACCCGGGTTTAATATTATTCCAAATCATGAGCATGGCTTAATTTATACTTGCCCCGCACGTTCGTCTTTCAATTGATTTTTTCAAAATCAGAGGGAATATAGTCATTATTTGGGCGGCATCCGTAATGCGCCATCCAACCGGATACAACAACCGTTGAGCATGATATTTTCAATGATATGCAAAGCCATTTGGGCAAATTCTGACGGATTGCCCAAGCGCTTCGGAAACGGAACCGTCTTGGCCATATCTTCCTTAACCGCCGGCGGTAATCCGGCCATCATGGGTGTATCAAAAATTCCGGGGGCAATAGTGACAATTCTTATCCCGTAATCGGCAATCTCGCGCGCGATGGGCAGAGTCATCCCCACGATACCAGCCTTGGAAGCGCTGTAAGCTACCTGGCCAATTTGTCCTTCGAAAGCGGCAATGGAAGCGGAATTGATGATCACGCCTTTTTCACCTTCTTCTCCGGGGGTGTTTTTTATCATCTGTTCCACCGCCAGCCTGATGACATTGAACGTGCCCACCAGATTAATCTGTAAAACCTTATTGAACGCCTCCAAAGATAGAGGGCCTTTTCTGCCGATGAGTTTGCCGGGATTGACAACACCCGCGCAATTAATCACTACATTTATTTTTCCAAAAGCATCAACAGTCTTTTGAATAGCCTGCCGAACATCAGCTTCGCTGGAAACATCCGTTTTGATAAATATCGCATTTGCACCAATCGTTGCCGCCAATTTTTCTCCCTTTTCCGCATCCACATCAACAATAACTGCACTGGCACCTTTTCTTAGCAGTTCCGTAACACTTGCTTCGCCCAATCCCGACGCACCGCCCGTAACCAGTGCAACCACTTCTCGGATATCCATATTTACATTGTCTCCTTTTTTTATAAAAATATGACAGATTTATAGATCAATGCTATTCTGTTTTTTTAAGTGCATTGGCACATGGTTTGATCATTTCCTTCTTCATTCTCCTGACAAACTCCCTGCGGAAAGCCGGAATCTTCGTCAGCATCACCAGGATATTGTTAATGACACGCCATTTATAATATTTCTGAGGGAAATTATACATGTTGTGCTTTTTGTAGTACCTATGGTCGGCTTGGAAGACGACGCGCAACCTCCCGAAAACGGCATCCCGAAACAACTTCGTTCCCGCAACCTGATAAAACGTCGGCGGTGAAATATAGCCGAGTTTACTTTGTACAACGGAATTCAAAGCCATCGTTTGCAGAGCAGCATTGATTTCAGATGAACTTCCGATATCGTCGCTGACAAAACCCGTCACATTGCAATGCTGCATATCAATGGAGGCCTTCAAAATTTCCCGCAAATTGGCAATCTGATTAAATGGCCCGGCAATGACAAACCCCACTTGTTTGCCCTCAAGGGCCGGTGTATGGCCGTTGAAAAAACTACGGTCAAAAAAACATTTCCACAGGGATGAAAGATAACGGTCATGAATTGATCCGGCGACAAACAAAATATCGGCTGTCTTAACCACATTGTTATAGAAATCAATATAACCGTCCTTACCTTCATAAACGCAAACATTATCAAAACCGCACTGCATACATCCGAGGCATCCGCCTTTGATATCAATATCCTTCAGTTGCACCAGTTCGGCGGCCGGAGAAAAAGTCTGCTGCAATCTCTTCACCATTTTCTGAAGGTTGGCATTTGCGTCAAGGTTATCCGCCACGATCAGGATTTTTTTACCGCCGGTGTCCACCGGCTGCACGTTCTGAGCTTCAAAAACAACTTGCGGCGCTGTTAACGGCGCATTGTTTCTAATCGCCGGTACGCCATCTTTTATTGCCGCGATAAATAATTCTCCAAAAGCTTTCAGCCTGTGACGTTCCTTCGCCTTGAGCAGATCATTCATTTCCGCCGAATAGGAACCGAAATAATTCATCCCTAAATCGTCGCAGATCCCGTTAATATAATTTTGAGCCGTGTGATCAAAGAAATTGATGGACGTGGTCAGACAGGCGGCGGGCTTCCCCCGAAAAGCGGATACGGCACTTTTTTCAAAAATCAATTCAATAAATTTTTTATATTGCGAGCATACCACCAGAAAATATAACGGAAAAGCCCACAGCACGGCATCTGCTGCTGCTATTCCGGCAATCACTTCCCCGAGTAACTTGTCATCTTTCTCCAGTTTCTTTATTTTTAGCGCAACATCATAAAATACAAATTCAATGTCCGGGAATCTCTGCTCAAGAAAATGCACATACTGCATGGTCACGCTGACGTCACCTTTCGGCGAACCGTTTAAAACAGCAATCTTCATAATACACACCTGTTGCTCTTTATTTAATGTGAACACTGCTCTACCATAAGCAGACAACCTTCTCAAGAGAATAACTTTCAAAGACTATGATTGTTCACTGTTGAAATGTTTTATTTAAGGTATAATTCAACATCATATTACGTATGGCTTGGGATTGGAGGGTTTTTGTTTCCATTCGATATAGTCAGCAATTTTCTGGATAGCTTCTTTGGGCGTATTGACGAATTCCACACCTGCGTCATAACTTTCATCTTCACAGATTATTTTAATCCACTTGACTTTTCCCATGGCGCTTATCATTTGCTGTATATTTTTTAATTTGAAATCTATTCTCAGAAGCGTGTCAATGGGCAGGAAGATATTGGATTGAATTTTTGTGCCAGATGCAGAAATGTCCTTACTGGTATTGTAAATAACCTTCCCTTTGGGATATCGTTTCCCTCCGGCAACGATCGTTATGGTAACTTCACTCTCGTGTTTAAGCCGTTTTGCTCTTCTTTTTTCTTCCATAACGATCCGTTTTGATTATGTCATGGTTATTGATGCAAATTACGCTTTCGAGCATAAAAAATATTTGATGTGTTTATTCCATTATCCCAAAAGAAATTAAAAAAACAAGGACTTTTTAGTGAGACTCTCTGATAATGAGACCCAAGCTTTAGAAACGAAGTGAACTGAAGCTTGCTGGACGAATTATGCCAGGCACGTCGTGCCGTGGTGAAACGAGACCCAAGCTTCATTTTATTCGCTTTCCCGCTCCGCTGCGCTTCGGATCTCACTATAGGCATAGGCGACAAAGCGGCCGTCGTGGCTGAGGCTTAAGTCAATATTCGCTCTCTTTTCATCAATATAAACCTGCGGATATTGAAGTTCACCGTCTTGTCTCGTTCTTTTTATTTTTATTTGATCAGCGTTTAAAGAAAGGTTTTTTGCTAAATCATGCGTTACACAATGACGCAAGAAAAGAGACGGGTTGATTTTTTCTTTTTCCGGCAAAGCTTCAACACGCCAGATTAGTTTATTCAGTAATTTAAGATCATCAGTTCCGACGCAATGGATATAGTCGGGATCAGAAAAAAGACGTACATGGATTTCTTCTTTTCCCAAAAGGTCGACTTTACCTTCCGCATTCTCTGATCGATTTGTTTTCAAAACGACATTCCACCGTCTTGGAACAAAAGCAACAACATGCAAATATTTTTTTGCAATTTTATACGCGGTTTCCTTGCAGGCCCAGAACGACCAGAGCGCCCTATCCGGATTATCCGCTATTTTTATGTATTCGATTTCAGCATCTGTGAGGATTTTTTTTAGAAAGCGAGAATCTTCGCTCCTGCCCGCATTCGACGCATCCTTCAAATCCACCACATCGTTCCCGACGAAGGGCAAAATATTTTTCCTCCATCTGCGCCAGTTGTTCGACAATCTGTCTGGCGTATTCGCGCTGTACTTTTAATTCACTGCCCTCGGCCGGTTGCGGCGTAAAAGTTTCCATTTGCACAGAAAATTTTTCACCCCAGGCGGGAATAGCGCTGTAATGATCCTGTTTGTCTCCCCGCAGGTAAATGCACATCACTTTGCAGTCTTCCAGATTTTTTATAAATCGTCCGACACCGTAAGAGAATCCCTCGGTATCCACCCGCCCGGTACGGGAGCGTTTGCCCTCGGGAAAAATCATGATCGTTCCGCCGTTTTCGATCAAGTACATGCATTTTCCCAGAGACTCCTTCATCTTCTCACGGGAGCCTCCCCGGTTGACAGGAATACACTTGGACAGATAGCACAGGATCGTCAATAGAATGTTGTCATTATAATTCGTCCGTTCCGGCAGATTCCAAGGCATCTTTTCATACTGGATGATATGCCGGCCGAGACTGAACATGGCGTAACTTAAAATAAAAGAATCTATCATCGTCAGATGATTGGAGCAAACAATCCACCCTCCCCTGTGCTTTGCAAATTCCTCGGCACAACGGCGGCGGGTTTCTTTTAAATCCCTGACCCGGTAGAATAAAACTTTTGCGGCAAAAAAATACATTGGCGCAATGATGAATACGGCAATGCGTCCTATAAAATTTTGCAAACGCAAAAGTATCAGGGCTTTCCTTGTCATCTGCTAACCGAGTTTCTGTTTGATGATTTTGACGGCGTCACCGACAGTTCGGATTTTGTCCGCTTCATCATCGTCAACGCTGATTCCGTAAACATCTTCGCACTTAATGATGACGTCCACCAGGCGTGCCGAATTGACCTTCAAGTCGTTCAGGATATGCGTCTCCAGTGTCGCTGTCGCCAATCTATCCTGATTCTTGGCATAGGGCCTCAAAATATTAATCATCTCCTCAAAAATCTGCTTGTCATCCATAACACAACTCTCCTTCAATTTTTTTATTATTTCCCTTCCCATTTTTTGAATATAATACAGCTATTGACATCGCCGAAACCGAACCCGGCTTTAGCGATGATTTTTAATTTAGGAAATTCCAGACATTTCTGCGGAATCTTCGGAGCGAATTGTTCTATATCTGGGTGAACATCTTCGCTGTTGATGGACGGATGAAGGAAGCCTTTGTAAAGCTCAAGAGCGACGGCCACACATTCTATGGCACCCGCAGCGCCGAGACAATGACCGACCAGTGCTTTAGTAGACTGAATATAGGGGAAATTTTCGTGCGTGCGATCCAGCGCCTCCGCCCAGTTTTTCACTTCATAAGGGTCGGCATAGGTTGCCGTCAGGTGTCCGTTGATCGCGTCCACTTGGGTCGGATCAATGCCTGCATCATCCAGTGCACCTCGAACGCATCTTTTGACGCCTTCGGGATTGGGCGCGGTCATGGACCCGCCCATTCTCTGTCCACCGCAATTGACGTAGCCGCCAAGTATTTCCGCATAGATTCGTGCACCTCTGGCTAACGCCGTTTCCAGTTCTTCCAGAACTAGCATCGCGCCGCCGGAACCGGGAACAAAGCCCGCAGCCGTTGCGCTTAAAGGACGTGAACCCGCCGAAGGATTGTCGTTGAATTTACGACATAGCACGCGCATGGCATCAAAGCCTCCCCAAATGTAAGGCGTCGCCCCTTCGGAACCGCCTGCAACCATGCGCTTGGCCAGGCCGGTTCGGATTCGCCACATGGCATCAATGATCGCTTCGTTGCCCGTGGAACAGGCGGAAGAGTTCGATGTCACCTGATTGCCCGTAGCCAGTAAACCGGAAATGCGCGCGCTGGTTCCACTGCTCATCACCTGCTCAACGACTCTGCTTCCCAATCTTCTCACCTTACCCTCGTTAATCAAAGGAACGACGGTATTGGCGATCGTATCCATTCCTCCGATACCGGAACCGGCAATGACTCCGGTATCCCAATCAACGGTATCGTCATCGTCGCTCTTAAGATTAAAGCCTGCGTCCTTCCAGGCATCCACCGCTGATACCGAGGCATAGCCTATATTATCATTGATGGATAAAAGTTTTTCATGGTCAAAATAACGTGACCTGATTTCATCAAAATTTTGCGGCACACCGGCAATCTGACAGCCGAAATTTAATTCTTCCAACTTTGGAATAAAACGAATGCCTGAAATTCCATCTCTAAGGGCTTTCTCGAAATCTTCCAGACCGTTCGCGTTGGGCGCTGTCACTCCCATGCCTGTAATGACAATTCTTTTTTTCATGGTTCCACTCCTACTCCCGATAATTCCCCGCTGCATATAATTTCACCATTTTCCTTTTCCATGGAAACGCTGGCTTTGATGGTGATTTTGCGAAAATAAATTTTTTTTGCTTTGATGATAACCCTTTCACCCGGTTTCACAATTTGCTTGAACTCTACACCGTCAGCCAGAGAAAATAAACTGATCGGCAATTTCATTTCACCAGGCCGCATATTTTTTTGGCGCGACAGAAGATATATCCCGAAAGCGACCACGCCAACCTGCGCCATGGTTTCAATCAGAATAACGCCCGGCGTGATGGGATTGCCGGGAAAATGCCCGCGATAAAAATATTCATCTTCGTGAAAACGGTAGGCCCCGATGATCTGCTCATCATCCAGGCTGATAATTTCGTCAATAAAACGGAATGGTTCCTTTTGTGGCACAAGTCTCAGAACCTCCTCTTTCAGGCTTGCATCAGCCTCCATAGAGACCTCCATTGACGTGTATGACCGTGCCGTTGATGTAACTTCCCTTTTTCGCCAGGAAGGCGACAACTTCAGCAATTTCTTCAGGCTTGCCAATACGCTCCAGAATAATTTCATCCATAACTTTATTTTTTATTTCCTCCGGCAGTTCTTTCGTCATTTCGGTATCAATGAAACCGGGAGCAACGGAATTCACCAGAATGTTTCTTCCTTTTAGTTCCCGCGCCAGAGATTTGGTAAAAGCATCGAGCGCCGCTTTTTCCATCGTGTAAGGAATCTGGCCGGCATTGCCTGTATGGCCGACAACGCTGGAAATATTAATAATTCGACCGGCCGAACTCCGAAACATGAATTGACGCAATATCCTCTTGGTCAGATACCAGACGCCGCGTGTCATTGAACGCTGAGCGTCAAACTGTTCCACTTTCATGGAAATAATATCGGCGTTGATGGATTGGCCGGCGTTGTTGACCAAGACATCGACACGTCCGGCAGCATCTTTAATTTTAACTATCATCGCGTCTACCTGTTCGATTTCTGACAGATCGGCCTGAATTAAAAATCCTTCTTTTATTTCAGCAAGCAGTTGTTGCGCCTTATCGGTGCTTCTATTGTAATGAATACCGATATAAAATCCTTCAGCGGACAAAGCACGACAACATGCGGCGCCTATTCCTTTTGCGCCGCCAGTAACCAGAGCAACCGGTTTTTCGATCATCATTTATCCTCCACTTTCAACATCGCGTAAGCCCAGGCCAATCCGGCTCCAACAATGACCATGGCGATATTGTCTCCCGGCTGGATTTTATCCCAGTTCATGCTTAACACCGCGGGAGCGCCGCAACAACCGACATTGCCGAATTGATCAACATTGAACCAGTGATTCTCCTGTTTGATGCCCCGACGCTGACAGACCGTTTTGAGCATCATATAATTGGCCTGATGAGCGATGAAAATAAAACGTTTGGCTTGAGCTTCATATTGATCCTGAAGCGTTTTTAAACATTCGGTTGTCGTTCGGATGGCGAAACCCTGAACCGCGTTGCCGTCCTGACTGAAAACCCAATCTCCGGTGACACCGACTTTTGTCCACCCCGAAGGACGGGCACCGTAACCGCCGCTGACAAAAGCGGCACGCGCTGGATTTTTTGACGACACGATTGCCGCATGAGCTCCATCGCCAAAAAGCACCGCTGAATTGCGATCGGTGTAATTGATAACTTTGGTCGTGGATTCCGCTCCGACCAGCAAAACGTATGGTGGCATCTCCTCCGGCCTCATCCGTAACAGAAAATTAACCTGCATGCCGAAAGTTGAGCAGGCGGAATTCAAGTCAAAACAGGGCACTTCGATGCCCAGCTCCGTGGCAACTGCACCGGCTTCCGCCGGTGTAATGTTGTCCGGCGAGGAAGAACCGGAAATCACCAGGCCGACATCCTCCGGCTTTAATCCCGCGCGATCAAGCGCCATTCGCGCCGCCTTGGCTGACATTTGCGAATTCGTGTATTGCCTGATGGGAAAAGATTTGAGAGGATTAATGTTTTTTGTCTCTCGTATGTAATCCAAAGGTAGAACCGTTCGGCGGTTCTGAATGCCGACGCGCTCCATAATCCAATCATTAGTGGTGCCGATATTCAGCTCTTCCAGAAATTTATTCGAAATAACATTTTCGGGGTGAAAATGTCCCATGCCATGAAGGTAAAGCATTATACTATCTCCCGTCCTATAATCATATTTTGAACTTCCCGGACTCCTTCATAAATGTCAATAATGTGAGCATCACGCGCAAGTTTGGAAATTTCGTATTCGGTTGTAAAACCGTAACCGCCGTGCAGATGCAGACCTTCCGTAGAACAAAATACCGCGGCTTCGGCGGCGGTATTCTTGGCCAAAGATGCATAGATTCCCGCATCGCTTGCTTTTTCCTGAATTTTGAAAATCGCCTTGAATAAAGCCATCTCCGCCAGTTCGACTTTCTTCCACATGGTGGTGAGCATTTCCCTGGCTACGGGCAAATCGCAAATCCGGCTACCGAACTGCTGGCGTTCCCGTGTATATTCCAGCGTAACGTCGAATGCTCTTTTGGCCAGCCCCAGGCCGATCGCGGCCACCATCGGACGGGCGTAATCCAGAACATCGACAATATATTTAAAGCCCAAGCGTCTATCGCCAATGATCTGATCCGGCATAATGACGACGTCCTCGAATGTCACGCTGGCTGTGTTGGAAAGTCTCTGTCCCAGTTTATCCTCCGGCTTGCCGATGATGATCTTTCCACCCGCCGGAACATCAATTTCTCTGGTTGATTTCCCGATGTCGGGAATATCAGATGAAACGACATGCTCCACCGGAACGATGACGCAGGCCATGAAATTGCCCGTTGGTTTACCCACTTTGCAAAGAACGGTGAATTGCGAGGCATAGGAAGCGTTGGTGATAAAACATTTAGATCCGTTTAACACGTAGTTGCCGTCATCTTTTTTGCTGATGAAGCTGGTCATCATGGAATTGTCCGAACCGGCATTGGGTTCCGTCAGACAAAAAGAAGCCAGAACAGGTTTTTCGGCAAACGGCCCAAGAAATAATTTTTTTTGTTCATCCGTACCATGCAGGCCAATAACAACATTAGCCAGATCGTTACACATGGCTGACGTAGAGACGCCTGTATCGCCGTAGGAAAGTTCCTCAACAATCAGGGCGGACGTAAACAGATCAATTTCGTAACCCCGAACTGATTCGGGAATGCACAAGTTTATCAGACCGGTTTTCCAGGCCTTGTTGATAATATCCCAGGGGAAGACATGTTCCTTTTCCATTTCCAGAATACGCGGAGTGATTTCATTTTTGACAAATTTCCGCGCGGTATCAAGATACGACAACTGACTTTCACTGAGACTAAAATCCATAAACAGAATCCTTTTCTAAAAAAATATTTGCTTTATTGATACGCTTATAAAACAACTCCTTTTATGAAAATTGCTCTTCAAAAAAGGAGTCTATCCTGTCACGGTTT
>CAYNWA010000023.1:47875-54722 GCA_964400795.1 uncultured Smithella sp.
GGTTTTTAAGCGGCCGAACCTTTTTTATGGGTGTTTTCATCTCCCGCTTTTTCAGGCGGTTCAATTCCGTATTTCGTCTTCAGGAATCTCGTCATGGTTGCCGGATACAAGATGTAAGCCAGCACATCTTCATCACTTCGGGCAAGATCACCTATGGCTTTCTTTGCCGCTTCGATTTCCGGTTCCAGGTAATCAGCCGGCCTACCTGTTATCGGCTCCTGACCGCGTTTATAATTCTTCAGTATTTTTTTGGTTAATTCCGCGTCAATCGGTACAGGAGTTTTGCCGTATAAGCCAAACACTAAATCTTTGAGCTGATTGGAAAACCTCACGTAACGACCAAACAAAACATTGAGCACGGCCTGCGCACCAATAATCTGCGAAACAGGCGTGACCAGCGGAGGCGATCCCATGTCCTTGCGCGTCTGTACCACTTCCTTGTAAATTTCTCCCAGCCTGTCCAGGGCGTTCATTTCTTTGAGTTGACCGGTGAGGTTGGAAATCATACCGCCGGGAATCTGATGAGCCAGAACTCCATTATCAATAATGGAAAGCTTATGAGTAGCCAGATGAGTGCTGTATTTTGGCGCGATGTTTTCCAGATGTTCGCCCAATTCAAGAATCTTAAGAAGATCGATTCCCGTTTCGCGTGCGGTTCCCCTGAGCGATGCAACAATCGGTTCGATGGCCGGCATCGACGTTCTCAGCGCGAAAGGTGCCAGACAGGTATCAACGACATCAATTCCCGCTTCTATCGCTTTCAAATACGTCATTGACGCCATACCGCTGGTGTAATGGGAATGCAGATGCAGCGGCAGTTTAATTTCTTTCTTGATGGCCGCCACCAGATCATAAGCATCGAATGGGGAAAGAATACCGCTCATGTCTTTGATGCAAATCGCGTCCGCACCCATCTGCTCCAGTTCCTTGGCTTTCTTGACATAATATTCCAGGGTATAAACCTCTCCGCCCAAACGGACACCGGTCAGTGAATAACAAAGGGCTCCCTGAAACTGCCTGCCGTTGGCTTTGATTCTTCCCGCGCAGGATTCCATATTACGGAAATCGTTCAGGGCGTCAAAACAACGGAAGACATCGATACCGATTTCACAGGCCTTATCCACAAAGGCACGTACCACGTCATCAGCGTAATGACGGTAACCGACCAGATTCTGTCCGCGGATCAGCATCGCAAAAGGCGTCTTTTTAATATACTTTTTTAAAATTTTCGGACGCACCCAGGGGTCTTCTCCCAAAAACCGGTGCATGGTATCAAACGTCGCGCCCCCCCAGACTTCCATTGCGTGGAAGCCGCAACTATCCATTTCCTCAGCGATGGGAATCATATCTTCCGTCCGCATCCTTGTGGCATAAATCGACTGATGCCCATCGCGAAACGTATTATCCTGAATCTTGAGAGGATTGCTGTTTATGTCTTTTTCCTTGTTCAAAATATCTGCTCCTCTGCGAGAATACATCGCGTAATGACCGGTTATTACTTTGTTGCTTTAAACACTTTCTCTGCAGCGTTAAGTCCCGTGATGGACTGGCAGGCAACGCCTATCGTTTTAAAAAAATCGCGCAGGGGTCTGCCCGGTCCGACCTCATAAATTTCCTGGCCTTTTTCTGCCAGAGCCTGCATGTTCTTGCGCCAGTTCACGGTATTGCTGATTTGATTGACAAGATTCTTCTTCACGGCCGAGACATCACTGTCATGGAAGCTGCCTGTGAAATTCGAAGTTACCCTGAATGCATTTTGCGCGTTTAAATTCTTGCTGAAATTTTCCAGGGTATCGGCAAAACGGCTCTCTATGGTTTTCATTAAACGACTGTGGAAGGGTGCACTGACATTCAGACGGATAAACCGAAAAGTTTTTTCCGGTGGAAAATTTTGCGTCAGTCGCTTTTCCACTTCATCAATCGCTTGTACCTCTCCGCTGATGACGACCTGATTGGCTGAATTGATGTTGGCAACGCCGGCATTCAATCCATCCATGACTTTCGTCAACATGTCCATATCAATGTTTTC
Organism: uncultured Smithella sp.; assembly: GCA_964400795.1. Lineage (GTDB taxonomy): Bacteria > Desulfobacterota > Syntrophia > Syntrophales > Smithellaceae > Smithella. The sequence goes on from CAYNWA010000023.1 coordinate 49,905, forward strand.
GGAAATGACCGCTGCCATTCCACCGACACCAACCGGCACGGCTTCCTGCATGAGCCTACCGCGTGTCTGAACGATTTTTACCGTATCCGACAAGGGCATCACGCCGGCGGCCACCAACGCGGTAAATTCTCCCAAAGAATGTCCGCCAAAATAGTCAGGCGCAAAACCATAGCGTTCACGCAGCCCTCGCAGCATGCATATTTCCGTTGTTACGATGCAGGGCTGTGTATACTCGGTAAGATTAAGTTTTTCATCTTCTCCGAAACACATCGCGGAAACATCCCAGCCTAAAGCATCGGCCGCTTCTTCAAAAATCCGGCGGCAGACAGGTATCTGTTCGTAGAAGTCTTTACCCATGCCCGATCTTTGCGAACCCTGTCCGGGAAAAACAACGGCTATGTTTTTACTATCTTTCACGAATCAATTCCCCCCTCTGGGGACGTAAATCTATCTTAAAAAAAATATAATCACAATGATAAATTTTCAAAGTTAAAAGCACAATCCATGCCATTGACATAATTCAAAACATCAGCTAAAAATAGTTTTAATTTAATATATTTATAATAACATTCATCCTCGTTAAGGTAAAACGATGGCCTGAAATATGTGTAAATCTGTTCACACCGCGAACAGAAATTCACCTGAAACTGTGCGACGTATTTAAACGAAAATGTATCTATTGAAAAACACTTGATTTATTATGTCTGGATGAACGGTCAGCAACGTATTGAGGGATATTTTCCCATTTTGTAAAAAAATATTGTGATAAATTTTAATATTTAGTCCTTTTTCACTTGACAGTTTTGCATTCATTTACCTATACTCCGCAAACAAGAAAAAGAATTGCTGCCTAAATTCTTATCAAATAAAAAATATCATAGGAAGGAGAATCACGATGAAATTGGAAGATATCAAGAAAGTTGCGGTAATCGGTTCGGGAGCCATGGGAAACGGCATCGCCCAGGTATGCGCAATGGCGGGCATGAAGGCTGTCATGGTGGACATCAAGCAGGAGTTTATTGACAAAGGCATGGCCACACTTAACAAGAGTCTGGATACTCTGGTTAGCAAGGGCAAAATCACTGCCGAAAAAAAGGCCGAAGTATTGGGCAACTTGTCCACATCTTTAAGTAACGCCGAGGCGGTCAAAGACGCCCAGGTGATCATCGAAGCCGTTCCGGAAATCATGTCTCTGAAGAAAACGGTGTGCGCCGAACTATCGGCCGCAGCTCCGGCTGACGCGCTGATAGCGTCCAACACCTCCACCATGAGCATTAGCGAAATTGCCACAGCCGGGAAAAACCCGGAACGAATTCTCGGTATGCATTTCTTCAATCCCGCACCGGTCATGAAAGGAGTCGAAGTCATTTACGCCAAGCAAACCACCGACGCCAACGTAGATCTGCTGTGTGAACTGACCAAGAAGATCGGCAAGGTTCCCATCAAGGTTCTCAAGGATGCCCCGGGCTTCATCGTCAACCGTATCGGCGCGCCCAACCAGGCTTTGATCAGCGCCGTTCTGGATGAAGGTAAGTGCAAAGTCGACAGTATTGACACCCTCATGAAGGCAAAGGCCGGCATGCCCATGGGACCCTTTGAACTCGCGGACTTCGTCGGCATTGATGTTTTCTATCATACCCTCAAGTATTATTCAGAGACACTTTCTCCGGAATACAAGCCCGGAAAAGTACTACAGAACCTGCTGGACAGCAAAAAACTCGGCATGAAGAGCGGCCAGGGAATTTACACCTGGGAAGGCGGCAAGGCCAAGATCGACGCTTCCGAGGAATCTCAGGATTTCGGCCCCATGGACTTTCTGGCCGTTCAGATCAATGAAGCAGTTCGGGTTCTGAAAGAGAAGATTGCGGCTTCCGCAGCGGATATCGATCTGGGCATGGTCCACTGCATGAGAGCATTTGCCGGTCCCTTCGCTCTGGGTGCAGGCATGGAACCCGCGCAGTTGGCTGATATTCTGAATAAGTTACATTCACGCTACAAGCTTAATATTTTCAAACCCGAGCCCGAAATCGTGGACGGTTCCTTCAAACAGATGAAATAATTTTTCGCACGTTTGACAACCGATTGAGATATTGAGGTAATAAAGAACGGCCCTGAATTTCAGGGCCGTTCTTGCATTTACGGTATCCATTGCATCTTTGCCTTTGACAAATTCAATTTTAATCTGCTATGCCCAATAGAATAAAAAAATTTTATTAAAGAGGATTCAGTATGGCCAATCAATCAAAGTACAAAGACGTATTCGAACAATCCATCAATCAGCCCGATATTTTCTGGGGCAAAGCCGCCGAGGACGTTGTCTGGAACAAAAAATGGGACAAGGTTCTTGATGACAGCAAGAAACCTTTCTACCGCTGGTTTGTCGGAGGAGAATTAAACACCTGCTACAACGCTATTGACTATCAGGTGGAATCAGGTCGCGGTGAACAAACGGCGATTATTTATGACAGCCCCGTAACCGATACCGTTCAGAAAATTAGCTACAAGGAATTACTTGACAGAGTTTCCAAATTCGCCGGTGCCATCAGCTCGCTGGGTGTCAAAAAAGGCGACACGGTTATCATCTATATGCCGATGATCCCGGAAGCGCTTGTCGCGATATTTGCCTGCGCCCGCATCGGCGCGGTTCACTCGGTTGTCTTCGGTGGATTCGCTCCCAATGAATTGGCCATCCGTATCGATGATGCCAAGCCCAAAATCATAATTTCCGCCTCCTGCGGCATTGAAGGAAAGAAAACCCTTCCCTACAAACCACTTCTGGATGAAGCTATTAAAATAGCGGCTCATAAACCGCAGAAATGCGTTATCTATCAACGTCCGCAGGTCAAAGCGGAAATGATCGCTTCGCGTGACCTGGATTGGAATGATTTAACAAAAGACGCCAAAGCCGTTGGTTGTGTGTCTGTTGCCGCGACCGATCCTCTCTATATTCTTTATACCTCCGGAACAACCGGCAAACCCAAGGGCGTCATGCGGGACAACGGCGGCCATGCCATAGCCCTGAAATGGTCGATGAAAAATGTTTACGATGTCAAACCGGGCGAAGTCTACTGGGCGGCATCGGATGTCGGCTGGGTGGTCGGCCATTCCTATATCGTTTATGCTCCGCTTCTTTATGGCTGCACGACCATCGTTTACGAAGGCAAACCAGTCGGCACACCGGACCCGGGCGCTTTCTGGCGTGTTATTTCCCAGCACGGCGTATCCGTTTTATTCACGGCGCCTACAGCTTTTCGCGCCATCAAGAAGGAAGACCCCAACGGCGATTACCTGAAAAAATATGACATCAAATGCCTCCGATATCTTTTCCTCGCGGGTGAACGCCTTGACCCCGACACCTATCACTGGGCCAGCGATATGCTGAAGATTCCGGTGGTTGATCACTGGTGGCAAACGGAAACCGGCTGGCCGATTGCCGCCAACTGCATGGGCGTCGAAAAATTCCCCATCAAGGCGGGTTCACCGACAAAACCTGTTCCGGGCTACAATGTACAGATACTGGATTCCGACGGCAACCAACTCCCCAACGGTGAAGAAGGTTCCGTTGTTATAAAACTTCCCCTGCCTCCGGGATGTCTGCCCACACTCTGGCAGGATGACAAACGCTATCTGGAATATGTCACGGAAAGACCGGGCTATTACGTCACCGGCGACGGCGGGCGCTTTGATGAAGACGGCTATATCTTCATCATGGGACGCATTGATGATGTTATCAATGTCGCCGGACATCGTTTGTCCACCGGCGCGATGGAAGAAATCGTCGCCAAGCATAAAGACGTGGCGGAATGCGCTGTCTTCGGTGCGGAGGATCAACTCAAAGGCCAGGTTCCCGTGGGATTTGTTGTGCTCAAAGCCGGCGTCAATAGAAATCCCGATGATATCGTCAAGGAACTGGTTCAAATGGTTCGCAATGAACTTGGCGCGCTTGCCTGCTTCAAGGAAGCCGCTGTTGTCAAGGCATTGCCAAAAACCCGCTCAGGCAAAACCCTGCGCAGCACCATGCGCAAAATCGTTGACGGCAAAGATTACGTCGTGCCTTCCACGATTGATGATCCGTCGGTGCTGGACGCTATCGCCGATGCGGCCAAGACGATAGGTTACGGGAAAAAATAATTTCATTGTTATTCCCGCATGGGAGAAGACAATCCCTTCCTTGAGGGGAGGGACTAAGGGAGGGTGAAATCTTTATTACCATTCCCGTGCAAGCCAGCCATGGTGCCCCTCAGGGTAAATCCAGTCAATATTATAATTCAAAGGGCGCGCTCTCAAGCGCGCCCTTCTCTTCGTCATACCGGTCGTAGATGACCTTTAGGTTACGTAGGCCGGTATCCAGTTATGTTTATCATCGCACGAATTCCTGAGTATAGCTTCCTGTAATGTTGAAAATACATTTCTAATTGCAACTACGAACTTTCAAATGTTAATCCTTTTATATCAAACATTAATAGGAGGAAATCACATGTATAAAATTTTCAAAAATCCAGAACAAAAATATCTTCCAGAAACAGGACTGCTAAGGCTCAAACAAGTGCTTCAGTTTATTCCTGTTAGTCGTTCGACTTGGTGGGCTGGAGTAAAGACCGGCAGATTTCCGAAGCCTATTAAATTAGGTCCACGAACAACTGCTTGGAGGGCGGCTGATATTAATGAACTGATTAATTATGGTGTGCAAAATGAATCTAAGCATTATAACGATGGGTAACGATTTCGACGATAACATTATAAAATTTATTTTTATGAAAAATATGGTGGGCGATGTGAGATTCGAACTCACGGCACCTGGCTTCGGAGGCCAGTACT
>CAYNWA010000024.1:0-49860 GCA_964400795.1 uncultured Smithella sp.
GTGCACTGAAATTTGATGGTCGAATTATCCCCGAGGCGAAGCCGAGCGGGATAAATGCGGGTCTAATTCCCCGCCCCTTGAGGCGGGGTTGTTCATTTTATTAAACGTTCGGCGGCAAAAATGGCCGCTCCCAGGGCGCCGTTGACCTGAGGATCTCGTCCAACATTTTTAATTTTTTTGCCCAGGGCTTTTTCCAGCGCCACAAACATGCCTTCGTTCTTGGCAACACCACCCGTCATGACGATATCTTCCTGCAATTCGATTCCCTTGGCCAAAGCGGCAACTCTGTGCGCTAAAGCGTTGTGCAGACCGCTCACGATATCGGTCATGTTTTTGCCTTCATTAATCAAAGAAACGATTTCCGTTTCTGCAAAAATGACACACTGATTGGAAATGCTGATGGGATTTTGGGAGGCAAGAGAAACCGCACCCATTTCTGTGATATCAATATTTAATGCGTCAGCCATAACCTCAAGAAATCTGCCTGTTCCGGACGCGCATTTGTCATTATACACATACCTAATAACATTTCCTTTTTCATCGAGGCGAATCGCTTTGGCATCCTGTCCGCCGATATCAATGACCATTCTCACCGAGGGCATCTGCCATTGCGCACCTTTGCCGTGACAGGCAATTTCCGACTCCACCGAATTGGCAAAAGAAATGCTTGCCCGGCCGTAGCCCGTTCCCACACAATAAGATATTTCATCCATAACGAGGCCTGCCTGTTCCAGTGCCTGTGCCATAATTTCACGGGCCGATTCCTCCGGATGAGATTTCGCTCGCATAACTTTTGCTGCCAGTATTTCATTGTTTTTCATAATAACGGCCTTGGCCGTTAAAGAACCAACATCGCATCCGGCTACGATCATGACGTTTTCCCTCCCTTCGCTTTTTCTCCGGCAATGACCGCCGCTCCTATCGCTCCAACGATTTGAGGATCGTATTTCAGTTTTTTAATCTTCATTCCCAGCACCTTTTCCAAATCGGCAACAACGCCTTTGTTTTTCGCCACTCCACCCGACATGCAGATGTCTCTTTCGGCGCTGACTTGATTGGCCAAAATAGCGACACGAATGGCCATTGCCCGATTGATCGCTGCAGCAATATCTTCTATGGGTTTTTTGGAATTGAGGTGGTGAATCACTTCGGCCTGAACCCACACCGTGCAGGTGGAAGAGAGTGATAGAGGATTTTTGGCGTTTTCAGATATTGTTCCTAATTCACTCAGGCTGACATCCAGAAGTTTGGCCATGACTTCCAGAAATCTCCCCGTTCCTGCGGCACATTTGTCGTTGGTGGAAAATTTCAGAACATTTCCGTTCTTGTCCAGTCGCATGGCCTTGCAATCCTGCCCACCGATGTCGATCACAGTGCGCACGGATGGCATGATCCATTGCGCTCCCTTGCCATGACAGGCGATTTCCGACATCGTTAAATTGACAAAGGGAATTTTGTTTCTGCCGTATCCGGTGCCGACGCAGAAAGAAATATCCTCCATTTTCAAACCGGCTTTAGCCAGAGCCTGATTCATAACTTCGGCTGCTGATTCTTCCGGTTTGGCTTTCGCCTTGATTACCGCATGCCCCAGAATAGAACTGTTCATGATGACCGCCTTGGCGGTCAGAGAGCCCACATCACACCCCGCTACAATCATTTTATTATCCCCCTGACATGTATGAATTCAGATATTTTATCACTTATGGATTCCCACGACTGTACCCGGTCATCAAAGCCGTCTCCATAAAGAACAATGGTCGGGACACCAGCATTCTCCAGATCCCTGGCCAGTAATTTAATCATGCCCCAGGTGTTGCGGCAGCCGATGGTTCCCATATAGGCTACGAAATCCGGCTTGGTCAAATTCACCATGCCCATAACATCATCCCGCCACATCTCCGGCATATCATAAGGCCCTCTGATTTGTTTGACCATTGGCATACGGGAATTCATGGCGGCCATGGAATCGATCATCGAATCCAGAGAACTATCATCAATGGCATAGCCTTCTGCTTTCCGACCTTTCGCATAAGGCATTTCCGTCTGCCAGAAGCCGAAGAGCAGGGAACCCAGATGACTGATATCTTTACTATCCAGAAAACTCCACATCCGAGCATCTGTTGTATAATGATCAATATAGCAAAACATTCCCCGTAGCTTTTCCCTGCCTGATGATGTTCCGGCGACTCCTTTTTGCATATTATTTTTTGTTTTTCTGACCATTGCTTCCAGAAGTTCCGTGTATTGAGGTAATCCACCCATCATGAATTTTCCGCCATAGAGCAGAAGATCATAAACGGCGGGAACGGGGGAAGGTTTTAGCCTGAGCATTTCGAATATTTCACAGGCGAGTTCGTCCTGCTTTTTTGTTTCTCTTATAATTGCCCGCAGTTTATCGGTGTCCAGCTTACGGCCGGTTTGTTCTTCCAAAAATTTTATCAATCCTCTGTAGTCTTCACGGTGGTAGCTTTCCGAACGACCTTCTGTTAACGTGGAAGGGTAATTTAATTGATAAAACGGCAAATCAAGATACGCCGCCGCAAAAGCGAAAGAATTGGCATTCGTGTCGCAGACACCCGGAGAGTCACAAACAATGAGATCCGGTTTTACGCCCAAACCCGACAGGTAAGCGCCCAAAGCACCACGCTGGGCTGAGCAGGACGTTTCCGTAAATCCCAATTCACAACAGAAATCAAGAAATTCCGCAGTGCCGCGCTTAAGAACAATGGTGCCCAGAACAGACCACACTTCCAGCGCCAGAGGTTGGACATTAAAAGCATAAAGAATAGGAATAGCCAGACAAAATGTCGTCATGCAAACTTTCATGCCCTTTTCCTTTGCCGTGACACAGTCTTTCATGTAACGGGCCAGTAACTTCAAAAAGAGAACACCGGGTTCCCCCTGTTTCACAAAAGCATCCAGGACATCCCTGTAGTGGTGAATGAAAGGAAGAAGAGTTTCATATTCTTTTTGGGACCCGTCACGAGTTTTCGCCGCGTTTTCAAGAATATTCCAGAGGCTCCAGTCAAAATTATATTCTCTAGTTTCTCTTTTCATGTTTATCCTCCTTCTTTACAAGGAAACGCCGGTTTTTCTACTGCGGAAAATTCAGACGGAGAGCAGAATCAAACAACCATTTTTGATGTCATTATTTTACGAACATTCAGAAACTCGTCAAGCTTATCCGCCACGGCTTGCCATGATTGTACCCGGTCATCAAAACTATCCGCGTAAATATAAAGCGTCGGAATGCCGTGCTTTTCCAGATCGCGGACAAAAGGCTTCACCATTCCCCAGGTGTTGCGGCAACCCATCGTTCCCATATAAACGACGAAATCCGGCTTCATGATGTTTATCGCGCCCAAGGTGTCGTCCAGCCACATGCCCGGCGCGTCATAGGGGCCTCTGATTTGTTTGACCATCGGCATTCTGGACATCTGGGCGGCAAGGGAATCAATGATGGCGTCAAGGTCTTCTTCATTAAAACGATAGCCTTCATCCTCCTTACCCTCTGCGTATAAACTGTCTTTCTGCCAGAAGTTGAACAGGATGGATCCCATATGCGAAATATCACGTTGATCGAGGAAATCCCAAAGCCGTCCGTCCGTTGTGTAATGGTCGATATAACAGAAAAGTCCCCGGGCTTTCTCCTTGCCAGACGTTGTGCCGGCTTTCCCTTCCCCGGCCTTCTTTCGGATGTGCTTCAGCATGGATTCCAGCAATCGCGTGTATTCTTTGGTTCCGTTCATCATGAAACGTCCGCCGTAAAGCATCAACTCGTATATCGGCGGCATGGGACAGGGTTTGAGCCTTTGTAAATCGAGTAATTCACAGGTCAGATCATCCTGTTTTTTGGATTCACTCATGACGTCGCGCAGTCTATCCATATCCATCTTTCTACCTGTCTGCTCTTCCAGAAACTTTATCAGCCCCCTGAAATCCGCCCGGTGATATTCCGTTGCCCGTTCATCAGTAAGGGTGTAAGGGTAGTTTAACTGATAGAAGGGAATATCCAGATAGGAGGCGGCAAACGAAAATGAGTTGGCGTTGGTATCGCAAATGCCCGGCGAGTCATAAACAACAAAATCCAGGCTTGTTGCCAGTCCGCACAGATAAGCGCCCAGCGATCCTCTTTGTGATGAACAGGATGTTTCGGTAAAACCAAGTTCGCTGCAATAATCCAGAAATTCGGCGGTTCCCCTTTTCAAAACAACCGTAGCCAGAACGCTCCATGGTTCCAACGCGATGGGCTGAATGTTGAAAGCATACAAAATGGGCGTGGCAAAACAAAAGGTTACCCCCGCTGTTTTTCTGCCCTCGATATGAGCGCGCACGCAATCATTGGCGTATTTGGCGATAATCTTCAAAAAAAGGATGCCCGGTTCTCCGTGCTTGGCAAAAGCATCCAGTACATTGCGATAGTGAGGAATATACGGGAGAAGCGTTTCGTATTCCTTGCGGGAACCATCCGCCGTCTTGGATGCATTTTCCAGAATCGTCCACATATTCCAGTCAAAATTGTATTCTCTGGTTTCCTTCTTCATCCTATTACCCTTCCTTTAACCCCCGATAAACCGGACAAGTCCCGCCTGTTCGGGATAAGTGCATTAACGAAATTGCTTTTAACAAAAAGTAATTTCTAATTTACTAATGCGTTAATGATTTTGTTTGATTGCATTGAACAAATTCAAACTTCCTAAGCATTCATGCTCAAAACAGCGCCTTCTTTGATTCTTTGAATATAGAGTCTGGCTCTTTCCTTAAGAATGTTCACGTCAACCTTTTTTTCAATTTCTTTCAGCGCCGGAAGGGCTTCTTCATGAAAAAGGGTCAGGGCATCGATGGCACGCTGCCTTTCGGCCAGAACACGCGATGAATCAATGGCAATATTCTTAATAACGTCAACGGCAATTTTATCCTGCTGTTCCATGGCAAATCCTCCTTGTTTAAGAAATTCTTTCCAGAAATGCGTCAACCCGCATTTTAACCCGGCCCGACTCGGTAAGCGGACCGTACTCGCGCTCCATCCTCATGCAGGGAATTCCTTCTTTTTCCAGGTCTCTTTCGAAAATGCCGTTTTCCGAACCGTGCAGATCGCAGAAACGGATATTCTGCAGAATAATCCCGTCCACGTTGGCTTCTTTCGCCCGGTTCATAATGTACTTTAATCTTTCCTTGTAGTATCCGAACATTCGCGGACAATAGGCATGATTGAGATAACGTTTAGCCAAAGCAAACAATGGATCGCCATCTTCCTCGGTAAGGTCACTGTAAGAGCGGGAACCGAAACACATGGTGTCGGCGACGATGACGGATCCGCAATCCTCGATGACCTTCACGAACTCCGGATCGTCATTTGCGGATCCCACCAGCATCAAACGTTTTTTATCCTTGATCGGCTTTACTCTTCTGTCTTCCAGTTGTGACAGGGTTTTGCGTAACATTTTGTTGAATTCATCGTGCGGCATGGCGGCGCTGGCCAGTATAATTGCTAAAGCGTCTTCTCCGGTAATGACGACTTCATCTCTGATTCGAAGCTTGTCCAACTGGATGAGCAGTCTTCTGCTTTCGTTATAAACTCGTATGGCGCCTTTCAGGGCTTCATCAGTTATCTTGACGTGGAAATGTTCCTCGATTTTTTCCTGCAGTTTTATCGTTTCTTCATGAAACCATTTCAGAGAATAGTCAGTCACTTTATGGGGCACACCGAAGTAGTGAAAGAATCCCGGGACAATGCCCGGATAATCTTCGCCCGCCTTGCGCCAGCATTCATCCAGCCTTCTCATGGAATCGCATCCCGGCACGATGATTGTGCCGTCAAGGAAATTAAACTTTCCTTCTCCGGCAAGCTGCAGAACGCATTTGGGAAAACTGCAGATAACCGGTCCGAAATAAGTGTCTCCGATGGAGGAAGAAGTTGTTCCCGTTCCCCTGAGACGATAGGGCAGAATATCGGCAGCATAAATAATTTCATCGGGAACAAAGGTACACGGATAACCCACCACGGGTTTGCCGCTTTCTTTCCATTTTTTCACATAGGCATTTTCTGTCCCGCTGACAATTTCTTTCCATTCGTTCATCATGTCGCACCTCCGTCTGCCAGAATTACAGATCTAAGGTTTTCAATAGCCTTTCTGGCTTCCTCGCTTTGATCAGCCTTAACCATGTCGCAGAATCCGTTGATTAATGAAGGCATTGTCGCCGGTGCCAGCGTCTTGAAGGTGCCGACGACCTCTGGAACAAACCATTGGGCAGTTTTTTGCAGTTCGTCCTCGTCCACGGAATCGGCAAACCCGCGCAGCAGTGTCGAAAAGAGCTCCGGTTTGGATTCATGAATATCGTTGATTATCCGCAGAGCGGCATTAAAATTCTCCGCCATGATCTGCGTGTCCAGATCCGAAATGCCCGCGGCGGCCGCTTCGATAAATTTTTCCTGATCGGCATTTTCATAAAGATTCATTTTAATGGCCCGGACCCTGATCTTCGAATTCTCCAGAGCGGCATAGGCGGCCACAGATGCAAAAAGCATTTTTTCATTTTCATTCATCACTTCCGCCAGGGATTTGGCAACGGCTTCGCCGTCTTCAGCCAGAGCGATACGCGCTTTGGTAAAAATGACGGGGTCTATCTCTCTGACGGCATCCTTGAGAAGGTTGGTCAGGTAAATTTCAAAAAGTGACTTGCCGCCCCTGGCCAGCAGGAGGCTCCCCGTGTGCATACGGCGGAGCAATTCGGAAACAGTATTGGCGAACTTGCCTATTTCCTTGCCATTGAGCTCCCTCACGATGGACAGAAGAATATCGGCCGATAGATCGGGACCGAGATTATCAAGAAGCGATTTGATAATTATGGAAATGCTCTTGACGGAGATATTGCCTGCGGAAACGAGTGAGGCCAGTATTGATGCGACCTTGGCTGGATATCTCCAGATGCATTCGACGGCAATGTCAAGATTTTGAATGACAGGCCCTTCGGAGCGGTCCACCATCTCCTTAACCTCACCAAAATCGGTATTGACGATAAAATCATTAATGGCTGTCTGACGGGGATCTTCTATGACCTTTAATCCTTTCTTCAATTCCTCGTTAGTCTCCCGGGCAAAAGCGGTTAAAAGCTTCCCCAGTTCGACGCCCATCTTGTCGTCGGCTTTGTCTGCTGTGGACAAAACACTTTCCAAGATATTTTCCACGCTTGAGGACATCCGTGCCTTGAGTTTGCTGTCGCCCGACCAGTCCTTTAGCGCCTCATGAACTGCGGCAGTAATCAATTTTCTGATCATGGGAGTTTTAACTGTTTTCCACACGACACTGCCGGTAAGGTCGGCGGCATTATCCGGTTGAACCGCTTTTTCAACATTACTCATGGAATATCCCTCCATTTAAAAATTTATACGATAACGTCATCGATAGTTCTTTCAGAACTATTCCGTGTCATTTTCCCCGCCTCATCCTCTTGCGGAAGAGTCCCCATACCCAGGAAATTAAATGCAGCTTCTGATCCAGAAACGCGTTGACGAGGGTATGCGTGGCATCACGCAGTTCTTGACCATCGATATTGGCCGCGACATCGGACACAAACGTGCTTACAGCGCGCGGGTCGTTTTTGCTGATTTCATTGACCACGCGGCACGCTGAACTGATGCCCCTGCCGATCAGCGGCGGGGCGTCTTCAGTGATTGCTTTGCCCACCGCCTCCCGAAATTCGGGCGACGCTTCCCATAGATTTTTTCCCATCTCAACGTAAGCGTCAACCAGCGCCTTCAGTTCGTCCGTGTCGATATCCTTGAGAATGCTTCCGACATAATCACTCAGAAGCCGCGGTGAAAATTTTTCATTAATCTGCCTTCCCGTTTCCCCCAGGGCACCGGTACAAGAATTGACAACGGCAGGAATCGATCCCAGAACGGACAGAATAATCTCCGGATCCTGCCAGATCAGCGCGTTGACGACCGGGTGTGTCTTGTCCGGCTTGATATTCTGTAAATTGTTTCTGATCATATCCTTGACAAAAGGTGTGCTGAGCACCTCTTTTATAACTCCACCTTCGGCGGGCATCACGGCTTTATTTTCCATGGTCATCTCCCTCCGTTTTTGAATTGGCAGCATGCTGTTCATTGTAGGTTTCCTCCGCGACCACCCATAATTGGGTGCCCAGCAGTTTTCCGTTACGGACGATGTTCTCCAGCGTTTCCTTGTCCAGCGATAGGACAATCGACTTCATAAAGTCATGAAGCAGTTGCGGCGAAAATTTTTCATTGAGCTGAATGAGCAGTTCGTCCACGCATTGAACCAAGGAATTGGCAATGGAGGGAACAGCGCCCAGCACGCCCAGAAAAAACTCCGGATCCTGCCACATCATCGTCCTGACCAGCCTGCGGCTCGATTCCGGATCGATATTCTGGAGCACAGTGCGGACATTCTCCTTGAAGCCCGGCTTTTTGAGCAGTTCCTTCAGCACGCGATCGGTTAAATCAATAACTCCCTTGTTAGCTTCTTGCATGGTTCGGTCTCCTATAATGTCTTGCAATTGAAGAAATACCGGGCTGCTTCCATCTGGCAGAGCTGCTTGCCGCCCATCCACAACTGAATCATTTTAATATCGCGCCAGTGTTTTTCGATGTCGTATTCGCGGTCGGCTCCGTACGTTCCCAGAACATCCATGGCCTTGCCGAAAACATCCACGGCCCTGTCGGAGACGAAATCCTTGAGATTGCGCATCTTGCAGGACACTTCATCGGAGTAAAGCGGATAACCGTAGGGCTTGTTGCGCCGGTCGCCCATTCTGGCTGCTTCATAGGAAAGAATCCGGCAGATGTCGATATCGCCGGCGATGCGGCCGATGATCCCGGCGACGCAGTCGTCTTCTTTTAGCGGCCTGTTCTTGTAGGTTTTGGTCGAGACAAAGTCGTAGAGAATTTCATAGAGATTCAACATCGCGCCGCACAAAAATCCCATGCTGCCGATCAATCCCCAGGGAATGATTTCACGGAACACTTCAGCGTCCTTTCCCGGGCCCTGGGCGCGGTACCAGACGGGAACCCTTACATCTTCAAACCAAATGTCGCCGTTTTTATCGGCGGCCATGCCGGCTTTTTCGTAAGGCCCCCCCTGGGTTACGCCTTTGGCATCGGCGGGAACAAATATCAAAGCAAAATCGTTGGGATCGGTGGAACCGGGTTTCGTCGTGCACGGAACAACAAAAAGTTTGGCCACGCCGCCGGTATTGGTTGGCCAGAGCTTGTGGCCGTTTAACACCCATTCATCTCCGTCAAGACGCGCGGTGGTACGGATGGTTTTCCCTCCGGTAATCTCCAGATTTTCAATATCCGCACCGCCCTGCGGTTCCGTCATGGCGTTGGCCGCGAAGACCGCTTTTTCGGTTTCACAGAACATCGGAGCAAATTCCCGGGCCAGCCGCCAGTTAACATGAGGCGTGACCAGAATGGTCGTGAGCGGCCAGTAGGTCACCATAAACGCGACCGCCATGGCCGTGTCCGCCCGGCCGACTTCCTCCGCCAGCGCGCAGGCCACTGTAAAGGCGTAATCGGACTGTCCGATACCCCAGCCGCCCAGTTCCGGCGGGAAGAGCGCTTTCTGAATGCCCAGGCCTTTGTTACCCATGAGCTTGTCGAAAGCCGGTTCAATCAGATGATGTTCTTTCCAATCTTCATCATATTTGCGCCGGAACGGCATCACGTCCTTTTCCGCCCAGTTCCGAAGCGCGCTGCGCAGGTGTTTATCCATCGGGGATATATATTCTTCCGGTTTTGAGAATTCATCGAAGTTTTTCATGGTTGGCCTCCTTAATTAAATCTGCTTGCAGTCAAAGAAAAACCGCGCCGTATCCATTTTTACCGGCGCTTCCGCGCCAACACCGCAAAGGCAGGACTGAATCGTCTTGATATCGCGCCAGTGTTTTTCCACATGCCATTCCTTGGAATAACCGGCGGAGCCCATCAATTCCATTCCTCTGTTGATGGCCCGCATGATCTTCTGCTGGACCTGTGAACCGATCATCTGTGAGAACGTGTAAACCCTTTGAGAACCGCTGTATCCCCAGTCATCCGGTTTGGACATGATGTGGGCAAGATCATAAAGGAGAAGTCTCGCGGTGAAGACTTCATCGGCCACGTCGGCAAGCACGGACGCGCACAGTGGATTTTCCTTCATCATGGTTCCGCCCTTGATCGTTCTGCTCTCGGACCAGTCACCGACTATTTCAAAGAAATTCATTCCTGCGCCAACGCCGACACCGCCCAGCAACAAGTTCAACCATGTATAGATTTCCTCGACAATACCTTCGCGCGCAATCAAATAGGATTTAGGAATTCGGACGTTGTTGAAACTGACATCCGCATTGGCACAGGCATTTAATCCGGTTTCCACAAGCGCCTTGCCGCGAACAATATTTTTGTCGTCGCCGGGAACCAGAGCGACACAGGGTCTGCCGAGCTTGTCGGCACAGACGACGCAGAAGAGATCGGCGACGGCGCCACTGTTTAACGGTCTCAGATTTTTTCCATGGACTGCGTAACCTTCTCCATCCGGTTCAACCGTCGCCAGAATTGACCTGCCTAAAAACAAAGGGGTGTCCTGCCCGATCTCTCCCATACCGGGAAGAATAAGGGAGGGCGTCTTCAATTCATCGGCGCAGTAAATCGGAGCAAGCGTGTCGCACAATGCTTTATCCAGATGAGGCGCCATACTGACGGCGGCGAAGATGATAAACTTGATCGCGGAAACAACACCAATGGCGGCGTCCGCTCGGCCTATCTCAGTCAGCACCGAAACAATACCTGGAGCGTTGGCGGGATTGTTCCATCCAAATCCGCCGTTTTCTTCAGGAAGCGTAAGTCTCTCCAAGCCAATGGTCAGATTGAGCGATTTTCTTGTTTCGATAAAAAGCTTCTCGTAATTTTCCCGATACTCCTGGCGTTTGGAAATAATTTCCTTATTTGCCCATTGTTGTACCAGGTGAATAACGCGTTTCGATTCCTCATCGACCAACTCTTTCGGGTAAACAAACAATTCATCCAGGGTTTTATTCATGGTTCCTCCTTTCCCGGTTATTGTTTTTTGTTCGATTTGTTTGAGATTAAAATATTTTGTTTTGATCCTTTTAAACTTTTTGTCGTTTTTAATGTTTTTGTATTTTTCATTTTCTTTTGAACGGAGCTTTTTTTGACAGCCGGCAAATTGGCCAGAAAGGTTTTGTACACTTCTTTGAATTTTTGCGCGGCTTTATCCAGATTTTCTGGCGCATCCACAATGAGAGGCCTGAAGATGACGTCAAGAAAATCTATTTGCTTGTTGTATTCTTTGGTATCGCTGCCGGTGGCCACGGAATGGAAAGAAAGGCCGAGAAAATAAATAAATATGGAGTGGGCAAACTGCCGCGAAATGTTTAATCGCTCCGACATGCCGGCCGTGTAACGTTCTGCAAAAATATCATAGAGCGGTTTCCAGTGCTCGATGTCCGCGTTGCGGTACATGTCAAACGCCAGAAGCAGGATGCTTTCATAAAGTTTGCCCTTTTCTCTCCAGTAATCCACAATCATGTCAAAACGGTCACGGACGCTTTCCACAGAACTTGTCCGCCTGATATACTCTTCCGTGTTTTGATAGCCGGTCCAGGAAATCATCTGGGCGAGCATTTTTTCCTTGGAGGGGAAATAGTGATAAAGAATCCCTTTGGATACGCCGATTTCCGCCGCGATCTCATCCATGGTTATATTGGTATAGCCTTTGCGGGTAAACAAATTGAAGGATTTGGTCAGAAGTTCCCGACGGTACTCTTCATGATTGACAATCTTAGGCATAGGTAATACCTCCGGAAAAATCATCATTAATGTTTTCAAAACAAGACTCGCAGAAGCGACGATAATCAAAGTAAAGTTCATAGAGGACATGGCAACAAGGTGACTTATGGAAATAATCGGAGAAGTGCGCATGGTAGCAAAGTGGACTTGAAGAATTCATTGAATCGAACCTCTTCTCTCCGCATCGTCATCAATACCCATCAATGATGCGATTCGGCTGGCAATTCATTTGCAATGATTTAAACTGACTGGTCAGTTTAAATAATAAAAATGACTTCCTGTCAAGAAAAATTTTGAATGTTGTTTTTTAGTGAAATTTAATAAACTTATCAGGGAAACATGCCTTCTTTTAGATTGCCTGCCTTCTTCAAAATCTCGTGAAAAATCTCAAAAGCAAGGGATTCCCGAATACCCACGTAATGATACTTTTCTATTTTTTACGGTAAAGACGGAAAAATCTATTGAACCATGGAACCTTTATTGAATTGTCTTTCGATATAAATAAATAATTTTTTGTTTTGAAGGAAATATCATATTTTCGCAGGATATTTTTTAATTCAGTTTTCGGTCTGATTTTAAATCTCGAATAATCAGAGCCTGCGGGTCTGGTATGCAGGGCTGATATTTCGTCAATGATAGCCAACCGGTTTGTCGGATAATTTAATCGATGCGGCCACAATGCATCTAATCCCCAACTGGATTCGGAAAGATCAAAATCGTCGTAGAGCGACAGAAGAATTTTAACATCGAACAACGGCATCATAACCTCTACAAAATTTGTAAATCTTAGTTTGAAACCCTTCCTGGGTCTGATTATTTCATGCCCGACTTTACCGTCCGAAGATATTACAGAGGGCTGACAAATATATAAGTTGTACTCTTTCGCTATATTAAACATGTCATTCAGATGATCCGCAGATATGGAAATATCGTCGTCGGGCAACCAGACATATTTATATTGCGACACAAAATCAAGGTTTTCCTTAATGAACATCTTAATTAAATGATATTTCTGACCGGTTTGTGCAATACAGATTAAGGCATCTTTTTTATAATCAGAAAATATTTCGTCGTTATTGCCGTAATATATTAATACGACATCAAAAGTGGAGTGGGATTTAATCCATTCTTTATGCAGAGATTTATCTCCGACAGCCGATATAATTAAGTTGTCTTTATTCATTTCCTGCTTTAATATTTTCAAATATCATTGAACTTATATATAAAACGATCAGACCTGACTAATCAAACAGATTTTTAAGCCGTTTTCATAACAGAAAAGTGATCCGCTTTTTTTATAATAAAATCCAAATTAAAAATCCACTTATGATACATCAGCAAAAGAGCTTTCCGTCAGGGACACATCGGCAAATATTTCTTTGACACAGAAAACCATTCTTCATATAATTCGGACCACTTTGATACCTGATCGGTATTTAGGCTGTTTACTTCTTCACATACGAAAGGATACACCCCGGAAAATGTATGATTTCTTGGTAGTAGGCGCTGGTTTTTTTGGAGCTGTCTTCGCTTACGAAGTAAAAAAAGCCGGCAAAAAAGTTCTGGTCATTGAAAAACGCGATCATATCGGCGGCAACTGCTATTCTTATGATGATTCTGGAACCAACATCAATATTCATAAATACGGACCCCATATTTTTCACACACCGGACAAAAATATCTGGGACTATGTCAATACCTTCACCGATTTTAACAATTACCGGCATCGTGTTTTGACAACCGCACGGGGTAAGATTTACCCCTTTCCCATCCATTTAACCACCATCAATAAATTTTATAACCTGAATTTGTCGTCGGACGAGGCCGCAACTTTTTTAAAATCCAAGTCATTAGCAATTTCCAAACCCGCAAATTTGGAAGAAAAGGCATTAAGTCTTATCGGCCGGAAACTCTACGAGGCCTTTATAAAAGGTTATACAGCAAAACAATGGGGTTGTGATCCGCGGGAACTCCCCGCCGAGGTTATTATGAGGTTGCCGGTGAGAACGTCAGACAACGACAGCTATTATGACGATGATTTTCAGGGTATGCCCGTGGGTGGTTACACACCGATTTTTGAAAAGCTTCTCTCCGGTATCTCCGTGAAGCTGAAAACGGACTTTTTTGACAAGCGGGATTACTGGCAGTCATGTGCCAAAATAATCGTTTACACCGGCCCGATAGACCGTTACTTTCAATATCGTTTTGGAAAATTAAATTGGAGATCCTGCCGGTTTGAAACAGAAAAAATGCCGTTGGATGATTTTCAGGGGACAAGTATTATGAACTATGCCGATCGGGAGATTCCTTATACACGGATCATTGAACCCAAGCATTTTCACCCTGAGAAATCCGGAATGTCTAGAGACACTGTTGTGATCAGGGAATATCCGTGTGATAATCCGGACGAACCGTATTATCCGGCGCGTTTGAAGAAGGATCAGGAAACACTGGCCAGGTACCAAGCTTTGCAGAGCTGTGAAAAAAACGTCGTCTTCGGCGGACGTCTCGCCGAGTACAAATATTATGATATGCATCACGTAATCTCTCAAGCCCTGCAACAGACTAAAAAATATCGGACCGTAAAAAGCGAAAAGGAAACATCATAAATTTTCTATGGCATTTAAAAAAATCAAATCTTCATTGAAAACATATCTCGGGTTTATCAGGTATCCCGTCCCTCAATTATGGCTGGTGCGCGTGCACAGAGAATTTCTGCCGCTTGTAAAGTCTGCTTTATATCCGCCGCTGTTCAAAGAGAAACCTCTGTTTACCAGTCCTTTTGCTAAACTTTTCTTAGTCACCGGCAAAAAAACAAACAACCCGGATATTCTGATCAAACGCATTCAGGCGCAAAAAGCCGCGGATTATGTGCGCCGTCTTGTTTTTTGTCAGGGCAAGCGGGAGTTTTTAAGTTCCCATGCAATGATGGACATGGGATTGAAATGTCCCGAGCCTATCGGCTATGCCATCAACCTGCATCCCTTCAGCCGCCTTGATTCATTATTCATCTGCGGATTTCTGCCGGAAGCCGTTCACATTTCACAACACATGCGTACGTTAAGTGCAACCGATAGATTAACGTATCTAAAGATGGTGGCCCGTGACATTTCTTTAATGTTCTCCCATAATGTTTTGCACAAGGATCTTCATTTGAAAAATATTTTGCTGATGCCTTCGGATCCTTCACACCTTTACTGGATAGACAATGATTTGAAAAAAACCAACAGACATGAAATAATAAAACGTAAAGAAGCTATTCTGAAACGTTTAATGGCAAACATTCCTTTTTGCTCAGACGAAGAAAAAAAATTCTTCATTGAGGAATTATTTTCCTCATTCGACTCGAAATCACTGTGAGTAAATGTCCATTCAGGAAGATAGTTGAAAAATCATTTTTTGATATGCGGCGTTGTGGTAACGATCTTTTTCACATTTTTGTATTTATCCTTCTTCACCATTTGCCGGAGACCGGCTATGGTCTTAATACCGTAATCCCTTGATAACATCTTTACGAACCAAGCAGGCAATGCCCCCCCGGGATGTCCCAGAATCTGATAAATAACTTCCGTCCTGTTTTCACTCCTGGGTACCAGGGTGCAATCCATGATTGAAAGCGGAATTCGTACAATGTCTTGACTCTGCTCAAATGTTGTTTCTAATCCTTCCGCATGACAATAGACAATACCTGTCGCCCGATCAATCGTCCATACGGACCTGACGACAGCGTCACGATCACTTGCCGGGAACGGCAGATCAGTCAAACTGTAAAAAAAGATCACGTCTCCTCCGCTTTTCATGTCCGGGGTATTTATCAGAAAAGCATCCTTACACAAATAAACATATTCCGGCATGATGGAAATATCACGCATAACGGCTTCAATGACCGCAACCGGTGCATCCACAATCCCCACGGCCTTTATTTCATCAACAGAGCTTTTAGTTGTCGGACGGGTATACCCGATGATGCCGTCCGATTCTCCGATTTTTTCCCAACCGCCGTCCGCAGCCGATGACATCGGAATACTCATCGCAGCCATAAAAATTACTAATGTAATCAGCCTGAAAAATTTCATCACGGTTACTCCTGATGCTCCATCATTAGAAAGTTCTGTATTTTGAATGTAAATAATAATCTATAAACTTTCAACGTTTTCAACAAATCAACAATCTGTCTGTGAAAGCTATTTTCAATAAGAGCATGCTTTTCTTTCATAATAAGTTTCTATTGACGAGGGGCAAGCTTTACCAGCCGCGCAGTAATGACTAGCTGATAGGCGAACATGCTTTTCCAGAGGTTTGCAATGGCCGCTTCCGGTTTGTAGATATATTTCAGATAGAATTTGTAGTACGGGGAATGCGCCAGAACATCCGGAGCGGACGGCTGACAGTCCCTACTGTCCGGAAACAGCACATTCCTTATCTGTACCCCAAATGCTCTTAAAAAATATGGCGTCGCAGACACATTGATGACATCGAAACCCGACGCTTGAATGAGTTGTTTTATGCTTTTCAACGTGAAAAAGCGTATATGGGTCCTATCCATTACTCCCGAAACGGTATATTCCCAATGTCCGAAAAACAGTTTTAAGCGGTTAAGCCAGTTTGCAATGTTAGGTACGGAGACAAGCAATATGGCATTCTCCTTCATCATGGGGATAGCATTACGGATAAGACACATCGGGTCGTAAACGTGCTCAAGTATATCTGAAAACACAACCATGTCGAATTTTTCGCGTTTTATTTCTTCCGGTATATTTTCCGGTCTGCTGAAATCGGCAACAGCAGCGTATGTAAGTCGTGATTTAGCTTTTTCAATGGCGACGGGCAATATATCAATGCCAAATACTGTATTGCCCCGCTTGATCATTTCCTCCCCGTTCTGTCCGTAACCACAGCCCACGTCCAGTATTTTCAGCCCTGTGCCCACCTCGTTGATGATGCCATGGTGAATTTCCTCAAAATATAGGTATTGGCTGTTTAATTTTTTCATTTTCTCCATGTATTGCCGGCCGAAGACTGCCTTTTCCACCCCTAAAACTGCATTGTCATCCTGTTGGGCTGCGCCACGTATCGGAAGCACAATTGATGATGAATGCTTTGGGAAAAAATTATGGGAAACTCCGTCGTGCACCTTCGTAGATATAA
The DNA here is from genome assembly GCA_964400795.1 of uncultured Smithella sp. Taxonomy (GTDB): domain Bacteria; phylum Desulfobacterota; class Syntrophia; order Syntrophales; family Smithellaceae; genus Smithella. Next base: position 16,967 of record CAYNWA010000024.1, read on the forward strand.
AATGCTTATTTTTGTGGTAATTTATAAATTTTTAATATTTTAATCAAATAAAAAAACTGTCCGGTTAAAATCTAACAAATCAGCTTAGGATAAGTCACAGATGAAAGAATCCTTTTTAATTTGGGAAAGTTTTTTAATACATCTATAATCACCTCAAATATTTTTTGAGGGGGCAAACCTCTTGATACGCCAGTACGCTGTTTATAAGCGACTGCAACATAGCCAACACTGCCGCCACTGAATATTGTTCTCAAGGTTAACTCAGATCCGATTAAAGATGTGTTTACCCATTCTTCATTACAAATCTTGGAGATCAGCGCTTTATTATAAATTCTAAAACCACTATCGGAATCCTGCAAATAAACGTTAAAATATTTTTTCAAAACAAAATTATAGGACAGTGTCAGAAAACGGCGGTATAATTTGTCCGACCTTTTGGATCTCACACCAATGACCAGTGAATATTCATCACGCATATCGTATAACCTCCAGAAATCATCAAAATCAAACTTAGACCCGGTATCGCTAAAAAAAATATGCGGATTTCTTGCTAATTTCATCGCATCATTTAATGCTTTCGCATAACCTTTTCTTTGGGTGGCCGTCGAATGAATGATTTCCAAATCACGAACATATTTTGAAATGATTTCTTTTGTGCCATCGGTGCTGCCGTCCTCGGCGATGATCAGTTCGGATCCGGGCAATTGAGATAAAATTTTATTGCGAATAGTCAGGATTTCATTCTCGAGAGAGTCAACTTCATTATAAACGGTGATGATGACGGAGACCGGATCATTATTGAAACAATGGGTCATTTTTCTGCCTTCATGTTCTAACATCAAAAAATATTTTACTTGATTGCTTTTATATAAAGGTGCGCGTTATCCGGGTTCTTAAAACGATCTCTGAAAATGCCGCGGGTTATAAACATTTGAGCGTCCACTTCAAAAATTTCGCTGAATCCGGTTTCTTTCAAATGTTGGAACAAATCTTCCTTCAGCCAGGCGCATTGATGTTCATCTCCGGGCCACCTTTGCCAACCCCAGAAAGTCGCATAGACATGTTCCTTGGAAAACGGACTTTTTTCCGGCATTCCATGTGTAATATTATACAAATATTCGCTCCATTTTTTGATATCCGGAAGATCAAAAAGAAATTCTCCCCGGGATGCAAGCAGTTTTTGAATATGAATCAGCGCTTTAGTAAAATCGGTAAAACGCAGATGCTCCATCAATGCCAGGGCAATGACCTCGGATAGCGAATTTTCTTTGAGCGGAATCTCCCATATCGGACAGTTAAAATCCAGCGTCACACCCGGTTGACTGGTGATATCCTGATGCAGATATCCCGGCGTCGGTCTTCGCCCGCAACCCAATTCGAGTTTGTTGTATTTTGTTGTTGCAGACTTACCGTTCATTATAATATTTTTGCTGCTCATAACTTATTTTATGAAATCTGCCGGAGCATTTTCACTTTCTTTTTTTATACTTCCCTTTTATGAGCGCCGCGCCCAGCATTTTCATCAAAATATGACTTATAATGGAATGAATATCTTCCGCAACTTTCATATCGTCTACCTTCACATGGACGGGATATTGCGCCGTTTTCTTCAACGTCCCGCCGTCAAAACCGCAAAGCCCTATGGTCGTTGCCCCATGCTTATTGGCATATTCGATGGCCCGGATGATATTTTTCGAATTGCCGCTGACGGAAATGCCGAGTACCACGTCCCCCGGACGCAGAAAATTTTTCAACTGCTCCTCAAAAACCGCGTCATAACCGATATCGTTGGCTATTGCCGAAAGGGAAGGAACATTATCATTTAAACTTATGACTTTAAACTTCTTAACGGAACCGGCGGACGCTCCCCTATTGAAATCGCAAACGAGATGAGACGCCGTTGTTCCGCTGCCACCGTTGCCCATCGTGAATATGGCGTGTTCGCTATCATAAGCAGTTTTCAGTATATTAACAATTTTGTTTATCTGCTGTATATCTAATGTGCTGATTTTACTTTCCAGAAGCTTCAGATATTTTTTTATATGTGCTGTGCAATCGATCATATCACCTCTCCTCACCATCCATATCGTAGATAACTTTCGTCCCGGAACCGTCAAATTTAAATTTATATTCCTTCAGGTCTTTCAATGATCGTCTTAGCTGTTCCTGCTGCATCGGTTCGCAATAGAACATTAAAAAACCGCCGCCACCCGCGCCAAGCAGTTTACCGCCACTCGCGCCGTTTTTTCTGGCCATATGATAATAATAATCTATCTTATCATCAGAAATTTTAGATGAAAGCGATTTTTTCAAACGCCAGCCTTCATCCAGTATCATACCCGCGTCCTGCAAATTGCCGTTGGAAAGACTTTTTCTCAGATCTTTTGCCAGATCGGTCATTCTTTCAATATGGTTGAAGGCTTTTTTATCGGACATTGTATTGCTTTTTTGGTCAGTCAGTATTTCACGAGCCGATCTTAGTCTGCCTAAATAAAAAAACAGAAGACTACTTTCAAATTCATCATATTTGGAGGAAGACATAGCAACCGGCTCCACCCTGACCGTATCGTCCGGATTGAATGTGATCAAATTAAGCCCTCCATACGCGGCAGAGTATTGATCCTGCCTGCCGATGGGTTCGCCCAGAATATCAATTTCAACTTCGCAAGCTTCCCGGGCAAGTTTTTCTTTTGCGGGATATTGACCGGAATAAACATACAAAGCATGCAGCAGGCCGACGGTGAAAGAACTTGATGAACCAAGCCCGGTTCCCGCCGGGATATCGGCGATGGAATTAATATCTATGCCTTTGATTCCAAATTTCTTAAACACTTCCCGTACAATAGGATGCCTAATTTCACCTGCGTCGTTTACCAATTCGGTTCTGGAGTATTTTATCTGAATCCGTTCATCAAAAAAAGGATGAACGAATATAAACATGTATTTGTTAACGGCTGTACTCAACACACAACCGGGTTGTCTTGAATAGAATTCTTTTAAGTCACTTCCCCCACCGGCAAAACTGATTCTGAATGGAGTTCTTGTACCTATCATTCACGCCTCTTTTAAAACGCTAATATATCATCAGCGCATTTTTTTCCCTGTACCATCATCCGGATTCAACGTCTCGTATTTATCCATAATAAAATCTACTGCTTCTTTTAGATTTTCAAAAATAAAATCGGGCTGACAATCAAATTTCTTGTCTTTTCCGGCATGGCCTGTTCTTACCAATATCGTTTTGAGGCCGGCATTAACACCCGTCATAATATCGGCCGTGGCATCACCAATCATAAAAGACTTTTCTTGATCAATATTGAAATCGTGCTTAGCCTGCACTACCATGCCCGTTTTCGGTTTCCGGCACTCGCATTCTATCTTGTATTCTCTTTTCTCTCCTTCAAATCCTTCATCGGGATGATGAGGGCAATAATAAATACCATCAAGAAAAACGTGCTTTTCACCCAAAAGCATATCCAACTTTTTATGGATTTCGGCAACATCTTTTTCCGAACAAATTCCTCGTGCCACTACAGATTGATTGGTGATCATGATGACCAGGTAGTCTGAATCATTTATTTTTTTCACCGCCTCCGCCGAACCGTCTATCAATTTTAGCTGTTCCGGCCTGTAGAGGAAATTAACCTCTTCATTAATCACACCGTCTCTATCCAGGAATATTGCTTTCTGTTTATTGGCCAGGTTCCGACGATAAACCTTGCCACTGAAAATATCTTTTTCAACTTCTGCATGTCTTTCCGGCGAACCGATATCCTTTACATACTCCGACGATCTGTAAGCATGAAACTCTTTCCCCTGGCCGACTAACGCAGGGAAAACATCCTGGCCGAAATCCAGTTTCCGCCCGACTTTTATAAAACGGGTAATCTCCGGCTTAAGCATATAGATGCCGGCGTTGACTAAATTTTGATACGTTTGACCGGCCGGATGCGGCTTGGGGATAAATTTACGTATTTTGTTGACACTATCCACTTCCAGCAAATCACTATCATAAGGATGATCATTGGGATGAACCAGCAAAGTACCCAGACCGCTATAGGAATTGTGGAATTTTATCATTCTTTTTAGATCAATGTCGAATATGATGTCCCCATATAAAATCAGGATATCTTGAGCATCACCAAATAACGGTTCAGCATGCTTAAATGCGCCGGCCGTGCCCAGCGGTCGGGGATCATCAGAATATTTTATCGACAAGCCGAATTTTTCACCTTCCCCGAAATATTTTTTGATTGATTCCGCGCCATAACCAACGCTTATCATAACGTCATGAACATTATTTCTTGCCAAAAACTCCAGTTGATATTGCAAAATGGGTTTCCCGGCGAGGTTCACCATTGGTTTGGGAATATTATCCGCAGTAATTTCCTTAAGTCTGGTTCCTTGCCCGCCCGCAAGAATAAATGCTATCATTATCCAAGAACACTCCTGACGGCTAATCTAACCGCCTCAGTTGATGAATACTTCGCTCTCCAGCCGAGAGCATTAAGTTTTTTCAAATCGTATCTATAATGCGGAACATCACCCCTCCAGCCCGTGCTTCCACCGGTATATTTTAATTTCACGTTTTTCAATCGCATTTCGTCGCAAACTATTTTTGCTATTTCAGTAACGGACGTTTGATCTTTTACGCCGACATTATAATAATTCATCTTCTCTTTTGAGGTTTGATATATAAAGAACATGGCTTCCACCAAATCCTTGATATAGATGTAAGGCTTTTTCTGGTTGCCATCGCCTAACACAACCAGCCGTTTGGAATTGCTCTTCAATTTTTTAATAAAATCATAAATAATTCCGTGCGTCATCCTCTCCCCTGCGACATTGGGAAATCTGATAATCCATGACTGGATATTGCTCATGGACGAATATGCGCTGATAAAACCCTCCGAAGCAAGCTTGCCCGCGCCATAATAAGATACCGGCGAGAATGGCCCGGCTTTCTCTGATAATGTTCGCGTCGCGTTTCCATAAACAGCCGATGTCGATGCAAAAACAAACTTTTGAACATGAAACAACCGGCAGCACTCCAGCGTGTTCCATGTGGTCATGAAGGTATTCTTCAAATCAGTCCCCGGATTACCGGCGCTTTCGGCTATATCCGAATTGGCCGCCAAATGGAAAACAGCATCAAATTTATTTTTTTGAAAAATATCTTTTAATTTGTCAAGGCGAAGTAAATCCTCCTTGATGAATTTAAACTTTTTGTGATGAGTCAAATGATGAATATTATCTATCGTTCCCAGCGAGAGATTATCAACCGCAATCACACGATAATCTTTGGAGATTAATAAATCGGCTAAATGACTTCCAATAAAGCCCGCGCCACCGGTGATTAATACTTTCATCATCACGCTCCCTTAAAATCATGTGTCAAATCACGTTCAAAATTCCATAAATACCGCGGGAATGCCTTAAATGTTTTTTACTATTTTTTCACTGAGATCTTTCGCATGCCTTATAACTGCATCCATATTTAAATACTTGAATTCTCCGAATCTCCCGCAAAGCAGGATGTTCTGCTCCGAAAAATAATTTTTGATCCGTTCAATATTCTTTTTATGATTTAAGTCGCAAATAACATAAGCATATTCAAATTTCCTTGTTTCCATATAATGAATATGTTCACGACGATCGATAAACCGGCTATCCACCAGTCCTTCGATTATTTTTCCTTCCACTTCGCATATGCTCATTTGATCAATCCGGCTGTTTTTTGAAAAGGTTACCTCCGCCATCAACGTACTGGAGGCATCTTTTCTGCAGTAGCAACTCCCGAGAAAATTGATTTTCGATATCCTGTGAAAAATTATATCTTTATCCGGAACCAGGACAGCAAAATTTCCTTCCAGATTATCCTTTTTGACATTTATGATTGCGACAATGATGGAATTATATTTTAAATCATGAACTGACTCTCTAACGTCTTCCGGTAAATTGGACCGATAAATGCCTGCCAGGGATTGAACGGGTATCGTGGATACAATCAAATCATATTCTGCCGATACACCTTTGTCCGTTTTTGTCTTCCATTTATTATCAATCTGCTGCAATTCGACAACGGCGCTATCCACGATAATACCGACTTTATCATTTAATTTATTTACAAAAGATTTAATTAATGTGTTAATGCCGCCGTCCCGGGGATAATAAAAATATAATTGATGACGATAGCCCTCCGTAGATACTCCCGCCGCACTTTTCACAATATCCTCTTTCGGTGGATTGGGAATTCTGTCAATCATTTGAGTGTCCATCCGTGAAAGATCGAATTTCCATAGTTTCTCATTATAAGGTTTTAAATAAATACCGGTGATGCCTTCTCCAAACGTTTTCAGAAAATACTGGAGAAGATTCTTTGCTTCATGATTTTCGTAAGGATTGTTCAAAAAAGTATTCAGGCAGTATTCTCTGTCGTCTTCAGGCAAGGCTGAAAGCTCGTTTTCAAAAGGATATTTTATAAATTTATTTTTGTAAAATATTTTATTCGATCTTCTAAGTTTATTTTTATTCTCACCAAGCATATTGATCATGAAATCCAATGTCTCTTTATCTTTCGAAAAAATGATGTGCGGACCGATGTCATAATACAAGCCCTTTATATCAAAAGAACGGCATAACCCCCCCGGTTCGTGCTCCTTCTCCAGTATCTCTATACGTTTGATTCCCTTATTATTTTGCAGAAAATAAGCGGTTGAAATACCGCTCAGTCCTCCGCCCAGAATTCCTATTTTCATAGATCAACCTTTTCTCATATCTCTATACGACCGTCAACTTCTTATAACAGTAAAAATAAAGCGGGCACAGGAGCATCACTCCCTTTCCAGTGAACCAGAACAATTTTCATACATTCATCTCTGATAAAAACCTATTTTTCGTGGCAGAAAGATGTGCATCGCGTGTCAATACGATACAGACGGCACATGGGCGTCTGAATGTTATGACCGGAGGGTGAAAATTATCGTCAAAACAGCTTCAGTGATTTCCCGAAGGAGGGATCGATGGCAGCGCCTAACTCTTTCGCGGTTTGGGCATCCTGTCTCGCTTCAACCAGACGTCCTAATTTATAATATACAGTGGCTCTGTTTACATAATAAGAAGGATTAGCGCCGTTGAATAAAATAGCCTTGTTAAAATCATCAAGCGCGGACTGAAAATTACCGGAACGAAGATAACATACTCCCCTGTTATTGATGACATCGGCATTGTCGGGATCGGTTTGATGACAAAGGTTAAAATCCCTAACGGCCTTGTCATATTCATGCAACTGCATATAAGTAAGAGCCCTTTTAAAATAAATATCCGAATTGAAAGGATCCAGTTCGATGGCTTTTTGAAAATCAGCAAGCGCCTTTTCGTACTGATCCATTTTGCTGTAAATTGAACCCCTGTGACTGAAAGCATCTGACAATGATAAATTTAACATATTCCCTTTTGTATCAAAGGGATGTAACAATCCCAAATAACGGTTATAATCCTTAAGCGCTTTTTCCGTTTCGTCTTTTTCAAGATAGACAAGACTTCTATTGGCATAGGCGCTGGAAAACTCAGGATTAATTTCGATGGCCGCACTGAAGTCTTCCAAGGCCTTATCCTTTTGATTTTTGCTGTACCAGTAGTTTCCTCTGTTTAAATGTGCGATCGCCATTTTACCGGGATATTTCTCAATAACGTATGTCCAAAGCGTATTGCTGTTCGTCCAGACGGGAATATAATTTATTGTCATGATACCATAGATAAGCAGCAGAGCCGCAGTAAACGATATGATTGGTTTGCGATACGATGAAAATCTTTCTGATAATTGTTGCATTCCCATGGCCATGATGAAGAATAAACCTATATAGGCAAAATAGACATAGCGATCATTAAGAAAAGCTGTTTCGTTGCCCTGAAAAGGCATGAGCAAAAACATGATATTAAAACTGAAAAACATTAAGCCGAACGTGACAAACTTGAATTTGCGCCATACAGCCATAGCGCCTGCTAAAATCAAAACGGCTATCAATGCGCCAATCAAATGCTGTATCTGAAGCGATGAGGGAGTTGGATATGCGACAGAATTCGCAAAAGGAACAACAGATTTTAAAAGGTAGATCGTGAAAGCATAACCGCCCAGCACAACCTGTCCAAGGTAATTAAAAGTATTTACAATAGCCTTGCTGTCGGTTGTCACGAAAGCATTTTTCAAGAAAAATGTCGCGCCCAAAATACCTATAACCAGAGACAAAGCAAAGAATATCACTTTCTCTAAAATGGCTTTTAATTCAATCTTTCTGTCAAAATACCAGTCCAGCAAAATCAGAGTGAAAGGCAAGGCTACAGCCTGCACCTTCGAAAGCAAAGCCAGCGCAAAGAAAAAAAATGTTAATGACAGGTGTCTGTTTTTTTCACACTCAAGGTAACGCAGATAAGATTGCAGGGCCACCAGATAAAAGAACGCATAAAGTACATCTTTACGTTCGGTAATCCAGGCCACGGATTCAACCCGCATGGGATGAACACCGAAAAGCAAGGCCGCAAAACCGCTCCACCATACGGTAAGCCCCATCTTACGAAAAAAAACCCAGGCCAGCGCCGAACATAAAAGATGCAGGAGGACATTATTGAAATGGTAGAGAAACGGCCTGTCTCCGACCAGCTTCCATTCCAAGGCGAAGGAAGAAATGACAAGAGGATTATACGTGTTATAATTGGCCGGTTTGGTGAATATGTCGATAAATCGTGCTTCACGAACCAGGGGATTTTCGTAGACTAACAAATTGTCATCCCAGTTCGTCCAATCCAGTTTCAGACTGCCGGAAAAAATCAAAGCGGTGACAATCAGCATCAGGGAAAATACAACAATGCTGTGTTTGCTTCTACGATTTCTTTCTTCTTTTTCCATGGCGAGAGCTGTGTTGTTCACTTTGGAATTATATGCAGAAGTATTTTGGCCTGTCAATGGAATATCGGTCAGACGTCGTGAATCATGCGTACGCAATCATCATTTATAGAAGCTGTCTTTCTTCCCGACGGATTGCGCAACGGTCACACCAGGTTCTGCTTTGGCCCATTCGGCATGATTCACTTTTCTCAGTCCTCTTATCAGAATCAGAAACGCGTAACGAGGAAGAGAAAAAAATCTCGGATGATGCATGAACAGTTTTAGGATTCTTCGGGGATGCAGATAAAACCGCCTATAGGCCATTCTAAAGCTTCTGTGGAGTTCATCATCCGACATGACCGAGAGGTTCAGAGAATTCTTAAAATAAGAAAGTTTCTGTAGATTAACGTTTATATTTTTTTCTTTGATTGCCTTCGCCGCCATCCCGGCCAGGCCGGTACCGGCGAATGGTATCGGGATATAAAACAAAGCGCGATGCAGAGATGAACGGATGGCAAAATGTATTGTAGCTTTTGCTTCTTCGTAAGTTTCAGTCGGGAAACCGATCATGAAGTAACCCATCGAGTAGATTCCCTGCTTTACGGAAGCGTTCATTGCGCAAACGGCTTTTTCGATATTAAGATTTTTGCGAATCATCTTTTGCAGCCGGGGGCTGGCTGTTTCTATGGCAAATGCGGCAGATACGGTTCCTGCCTGTTTTAAAAGAGCCATATCCTGAGATTCGAGTCTATCAGCTCGCATGTTAGGAAAATGCAATTTGACGTTGCCAAGTCTATCCCTGATGCCTGTAAGTATAGCGATCATTCTTTCTCGATCAAAATTGAAACAATCATCAATGATCTCGAATTCTTTGAATCCTTGGTTGAAGTGGAGCTCTTCCATCTCAGAAAGTACCGATTGCGCCGACCTCTTTCTGAAGACTTTACCCATTGTCTGATGGCAGTATACGCATTGGTACGGACAACCGCGTGACGTGATCATCGCCATGTAAGGACGGCGGCCCATGATAGCCGCTGAATGCATTTTCGCATACAATTTATGATCCAGCAGTTCCCACGCGGGAAACGGAAGCTGATTCAATTCATCTTCAGTCAATGGCCGTCCCGGATTGATTTTTACATGACCATCACACCATGATGCTGTGCCGGCAATCGAATCCGTCGGCAATTTTCGGTTGATTGCATCTATCAGCTCGGGAAATACCAACTCCCCCTCTCCCATGACAACAAAGTCCGCACCAAATTCCATAATCGATTTCTCAGGATTGGCCGACGGCCAGGGACCGCCAAACGTGACCGGAATTTCAGGGCAAATTGCCCTGATAAGCTCCATAATTTTTTTTGTCTCTTCCATCTCCGTGATAATGATGCTGACACCGATAAAGTCCGGTGGCCATTCTCGAAGAATACGCCGAAGAACATGAAGGTCTTTATGGTCCAGGGCACAGTCGTGAATCTTGGGCTCATGACCGGCTGCTTTCAGCATAGAGCCAATATACATAAGCCCCAGCGGCTGCGTGATTAACGGAAATTCTAATCCAATAAATCTTGGCTTGATCAGAAGCACTTTCGACATCTAGAAGAAATCCTTTCTCTGTGTCTTATCAAAAATTCATTTGAACGATTTATAATCTGCATGAAATAGTATTTTATTATCGCATGCAGATACTTTTGGCTTATGTAAATATCCACCCCCCCCAAGGTATTGCCTGCCGTCATCACTTTGTAATAATTGAATAACAACAAGATAAATTTAAATTGCCCGGCCCATCCTCGGCAGAGCCCTAATCATCGTTAAAAAAGCATAGTAAGGAAGTACAATGAATTTCGGATGATGAATCGCAATGCTCAATATTCTCTTGGGATTAAAATAAAATGCCCTGTAAGCGCGCTGAAAGATCTTGCTTAGTTCCTTATCTGACATTACGGAAACATTATATGAATTATTATAGTAATTCATATTAGGCGCATCATCGATCTTATGCTTATTTTTAAGCGTATCCGCGACCATGTCCGCCAGTTCAGTCCCGGGAAACGGTATGACACGAAGAAAAATTGCCCGATGCAGAGAAGAGCGGACGGCATATTGTACAGTGGACGATGCTTCTTCATACGTTTCGGTCGGAAATCCGAGCATGAAAAAACCGGTCGAATAAATCCCTGCCTGAGCGGAAGCGTTTATCGTTAGATCGGCCTTTTCTATATCCAGATGCTTGTGAATCATCTTCTGCAGCCGGGGGCTGGCTGTTTCTACGGCAAATGCGGCCGATACGGTTCCCGCCTGTTTAAAAAGAGCCATGTCTCGGGGTTCAAGCAAATCAGCTCTTAGCCCGTTAGGAAAGTGCAGTTTGACATCATCAAATTTATTGCTGATGCTTGTAAGAATGGCAATCATTCTTTCTCGATCAAGATTAAAGCAGTCGTCAATGATTTCAAATTCTTTCAATCCATACTGAAGATAAAGTTCCTCCATCTCCGCGAGAACGGAACGCGCCGATCTTTTTCTGAACGTCTTGCCCATGATCTGGTAACAATATGAACATTGGTATGGACAGCCGCGCGACGTGATCATTGCCATGTAAGGCCGGCGGCCTACGGCAGGTTTCGAATGCATTTTCGCATACATTTTATGATCGAGCAGTTCCCACGCGGGAAACGGAAGCTGATTCAACTCCTCTTCGGTCAATGGTCGTCCCGGATTGATTTTTACATGACCATCACACCATGATGCTGTGCCGGCAATCGAATCCGTCGGCAATTTTCGGTTGATTGCATCTATCAGCTCGGGAAATACCAACTCCCCCTCTCCCATGACAACAAAGTCCGCACCAAATTCCATAATCGATTTCTCAGGATTGGCCGACGGCCAGGGACCGCCAAACGTGACCGGAATTTCAGGGCAAATTGCCCTGATAAGCTCCATAATTTTTTTTGTCTCTTCCATCTCCGTGATAATGATGCTGACACCGATAAAGTCCGGTGGCCATTCTCGAAGAATACGCCGAAGAACATGAAGGTCTTTATGGTCCAGGGCACAGTCGTGAATCTTGGGCTCATGACCGGCTGCTTTCAGCATAGAGCCAATATACATAAGCCCCAGCGGCTGCGTGATTAACGGAAATTCTAATCCAATAAATCTTGGCTTGATCAGAAGTACTTTCGACATCTGATAGAAAAACCTCTCAGACCAAACTTAAACTATCATTTCTCTATTGATGATGCGTACCTGTTTTTTTTCTAAGGTAAAGCTGCATTTGCTCCATCCTGGTAGCCCAATCATCAATAAACAGATTTGTTTCCCTCCAACAACCTATCATACACCCGCTGCACCCTTCTCTTAGATGTCTGACGCTTTCACTATAGTCGGCGCTCCGGAATCTTTTCAAGAAGTTCGATTTTATATTAAACAAGGGAGGGAATATATCACAGGGAGCAACTCCGCCATCGGGATAAATAACGAAAAATCGTTCCCCGGCTCTGCAATTCCATGAATAATTGCCTGTCCGGAAATAATCGAGAGAAGCTTTTAAAAATTTTCTGGAATTGATTATTCTGTAAGCCTTGGTCTTCATTTTCATAATTTCAGCATAGACTTTTTCTATTTCAGGCAGCACTTCCTTCGAAAAAAGCATTTTCGGATGATACCCGTAACAAAAGCCCTGATCACTTTTATCCGGTTGCAAATGCACTGGAACAATGGACGCATACGCTCCTTTAGAATGCACGAATCGGACAATATCCGGCAGTTCGGAAATATTGATCCCGGAAACGGCAATGTTCACCACAATAAAGCCTTTCATATAGTGAGCAGCAATATCCAGTGATTTTTCAACTTTTTGCAGAATATCTTTTGAGCCGCAAATCCAGTCAAATTTCTCATGATCAAGCGTATCCAGTGAAATGGTAATATTCTGTAAGCCGGCTTTGGTCAAGGCTTTGATTTTTGCTTCTGAAACCAGGGTGCCGTTCGTCTGAAGCCTTACGGAGAATCCATAATCATTCAATAACATCACAATATCCGATATGTCCGGTCGAAGAAGAGGCTCTCCGCCGGTTATCACTATATGCTGTGCCTTCAGTCCTTTAAGCATTTTAGCACTCTGTTCTATTTCTTTTAGGGTCATCTCGTTTGATTTTCTTTTCCAAATATTGCACATTTTACACTGGAGATTACATCGTTCGGTAACATAAAAGTGAACATAAAACGGAGCTGAAAAATATTTGGCGCGGATCAGTCCCAGCGCCATTTCCATTGCAGTTTTCATAAATAATAAAAGATTCGCCTCGGTTGTTTAAAGGAAACATCGGACATACAATAACGTATTTTCTTTAAAACAATTTCATTATTTTATCCTTTCTCTTGTTTTATATACTTAATCAGACGATTTAATTAACAATATATCTGACATCCTGAAGTTAAGCGTTCTTCGTAACTGATAAATAATTCATTCAATCAGTTTATCATTTTAATTAGTTAGTATTTTTTATCACATGCTTGGAGTTTTGGCGCGTATATGAACAAATACCCGCCACCCATCCACGGTATTTCCTCCGGCCATCTCCTGGCGAATATTAAAGAATAACCGGGCAAGTCCAATTTTATAAATGAAAGTATCACTGCCTTGTTTTGATGAATTAATTTCTCCTGTTTAGAAAGATCGTCAATGCCGGGAAAGTGCACGCCCGATATTTGGATGCGAGGCAAATCATTGACCAAAAAAGCAATGACATCCTGCGTATAATTAAGGATGTAACAACAGTTTTTATATGGCGCAATGGCATTAAAGATTTCCTGATAAAAATCATTGTATTCTTTGGTCAGAATTTTGCCTTGAAACATCCCAATCGTTTTGTTCCTCACACCATCGCGCAATAAAATATTCATGTTCCACGGGTAATAGGATGACGTGGTTCTGCTGAACAAGAGACTGGATGATAAAAGTAAAAATAAAAGAATAATCATAGATAACATTATATATTTTATCTTTTTTCCTGCATTCTTGAAAATATTATAGAATACAAGAACGCATAATCCAACGCCTAATGACGCGCCATTAACCAGCCTGAATGTTTCATAAACGTGCACCGAGTTCAAATAGCCGAAAAGAGCCAGAAGACATACAGCTGTTACATCATAACGGGCATATACCGATTTTGTTATGCCACCCGATATTTTCCTGATGATTTCCCGAACCGGAATAAAAAGGCAGACTATTAATATTAGAGTAAAAAGCTTGCCACGTAAATCGGATGCGTAGCTCGGGACAATTTGAAATGCAGAGGCTAAAAAATTAAGCCAGGTATCAGCGTCACTGACTTTTCCCAGGATAGCGATGAGTATCTTATTCTGATTATAGAAATCATCCAAAGCGGAGTTAACGAAGAGATATAAAAAAAAAGAGGTCAAAGGAACAAGAAAACCGCAGATTACTCTAACGATTTTATTCATGGCGTTTTTTCGCTTTTCTTTCATGGCAAAGAAATCCCATAGAAGAAGAATCATAAAGGGAGGAAGAACCGCCATTACTGAAGAATACCGCGCAAGCACCGACAAGCCCAGGAAAAAACCGGCCAGCAAACCATTTAAATGTTGTTTCGGATATCGCAGAAAAAAAATAAGTGCCAGCAGTTGAAAAGGATAGGCAAAATAATTAGGATAAGGATAAATAATGTAAGGATGAATTAAAAAGATTAACAATACGGCAATAAAGGCAAGGCTCTTTTTCATAAATCCGGAAAAAATACGATACGAAAGAAATAACGTAAAAGAATAAAATAGCCCTGTGATTATTCCTACGCTTGTTAACCTCTCGCCAAATAATATTAACGCAACGCTTTGAATCAACGTGTGAATATATCCATGGAAAATCATGACTTCGGAATGCGGCATTGCTCCTCTTTTAATATCCAGGGCCTGTAAATAAACGCCGCCCCAATGCTGATTATCCGTGTTAACCATCGACTCAATTAAACTGAATCCAAAACTTGCCAGGCAGATCATGATGACCAATAGATCAAAGATATTAAATCGGCTGAAGAAGCAATAAGCGCGCTGTCCATATCCAGCGCAGGGAGATTTTTTTGATGACAATTCCGGCAGATCCATAAATAAATCTAAATCATTTTTAAATCTTAAGGTGTTAATCTTAGAATTCCTTCGGCAAAAATAAATTAACAACTATTAAAAGAATTCGTCCGGCAAATCATAATTTCAGGATCATCTGCGTTGAGCTTGACAAAAGTCCTCTGGTGGTATTTTGCATTTAAAATTTGTTTGAGCGATTATTTAGTTTTTTAACAACTATTGCAACATTTTTTTCATAAATATTTTGCAAATCATCCTCCTGCGAGTATAATACACGCCAAATGTTACCGGTTGGAGGATTTATAACATAGAAAGCATAAACACCGGCGCTGATAAAATAAAACAATCTTTGCTGTTATTATCCGAACGTTTCAATTATAATTATTGGATATACGATAATATCCATAATCATATTGGCAATCATATTTTGGAAGTGGGCGCCGGAATAGGCAATATTACCGATTTCATCATCTTCAAAAATAATTTAACGCTTATTGATATAAACCAGGATTACATAGATTATTTAAAGGCCAAATATTCATTTCGTGACAAGTTAAATTTTGATGTTTTCAACATCGATATTCAAAACATCACATTATCTCCCATTGCCGATAAAAAATTCGATACGATCATCTGTCTTAATATCCTTGAACATTTAGAAAAAGACTATAAAGCCATTGATAATATGATCTCTATCCTGGACAAAGAAGGAAAGTTGATCATTCTTGTGCCTGCTTTAAAAACACTTTATGGTTCCATGGATGTTTCTTTCAATCATTTACATCGATATAATAAAAAAGATTTAAAGCTGCTGATACACGATAAAAATTTAAAAATAGTTGATTTTTTTTATATGAACTTCCTCGGTTTATTGGGCTGGTTTGTCAATGGACGAATATTCAAAAAGAAAGAGCTACCGGTAAAACAGACAATATTATTTGATAAAATTGTTCCTTTTTTATGCCTTGCAGAAAAAATTATCAGGCCTCCGCTGGGGCAATCACTGATTCTTATTGCTCAAAAAAAATGATTGACGGATTATTAATCCATCATCATGATTTAGCATATGAACTTTGTTTTTATTCATCCGCCGCGCAAAATTGAAAAAAACAACATATGGAGCGTGATCAATTCTGAGAACCCTCCCTTGGGACTTGCTCTGCTGGCAGCAATCTGGGACGAACAGGGGCACACGTCGCAAATCATCGATGCCGCCGCCCTAAAGCTTTCTCTTCCGGAAATTATCGATAGCATCAATCCCGCCGCTGATTATATCGGCTTCACCGCGACGACACCGGAAATTTCCAGCGCCACAGCGATCGCCCGCGAAATACGCAAAAAATTCCCACATATCAAAATCATCATGGGAGGGGTTCACCCGACAGTATTTCACAAAGAACTGGTGAGTGACGAAATTTGCGATATGGTTGTGCGCAATGAAGGGGAATCCTTTATCATTGAACTGGCTAAAGGAACCCCGCTGCATCTCATCCCCAACCTGACCTGGCGGAATCAGCAACAGGAAGTCATTACAAATCCTGATGCATTAGAATATGCGGACTTGAATAACTTACCCTTTCCCGCCTATGACAAACTGCCCATGCACTTGTATCATTCCGCCCTGGGCGCGGCCAGACAAAATCCATCCATCGGCATGGTAACGTCCCGGGGATGTCCCGGGAAGTGTACTTTCTGCTTTTCGGGAATGTTCGGTTCTGAAATAAGATTCACGTCTCCGGAAAGAATCATTCAACATATTGAGCTTTTACAAGCAAAATACAATATTAGAGAGATATCCTTTTATGATGACACGTTTACAACTAACAAAAAAAATGTCGCCGAATTGTGTCAGTTGATATTGGACAGGAGAATTAAAATCAGTTGGTCATGTTTTGCGAGGGTGGATACCGTAACCCCGGAATTGTTGACGCTGATGAAAAAAGCCGGATGCCATCAAATCATGTATGGCTTTGAAACGCCGGACGAAACCATTCTAAAAAGAATCGACAAGCGTATTTCTCCGAAGCAGTTTCTGAATGCTATCCACTGGACCAGGGCGGCAAAAATTAATATCCGCGGGGCTTTTATGCTGGGTAGCCCGGGAGAAACAGAATCCAGCATGGATAAAACAATAAAATTCGCCAAAAACGCCGATATTCAGCTCGCCGTTTTCAACATTACCACACCCTATCCCGGAACGACCATGTACAACGAATTTCTGCAGAAAGATTCTCTGCTGCATCAAAACTGGGATCTCTATAATCTGGGGGAACCGGTTTTGAAATTAGACACGGTATCGGAAGAAGTCGTCAAGCAATACTATTACAAAAGTTACCGGGAATTCTATCTCCGGCCCTCTTTCATGCTGAGATATATTCTTTCCATGCGAACGTTTTCTGAATTTTCAATCCACACCGCGGCAGCCTTCAAAATCATCGTTGCGCTCTGTCGGAGGCGCTTCGGCGTACTCGCGGATCGCGCTCCGCGGATTTAAAACGCGGGGATTCTCCCCAGGACAATCCGTTGAGACGTTTTCACAAAACTGTTTCCTGAATTTTTTCTTTTTTCAGTAACGCGATTAACACGATCGCGAAAGAAGCCACGATTGGGATTATGAAAGGATACGCGGGAATTAAATGACGGTCCATATCATCCAGGCCGGCAAGCCATATGGAAAAAAACTGGCCGAAAATAAACATCATGCAGAAGCCCTGCACCCAAGCGATTTTGCCGTATTTAAAAAACACAAAAACAACCACCGCCGATTGCAGAAAAAACAGAATAAAAAGATTGCCGTAAGCGCCGACGACGATATCGAATGCTCTTTGGGCCATATATTTCCAATAGACCGTCGTCCACCGGGAATGATTGATAAACAACTTAATTCTCTCCGGCGGATAATTTGGCGTATCCGGAAAATTCAGACATTCAATCATATCTTCCGTCGGCGGCAGATATTGAGGAAATCGTTTATTATAATCCTGGTATCTGTCTGTGAAATCATTATTAATGGTAAAAGGAACCACGTAATATCCCAAATGTCTTTTCGCGTCGATAATGGCAATAAATTCCTCATCGCCTCCATCCCGGTATGCGCCGCTGTAACTGACATGAAACAGTGTGTTGTTCAAGGCAATATTACTTAAAACGAATTGTCCGTTATGACGTTTGTTCATCTCACAATAACCCAATACGCCAACAGAGGAAATGATCAAACCGAACAATCCCCAATATAATATTTTCCTTTCCTCAGAAAAAATAAAAAATCTGAACACGATCAAAAGGAGAACCACAAATATTAGAATCAAATAGGTTGGTTTTAGCATGATCAAGATAAAAGGAAACATCCCAAGGAATACCGCTGTTATTTTTTTCGGTTTCTCCAGATACTTAACCAGACCAAATAGCATTAGAACTGAACCGGCAAAGCAAAGGCATTCCGGATTCAGATGAACATTTTGTATAAGTATAGGATGCCAGCAGCCGTAAAAAAGCGTGGCGATAATCATCAGGTATTTATTTTTCACGATACTTCGGGAAACAAAATAAAACGGGATGATCGACAGAAATGATACCGTCTGCTGAAAAAAAATAAGATTTGGAACCAGGTTATCTTTCGAAATATATTCAAATACTTTTATCACATAGGGATAGAGAGGTGTCCGGTATGGATCAACAATGCCTTTGAAGATATCAACAAAAACAAAATAGGAGACGCTGTCCGAGTTGTACAGAACCATCCCGGGATGTAAAATCCCGAAATAATAAATTCGATACACAAGACAGACGACAAGAATGACGCCTAAAAAGGCATAATCAGGTATTTTATTTATTTTTTCCTGCAACCGATTATTTTGCTTCATTACTTTGTATTCCGAACTGATGTCTGAATATCCATTCTTTTACCAACGATTGCAATAAAAAAATTCTGGCCACCATTTAATGAGACTCGACAAAAACAAGCGAAGCGCAGTTTGAGTCGCAAGTCGAATTATCCCAAGCACGTAGTGCTGTGGGACACCATCCACTAGCCCCCAGCCATCCCTCGTCGCTGCGCTCCTGGGATAATTCCACTTACGCTTCAAACTTCGTCCCGATTCATCGGGACTCGTTTTCAGCGAGTGTCATTACTATTCACCATTGACATCAATCAGCAATTTACCTATTCTCATCTGAAAAAAACGGGAGTTAAACATGTCAGAACGACTAAAAGGCAAAAGCGCGATTATCACCGGAGCCTCCAATGGCATTGGCCGGGCGTCCGCTCTGCTGTTTGCCGCAGAAGGAGCAAATCTTGTTCTTGCCGATATCAACGAAACCGATCTTCTGAAGGTTGAGAAAGAAATAAAAAACTTGGGAGGCAACGTCATTATCCGCAAAACGGACGTCTCATCCGAAGAAGAAATCAAGGCATTGATCAATCTTGCCCTGGAAAAATTTAATGCTATCGACATCCTGGTCAACAACGCCGGCATCGGCGGCGGACTGGACGCGCTTGAAGATCAGAAATCCGAAGAATGGCATCTCGTTTATGATATCAATGTCATGGGGCCGGTGTATGCCACAAAACATATCATCGCGCATATGAAGGAGCGTCGAAAGGGCTCTATTATCAATATTGCTTCTGTGGCTGGCTTGATGTCGGGCGCAGGTGGAAACGCCTACAGCGCCAGCAAGGCGGCATTGATTAACTTTACCAGAACATCGGCCTGCGAAGTAGGCGCTTTCAACATCCGTATCAACGCCATCTGTCCCGGCCTGATAGAAACCGGCATGACCCAGCCTTTTTTTGAATGGGCCCGAAGTGTGGGCAAGGAAAATCAGCTCGGCAAATACTGCGAGTTAAAGCGCGCCGCAACCCCTAAAGAAGTGGCCTGTGCGATACTCTTCCTGGCCAGTGACGAAGCCAGTTACATAACCGGTCAGGCTATTCCGGTCGATGGCGGCATCACCGCCTCCATGAGCGTGCCCGGCAGGAAGATTTAACAGTCTCATGTAAAAGAAAAGAGGAGACAGCCCAATTTTACTATCTCCTCTTCTCTTTTATGTTGCCGTTAATGATTTTTTCTGTTTTTTCTAAAACTTTTCTAATCTTTTCTTAAGTTCTTCAAATTGTTTTTTAAGTCTTGCCGGCAAGCGATCACCGAACTTGGCAAAATGGTTTTCGATATCGGGAATCTCCGCTCTCCATGCTTCCATATCCACACGAAGCAATTCTTGAATATCCCGTTCGTCAATTTTAAGCCCTTTCAGATCCAGAGCGCCAAGCTTGGGCAGTAAACCAATCGGTGTTTGCACGGCTTCAGCTTTGCCGTCCACACGTTCGCACATCCATTTCAATACACGGCTGTTTTCTCCGAAACCGGGCCAGAGCCAGCGGCCGTCTGCTGTTTTTCTAAACCAGTTCACGTAGAAAATCCTCGGCGCTTTGTCTCCGAGTTTATCGCCCATATCCAGCCAGTGCTGGAAGTAATCGCCCATGTTGTAGCCGCAGAACGGCTGCATGGCGAAAGGATCGCGTCTGAGATTCCCCACCGCGCCAATATTGGCCGCCGTGGTTTCCGATGATGCTGTCGCCCCCAGAAATACGCCGTGATCAAAACTATAGGCTTCATTGACCAGAGGCATGACACCGGCGCGCCGTCCGCCGAAAACAAAAATATCAATGGGCACGCCTTCCGGTTTTTCCCAATCCGGGCAGATGACCGGACACTGCGAAGCCGGAGCGGTAAAACGCGCGTTGGGATTAGCCGCCACTTCTTTGCTCTCGTTGGGCCAGTCACGGCCTTTCCAATCAATGGCATGTTTCGGTGGCTTACCGTCCATCCCTTCCCACCAGATATCGCCTTTATCGGTCAAAGCACAGTTGGTAAAAATGGTATTTTTCTTGATGGACTCCATGGCCATGGGATTGGAATCATAGGACGTACCCGGCGCCACGCCAAAAAATCCGGCTTCGGGATTAATCGCATAAAGCCGTCCGTCCGGTCCAATCTTCATCCAGGCAATGTCATCGCCGACGCATTCGCATTTCCAGCCGTCAATGGTGGGCTGCAGCATGGCCAGATTGGTTTTGCCGCATGCGGAAGGGAAAGCGCCGGTAATATGATACTGTTTGCCTTCGGGACTGGTCAATCTCAGAATCAACATGTGTTCCGCCATCCAGCCTTCACGTTTGGCCATGGCCGAGGCAATGCGCAGCGCCAGACATTTCTTTCCCAATAAAGCGTTTCCACCATAGCCGGAACCGTAAGACCAGATCAGATTTTCATCCGGAAAATGACTGATATATTTTTGCTCCATCGGCGCGCACGGCCACGGAACATCTTTTTGTCCCGGCGCCAGAGGAGCGCCCACGGAATGCAGACAGGGAATAAATTCCCCTTTCTTGCCCAGCTTCTTAATAACTTTCTTCCCGACACGCGTCATAATGTGCATATTACACACAACGTAAATACTGTCCGTTATTTCTATTCCTATCCTGGCAATCGGCGAATCAATCGGACCCATCGAGAAAGGAATCACGTACATCGTACGTCCCTTCATGCATCCTTTATAAAGATCTTTCATCGTTGCTTTCAATTCATCAGGCGCGACCCAATTATTCGTCGGACCGGCGTCGATTTGAGAGGGATAGCTGATGTAAGTTCTGTTTTCTACTCTTGCCACATCTGAAGGATGGGAACAAAATAAAAAACTGTTCTTTCTTTTCTTGAGCTTGATTGCCGCGCCGTTTTCCACCGCCTGTGCCATCAATGTATTATATTCTTTTTTGGAACCATCACACCAGTGTACGTTGTCGGGTGTGCACAACTGTCGGATTTCTTCCACCCATTTTTTCAATTTTTCGTTTTTAACAACAATTTCCATAAAATATTTTTCCCCTATTTCATTAATCTGAGCGCCGGATTGCAGGACTCGGCGCTCTATGGTTAATTACTTCTTCGACTTCTTCGCTTTTACCTTTGCTTTAGCTTTTACTTTCGCCTTCGCTTTCGCCTTTACCTTAACTTTAACCTTGGGCTTCGGCGCAATTTTTTTCTTGTCTTCCACAGCGGCCTGAGCGGCAGCCAGACGCGCTATCGGAATACGATAGGGCGAACAGCTGACATAATCCATGCCCACGCGGTGACAGAACATAACGCTGGACGGTTCGCCGCCGTGTTCGCCGCAAATACCGACCTTGAGACCGGGACGTGCGCTGCGTCCGCGCTCAACACCCACCTGGATCAACTGGCCGACGCCGCTCTGATCCAGAATCTGGAAGGGATCAACGGGAATAATATTTTTGGCCAGATAGCCGGGAACGAAAGCGCCGACATCATCACGGCTGAAACCGTAGGTCATCTGGGTCAGATCGTTGGTTCCAAAGCTGAAAAACTCCGCCTCTTCGGCAATCTTGTCGGCCAGCAATGCGGCGCGCGGAATTTCAATCATCGTGCCGACCATGTAAGGTATCTTCTTCAGACCGTATTTGGCGCAAATTTGCGGATACACTTTCTTCACAATATCCGCCTGATTCTTGAATTCAGCCACTTCGCAAACGACCGGGATCATGATTTCAGGAAGCGCCTTCTTACCTTCCTTGATCAGCTCCGCCGATCCTTCCAAAATGGCACGGATCTGCATTTCACTGATTTCCGGATAGGTAATACCCAGACGAACGCCGCGATGTCCCATCATCGGATTGGTTTCGTGCAATTTTTCCGCCCGGGAAGTGAGATTGTCTATCGAAATCCCCAGGCTATCCGCCAGGCGCTGTCTCTCGTCAGGATTTTCCGGCACGAATTCATGCAGAGGCGGATCCAGCAAACGAATGGTGACCGGCCTTCCGCCCATGGCTTCAATAGTCTTTTTAATAAACTCTTTAACAAACGGGAACAGCTCGTCCAGCGCCGCGCGGCGTTGTTCTTCGTTGTCCGAGATGATCATCTTGCGCAGATAAAACAGCGGTTGTTCACTGTGCTCGCCGTAGAACATATGTTCGGTGCGGAACAGTCCAATGCCTTCAGCGCCGAAATGGACAGCCTTGGCGGCGTCTTTCGGCGTTTCCGCGTTGGTGCGGATTTTCAGACGTCGCAGAGAATCGCAGATCTTCATGAAAGCAACAAAATTAACATCATTCTCGGCGCCGCTGATCATCGGCAAAGCCCCGACATAAGCGCGTCCCTTGGTTCCGTTAAGCGTGATAAAATCACCCTCGCGCACGGTTTTGCCGTCTGCCGTCATGACCTTATTTGCGATATCAACATGCAGCGTGCCGGCGCCGACAATACAGCATTTGCCCCAGCCGCGTGCCACCAGCGCCGCGTGCGAGGTCATACCGCCGCGTGCTGTCAGAATTCCCTCGGCCGCGCGCATGCCTTCCACGTCCTCGGGATTGGTTTCTTCACGAACCAGAATGACTTTTTTGCCTTCTTTTTTCCATTCCATCGCCACATCGGAGGTAAAAGCAACCTGTCCCACGGCACCGCCGGGACCGGCCGGCAGACCCTTGACCAAAAATTCCGCCGAAGCTTCGGCCTTGGGATCAACCATCGGATGGAGCATTTCATCCAGCTGCGCTGGAGTCACACGGGAAACGGCTTCGGCGGCGCTGATCATCTTTTTCTTATACATTTCTACGGCCATGCGCACTGCGGCAGGACCGTTGCGCTTGCCGGTTCTGGTCTGCAACATCCAGACATGACCGTCCTGAATCGTAAATTCCAGATCCTGCATATCCCGGAAGTGTGCTTCCAGCTTGTTGCGGATCGCTTTAATCTGAGTGTAGGCTTTGGGCATGGCTTTTTCCAAAGAAGGATGCCCTTCGACATCATCCGACTGGCGCGTTTCTTCATTGATCGGATTGGGTGTACGGATACCCGCGACAACATCTTCGCCCTGAGCGTTGGGCAGCCATTCGCCATAGAACTTATTTTCGCCGGTGGCCGGGTTGCGGGTAAAGGCCACACCGGTGGCGGAATTATCACCCATGTTGCCGAAAACCATCGCCTGAACATTAACCGCCGTGCCCCAATCATCGGGAATGCCTTCTATCCGGCGATACGATATTGCCCGTTTGCCGTTCCAGCTTTTGAAGACCGCGCCGATCGCGCCCCACAACTGTTCCATCGCATCATCGGGAAAGGGTTTACCCAGAACGTCCTGTACTTTCGCTCTATAGATGTCGGCCAATTCTTCGAGGTTCTTAGCCGTCAGATCAACATCCGATTTGGCATTACAACGCCGTTTCATCACCGCCAGTTCTCTCTCCAACTGCTGGCGGACACCCATGCCTTCTTCCGGTTCAATGCCTTCCGCCTTTTCCATGACGACGTCCGAATACATCTGAATCAGACGACGGTACGAATCCCAGACAAAGCGGGGATTTTTTGTTTTTTCGATCATGCCGGGAATCGTCTTTGAGGTCAGACCGATGTTCAAAACAGTTTCCATCATGCCGGGCATGCTGGAACGTGCTCCGGAACGGGCAGAACACAGGAGAGGATTGGCCGGATCGCCGAATTTCATCCCCGTGTCCTTTTCCATTTTCTGTACCGCTTTGGCGACCTGTTCTTTCAATCCCTGAGGATAACGGCCTTTATTCGCGTAGAAAGCCGTGCAAACTTCCGTTGTAATGGTAAAACCCGGCGGAATAGGAATTTTCAGATGCGCCATTTCCGCAAGTCCGACTCCTTTGCCGCCCAAAAGATTTTTGCTTTTTCCATATCCTTCCGAGAAGGAGTACACATATTTAGCCATAACGTTGCTTTTCAACCTCCTTGATAAATCCGGTAAATTTTAATGCGTTATATCGACATAAGATTATGCTTATTGTCAAGATAAAATTGCACAAACGTCACTTAATGCGCTCATGGAAAAATAATTAATTAATATAATATCTTAAGATTGTTTCTGCAGGTTAATCGAAACCGCGAAAGATTCTTCCCGTATCATTTTATCATAGAGACTATTTTGTCGAATAATGTCCCTATCTGGCGGGGGCATGGGGTGGAAGTTTTTGAAGAATGGGTAATGTTACCGATCTGCCATTTCATGATTTTTCTCCACCTCCGTCCCGATGTTGCATCGGGACACCTCCGCCGGCGGAGGACACTAATGATTATGCTGATTATCGGGGAACAGTCTAATGGAGGGTATTACATCATGGCTGCTTTTGTGGAATTATGTAATGTCCACTAATCCATGAATCGGAAACGGATGATCTGAATTATCGCGGATACCGCATCTTTCCAGTTAATTTTCTTTCCTTCTTCATAGGTTCTTCCGGCGTAGGAAATACCCGTTTCATATACGCGCACGCGTTTGCCATTCAACTTCATACGGGCAATCTTTGCCGTAATCTCCGGTTCAACGCCGAAACGTGGACTCTTCAGTTTTATACGATCAGCAACGTCACGGGACAAGACTTTGTAACACACTTCCATATCGGTAAGATTGAGATTGGTCAGCATATTGGAAATAGTGGTCAGAATGTTATTGGCCACCTGATGCCAGAAATACATAACCCGATGCGGTTCTCCGATAAACCGGCTGCCATAAACCACATCGGCTTTCCCGTCTAGAATAGGCTGTAATAATTTGGGATAGTCTGCGGGGTCGTATTCAAAATCGGCATCCTGCACAATCACAATTTCTCCGGTAACTCTGGCAAAACCTTCTTTCAGAGCCGAGCCTTTTCCCGCATTGACCTCTTTGTTAATTAATTGAAATTTAGCGGATGGAAATTTATACGGCAGGGACTGCATGATGTTCCATGTATTATCCTGAGAACCGTCATTAACCAGGATCAATTCTTTTTCCAGAGAACCGGGAAGCGGCTGAGCAATGACCTTGCCGATAACCGCTTCCAGATACCGCTCCTCATTATAAACCGGCACAACAATCGATAGCTTTTTAAATCTATTTTCCCCCATCCGGCCACTTTTCCTAAAAAATTCAACGGAGTTTGGAAACGATAAAGTCACAATTTGTTCATTGTCATTCCGATGAGCGTAGCGAAGAGGAATCTTTTTCTTTATCCCCATCCGCTACGCTTCGGGGATAGTTCGATTTGCGCTTCGAACTTAGCATTGAGAGCTTTCCATAACTTCTCATTATGTCATTTCGAGGAGCAAAGCGACGAGAAATCTTTCTTTAATATTATTACTTTATAAGATTTCTCCCTTCGGTCGAAATGACAATTTGATCATTATGCAAAGGTTTCCTTAGCATTTTAAAAGGTAACCACCCCCCATTCACTTCGTTCAGGGGTAATTCGACCTGCGTCTCAAACTTCATTCCGCCTTGTCGGAATTCGTTTTCGTCGGGTCTCATTATCAGCGGGTGTCATCCCGCGTCGCTCCGCTCCTGGGATAATTCCACCAACGCTTTAATGAACCTTAGATTTTACGACACGCCGTGTTCGGAAAATCTTAGAGTGAATTATCCCGCCATCTTCAGATGGCAGGGACGAGCGGCGCTACGCTTGCTCTCAGCGGGTGTCATCCCGCGTCGCTCCGCTCCTGGGATAATTCGACTAACGACTCAAACTTCACTTCGTTTGTTTTCGTCGAGTCTCATTAAAACATCTTGAAGGTGACACCGGCCACGACCGCAATATTCATCAAGATCTGCGTTATATCTTTAATTTCCCGCATCCAGGCAATTCTTTCTGCCTTTTCCGGTACAACAATGGTGTCACCCGGTTCGATTTGCCTGCCATCTCCGCCATACGCGGTCATTTCCCACCGTGAACTGGCCGAATTCCAGCCGATAAAATTATTGGAAATCTTCCGGGCGCCGCCGTCAACCTTCAGGACATAGACATTGCTCTTATCGGCATAATACGAGTAACCACCGGATGCGTCGATATAATCCTGATAGCCGAGTCTTTCGGAATACAAATGGCTGCCCTGCGCCATGACAGAACCAACCACATTAACAGCGCTGTTTTTTTCCGGAATATTCAGCGCGTCGCCGTCTTCCAGTTCGAAATCATATTCGGTATTCCTGATGGTTTTCGCGTCAGCCACATAAATCTTCATGCGGCCTGTGGCTTTGGTTTTACGCACCGTATCGACAAATTTTTTCTTTTGCTCCAGTTCCACCTGTTTGGCAGCGATTTCTTCCTTTGACACCGCAGTGGAAAGCTGTTCGGCGCCGCCGGAAAACAATTCACGTTCCATGCGGTCGGCCATTTCTTTCAGCCCCTCCTGCTGAAGTTCTTTGACCCTGACGCGTGTGAACTGAGCGCCGCGCAAATAAGCATAAGGCGTAAAACCACCGGCCCGTTCAATGATATCGGATAATTTCTCGCCTTTTTTGAACGGATACTTGCCGGGGAAAGCGATCTGGCCGGATAAAGTTATAAATCTTACATTGTGATAATCGGCAATCTGCTTGACATGCAAACGGTCATTGGGCACCAGCGTTACATTATGCGCGGCATCTCCTTCGAGAGCTTTCCTCAGACTGATTTTCCGATGCGATAGATCTCCCAGCCTTCCGTCTACAACGTTGACCGATGTGATTTCCGCTTCATCAAGATACGCGGATTCCAGAACATTGCCCGCTTTAAAAACCAAATCGCGCACGGTCATATTTTCCGTAAATTGATACGTTCCCGGCTTGGTAACATCTCCTGTTACAAAAATATTTTTCCTGGGATTTTTCTCCAAAACAGAGTGAATAATTATCCTGTCTCTATCCTGCAGCAGCACGTTATCCCGGGGATCGCCTTCCATCGCCCGGGCAACATTGAAGTAGGTCGTTTTATATTCGTTATTGGGAAGCTGGCGGATAATTTCACCATTTCCCATGCTGGCATTATCCGTCAGGCCGCCGGCATTCAGAATGGCATCTTTTACTTTCATATTGCCCACCAGATCAATGCGGAAAGTCACTTTCAACTTCTCTTCCAGCTTGCCCAACCTTAATGACAGATCTTTTCTGTCCGATTTTTCCAGTTCAATTTGCAGTTGATTAATGATACCCGGCGTCACCCTGTTTTCTTTTTCGATTTCGTTTTCAATCTCTTCTATTTTGGCGATTAACAGATAAAACGTCTCATCCTTTTCCTTCGTTTTGTCCGTTTCATAATCATAATTCAGTTCATCTTTAATTAGCCTGATCTCGTTCAGATTTTCGTTATACGGTAAATACTGATCGGAAAATGCGACCCCGGGCTGACCGGGAATCTGAGAACCATAGGGAGCGGGAACAGCTGCTCCGTATTGACCGGGCATGGCGGCGACTCCAGGCTGACCGGGCAATTGAGAACCGTACTGACCCGGAACAGGCTGCACATATCGACCGGAAGGTGAAACAGCAGGCTGACGGGACGCTGTAACATTATACTGACCGGGGGCCGGTTGACCGTATGGACCGGGCGCTGCAGTGCCCGGCTGAGTGGGCGCCGGAGCGTTGTATGGACCGGAAACAGGTTGACCGTACGGACCGGTTGCAGGAGCTGCCGGAGCGCCGTACTGACCCGGAGGAGGTTGGCCGTATTGGCCGGGCTGTATCTGTCCGTACTGACCCGTTCTCAGAGCGCTTTCCTGAACCGAAGGTTCGAAACCGCGGATTTCCCCTTCAATCGTGACGGAAGGCTGATCCTTGAATAATGACTGGTGAAAAACATATATCTGATCTTTAGGCGCCAATTCATAATTGTACGCTTCGTCATTTTGCAGAATGAGTTTACCCAGATTAAACGGGATCAGAACAGCTTCCCGGTTGGGCGGGTTTTCCCGTTTAATCAACGCGTAATCCAGGTGAGTTTCGCTCTGAAGATCATCCGGCTGGCTGATCAGATCCCGGATCTTCATACCGGGCTCAAACGAATATTTCCCCGGACGTTTGACATTGCCCCTCAGATAAACAGCGTTGGTATCCACATCCATAATGGAAAACACCTTGACCAGATCCGCATCCTGAAGCACGAAGTCCTTCACCCCGGCAAGCGTCTTATCGTTGATATCGATCACAATCTGTTTTTCATTTTTAATGACTCTTTCCACCTGCATCTGCTGGGTGTAGGCGCTGGGTATAATGCCGCCGGCCAGATCAAAAAGGTGCTGCAAATCGAATTTATCTTTGAGTTCATAAATTGCCGGACGCTTGACATTGCCGGTAATGCCGACCAATGGACCGGTTACAGGAACAAAAATCACATCCCCCGCCTGCAGCACAACATCTTTCGACTTGTCTCCCTTGAGAAACAATTCGTAAAGATCGAACCTGGAAATAACTTTTCCTTTCCGGCGCAACTCCACCTTTCGCATGGAACCGATCGCCGACGGACCGCGTGCCAGCATCAGGGCGTCGGTAATCGTGGCCAGAGCGCCGATGGTATAGGTGCCGGGCTGTTCAACATCCCCCAAAACGAAGACGGATATCGTCCGGGTTGAACCCATGGAAACATCAATATTCGTCCCTACGATCTGACCGGCCATGGCAATAAGATGTTTCGACATCTCGCCGAAGGTCATGCCGGCTACCTGCACAGGGCCGATATCGGGGATGGTTATTTTACCATCACGATCAACGATCAACGAAAGCTGGGCGCTCATTCTGCCCCACAAGACAATGTTAACCTCATCGCCCGGTCCGATAATATAATTGAGGGGAACGGGAATATCCTGTCGCTCCGTCAAGACTCTCACGTCCGTTCCATGGAAAAAATCATAGCCGAAGGGTTTCAAATCGGATGTGACGTCCTGGTATTCGCCTGTTTTACGTGTCCGGTTGAAAACCGATATTTCTTTAGCCTGTTCAAGAACCGTCCGATGATCAATATAGCCTTCCGGCTGTTGTGTCTGTTCTTCAGGCGCGTTGGGCATTTTATACATGTTGCCCGTCCGGACTGTTTTCTGTTTTTCAAACGCTTCCCTGCCCTTTCGGATTTCTTCCGGCGTCAGATTGATGCCGGCTTTCTGCAAACCGGACTGAATGGCTCTCTGATCGTTTAGATTAAAAACAGATGAACCGGTCGTCTGCGAACGCCCCATGCCCGCATGCATAAGACCGGCCACGATAAAAAAGAAAGACAGGACAAGTAATATAAAAAATCGTTGACTACGCATGACGCCCTCCGGCAGAATTTTCCTTGATTTTTCTCATGTATTCTTTGAACAATACCGCAAAACCACCGATGAACAGGGAAAGGATAAAAGCGACAACAGCCATCTGCGCCCGTTTGGGTTTGCTCTTTTTGTCGGGCGCCATCGGCGGATCCAATATTTTAAAAGCAAATCCTTCCTTGACTTCCGCCATCATCATCATTTCAATTTTATCGGCGATGAGGTTGTAAATTTTTTGCCGCACAATAGGATCACTGGTTTCCTGGATTTGTTTTTCCAGATATTCCCTGTTGACAAGCGCCATCCGTTTGGCGTCTGAACTCATATGTTCATTGAGGGTAATGATAAAATAATTGACAATTTTAGCCGCCATTTCCGGATCTGGAAAATCAACGGAAATGGTAATGATATCCTCTTTCACGTTATAATTAACATTGACTATATCTTCCAACTTCCGAATCCCATCCCACATATATAAAATACCCTGCTCTTTGTTTGACTCTCCCGAAGTAATTTTGCTGATCAGCTTCAGCGGATTAAGACTGATGCCCGGTTGTTTCCATGTTTTTGAACGTTCGTCCCACTGATCGGGCAACAACACCGGCAGCAGCTGATAGTTTTCAATAACTTCCTTTTTTAAAATATTGGATTCCAAAAGAGCGACGATTTCCGTAGAGGAGGCGGAAGACGGCATGGCAATTCCTGCCAGACTGGCCAGACCGCCGAATTGTCCGGCCAAGGCGGAAAGTTTTGACCCGCTTTGACTCTGCGACGTGGGCTTAATAATGGCCCGGGCCGTGTAAATATTGGTCATAAATAGTGAAATAACGACAGTAGTCAGTGTCAAAGCAAGCGCTGTCCAAATAATGAGTTTTCGACCCTTCCAGATTGTTTTGGCTAATTCCAGAAGGTCAATTTCATCCTCACTTGTATCAACGATACCAGCTTGTTCTGATTTTTTACCTTCTTCGCTCATGTGGACCTTTCTTCAATATTCGATTTATTTATGAATCGCTTTTAAAAATACAAAGCAAGGCAAAAGAAACTTTTATTTTCGACAAGTTCGCATAACATGAAGTCCTGCAGGAATCAACCGAAATCCAAATACCGGTCCGGCACCTGTATGATAAAGATGGTTACACGATCAACCAACTGCCTAAAAATCAAAATTTACCGTCGTTCCCAGAAAGTGGTTTTTCTGCCTTTTGTCCTGAACATATCCGGGATTTTTTATTTCTTCATAGGCATACTGAAGAGCAACTCTTATATTGTCATTATAACGGTATCCCAGTTCAGCGAAATACTGATTCTTGAACTGCGTATAATGTTGAGTTTTAACCCCGCTTCTCTCCCTGTCATAACTTAATTTATAGAAAAACTTTCCAATATCCTGCGACCATTCCACAAAAATATCATCCGAGTCGGTGCCCGCGTGATGACCGAAGACGCGACCCGCATAGCGCATGGGCCACGACCTATGGATATACCAAGAGCCGGCCTTGCTGCCGGGTGATATTCTCGCGTACTCGCCGCGCAAAACCGCTTTCTCCAGCCCGAAAGGTTTGAAAAGCGCAAAACCGCCGATACCGGCGCGCCTGTCCGGCGGATAACCCTGGTCCTCTGCGCCCCATTCAAAATACATCTTCAGGCCATCGGCAATGAAAATGTATTTTTTAATATTGGGCAGGGTCAGGGCAATATCAACGGCGAATTGCTGATTGCTGTCCGTTAACTCTCCATCGAGATTGGTGTTGCTGTAAAGCGCTTTTAAGTAATTACCCACACTCATATCGCGTCTTTGCGGACCGCCGAACATGACCAGATGGGTTACCCCCAGTTCCAGATAGGGATGGGGCTTCATGCCGAGTCTAAGACCGTAAAGAAAAGGATTGACCTTTTCAGTCCCTGAGCGAACGTCGTCAAGTTGAGAAAATATAAGGTTGAACTGAAACGGACCCAGATAAGCAAATAACCACGGCAGAAGCACCGGCTCCGGATTGGACAGTTTAATCATATCAAAAGGATGGGCGTTATTGGACATGAGTAGCGCGCCATGATAACAAGGCCCCCACCACAAAGAATCCCGGCCGGCCTGCACTTCAAAATTGAAAATATTTACTTTGACATAACCCCGGTGCAGACGAAAGTCAGCATCGCTTTCGTAAAAATCACGGTAATCGTGATTGTTATAGATTAAAGCCGGCTGGATAAAGAAAGACAATGCCTTCCATAGCCGCGCGTGCGACTGGAACTGCACAAGGAAATTGCTCCCCTGACCGTAATTAATCCCCTCTTTGTTAAAAATAGAAAAGTTATCATCGAGGTATTTATAGGATAACGAAATATTCTCAATGGGCTTTACAAAACTACCGGCAATATTACCGGAATTTTTTGCCTCGCCAATTTCCGCAGCATAAACTTTCGCATAATGTTCCTGAATTTTTTGACAGTTCGCCGATTTTGATTTCCGGCTCTCGCATTTATTCAACGCAGCAACCAGTTGCCTGCCGGCTTCACTTCTGACAACAGGTTTCATCGAAGAAAGCTGGCTTTCGACAAGACCTTCCGCCGCCCAGGATTCCATATCGGCATCCAGCGCGTTGCCAATCCAGACATTGGTCGACGACAGCGCATATCCCGGCACATGGCACATCAACATTAAGCAAATTGCTAAAATGACAGTAGAATAGTTGATAGTTGATGGTTTATAGTTCATAGTAAAAGACCAGTTGATGGTTGATAGTTGATGGTAATGACATTCGTCGAGAACAAACAAAGTGCAGTTCGAGACGTAAATGGAATTATCCCAGGAGCGCAGCGACGTGGGATTGATGGTTTAT
>CAYNWA010000025.1:0-32116 GCA_964400795.1 uncultured Smithella sp.
TGTTTGCTTGAAGAGGAGTAGCTGCTAAGACAGATCCGCCAAAAAACACACAGAAACAAACACATAGAAACAACACCAGTTTTTTACATCTCATAATCAATCTCCTTTTCGATATATTTTTATGATTAAACACCAATGAGTTTCGCTTTTATGTTTTAATATGTTTTTATGTTTTTGAATTATGAAAACCCCAGCAAGAAGAATGCCAAAGATTTGTAATACAATTAGTTGATTTTTAAAATCTTTTTCATAACAATTCGAAATTTCGGCAATACCCTTCTTCTCGTGGGACATTTTTGACCAATAATTAGCACATGATTATAGACGAACAATGATAATAAATACATTATTCTTTGCTAATCATTGACTTTCCATGCATGAATTGTAATAACCTCCCTCATTGTAAAAGATGAAAGAAATTTGCTGACACTTTTACAATCGTGTCAACGCAACAAATTTCATATTGAACAACCCCATCAGCCAGCAGCTGGGTACCTATATGAACTGCGCTCCAAGGAGCTGGAAATCAGACTCACATTTATCCCACTCGGCCTATAGTGACCGTATAGTGCCCTTCAGGGTATTTAGGTTATTCGCCCCGGGGATAATTCCCAATCCCGATAAATCGATGATTGGATAATTCGACTTACAAAATTCAATTCACTATGCTCCTGAATTTTGAGTCTCATGACGACCATCAAATTTCAGTGCAATTCGTTTCCGAAATTTGAGTCTCATTGAATTTTAACCAGCATTACGGGACATTTTGCGCTTTTTGTAACTTTGGTAGCAACACTGCCCATAAGGTATCTCACGATGCCGGATCTTCCGTGAGACGAAATAACAATTAAATCTATTTTCCTTGCTTTCTGCTCTTTTAATATCACTTCGGCGGGATCACCAATCTTGGTAACATGTATAACCTTTATTTTTGCATTCTTGATACTATGAGAGGATATTTTTTTTAGCTTTTCGGTGGATGCATTAATACTGCTTTCTTCAAGTTGTTTGATTTCTTCATAACTGATGCCGTAATCAATCGATTTTCGCGTGATGGTATTATCAACCGCATGCAGGAAATAGATATTGGCATCATAAGTGGCTGCCATGTCAGCTGCAAGTCTTAGTGCCGCATCTGAATATTTTGAAAAATCCGTCGGAACAAGAATATTTTTTGGTGCAAACATGATCTTCTCCCCCTTTTATTATAATGTGAAATTATTTTCAATTGTGAATCCCTAGCCATTATATGATAAAAAGTCAATACTAAAATTTTTTTAGTGGAGCCCCCTCCGGCAGGAGCCGGGAAATTGCAAGTCGCGGGATTCATAAAGATCATGCGTCTTTTATGTTTTCGAAAACTTTATTCAAGCGATACCGACAGCCATACGAAGAGGATGAACGAGAAAAAATACGAACAACAATATCCACCGCTGTTTTATACAGCGATCTAAAAATGAATTTTCATAAAGAAAGATTTCTTACATCACAAAAACGTTCAAGCCGGAAGATATGAGCGTCCATGATGATACCCTTCTCAAGGACATCATCATTGACTTTTCTTAAAAAATATGAAAATATAAAGCATACATTAAAGACATTGCATTTAATTTCGTTGTTAACCTTTCAACTTAATTGCAAAATATAATTTAATATTTTTTGCTGTAATTCACTGAGGATTTTAAAAAAGTTCAGCGATCCAATGAAATGTTTTCTAAACATTGATGCCACCGGAAACTGACTTAAAAACAAGGAAATCAAAGATGAAAGGCAAGCGTTATTTTTGTTTCAATAATATCATTCAAAGTAAAGGAAGAGCATCATAGGAAATTCCAATGCATTCAAACAAATGATGGCTTTGCACAAGATATCTTTTAAAAACTGCTTTTCAAATATGTTACTGTATCGGAATCAGACGGAGAAACTTATTCCATCGTTTGTCAAGTGCATACCCGAAATCAAAAAACGTTATGCGAGGTAAAAAAATGAATGTCGCGACATCAGCACAAGATAACAAGTCCGCTAGGGTTGATTCACGCGCCGGCAAATACCTTACCTTCTTCCTGGCCAGTGAAGAATACGGCGTGGAGATTTTAAAAGTGCAGGAGATCATCGGACAGATGCCGATTACACCGGTGCCGTTAACCTCAAAATATATCAGAGGTGTTGTTAATCTGAGAGGGAAAATCCATCCGATTATGGATCTCAAAATCAAATTCGGAATGGGAGAAACCCAAATCACGGACGAAACCTGTATCATCGTCATCAAAACCGCCGGTATGATGATGGGAATGCTTGTGGATAGGGTTTCCGAGGTCGTAAATATTTTTTCCGATGATATCGAGAATACACCATTTTTCGGCGCGGATGTAAACCCTGACTACCTTCTGGGTGTAAGCAAGACAGGGGGGCGGGTGCGTCTGCTCCTGGACATTGAAAAAGTGTTAACAACTTCCGATATTATCAATATGAAAAAGACGGCGTTGCAGGAAAAGCAATAGGATAAGAAAAAGCAACGTCTCAAAAGACCCACAATAAAGAGATAGAAGCAAGATAAATTCAAAGGAGGGAAAATATGTTTAACAACATTAAAATAGGAACAAAAATTGTCGGGGGTGTAATTTTCATCATTGTGATGTGTGAAGTCTTCGGTTATTACGCACTTTCCCACCTTTCCGATCTCCGAGACAAACTTGGTCAAACCAGTAATGTCGAACTGCCAGCCGTCAATAATCTCAGGGCCATTGACAAAGAGGCAAGTTATATTGTGGCGTGCGAACGGGGTCTGGCTTTGGGCATCATGTTTGACGATCAAGCCATTCGCAAATACCTGTTTGCGCAGATTAACTCATCATGGGACATATTGGAAAAGAACCGGGCTGAATATGAGAAATTACCAAAAGCTGAAAATGAAAAGCAGCTTTGGAATGAATTCTTGGTTAATTTCGAGGCATGGAAAAAGCATCATGCCACAGGAATGGAAGCCCTGAATAATAAGGTTAAATTAGTCCAGGCCGGTGTTGCGGAGGAAGACGCGAATTTTCAAAAATGGGATAAAGCGGCAGACAAGGCCGAGTTGGACGCGCTGGACAGTCTGAAGTTGACCAGCAACGGTTTGGATGAACTTGTATCCATCATTACGTCACAGGCTGTGGACTCGGCCGAAAAAACACGTCTATCCGCAACCACGGCAACAAACGTGTTTATGGTGTTGATGATTATTGGAGGAGTGGTTTCGGTATCTTTGGGAGTATTTATGTCGCGATCTATCACCAATCCTTTGAAAAAAGGGGTATTGATGATGAAGGAATTGGAAAAGGGTCATCTTTCCAATCGGTTGAATGTGATGAGAAGTGATGAGATGGGCGACCTAGCTAAGGCAATGGACAATTTTGCGGACCACCTGCAAAAAAATGTTGTGTTCAACATGCAGCGGATATCTGATGGCGACGTCAATGTTCAGGCGGCTATCATTGACGAAAAGGATGAAATCGGTCCGGCTTTGAAAAAAATGCTGGAAACCATCAATGATCTGGTCAAAGAGATGGAATTCCTGACAAAATCGGCCATGGAAGGCAAACTGAGTGTACGCGGCAATGCGGAAGCTTTTAGAGGAGCCTATCAGGACATTGTTCAGGGCGTCAACCGGACACTGGATGAAGTCATGGGTCCGATTAATGAGGCTGCCGGCGTTATGGAAAAACTGGCCGGCAAGGACATAACTGCCCGCGTTACAGGGGATTATAAGGGTGATCATGCCAAAATCAAACAATCACTCAATCTGGCCGTGGAAAATCTGGACAAGGCCCTGCAGCAGGTGGCCATCGGCGCCGATCAGGTCGCATCGGCAAGCGCGCAAGTCAGTAGTGGAGGACAATCCCTGTCGCAGGGAGCCAGTGAGCAGGCCAGTTCTTTGGAAGAAGTATCCAGTTCTTTGCAGGAAATGTCATCCATGACCAAGCAAAACTCTCTCAATGCCAGAGAAGCAAACGGCGTTGCGGTGGCAGCCAGTGAAAGCGCTCAAAAGGGCGTGGAAAGCATGAGCCGGATGTCCTCGGCAATCAACCAGATCAAAACATCATCTGATGCCACAGCCAGGATTGTAAAGACCATCGATGAGATAGCCTTTCAGACCAACCTGCTCGCCTTGAATGCCGCTGTGGAGGCAGCCCGGGCCGGTGACGCAGGCAAGGGATTCGCGGTCGTAGCCGAAGAAGTCAGAAATCTAGCAATGCGCAGCGCTGAGGCGGCCAAGAACACGGCCAATCTGATTGAAGAAGCAGTGAAGAACTCGGAGAACGGAGTGACGATTAATACTGAAGTTTTGAAAAACTTCCAGGAGATTACCGAGCGAATCAACAAGGTAAGCCAGGTCGTGGCCGAGATAGCGGCAGCGTCTGAACAGCAGGATCAGGGAATCACGCAGGTAAACAAGGCTGTAGAGCAGATGAATCTCTTGACACAGCAAAATGCGGCAAATGCCGAGGAATCGGCGAGTGCTGCCGAAGAAATGTCTTCACAGTCGGAAGAAATGCGCAGTATGGTGGCTGGTTTCAAACTCACCGGTTCCGGCACCTTTACAAAAGCTTTGCCAATTGAGGGTCAATCTGAACAAATGCAAAATATAAGAACAGGGCAAAAAGGCGACAAGGCCATGTCCGGATTACAACCGAATCCCCGCAAGGTGATACCATTGGATGAATCCGATCATCATATTTTAAATAAGTTTTAAAATCACCGACTATCGTATTTAAAAATGATGATCGTTTGAGATAAGGTTATTGATCTGGAGAAGAAGAAAGGTTTTTTAATTCAAACGGCAGATGAAAAGGAGCCAAGTTGTTCACCTTTTCCAGCTGCACAGCGGGGTTACCCCCGACCATGACCGCTCTTTGACACACGGGAATGACGCGGCAAGCATCAATATACGTTATTCTATGTCCTTTCCTTTGTCCCGTGGTCAGGGTAATCTGCAGCAGGAAGCTGAGAATCAGCGGATCATCATAAAAAGGGCTTACCATGTTGCCTAGAGAATAAGTAATCACAACTATCCGCCCGGGATCACGCCGGGTTTTATAAAACTCGACCGGTTGGACAACATGCGGGTGATGCGAAATAATGAGATCCAGTCCTGCTTCGGCCAGTTGGTGAGCAACGGTCAGTTGCCGTTCTGCTGGAAAGAATTCAAATTCAAGTCCCCAATGGAGTGAACCAACGATGAAATCACACTGCTGCTCACGGCAGTCATTGATCTGACGAATGGGCAGGGACAGGTCCCCTTTCGCGGAAACATCATTAAGATGAATCCAGTTTACATGATACTCCTGTTCCGGACTGATTTTTTTTCCATTGAGGCCGAAGGTCAATCCGATAAATCCTATCTTCACTCCCTTAACCTCAATGATCGTCGCCTTATTCTGATCTTCCTTTTTCCGATTGGTTCCCACGGACGCAATTCCTTCTCGGGTCAGAGCATCCAGCGTGCTCAGCACGCCTTCTTCGCCGTAGTCCCAGGCATGGTTGCCGGCGGTTGAGAGAACCGTATATTTCATGTCCTTGTATCCTTTTAGAACATGGAATTGTTCGGCTGAGATATATGTTGACGGTGTTTCGCTGCGAACAAATAACAATTTGCGTTGCGATTGAGTTGTTAACGGTGCTTCCAGATTGGCAAAAGAAATATCGGATGAAAACAATTCGGAGGCAATTTCGTTGTATAAAGATTGCGCCGAATTCGGCAGCAGATCATTTTGCATCAGGTCGCCAACGGCAGCCAGTCGAATCTGATCTGTTTCTTCAAAATCTTCAGGCATCGAAATTTTTGTATCGGCCTGTTTGCCGAAAAACGCCTCAAGCGACGACCCTTTTTCGGCACGACGGATCGGGTTACCCGACTTGTAGAGCCAGTGCAATTTATCGATGAGCGTCATATTCTCGAAACATCCGTCGGTCTTTCGGGGAAAACGCCACATATTAAAAAAATCAACCAGGCCAAACGCCAGACGGATAACAAGCTGTAACGGCCGGGAAACAGCCAACCCGGCCCGCGGATTAGCCATTAATGAAGTGACCGCAACCGGGTCGTGTTTAACTTCGTTATCATTGGTCTTTTTTGATTGATCAATGGCTTCGGTTTTTTGCATGTCCTGCGCTAACCATAAAAATCTGTAATTTGCAAGCACCCCATTTAAAATAATTAATGTGTTTGCTCAATTCGTATAATCTTTCAACCGGGAACAATAAAAATCGGCAACCCTTTTTATGTTGAAAAATATAAGGTTTGTTTGTATATTACTACAAAATTACAAAAAAAGGAGAAACCCATGAAAATTTCAAACGGTGTTCCACCCGTGAGGGAATTTAATGTGAGATCAGCCGAAATGGAATACGCTCAGGAATCCTACACCTATAATAAGGTTCCCGTAGAGGACGATGTAATGACATATTACGTCAAAGGGGTTCCGCCAAGTGATGCGATTTAAAAGTTAAATTCTTTGTCGGATGATGTTACGATTATAACCGCAATAAAATTATTTTAACGAATGCAATCTCAACAGACCTTGATAAAGAGTAGAGACAGAAGTGTTTCTGCTCTTTTGTTATTTATTCTCTTTAAAAATGAATTCTCGGTCTGAATAAAGAGTTAACCTCCGATTTGACATATAATAAAACTGCCTTACATTAGTAAAAAAGCTGAAAGACGTTTATGATAAAGTTAGAGAAAATCATATCCGGCGGACAGACCGGAGCAGACAGGGCGGCGCTTGACTTCGCCATTGATCATGACATGTCTTATGGCGGATGGGTTCCCAAAGGCAGAAAGACGGAAGACGGCACACTTCCCTTAAAATATCACCTTCTGGAAATGCCGACAGGTGATTATTCCAAAAGAACATTACAAAATGTGCTCGATTCCGATGGAACCGCAATCGTTTCCCATGGATTTCTCACCGGTGGATCGGCATTGACCAGGGAATTTGCCATCCAGCACAAAAAACACTGGATTCACATCGACCTGAACGAATTATCCCTACCGGACGCGGCAGGAAAGTTTTCTTTTTGGCTGAAAGAAAAAGAAATTAAGGTTCTCAATGTCGCAGGACCCAAAGCCGGTAAAGATCCGAAAATATATGAGGCTGTGTTGCTTCTGCTTCAGGAAACCATGGCAGATAAAAAAACAAAATGAATCCATGCAGCAAATCATTGTATTATGATGAAGTTGGCGTCATGGCTTACGAGCGTTAACAGATCAAACACAAGGATGTTCTCATCAGTACACCTCCGCCGATCGAAAAGAGAATCGAAAAACGGCTCCTGATGAAGGACGGTTCCGCATAATCTGTTATTGTTTTCTGAATAAAGGTTGCAAATTTCTGGCAAAATAAACGGATTCCCAAAGAACTTTTTTACAAACGTTTATTTTTACAAGCGGCTTATATATACTTGTATAATGGTGTTTGAAAAGCTGCTGATGGGATTTCCCCTGCCCCTTCGGGTATATGCTATATTGGAAACCTGCTTCGGCTGTGATGTCCAGAAACCGATGTGAATGCAAATTAAGTATCGGAACAATTGCCAAGGTGTATGCTATCGGCCCTGTAATCGACCAGAGTGTCTGGAATCCTACACCGTGCCGGAAGGGATCGTATGCTGCGATATTGCGTAAAACGCTTTTAATAACAGCCCGAAGAAAAGGATGTCCCTTTATTGCGACAATGTGCCATTGCTGGAATTCACCGCCGGTGACATGATTGAGGGCGGAAGACATTCCCCACCCTTCAAATTGTTCATCGGCTTTGTTATTCCATTGCGACAACAGAAAACGATCGTCCGGATGAATCACTTTATCCAAAGGCTTGTCAAGGGTACTCTTGATGTCTATATATACTCCTCCATACTGGTATATGCACAAATATCTGAAGAGATCGGATCTTGCCGCACCATAATCAGGATTAATTCGCAAATAATAAGATAAGATTTTCTTCCCATAGTTTTCTTGAATAAACGTGATGATGTCTTGATCGTCATATAGACGGTACTCCCAGCCATGATTTCCGGCTTTAATCTTTTCGATATTTTCTTTTACCTCTTGAGGAAGGTATTTTCGATCGGGAAAAGTTTGATGTATGATCTTGGGAATTCGATCACCTTCCGGGATAACAGGAAGTAAATGCTTTTCTTCTTCATAATTATTATTGGGTGATTTAATTTTTTTTACTTTTATAATGCCCATCCCTGCAATTACCGGTCAACATCATGACCGTCACGTTATGACCTGTTTTTTTGTTTTAATAACATCTTGGTCATGATGAAACAAGGGGCAAAATATCTGGAAAAGAGTGGTAACGATGAAACATAATCCTTTTTAATTCCGTTTCGCTTCGGGGATAGTTCCCAATCTCGAATCATCGTGATTGGATAATTCGACTTGCGCTTCGAACATCGCAAGCTCGT
Organism: uncultured Smithella sp.; assembly: GCA_964400795.1. Classification (GTDB taxonomy): domain Bacteria; phylum Desulfobacterota; class Syntrophia; order Syntrophales; family Smithellaceae; genus Smithella. Next base: position 8,455 of record CAYNWA010000025.1, read on the forward strand.
TCTTAGCGAGTCTCACGACGACCAACGCTTCGAGCCTATAGTGACCTTTAGGTTATTCATTTCGTTCGCTCTCAGCGGCTCTCACTGCATATCTTTTTATTTTTAGTGGCCTCTAACAGTTGACAGTTTCCAAGGGCACAGGCTTTTTGCGCGTCATGGCAACCATCCTTGTTGCTCCCCTGATGAAAATAAGCAAATCCCCTGTTGTTATAGGCTTCGATAAAATCAGGTTTAAGCCGTATCGTCTGGGTGAAATCCTCTATCGCTTCCGGAATGCGACCCGTTTTAATATAACTGTTGCCACGATTGTAATAAATTATGTACCCGGGCTTCAACCGGAGAGCTTTATGATAATCTTGTATAGCTTCCTGATAACGGCCAAGTTCATGATAGACAGTTCCTCTGTTATTGTACGCATCGGTATAATCGTGCTTGAGTCTGACGGCATTATTAAGATCCTCAATTGCCTTCTGATGTTGTCCAGAATCAGCGTAAACATTCCCCCTTCCATAATACGACTCGGCATAATTCGGATTCAATCTAATTGCTGTGTTATAACTATCAATGGCTGCGACACTTTTCCCATTTTCATGAAGCGCAGAGGCGAGATGGATCTGCGACAGGATATCAAATATGACCGATGATTTACACGCCTTCGTATCATAAAATCATGGGCAGGTAAAATTGGTTTTACACGGCGCCGTGTGCGGAATTCACTTTGAACTCTAATCTGAGATGTGATAAAAGAGAAACACCGGCAACATTATCTGAAAAGAAGCTTATTCATGTTTGATATCTTTCTTAAAGATGATCGCGAACAGGCTGTGAGAATAAAACGATTTCTCATGGCCTTTGCATCATACTCCGTATGGGGCTTTATAGCGCTTCTCACTTTTCTTTTGGGCATTACACCGGTATCGATCCATGTGATGCTGGGTTGTTTTTCAGGCATTCTTATCAGCAATATTTTGATCTATAGCGCAATCAGATCCGGATTTAACAAACGGTTCAAAGATCCGAGTCTGACACTTCCTCAGATGGTCATTGCAACCTTCTGGACCATGGTGATATTGTATTATGCCGACGCGGCCAGAGGAACAGTACTTATTCTCTATCTGGTTGTATTTGTTTTCGGCCTTTTCAAACTGGATTTATGGCAATTTCTTTATCTATCCGTGTTCGCCGTTTTCAACTACGCAGTGGTCATCATCCTGCTTCACAAAACAAGGCCGGAAGCCGTCATTAATAAAATTGATATATTGAATTTAATCATTCTGGCTCTTGTTCTACCGTGGTTTTCATTCGTCGGCGGGTATATTACAAGGCTAAAAAGCAAGGTGGCCAGGTCCCTTTCCATCGTTAAAGAAACCGAATTGAAATTCAGGACCATATTTGACTCCGCATCGGACGGAATTACCATGCTGGATATTAAAAAAGGAAATTTTGTTGCCGCCAATGAAAAGCTCTGTAATATGCTGGGATATACGCAAGAGGAATTTCTTAAACTGAAAGTATCCAAGCTCCATCCCCGAGAATCGCTTAAATTCGTATTTGATAAATATGAAAAATTAAACAAACAAGAATTGTCAATCGCCAAAAATATCCCCTTGATCAAAAAAGATAAAACGATGTTTTATGCGGATATAAGCGGCGCAAAGATCACCATGGAAGGCAAAGAATATTCTGTCGGTGTTATCAGAGACATCACCGAACGCAGACAGGCGGAAGAGGCGCTGCAGAAAAGCGAACAGAAATATTTGGAATTAAGTATCACCGACGATCTGACACAGGTTTACAACTCCAGGCATTTCTATATTCAGCTGGAAAAAGAAATGGAAAGGGCAAACCGTTACGGACAACCCTTGACCCTTCTGTTGCTGGATCTTGATAAATTCAAGGATTTTAACGACACATACGGCCACGTTTATGGTGATTATGTGCTATCCAGACTCGGACGGGTGGTAAAACGATGCCTGCGCGATTCCGATTCCGCTTATCGATATGGCGGCGAGGAATTTACTATCATCCTGCCTGTGACAACAAAAGATGAGGGAATGGTCACGGCGCAAAGAATCCAAAATGAATTCAGAAAGGAGGCCTTCACGCCTGTTCCTGAAAGAGAAATTTTTATAACGATGAGCATCGGTGTTTCACAGTATCAACTGAAAGAAGACATGAAGGCGTTCGTTCATCGGGTGGACCAGCTGATGTATCAGGCAAAGAAAAACGGCCGGGACAGGATTTGTTCCGAATAACATTTGTGCGCCGTTCATCGTTCTTGCAGGGATTGGACATGACAACTTTTTCAAATATGCCCATCAAAATATACGGCAATTTTTTTGCGTTTGTGTTATGAATAAGAACAAATAAGCATTGTTCAACCAGGCTATTTCAACAAAGGAGAATATCATCATGTCTCATGAAATAAGCAAAGAATCGGACGGCCTCGGTATTGTTGTTTTGTTATCCGGAACTGTCGAGGCAGACGAAGTCGATAAACTTCAGCAACAGATCAATTCTGATGAATCATTTCCATATCTGCTTTATCAGATATGGGACTTTTCACAAGCAGAAGAAATAAATATTTCAATTGCGCAAATCGAAAATATTGCCATGCAGGTTGCTGTTGCGTCCAGTAAAAATCCGAAACTCAGAATCGCTATCATTCCCCGGGAAACGTCGCACAACATCCTGGGTAAAACGTTTCACACGTTTGAAAAAGTGTGGGGATCTTATGAATCGAAAAGCTTCATGGACATTGATGCGGCAAGGGCGTGGGGCAAAAGCCGCCGGAAGTAAGATAGAAGAATCATAGAACAACATCAGCAAGAGTCATTCCCATCCCCCTCGGCTACGCTTCGGAGATATTCCTCTAACGCTTTCATGAGTCTTGACTATAGTCTTCAAGCGAATTATTTTAATATTTTTAGGTGTCAGGGACGAGCTTCTCTATCCCGTGGTGCTCCGCGCCTGGGATAATTCGACTAACAAATTTCAGTTCACTCTGTTCCTGAAATTTGAGTCTCATTATTTTTCAAGGACCTGCAATTCTTTCGCTGCGGCAACCTGCCATCTTTTTTCAACTTTTTGCAGATCGAATGCTACGACCAGTATTTCGTCGTTTCTTTGACCATCAGCCGCTGTTGCTTTTATATATGCCGTGGCGATTGCGCGCGCCCGCGGAAGCCGAATGGATTCAACCTTCAAATCTTCAAGTTCAACGGAAAGATGTTTGTAGTAGTTTTTCGCCATCATCATGTAGGCCGGAATATCTTTCTTATCAATGTGCTGAGAAACGCCATAGCTTTGTATTTCGACCTGACAGATCCCGGATATTTTTTCCTGCACATTTTTGATACGAACAGCCATCGTCAATTCGCTGTCAGCAGGCGCCCAGGTCATTTCTCTGGCGATGGAACGCAACTGCTTTTTCACCGCCCTGGCCTCCCAATCAACAAAAAAAATCAAAGTTACCGCGACAGCTGCGACAATCAATAATCCAACAGTCCAATATTTTTTTATCACCATAATGGCGTTCCTACAATTCTTGTTACAGGCGTCTGTCCGAAAGTGTGTGCTTCGGCAGGCATACTACGGTTGTCCCCCACAACATACACAGATCCAGGTTTGACGGTCGCGGGGGCAATATTCCAGTCGCTTTCGCCCGATACATAAGGTTCATTAACTTTTTTACCGTCAATATAAAGACGACCTTCCCTGAATTCCACGCTCTGGCCCTCGGTTGCAACAACTCGCTTTAACAGCATAATCTTTTGCCCGGCCATTCGCACCATGACAACATCAGGCAACGCAGGTTCGGAAAATAGATAGCGCAGGGCAAAGCAAAAGTTGAACGAACCGGTAACATAGGTTGGCGCCATGCTCTCACCCTGAATACGGAATGGTATCAAGACAAATTTAAAAATAATGAATGCCGTTGCAGCAACAGCGGCAACGCGCCGTAAATAACGACGGGTTATTTCCGGGAAAAAGAATTTTTTTATGGCACTTTCAGTCATTTTTCAAGCAGTCTTCTTAAATGATTTATCCAGAAAGCGACTTATCATCAGCATGACAAGATGATAAATCGGAAAGCAGTATTTCTTAAAAAAGTAGAGTAACTTTATGTCCATGGATGTGATAACTATAAATTTGCGTTTGTAAATCGTTTTGATGATCAGATCGGCAACCTTTTCCGGCCTAATGGCTCTTTTAAGAAAATGCGCGCGCTCCTTATCCGTCACTTCTTTCTCCGCATGGATTTCCACGCTCTTGACCAATCCTGTGTTAACGGCACCGGGACAAACGACGCTGACGTCTATTTTGTGTTTTCTCAAATCATAGCGAAGACATTCGGACATACCCACAAGCGCGTGTTTGGTTGCCGCGTAAACGGTATGCCAGGGCAGACCGATGAGGCCGGCGGTTGATGAAATAGTTACAATATGTCCGCCGTTGCCGGTGCGAATCATCTCCGGCACAAAACATTCCAGGCCGTGTATCACTCCCCAGAGATTGACTTTAATTATCTTTTCCCAGTCACTGTGGCTCATGTCCTCAATCTGGGAGAAAAGCGCTATACCCGCAACATTGACCATAATATCCAAAGAACCGAAACCGGCATGAACGTCTTTGGCAAACGTCGCCATGGCCTGATGATCGCCAACATCAAAAGCGCGTGCTAGACATACGGTACCACCGGCAGCCGATATCTCTTCAACCGTTTTTTCGAGGCCGTCTCCATTAATATCGGTTAAAAATAAACGGCAATCCAATTTACCCATGGCTATTGCGGTTGCCCGTCCAATACCACTGGCAGCACCGGTGATAAATACTTTTTTATCTTTAAGTTCCCGCAATGTTATTCTCCAGTGGAAGATTTACCTGAACGTTCGAACATCCCCTGTGCGGCAATGATGCCGGATATTGCCGCTCCCACAATGCCGCGGCTCTTGCCGGTTCCATCACCGGCGACAAAAATGCCTTCAATGTTCGTTTCCAGATAGCGATCTGTCGGGAAATGCGTATCGAAAAATTTTATCTCCGGCGCGTACATCAACGTTGAAGGATGAAGAATGCCGGGTATGATTTTGTCCAGCGATTTGAGTGATTCCCACAGATTGTCCATAATGCGCGCGGGCATGGCCAGTGTTATATCGCCGGGAGTAGCTTTACAGGTTGCCTTACAAACTTCAAAATGACGTGTCGTGCTGTTGAAGGTCGCCTGCGAGCTTCTTCGTCCTTCGCGGAAATCGCCGATCCGCTGGACAATCGGTTTTCCGCCTCCCAGCAGAAAAAATTGTTTGGCAATACTTTGTCCGAATTCAGTCGTATCGGAATAAGGTTTCGTCAGGGCAACGGTATTGATCAGGGCAAAATTGGTGTTTTTTGTTTTTTTCCCGAATAGCGCGTCGCCGTTAATCAACTTGAAATCGCCGTAATTTTCCATGCGCACCCGCCCGCCGGGATTCGTGCAGAAGGTTCTGACTTTATCGCCGTGACGACCGGTTTTAAAGATAAACTTGGGATCGTATACAATATCGGTAATGATATCGTAAAATTTTCTGTTAAGCTCGAGACGAATGCCAACATCAATCGGACCGAAATTGTTCTGGATGTTCATTTTTCTGGCTATATCGCGAAACCAGTACGCACCGCTTCGTCCCGGTGAGGCAAGAACAACCCGTGCGTTGTAGTTTATTCTTTTTTTATTGCTCAGGCAGTCCAACCGGAAATTATTGTCACTTATTTTTTCCACAGTCACGACTTCAGTATTCAAAAGGAAAACTGTTTTTTTTAGATATCCGCGCAGATACTCGACCAGGGACTTGCCGTTATCGGTGCCCCAGTGCCATTGTTCCGGTGCGATGAATTGCGCGTCATGCTCGTCAGCCATATCCGCAATCGCCAGAAGCTGTTTGTTATTGTCTAAGAATGTGACCTGCCGGCAGCGCGGAAATCCGGTAAAAATCCGTTTGATCTCCCGCATCATGTCCTCAGCGGTCGCACGGTTAATCTGCAGTTCATAAAGATCAAATCCGACACGGTAATCGAAATTCAGTTTGCCGTCATTGAGCAGTCCTCCGGCAGGATATGGATTGCGGTCGATAACCGCAATTTTATCCATTCCCATTTTTTCCAGCCAGATAGCGGCAAAAAGCCCGGCCGGACCTGAACCGATAATCAGAACGTTGAAGTTTTTAGTCTTCATTCATCGCCACCTATTCAAATTTTGCATTTCTGTTCGGATAGCATTTAATGCTTATCAGCGAGTTTCGCCAGCCATTTCGCGCAGCTTTTTTTTATCAATTTTCTGCACTTCGGTAAGAGGGATGGCATCAACTATCCGAACGGTCTTAGGCACGGCATATTTTGCCACCGTGTTTCTCAGGTAATTGATAATCTTTTCTTCCGTTACATCATTTTCGTATCCACTCTGCGGCTCGACAAATACATAAACCCGCTCGCTACCCTGCCGCTCGGGATCGGGAATACCGATGGTTGCGGCTCGTCCGACGCCGGGACAATTATGCAGGATATCATCAATCTCTCTGGAATAGACCTTGAAGCCGGAGACGATAATCATATCCTTTGTTCGATCAATGATGTAGAAATAACCGTTTTCATCAACCTTGACGACATCGCCCGAACGAACATATCCTTCTTCATCCATACCGCTGCCGGGATTAGGCCAGTAGCCCAGCATTCTCTGCGGACCGCGCAGACACATTTCACCTGTTTTACCGCCGATGACTTCATCCCACGTCAAATCCCTGCCTGTATCGACATCGACAATTTTTATTTCGGTATCGGGCATGGGAATACCAATGGTGCCCCTCTTTTCAACTCCAGTCTTTGCTTTTTTACCGGTATTAGAGGCTGTCATTTTCGATAAAATACCGATACCCTTGCTCATGAAATAACCGACAATTTTACTGCCGACCATTCTCAGGAAAGCATTGGTCACCGGCACCACTCCCGGAATTTTCAGAAATTTGCTGTTCATACTGACAACCAATCTGCCGCCAAAGATACGGAGCATAAATGAAGCATTGAGGTGTGTCACCGGCGACATTTCCGAGAGGCCGTATCCTTCCATAATACCGCCTCCGCCGCTCTTTTTTTCAAACGCTTCCTGAACTGTTTTGGGAAGAGGCGCCGACCCGGAAAGACCCAAAATACAGATATCCTGTAATGCTTCCTGCGTTAATTTAAGAAATTGCGTGGGAACCCCCAGTTGCACGAACGGACGATATTTTCTGATCATTTCAATCATGCCGGCCGTGTCCCTGGCATCGGGGATCAATATCTGATTGTAACCTGTATAGGTCATGGAATGCATGGCGCAATGACCGTATGAATGAAACAAGGGCGTCCCCATTAATACGGTAAGAACACCGTCCATCATTTTCTGTGACCCGCCCATGGCGTTCGAATTTTGTATGGTGTTGGCGTATATGTTGCGGTGCGTCAGCATACAACCTTTGGGCAGTCCCGTGGTCCCGCCGGTGAAAAGAATCAATTCCAGATCTTTTTCCACATCAAATTTTACGTCAGGCGGATTGGGTACTGTTTTGGCGATAAGCTCAGCCATCCAGTGAGCATTTTTTATATCCAACAGCTCATAGCTTTTTGGTTTCTTTTGAGAATAATCGGTTAATCTGGTAACAATAATACATTTGATGTGTATTTTTTTGAGTAAATCCCGAACAACATCCAGATAGTCGTCCAGACAAATCAATGCGTCAGGCGAACCTTCTTTGAACTTATGCTGAAGATGCTCAGCCGGCTCCAGCGAACTGCCGGGTATCTGGACAAGGCCCGCTCTGGAAATCGCGTAATCAGCAATGACAAACTGAATGGACGTCGGTAACAGCGTGGCAACTCTGTCGCCTTTCTTCAATCGCATGTTACACAATGCCGTAGCCAGACGGTCAACATGATCCTTAACCTCCGGATAGGGCATGAAGTAATCCATCTGAATCAGGCCTTGTTTCTTATACTTCCTGGCCGCCTTGTACAGCATATCGTATGCGGGCTCATCAGGATAGGGTTTGAATGATTCAGGTATCCCGAAGACACTGTATTCTTTCAACCATGGTAATTCTTTTTTAGCCATATAACTACCCAGCGTTCAAATGATATTTAACAAATAAATTACGTCTATTTATAATCATTTTGAATAAAAGAAAAAATGACGAACTCTTTCAAATCACGGAAATACACGCCTTACAAACCGGCGAAAATTGATTTCAAATTAGCCGATTTTCTATACCCTTTGAATGTGAAAGTGTCAATCCTGTAAGTTAGTAAATATCTATTTTATCATTCCTTATTCATTCCACGTCTTCATGAACATCTGCACTTCCCGATGCAGTACACACGCAACGATGCAACCATCGCTAGCTTTTTTGAAATATTTTCCGATGCCTGTATGTGATTTATGATTCAGATTTTTTTGATATCATAGCATAATAAATTACATTTTAGTTCAGAATAACTAAACAGCGTTCAAGAAACAAATGTTTAACACATATTATCCACCTTCCTGCTTGACATATCCACTAAGCCGTTCTAATGTCACACTCTCAAAATCCATCATATGAAGTGAATTTATGAACCGCCGCTTCTTTAATTACGGCCTGAGGAATCTATAGAATGAATACACTTAACAACAAAAGGACAATCAGCTCCGGGCCGGTTTCTGAAAATAATGCATATAAAAAGAAAGTGTTCTTTGCTTTTCAGCGGAAGTCCCATCCCCTGAAATTTATATGGATGATACCGCTGCTTTTGTGGTTATCCGTCTCCATATCTGCGGCTGGAAACATTAAATGCAACCGCATGCCGGTTCTTATTGGAAGTTTCCTGTCCAACCACTACGCGATGAAGAATATAACCGGAGACATTAAAAACAATACAATCGAACAGATGATCAAGATGTTAGATCCTTCCAAAATATTGTTTTATGAGTCGGATTTGAAAATGTTGAGGCCGGTTCTGCAGGATGTCTTTGCACGTATGCAAGCCGGCGACTGTGCTTCACTCAAAAAAGTTTACGACGTGCTGGTCACAAGAACGCGTGAAAACGAAGCTATCGTCAGAAAGATTCTTGGTCCGAACTTCCGGCCTGATGAGACGATGGAACTGCAAATCAATGTCAAAAAACGTTCTCATGTCAGGACCCCGCAAGAAAAGTACATGCTTTTAATGAAATTTATACAATTTCAAATCCAGAATGATTTATTGTCAGGTATAGATTTAGCGGAAGCCAAGAAACAGCAAATGCATCGTTATGAACTGCAGACGACGCGAACCATCGAGCGTAATCCTGAAAAACTCATTACCAACTTAGCGGAAGCTTTTGCCAATGCTCTCGATCCTCACACGAGTTATTTATCACCGGAGGACTTCGAAGACATTCGGATTCATATGAAGCTGTCTCTCGAGGGCATCGGGGCTTTACTCAGAAGCGACAATGGCTTCACCGTCATTGAAGAATTGATTCCCGGCGGAGGGGCAGAACGCTCCGGTTTGTTAAAGCCCAAGGATAAAATTATAGCGGTTGCTCAAAAAAATGAGAAACCCGTTAATGTGATCGACATGGATCTTCGCGACGTTGTCAAGATGATCCGCGGAAAGAAAGGCACGCAGGTAACGCTGACAATACTTCGGCAGGAGGGCAGGATTCATCGATTTGATATAACAATTAAACGAGACAAGATCTACATGAAGGATCAAGAAGCCAAAATAACCTACGAAAAACGAAATCTGGGTGGAAGGATTTACCGACTGGGCATCATTGATCTTCCTTCCTTTTACGGCGATAATGAAGAAAAAAAGTCATCTTATAAAGACGTGAGAAGACTACTTGAAAATGCTCATCGACAGCGTGTTGATGGAATCGTATTGGATCTGTCGCATAATATGGGAGGATTGGTGGATGAAGCGGTACGAATTGCAGGTCTTTTTCTCGGCCATGGCGGAATCGTGGCAACCAAGGATGGTAAAGACATGATTACGATTTATTCTAACGGTCCCTATGCTTCGGTTTCCAAGGATGACAAGCTCAAGGTGGTTACTTTTCCAGCGAAAGCTCCCTTATATACGGGACCTCTCGTTGTCTTGACAAGCCGTATTAGCGCATCGGCGAGTGAAATTGTGGCGGGAGCTCTTAAAGATTATCATCGTGCGGTCATTGTTGGATCGGATCATACTTTTGGCAAGGGATCTGTACAGGAATTGACCCCACTCTCCCGCGACTTGGGTGCTATTAAAGTCACCAAAGCTTTGTATTTTCTACCCAGCGGAAAATCCACACAGAAAATAGGTGTCGAAGCTGATGTGCAATTACCCATGTTCTTCATTCATGAAAATGTTGGTGAAACAGAACTGGAATATCCGCTTCCGGCTCAGGCAGTCACACCATTCCTCGGCATTTACGGCGATATCAAGCCTGATTGGAAAGCCGTGAACCAATCCTTGCTGACGGATCTGGCAGCAAAATCAAAAGTTCGAATTGCAAAGAATGCCAAATTTAATGAAATTATCAAGGATAAACAGGAAGCCGCCAGAAAGAATGGCATTGTTCGTCTAGCCGACCTGCGAAAAGAAATGAAGAAGAATGGCCGCGTTAATAAGCAAGAATCTCGCAAAGAGCGTCAGCAAAAAGCCAAGGAACAATACGCGCCTTTCGTGAATGAAAGTTTGAACGTTCTTCTTGATATGATCATTTTAGAATCAGACTCTTCTTTACAAGTGGCAACCATCGTCAATTGACATTGACGGCTTGCGGATACAGAAAGAACAAAGACTGAAATTCGTTTACGGCACGGGGGTTGACCTATTTGCAGTGGTCCACATTGAGGTTATGAACTTTTGATTAATAATATCTTTTTCACATCAGTTGATAATTTTTTTCTCGAAATAATCTCAGACAGGCATCAACCACGGCATCATCATAAAGAATTCCTTTGTTTTTTTCGATCTCATCAATGGCCGCGTCAATACCCAATGATGCCCGATAAGGACGGTGAGAAGCCATGGCTTCGACAACGTCTGCCACGGCTAAAATGCGTGCCTCCATAAGAATTTCGTTCCCTTTTAGTTTTTGAGGATATCCACTTCCGTTCATTCTTTCATGGTGCTGAAGAACAATTTGCGCCAATGGCCAGGGAGATTCCACATTCTTTAACATTTCGTATCCACTCTGAGGATGAACTTTAATCATTGAATATTCAAGATTTGTTAATTTAGTCGGTTTGGATAATATCTCCGCCGGTATTGATAATTTCCCGATATCATGGATGATGCCCGCCATATTTATTCCTTCGATTTTATCTTGAGGCAATCCCATCTCTTGGGCAATTGCGCAAGCGAGATTTGCCGACCGGGACTGATGTCCGGCCGTGTAGGGATCTCTTGCTTCCAATGCGGACACCAGAACCTGTATCGTCGTCTCAACCGCCTTTTTGAGGCTGTCCAGCGTATGCTGAAGTTTCTCTTCTGCCAGTTTACGTTCGGTAATATTTCTTGCTTCGCCCAAAATTGACAAAGCCCTTCCATTCTCGTCTCTGATAAGGCTAAACTCACATTCCCCCCATAATGTTTGGCCATTTTTAAGAACAAATTCTAATTCGAGCGTTCTATATAATAAATAATTTGACGGGGCTTTAAGAGCCTTGGGCATTTCCACAGACGTAAAATCTATGGCTTTCTTTAAGGATTTCGGCGTAAGGAGTTTCTCCCACGGTAATTTTTTTATTTCTTCCGAAGCATATCCTGTTATTCTCTCCACGGAGGGACTAACATAAGTAATGTTCATATTCATATCCATCAGCCACACCTGGTCCTTCATATGATCTGCCAGGAGACGGTACCTTTCCTCACTCGCCTTGAGCAAATTTTCCGCTTTTTTGCGCTCGGTAATGTCTCGGAGATTAACGATGGCTGATTCAATGATATGATCATGAACCAGATTACTTCCTATGGCTTCAAAAGTTCGCCAAGTTCCATCTATACTTCGAAGGCGCAGTTCAGCTTTTTGCACGGGAGCGTTGGTGTCACTAAACAATCTATCAAATGAATCCTGAACCAATTTTAAATCATCCGGATGAATCAATTCAAACGCGCTGGCGCCTATCCTCTTTTCTATTTTTAGCCCTAAAATATTTGATGCCTTATTCTCATAGGTGACAACAGCATCTTTATTAACGAGAATAATGATATCCGAAGATTGATCCGAAAGAGCTCGAAAAAGCTGTTGTTCGTCTCTTAATTTTTTCTCCGCCAGCTTACGCTCGGTAATATCCCTGGTCTCCCCCAAGATGGATACGGGTTTCCCGTTTTCATCACGGATAAAACTTAAACGATTTTCAATCCACAACAGATGACCATCCTTATGTCTGGCCTGCAATTCCAATACACGACGCGCGCCGGAAGCCGGAGGTGCATTGATCACCGCATTCGGCAACTCGGTTAAAAACATTTCGAATATTTTTTGCTGGGATTCTACCGTAAAAAGTTTCTTAAAGCTCAGTTTTTTCACCTCATCCAATGTGTATCCGTATATTCTTTCCACGGATGGACTGATGTAAACAAGTTTTAAATTTAAATCCATGATCCAGATATGTTCTGATATATTATCCGCAAGGAGACGGTACAAGGCTTCACTTTTTTTCAAGGCTTCCAAAGCTTCTATGCGTCCGGTGATATCGCGTGCAATACCCCTGAAGCCCGTCGGATTACCTGATGAATTTTTCAAGAGCGATATGGAACCTTCAATATATCTTATATCGCCGTCTTTTGTTCTGATCTTCCAGACTAAGTCCTTGTTAGGTTCTCCCGTCACATAAACATTGTGATACGCCTGATAAACTTTTTTCAACTCTTCCTCATCGGTGTACTGCCGGTTATTCATGCCCGTTAATTCATCTCTGGTGTAACCACTGACCCGGCAAAGAGTCTCATTGAAAAATGTAAAATTGCCGGCAAGGTCAACCTCAAAGTAACCATCCTGAATATCTTCAAGAATGGTACGGTATCTTTCGTTGCTCTTACGAAGATCCTCTTCCGCCTTTTTGCGTTCGGAAATGTCACGATAATTAATCATGATGGCATCAATAACATCTTTTTTAACCAGATTGCTGATCACGGCCTCAAATATCCGCCAACTGCCATTTTTATGGCGAAGGCGCATTTCTCCATGTAAAGGAGGAGATTTTTTATCAGCGACCAAAACATCCATTGAATCTTTGAGAAATTTCATGTCATCCGGATGCACGCGCTCAAATCCTTTGGCACCGGTCATCTCTTCAGGCTTGAAACCCAACGCTTTCTCTATTGCCGGATTTACATAGGTCATTTCTCCTTCCAAACTCAGAATAATGATTATATCGGAAGAGTTTTCTACAAAAGCGCGCAAATACTTATCATTGAAATCTAAATTATTTGTCTTCTTCTGACGCTTTTCCGTATTCATTTTAGATTTCGGTTTGTTTAGTTTTTCGCCTTTTTTCATGATTTTAATATTAGTCAAGTTTTATTGGCTTGATGATATCAATTTGAAATGTCTGGTAAAAATTATAATTACCGTTATCTTTTTTATAGTTCTTTAAACATTGTTGGACTTTACAGCGGCAGAACAAATTTTATAGGCCCATGGCCTTTTTTTTCCATGTGATATAATTACCAAGTTTTTCAATCGCTTCTCCAGGGGTATCGACGAATTCCACTCCCGTTTCATAATACTTATCTTCGATGATAATTTTTATCCATTTTATTTTCCCAATGGCGGTTATATTTTTTTTCAGACTTTTTAAGTTAAAATCCATTTTGAGGAGCGTATCGACCGGTAAAACAATATTTCCCCGTATTTTAGCACCGGATACAGAAATATTTTCAATATAATTAAACATTTTTTTCACTTTGGGCAAATTTTCCACCTGAGACATAATGGTGATGGTAAGCTCGTTAAATTCTTTCAACCGTTCTGCTTTTCGCTGTTCTTCCATAAAAATATTCTCGCCATGGTTTAAACTACAATATAATACGCAAGTATTTTTATTGAGTTTATAAAGACTAGCGTTTATATGTCAAGGTAATCTTTCCATAAAAAACAAACATTTGTCCGTTGGTCATTATGAGAAACTGTCAAGCCTTTTTATTTTTTTTATATAACCTGAAGTTCGAGTTTGTGTCTTTTTACTTCGTTGCACCCGTTTTCAGCAAGTCTCCCTAAATAATATTTGCTTTCATGAGAAGATTCTTATATTAATGAATACAAATGAGCATAACTTTGAGCCTGTTACGGAACAAGGATTTTATTGTAAATAATCACATAACAATAATGATCTATTAGAGAGGACGTATGTTTGATCAAAAAGTCAAAGGCACGATGATGGTGGACCAGGTTCGCATGATTCGAGGTAACAAAAATCAGGATTGGAATAAATATCTGCAACCTGACGACTGGAAAATTATCAATACAATGATTATGCCTTCCGCATGGTATCCGGTTGAAACATATAAAAGATGTGGCCGGGCCGTATTTCAATTGCTCGCCGCTGGAAACACGGATATCGTTCGATTGAGAGGAAAAATGAGAGGCAAAGAGTTATTTGAAACTACCTACAAACACATCGTATCCGATAAAAATCCCATGAATGCCCTTGTTTCTTTTGTAAATTTATATGGGCATCTTTTTACCGTTACACCGCTTGAACTCACAAAAATAGATTCCAAGCACGCATACGTGTCATACAGATATGATGACGACCCGTCCGACCCGGGCAATTTACCCTTTTGCTATCAATTGATGGGACATTTTGATTCCCTGATTGAGCTGGCCGGAGGAAAAAACATCAAAATAGATTTCAGAGAGAAACTTTGGGAGGGCGCCAGCGCAACTGTCTTTGATATACAGTGGGAATGATTCAATTATTATAACATCCTGAGCTGAATAGCATACTTTTTTTCAATATCTCTTTTACGTTTCTTTATTTTTGCTGACATCCGATTAATCTCTCCTATGATTTTTTTCATTCAAAATAAGTTATTTCAAACATACTTCATTAAAAAGCGCCCCGCTTGTTGAATCAGGTTTTATGTCAAATAATTTCTTTTCACCTTTATCCACTCCGAAATATAATGATTTCCCATCCTTGTCAAAATGACTTATGGATAATATTCTTATGCCCTTTTTCCCGCAATCTATTTCATACCGGCATATCTTATGTGCAAGCTTGTCATACCCTTCGATGGACAATCCGTCTTTTATTCTTGATTGCAATTCCATCGTTCCGCCGACGTCAGAATAAATTTGTTTTGCCCATACCTCGACTGTATTATTTGCCGCGTCAACTTTTACCCTGTTCTGATCATACAAATAAACATTCCCGTCAGCATCTTCATGGTACTGAACCCAATCGGATGGACTTTTTTGACAACCGGCGAATAAAATAACACTTATCAACGATAAAAATATGACCAACCTGATTGATTTCATTGCAATCTCCTTTTATTTATTTTGGAATCATTGTTTGTATTTTACCATTATTTCAATAAATCATTGAATTATTTTATATGGATAAAATGCTTGCTCTTACGGACTAACCCATCTCCAGCAGAATTTTGTTAAGTTCCTTGATTTCATCTCTGAGTTCGGCGGCATGTTCGAATTCCATATTTTTTGCCGCCTGCTTCATTTCTTTGGTCAGTTTGGCAATTAACGCCGGCAGATCTTCTTCTTTTAATGTGGCGATTTCCTCTTTAACCCCGGTAGATACCGTCACATAATCCGCTTCGTAAATAGACCCCAGAACATTGCTAATCGATTTTTTAATCGATTCCGGCGTGATGTTGTTTTCTTCATTGTATTTCTGCTGGATGGAGCGGCGGCGTTTAGTTTCATCAAGGCAAGCCTGAATCGATTTGGTGATTTTATCGGCATACATGATGACCTTCCCGGCGACATTGCGCGCAGCACGTCCGCTGGTTTGAATCAGAGAACGTTCCGAACGCAAAAAACCTTCCTTATCCGCGTCGAGAATTGCCACCAGCGATACTTCGGGAATATCCAAACCTTCGCGCAAAAGATTCACGCCGATCAAAACATCGAATTCTCCCAGACGCAAATCGCGGATGATTTCAACACGCTCCAGCGTGTGCACATCGGAATGCAGATAGCGCACTTTGATATCCAGACCGGTGTAATAATCCGTCAGATTTTCCGCCATGCGTTTGGTCAGCGTTGTCACCAACACGCGTTCATTTTTCTCTACCCGTTCTCTGATTTCCGCGAGTAAATCGTCAACCTGATGTTTGGCTGATTTAACTTCAATTTCAGGGTCCATCAATCCGGTGGGACGGATGATTTGTTCCACACGTTTTCCCTGAGCTTTCATCATTTCATACTGTGCGGGCGTAGCCGAAACATATATTCTCTGATTGGACAGGGTTTCATACTCATCAAAACGCAATGGCCGGTTATCCAGCGCGGAAGGCAAACGAAATCCATATTTGACCAGTGTCTCTTTACGCGACCGGTCTCCGCGATACATACCAGCTACTTGCGGCAGCGTGGCATGACTCTCATCGATAATGATGAGAGCGTCCTGCGGCAGATATTCCATTAAGGTCGGTGGCGGTTCACCAGGTTTACGTCCCGTAAGATGACGGGAATAATTTTCTATGCCCTGGCAATAGCCCATTTCCTCAATCATCTCCAGATCAAAGTTGGTCCGCTGTTCGAGCCTTTGCGCCTCCAGCAGTTTGTTTTGTTCCTTGTATGCAGCCAAGGTAATCGCCAGCTCCGCTCGAATATCGGCAGTGGCTCTCTCAAGATTTTCTCGTGAAGAAACGTAGTGACTGCCGGGATAAACGGCCGTTCTGCCCACTGAACTGATTTTTCTGCTTCGTAAAGGATCAATCAGCGACATGGATTCTATCGTATCACCAAAAAATTCCACGCGTAGGGCCTGCTCATCTTCATAGGGCGGAAATATTTCCACGATGTCACCCCGTACCCGAAACGTCCCGCGATGAAAATCGACATCGTTTCGCTCATATTGAATTTCCACCAGTCTTTTCAAAAGTTCATCGCGTGGAAATTCCCTGCCTGTTTCAAGTTGTACAATCATTCCCAAATAGGCATCCGGCGAGCCCAAACCGTAAATGCATGATACGCTGGCAACGATAATGACGTCGTGCCTCGTCAGAAGTGAGTGCGTTGCCGAGTGGCGTAACTTATCGATTTCTTCATTAATGGCCGAATCTTTTTCAATGTAGGTATCGGTAACCGGCAGGTAAGCTTCCGGCTGGTAGTAATCGTAGTAACTGACGAAATATTCCACAGCGTTTTCCGGAAACAGGCCTTTGAATTCCTCATACAATTGCGCGGCCAGTGTTTTATTATGCGCGATGATCAACGCCGGACGTTGGACCTGTTTAATAACATTGGCGATGGTAAAAGTTTTGCCGGAACCGGTCACACCCAGAAGCACCTGATGCTTTTTGCTTTCGTTGAGGCCTTTGACTAAATTGTCAATGGCCTGCGGCTGGTCACCGGCCGGAACGAAATCTGTTATCATCGAAAATTTTCCCATAGTGTTTATATCCTACAGGAACAGCACCGGTTCACGCAAGATAACTTCTCTGGCTTTCCATGCGCATTCGGCAATTTCGGGATACGTATCTTTAAGAGACACAATCTGTCGCAGATTGTCCGCAGTTCGCAAAACCAGCGTTGCCATATCACCTTCCGCGATTCCCGTTGCCTTGATGACAGAATCCCAGCTATGCCCCTGCGCCCAGTAATACATGGCAACACCGGCTGCTGTATGAAATTTAACGGTGGCAAATCCTGCCGCTTCCAGACGATGGATAAGAGGTCGTACAGCCAGCACAACTTTTTTAAATGAAAGCGCGAGTTTCTGCGGCAAGTCCCTGAAGGTTAACTTCAGATCATCGTCACGATCATAAGCGAAAAATGCGACAACGGCCGCCAAGATTTTCTCGTTATCCTCCGGAAAAGCATTTTCGCGCAGGCACTGTGCCACCAAAAGCGGATAATCCAGACGCAGTTTTGAAGCCCAGCGTCCGTCATCCGTGAGCGTTCCTGTTTCATCAACAAATCCTTCCTGCTGCAGAAATTTCAGGTGGCGGGAAAAATCTTTCCAAAGCGATTTTGCGGCGGAAAAATCCGAGTCGTGATGCCGGATATTCTGCTGATACGCCGCCAGCGATTTCTCAAATATTTTGCGAATGTCTTCCGGCGTCTGCGATAAAAGCAGATTCAGGACCATCGCAAAATCGTTTTTCAGCCGGCTTAAAATATCCTCTGGTTTTTGAAACAACAGGTGCCGGATATGATACAAATCCATAAACCTGCCGGCTACAGTCAACATGAATCCGATATTGTCAATTCCGCGACGTCCCGCGCGACCGGTCATCTGGCGGAATTCCGTGGCCGTCAGCGGATAAAAATCATTGCCGTTGAATAAATCGGAGTTGAAAAGCACGATGGTTCTGGCCGGAAAATTAACACCCGCGGCAATCGTGGAGGTGGCAAAAATGACACGCAAATGTCCGCGGTTCATCATTTCCTCCACCAGCATCTTCCATGCGGGCAACTGCCCACCGTGGTGAGAAGCCAGTCCCATAGAACGCAAGACTTTCAGTTGCCGGTGACGGATAAGCGTGGGAAAACGTCCCAGCAGTTCATCAAGCGAATAAGAAAATTCCACGGAATCCTGCAGCGGCGCAAGCATTCCCCGCGCAGTGATCGCCGCGTCGCATTCCGCGCGCGATTTCAGAAAAAATATCGCCGGCAGCAGATTGAATTTTTCCAGCACTCTGATGATGCCCATGTAATCCGGCATTTTACCGCCGCGCAATTTTCTCTCTGCGGTTTTCCGGGCAAAATCGACCACAGGCGTGGAAATTTTCTTCCCTTCCAGAAAGGGATGCAAACAACCGGACGGATGCAGAAAAAGAGGATAAAGAGGAACGGGACGTTTTTCTTCCGTAACGACCACGCATGTTTTTTTACGGATGGATTCCAGCCACCGGGCAATTTCTTCGCCGTTGCCGATTGTCGCCGACAAAAGCAGCAGATTAATCCGCGTGGGAAGATAAATCATGATTTCTTCCCAGACAACGCCGCGTTCGGCATCACCCAGAAAATGCGCCTCGTCCAGAATCACCAGATCGCAGTTTAAATCTTTTCCCTCATGCATGGCATCGTAGAGCTGATTGCGCAGGATTTCCGTCGTGCCGACAATAATCGGCGCTTCGGTATTTTCCTTGGTATCGCCGGTGATGATACCCACATTTTCAGGATCGAAATGCAGACCGAACTCGATCCATTTGGAATTGGAAAGGGCTTTCAGGGGCGAGGCGTACCAGCAATGCCCGCCATTTTTCATGACCGATAAAATCGCTTCTCGCGCGATCCAGGTCTTGCCCGATCCGGTCGGCGCGATCACCAGACAATCCGTTTGCTTGATCGCCTCCAGTGCTTTAACTTGAAAATCATCTGGAACAAACTGTGTTGGATGGGGCTTGCCGATCTTAGATAGAATATTTTTCAATGCCGGTACGGCTTCGGGCTTGAAATAAGATATATGCTCTTTTCTTTTGGATTTTCGCTGAAAATTAGAGCGCTGAAAATGAGGAGATTTATTTTTTCTCTCAAATTTTTTTTGCATCTTAAGTATGTTTAAGAGGAAAGAGGGCTTTACTGCGTAAAAAAGTATTTATCAAAAAATGTTAATCTTCTTTTTCGATGATTAAATATTTCTTCTTCCCTTTTCTCACGCGGACTTCTTTACTATTACCAAAATCGGCAGTAGTCAATTTTTCATCAATAGATTTCACCTGACGGTCGTTGATATAAATTCCACCCTGCTCGATCAGACGTTTGGTCTCGGAGATTGAACTGGTCAATCCAGCTTTGGCACAGGTCGCGCATATCTGGACACCGGCTTCCAGTTCCTTGCGGGAAATTTTATAACGGGGAATCGCTGAAGTGTCGCTGGCCGACGCCTCGCGGGGGATGGTGCAGGAAGGAAACAGTTCCGCATCCACAGGGCGGGAATGAAAAGCTTCCATGGAAGCACGCCACGCGTCTTCGGCTGCTTTTGCTCCGTGAGTTATTTTTGTCGCTTCAAAGGCTAGAACCGCTTTGGCCATGTTGAGCTGGGCGTCGCTTAGCTTCTTCACAATTTTTATTTCATCCAGCGGAAGAAAGGTAAAGAGTTTAAGGAATCTTTCCAGATCGGCATCGTCGCAATTCACCCAGTACTGATAGTATTCATAAGGACTGGTCAGCGTGCCGTCGAGCCAGATGGTTCCTTTTTCGGTTTTCCCCATCTTCTGACCCAGCGATGTGGTAATCAGCGGGAACGTCACGGCGTGGGCGTCTTTAGCTTCAATTTTACGAATCAACTCAGTACCGGCCAGCATGTTTCCCCATTGGTCATTGCCGCCCATTTGCAAGGCACAGCCGTGATTCTGAAACAGATAAAGGAAATCATAACCCTGAAGAACCATATAATTGAATTCAATGAAGTTCAGTCCCTTCTCCATCCTGATTTTATAACTCTCCGCGGCGAGCATCCGGTTCACGCTGAAGTGACGGCCGATATCCCGTAAAAATTCGACGTAGTTGATTTTCGTTAGCCAATCGGCATTGTTCAGAAGAAGCGCCTTGCTTTCGGAAAAATCAATATATTGTGAAAGCTGTTTACCCAGGCATTTTGCATTGTAGTCGATCTGATCCCGGGTGAGTACCTGGCGCATTTCCGTTTTGCCGCTGGGGTCGCCGATCAGTCCCGTTCCACCGCCGATCAACGCGATGGGTTTGTTACCGCTTTGCTGCATGTGCGCCAGAGCCATGATGGGCACAAGAGAGCCGATGTGCAGACTCGTTGCCGTGGGATCGAAACCGATGTAGCAGGTTACGGGTCCTTCGGCGAACATTTTCTTGATAAGAGCTTCATCGGTTACCTGCTCGATGAAACCTCTTTCTTTTAAAAAGTCGTAGGCGCTTTTCATCTTCAGCCTCTTAAGAATCTTTCAGTTTGACGCTGAATCTTTCGATCGCTTTCGCTTTGCCGCTTTCCGCGTCAATATCAACAATCACACCCTGCATTCTGATATCGTCCTTGGCCAGATCAAACTTGTTGGGCATCTGAGTCAAGAATCTCTCGATAATGGCTTCTTTTTTAATTCCGATGACGGAATCAAAAGGACCGGTCATGCCAACATCACTGATATACGCTGTTCCCTGCGGCAGAATTTCCTCATCTGCTGTCTGCACGTGCGTGTGCGTGCCTAAAACGGCGGACACCTCTCCGTCAAGATACCAGCCCAGCGCTTTCTTTTCCGAAGTGGCTTCGGCGTGAATATCCACGACAATTATTTTTGTTTTTTCCCTTAAGTCGGCCACTTTATTTTTAGCGGTGACGAAAGGACAATCGCTTGGATGCATGAATACCCGCCCCGCCAAATTTATGATGCCCACTTCATCACCCGATTTCGCGGTCACAACAACCACACCGGAACCGGGAGTCGTCGCCGGATAATTGGCCGGCCGCAGCAGCTTTTCATAATCACCGATGAATTCGAGAATTTCCTTTTTATTCCAGATATGATTGCCGGACGTCAGCACGTCGATATGACAACTGTAAAGCTCTTCCGCATTTTTTCGGGTGACGCCAAATCCGGCTGCAGCATTTTCACAATTGGCGATGACAAAGTCAATTTTTTTCTTGGCCATCAAACCGGGTAATAGCTCCCTGACCGCCATCCTTCCGGGGCTGCCGATAATATCGCCGATAAACAATATTTTCATTTAGCGCCTTCCCTTTCCGGTATGCGGAAAGAATTATTTCGCGAAATCGGAAACCCGGGTTTCCCTGATTACAGTAACTTTTATCTGTCCCGGGTACGTCATCTCGTTTTCGATTTTCTTGACGATATCCTTGCAGAGCATCGTCGCGTCATTTTCGGATATTTTTTCGTTTTCCACCAGAATGCGGATTTCACGTCCGGCCTGAATGGCAAAACATTTATCAACGCCGTTAAAGGAATTGGCAATTTTTTCCAAGCCCTCCAGTCGCTTGACATAAGTCTCCAGCATTTCACGCCGCGCGCCCGGCCGGGCGGCGGAAAGCGTGTCTGCTGCCTGAACCAGCACGCCCAGCAATGTATTGTTGCGCCCGTCATCATGATGCGTGGCGATGGCCTGCACGATGCGCGGATTCTCGCCGAAGCGTTTGGCATAATCGGCGCCGATGGCTGCGTGCGTTCCTTCCACCTTGTGATCTATCGCCTTGCCGATATCATGCAGAAGTCCCGCCCTTTTAGCCTCCCGGACATTCATCTTCAATTCCGATGCCATGATGCCTGTCAGATAAGCCACATCAATGGAATGCTGTAAAACATTCTGAGAATAACTGGTACGATATTTCAAAGACCCAAGCAGATTAATAATCTCCGGATGGATATCATGAACGCCGGCATCAAAGGACGCCTTTTCGCCGGTTTCCCTGATAATTTGTTCGACTTCCGTTCTGACCTTCTTGACAATTTCCTCAATTCGTCCGGGATGAATTCGTCCGTCCTGAATCAAACGCTCGAGCGATATTCTCGCGACTTCCCTTCTGACCGGATCGAAACTCGACAATACAACCGCTTCAGGCGTATCGTCAATAATCAAATCGATTCCCGTGGCCGCTTCAATCGCGCGGATGTTCCGGCCTTCGCGTCCGATAATCCGTCCTTTCATTTCCTCGCTGGGCAGATTGACCGCCGAAACGGTTTTTTCCGCCACGACATCTCCAGCATAGCGCTGAATGGCGTAAGATATAACTTCCTGCGCTTTTCTATCGGCAGTTAATTTCGCTTCGTCTTCAACCTTACGGACAAGCGCCGCAGCATCTTGCTTGGCTTCCGCTTCCATCGATTGAATCAACAATTTTTTCGCTTCCTCGGGAGAAATGCCCGCTATCTTTTCAAGCTTCTCCTGCTGTTCGTGAAGCGCCGCCTCCAGTCTGCGACGTTTGTCTTCAACCGATTGCTCTTTGCTGGTTATTGATTTTTCCCGTGCCTCAATGGACGATTCTTTTTGTGCCAAAGCATCTGTTTTTTTATCCAGATTTTCTTCTTTGGCGCGAATGCGTTTTTCTCTCGCGTCAAAATCACTTCTTCTTTCTTTAGCCTCACCATCGAACTCGGCTTTCATCTTCAGGAGATTTTCCTTAGCCTGAAGAACCGCTTCTTTTTTGATTGTTTCAGCTTCCTTTTTTGCCTCTTCCGCCATGCGTGCCATCAAATTTTTTGAAGATCTTATTTCTTTGGCGGCAATGGACTGCTTCAAAAGAAAACCAATAACGATACCTGCTATAACTGCAGCAACTATAACGACTACCGATAAACCGGCATAAAACATATAATGTGCCTCCTTTGTGCCCCTCTGGAAAATCAACCTTCCTACCCGATGACTATCGCCATTTTCTACGAAAGAATATTTTTTATCCAGCGAAGCTATATTTAAACCTCACTGCCTAAGCCCGATTTTTGAACATCAAGCAGCAAGAATTTTTAATGAGACCCAAATTTCAGAAGCGAAGTGCACTGAAATTTGATGGTCGAATTATCC